>NZ_CP019607.1:0-600634 GCF_001998865.1 Tessaracoccus flavescens
CCGGGTGAGCGCGTCACGCAGCAGCACGTACGGCTTCTGCCCGACCGTCTCGGCCTCCAGGAAGTAGGTCTTCTGGAAGAAGCGCGGATCGACCTCCTCCTCGTCGACGAACTGCACGACATCGACAGTCTTGAGCGTCGAGAGCGGGAGGTTCGCGAAGTCTTCGTCGGTCAGGATCGCCATCCGACCGTCCGAGGCCTCGTAGCCCTTCGCGATGTCGGCGAACTGGACGACCTCGCCGCAGGTCTCGCAGACCCGCTGGTACCTGACGCGACCGCCGTCGGTGGAGTGCACCTGACGGAAGCTGACGTCCTTGTCGTCGTTGGCCCCGTAGACCTTGACGGGGATGGAGACGAGACCGAAAGAGATCGATCCCTTCCAGATGGAGCGGGGCATGGCTCAGTCCTCCTTGTGTCTGCGGTACTCGACGACGTCGTTCCAGAGTAGATCGTGATGGTTCAGCAGGTCCTGGACCTGGTCGAGGTCCCAGGCCTGGTCGATGCTGAGGCCCTTGGAGATGGCGGCCGCGTCTGTGACGTCGGTTCCCGGCTCGTCCGCGAACCAGGAGGTGATCGAGCGGGTGGGAAGCTCCGCGAGAACGACCTGCCCGTTCGCCGGGTCCTCGCCTGCCGAGACCAGCGACGGGTCGACCTCTGCGACGACGACGAGCCGGATGCCGTGCGCGGCGAGCCCCGCGACCGAGGCGAGCACGAGCGCCGCGTACTCGGCGTCCTCCGAATCGGACTCGCCGTAGCCGAGCTCGGCGAGCAGTTCGGGGGTGACGGTGTAGGCGGGGCGGTCGGCGCCGAGCGTTTCGCCGCCGAGCACGCGCAGCTCATCCTCGGAGACGGGGACGAAAACCAGTTGTCGATTCACATCGCCAGCCTAGTCGTTCGACACCCACACAGGACGCAAGTCGAACGCACCGCGTGCAGGTGCTGCCTCGGGACGGCCGGTGTTGTCCGGGGTCGGCCGCTGTTGTTCCCGCGACGACCACCGTGAGCCGCCCGCAGGGGGGCCGATTAACGTCGGGCCATGACAGTTCTCACGATGATTCCGGCCAGGTCAGCGGCGATCGCGGCGCCGATCCTCGACCTCACCCAGCAGCCCGCGCCGCCTCAGGCGTTGTCGCTGATCACCGCCGTGATGGAGGCGATGATGGGCAGGCGTCCGCTGCACCAGCTGCGCCCGCACCTCGGTCTCGACGCCTTCACCCGGCTCGCCGGCTACGTCGACGGCGGGCGGTTCCGGCGGATGCGGCTGGGCAGGGTCCGGGCGCAGATGCCGACGGGGAGGGCCGTCGAGGCCAGCGTTCGGCTCGCCTGCGCCTCACGCTGGGTCAGCTGCGTGATCCGGCTCGACGCCGGCCAGCGTGCCTGGAAGTGCACCGAGCTGTTCGTGCTCGAGCCCGGCAGGTGAGCGGGAAGGCACGCGGCCGTCTTCCGCGATCGCGGAAGGGGGCCGACGGGTGGCTCAGTTGGCGCCGGGGCGTCCGTGGCACACCTTGTACTTCTTGCCGGAGCCGCATGGGCAGGGCTGGTTGCGCCCGACCTTCTCGGTGCTCTTCGCCGGTTCGGAGCCGGTCCGGGTCGCCTCGCCCGACTCGTCGGGGGCCGAGTAGCTCAGCCGCTGCTCGGCCTTGCGCCCGAGCCCCTTCGCGAGGGGGGCGGCAGGCTGCTTGGCCGGCTCATCCTCCTGCTGGTCCTCCGCCTTCGCCGCGCTGCCGGTCAGGGAGCCGACGGTCACGGCCGCCCCGGACTCGTCGGTGACGACGCCGACCTGAGGCTGGGCTTCGACAGGCTTGACCTCGAGATTGAACAGGTAGCCGACGACCTCCTCCATGAAGGCCTCCATCATGGCGTTGAACATGTCGCCGCCCTCGCGCTGGTACTCGACCAGCGGGTCGCGCTGCGCCATGGCGCGCAGGCCGATGCCCTCGCGGAGGTAGTCCATCTCGTAGAGGTGCTCGCGCCACTTGCGGTCGAGCACGGTGAGCAGGACCTGACGCTCCAGTTCGCGCATGGTCTCCTCGCCCAGCTGCTCCTCGCGGGCGTCATAGGCCTTCTGGGCGTCGTCCTGGAAGAGCTCGACCAGCTCCTCCTGGTTGGCCGCCTCCTCCTCGAGGTCGTCGAGGGTGACGGTGACCGGGTAGAGCGCCTTCAGTTCGGTCAGCATGGTCTCGAAGTCCCAGTCCTCCGGGATCCCCTGCGTGTGGGTGCGGACCACGTCGCCGACGACGCGCTGCGTGGCGTTGCGCAGCTGCTCCGACACGTCCACGCCGTCGAGCACCTTGCGGCGGTCGGCGTAGATGGTGTGGCGCTGGCGGTTCATCACGTCGTCGTACTTGAGCACGTTCTTGCGCATCTCGAAGTTCTGCGCCTCGACCTGCTTCTGGGCCCCCTCGATCGACTTCGAGACCGACTTCATGTCGATCGGCACGTCGTCGGGGACCTTCATCATCAGCAGCGCGCGCTCGAGCAGCTCGGGGCGGAACAGTCGCATCAGGTCGTCGCTGAGCGAGAGGTAGAAGCGCGACTCACCCGGGTCGCCCTGTCGCCCGGAACGGCCACGCAGCTGGTTGTCGATGCGGCGCGACTCGTGGCGCTCGGAGCCGACCACGTAGAGACCGCCCGCCTCGACGACCTCCTCGTGCTCGATCTTCGTCTGCTCCTCGAGGGCCTCGAGGGCGTCGGCCCACGCCGCCTCGTACTCCTCGGGGGTCTCCGCCGGGTCGAGCCCCTGCTTGCGCAACTGCAGGTCGGCGAGGAACTCGGGGTTGCCACCGAGCATGATGTCGGTACCTCGTCCGGCCATGTTGGTCGAGACCGTCACCGCACCCTTGCGGCCAGCCTCCGCGACGATCGCGGCCTCGGACTCGTGGTGCTTCGCGTTGAGCACCTGGTGCGGGACGTTCGCCTTCTTCAGCAGCGCCGAGAGGGTCTCGGACTTGGCGACCGAAGCCGTGCCGATCAGGATCGGCTGCCCCTTGGCATGCCGCTCCACGACGTCCTTGACGATCGCGTCGTACTTGGCCTCGAGCGTGCGGTAGATCAGATCGGCCTGGTCCACACGGACCATCGGCCGGTTGGTCGGGATCGGGATGACACCGAGACCGTAGATCTTCTGGAACTCGGACTCCTCGGTCTTCGCGGTGCCCGTCATGCCCGCGAGCTTGTCGTACATGCGGAAGTAGTTCTGCAGGGTGATCGTGGCGAGCGTCTGGTACTCGTCCTTGATCTGCACGCCCTCCTTGGCCTCGAGCGCCTGGTGCAGGCCCTCGTTGTAGCGACGACCCGCGAGCGTTCGGCCGGTGTGCTCGTCGACGATGAGGACCTCGTCGCCTGCGATGACGTAGTCCTTGTCCCGCTTGAACAGTTCCTTCGCCTTGATGGAGTTGTTCAGGTAGGAGATCAGCGGCGTGTTGGCCGACTCGTAGAGATTCTCGATGCCGAGCCGGTCCTCGACGGCCTCGATGCCCGGCGCGAGCACGGAGATGGTGCGCTTCTTCTCGTCGACCTCGTAGTCACGGTCGCGCACGAGGGAGCGCGCGATCCGGGCGAAGACCGGGTACCACTCGTGGTTGTCCTCGGCGGGGCCGGAGATGATCAGCGGGGTGCGGGCCTCGTCGACGAGGATCGAGTCGACCTCATCGACGATGGCGTAGTGGTGACCGCGCTGGACCATGTCGTCCTTGCGCAGGGCCATGTTGTCGCGCAGGTAGTCGAAGCCGAACTCGTTGTTGGTGCCGTAGGTGATGTCGGCGCCGTAGGCGGCCCGTCGCTCCTCGGGGGTCATCTGGGCAAGGATCGCCCCGACCTCGAGGCCTAGGAAGTGATGGATGCGACCCATCTGCTCCGACTGGTACTTGGCGAGGTAGTCGTTGGTGGTGACCACGTGCACGCCCTTGCCGCTGAGCGCGTTGAGGTAGGAGGGCAGGGTGCCGACGAGGGTCTTGCCCTCACCGGTCTTCATCTCGGCGATGTTGCCCCAGTGCAGGGCCGCGCCGCCCATCAGCTGGACGTCGAAGTGACGCTTGCCGAGCACGCGCACCGACGCCTCACGGACAGTGGCGAAGGCCTCCGGCATGATCCGGTCGAGCGACTCGCCGTCCTCGATCCGCTTGCGGAAGTTGTCGGTCTCGGCGCGGAGCTCCGCATCCGACATCGCCTGGAACTCCTCCTCGATGGAGTTGACCTGATCGGCCACCTTCTGGAGCTTGCGGAGCTGCGCCCCTGAGCCGAGGCCGCTCAGAAAATCCATGAATCCCACGGGGTAAGTCCTTCTTCTCTTCCGTCAGTCGCGCACATGGCGGCTATACCGCCAATCATCCTAACGCCCAGCGCCAAGCAACACAGAACGACGCTCGCCCCGGCCGGTCGGGTCGGGGCGAGCGTCGGGTTCGTTGCTGCGGAGGTTACGAGACGTTGAGGTGGATCACGCCGTAGTTGTAGGCCTTGCGGCGGTAGACGACCGACGGCTTGCCGCTCTCGGCGTCCTGGTACAGGAAGAAGTCGTGGCCGACCAGTTCCATCTCGTCCAGCGCCTGGGCGAGCGTCAGCGGCTCGGTCTCGAACTCCTTCTCGCGCACGACCAGCGGTCCGTCGCCGGTGACCACGAGCCCTGCGACGTTGCGCGGCTCGACGCCCTCGTCGTCTCCCTTGCTGTCCTCGACCGGAGGCATCGCCTCACTGATGCTGGCCGCACGGAGGCCCCTGTGCGTCTTTCGTCGGTCGGCGGCCTTGCGCAACTGCGCCTTGAGCCTGTCGAGCGCGAGCTCGAACGCAGCCATCTTGTCGCTGGCGTTGGCCTCGGCGCGCACGACGGGCCCGCGGCTGCGGAGCGTCAGCTGCACGGTGATGGCGTCGGCGGGGTCCTTGGTGTTCTCGGATGCGCTGAACTCGACCTCGACTCGGATGACCCGGTCACGGAGACGCTCCACGCTGGAGACGCGCTCGGTGACGAGGTCCTTGAGCTCGGGGCTGATCGTGATACGACGACCGGTGACGACGATGTCCATGCTTCCTCCGTCTGTCCTGGGGCTGAGGTGCCCGATGTGCCATCGGCAGGTTGGTCCCGCCGGTGGATGATCAACGCCGCAGGCATTTCCCGTGATGGGTTGACCTGCGGCGCTTCCATGCACCAACGCTACCGGCACTCTGAGTCGGCTGTCAGCCCTTTGCGGCTCGTGGCGCTAAATTGTCAACGCGGGCGATCACAGCAGCCCCGACCACCCTCACACCTGAGATCTCCAACGCTCGCCGTGCCTCGCGGAGGGTGGCCCCGCTCGTGACGATGTCGTCGACGATGAGGACGGGTGCCGCGAAGGGCCGGGCGCGCATGGTGCCGACCACGTTGTCCCGCCTTGCCGAGCGAGAGAGTCCCGCCTGGTCCGATCCCCCGTTCACCCGCCTGAGCAGCGGCCGCCAGGGCAGGCCCGTGCGCCTCGCCGCCCTCGCGGTGAGCCTGCGGGCATGGTCGAAGCCACGCCTGCGCACCGCACGGGGCAGCGACGCCACCGGGACGAGCGTCGGTGGGTCGTCGCCGAGCGCAGACGCCGCCTCGGCGAGCAGTCCACCGAGGAGTCGCTCGAGGTGAAGGGCCCCGTCATCCTTGTATCTGGGGATCACGTGCTCGAGCACCGGGCGGTAGGCACGGGCCCAGGAGACCGTGAGCCCGTCCGCAAGGACGAAGACTCCGCCCGGGGCCTCATCCAGCACGGCCCGGCAGCCGCGGCAGACCCCCCATCCTGGGATGCCGCAGCCTGGGCAGGTGGCACCGAGCAGCAGGTCGGCCGCCGAGTCGAGGAACGGATGCACGCTTCACTGTCGACGGGTGGGCGCGCCACTTTCCGCCCGTCCACAGCTTTCTGCTCAGCCCCCGTAGGCGATGGAGGTGATCTGGTCGGCGAGCCGGTTCCAGCGCGTCCGCGCGTCGAAGCGCCACACCGCGCCGTTTGCGATGCGGATCGCGACGGGCCCCCCACCCATGCGGGGCAGCGCCGCGACCTCCACCGCCTCGCCGGCCACCGGGGAGAGGTCCTCGATCTCCGAGCCGTCCACGTGGGCGGTGTAGACGGAGCGTTGCCCGGCGTTCGAGGCGATCACGGCGAGTTTTGTCTCGTCTGACCAGCGCATCGACTGCGGGTCGGTCAGCGCCTCGTCGTTGTCGGCGATCAGGTGCAACTGCTCCCAGGCCACCACGTTGACCGGCTCCGAGTCCACGACGGTCGCGAGGCCCAGCTTGCGCTGTCCGGAGATGTCGAGGACCAGCCCGACCCTCGCCCTGGTCGGGGAAACGGCGAACGAGACGATCCTCGCGTCCGGCGGGGCATCGAAGACGACCCGTTCGACCTTTCCTGAGCGTTGCACGGTGGTGAGCACCGAGCCGCCCTCGGGACCCTCGCCGAGGACCCACAGGGTGCCGAGCACGAACTGCGGCTCGCGCAGGTTCGTCAACCCGGTCTCCACGAGCGTCATCTCTCCGCTGCGGGCCCCCATCCACAGCTGGGTGCGGCCCTCGTCGACCAGGGCGAGGGTGGCGCCGTCCAGCGAGGCGGAGATCTCGGAATATCTGGTCTGGCCCGTACTGAAGGAGTCGAACGGGTTCGCAATCCGACCCGGCACCCCGTCGCGCACGGCGAAGAGGTCGTGGTTCACCCCGCGGGAGAGCACCTGCCAGCCCTGCTGGGTGTTCAGCTCGAACACGCCCTGCGCGTTCGAGTCGGGAAGCGTGAACGCGAGACCGTCGCGCGTGACGACGAGGCCGGTGACGCGTGGAATCGCGGTCAGCGACCAGAGCAGCTGGGCTCCGAGCCGTCGACGTGCGTCGTCGCCCAGGTTCCCGCTGATCCCGGTGAGGTCGACGGTGACGATGCCCTGAGAGTCGATGCTCGCGGCCTCGGAGCCCAGCTTCACCGCCGCGGGAAGCGCATTGGTGACAGCCCGGGAGAGCCCGTCGGACGGGCCGTCCAGCAGCGCCTCGACGATACTGGTCGGCGTCACCTGGGCCTCGGGAAGGTGGACCGGGTCGGGCACCACATGCGATCCTGCGGTGCTCACGAAGTAGATCGAGACCTCCCGGTAGTACCGCTCGAAGATGTAGCGCGAGAGGAGCAGCCCGTCGGGAGCGGCGCCGATGCGCCACTGGCCGCCCTCGTCGACAAGGGCGAAGTCGTGGTGGAAGCTCTGCAGGCGGGCGGTGTAGTGCCCGGAGCCGTCGAGGCTTCCGACCTGTGTGCCGGAGATGCCCGCCGACTCGGCGTCGCCGGTCACCGCACCGTCGAAGACGACCGCGGAGGTCGGCTCCCAGGCATCGCTCGCCTCGGAGGTCAGGTACTGCCGTGCCACCTGGTAGTCGCCTTTCGGGTCGGCCATGGCCTGCAGGAAGCCCTCGACGAGCCGGGTGGGCGTGGCGCCCTCCTGCGGGGGCTTCGGCGCAACGTCGATCCCCGGCGGTTGCGCCGACATGGGCACCTGCTCGATCGGGCCGGTCGCTGAGATGCTGGTGCAGCCCGTGGTGACCACGAGCAGCCCGACCAGGAGCGCGGTGAGCCGCGTGCGGGCCCTCATCTGCTGACCTTCCCGTCGTCGTCGACCGGGATCACCGCGAGGGGCGATCCGGTGAGTTCGTGATGCGGCTCACGCGGCAGGGTGAGCCGGAACTGGGCCCCGCGTCCGGGCCGGCCCCATGCCGTTAGCCAACCGCTGTGCAGGCGGGCGTCCTCCATCGAGATCGAGAGTCCGAGCCCGGAGCCACCGACCACCCGGGTCCGGCTCGGGTCGGCGCGCCAGAACCGGTCGAACACGCGGGCGGTGTTCTCGGCCTCGAAGCCAACGCCGTAGTCGCGCACCGTGACGGCGACGGCGATGTCGTCGGAGGCGACCGTGACCCGGACGGGTCGCGACTCCGAATGTTCCATGGCGTTGGTGACGAGGTTGCGCACGATGCGGCGGATGCGGCGTGAGTCGACCATGGCCGTGTTGTCGGTGGTGCGCACGTCGACGATCAGTTCCACGCCGAGGCTCTCGGCGATCCGACGGTGTGCCCCCACCTCGGCCTCGACGAGGGCACCGACGTCGACCTCGTCGAGGGCGAGCACCGCCGCCCCTGCGTCGAAGCGGGAGATCTCGAGCAGGTCGGCAAGCATCAGGTCGAAGCGGTCGATCTCCGAGCTCATCAGCTCGGCGGTGCGGCGCTCGAGAGGGGCGAAGTCCTCCCGGGACTCGTGCAGCACGTCGGCGGCCATCTTGATCGTCGTCATGGGGGTGCGCAGCTCGTGGCTGACGTCGCTGACGAAGCGCTGTTGCAGGGTGGAGAGGCTCTCCAGCTCCCGGATCCTCTGTTGCAGCTGCGCGGCCATCCGGTTCATGGACTTCGCAAGCGAGGCCAGGTCGTCGGTTCCCCTGACCTTGAGCCGCACGTCCAACTCGCCCGACGCCAGCTTCAGCGCCGCGTGGCTGGCCCTGCGCACCGGCCGGACCACCTGGACGGTCACCAGGTAGGCGAGAAGGGCGAGGGCGAGGATCAACACCGCTCCCGTGACGAACACGGCCGTCTGGATGGCGTTGAGCGTCTTGAGTTCGGCCTCCATCGGGAAGATGTAGTAGACCGGGTAGCGCTCCCCCGAAGACCCGATCAGCGAGGTGCCGACGACCCAGCCCGGTTCGGGCGCCTCGTCCGGGTCGGTGAAGATCACCTCTGTCGGCGTGACGAACATCCCCTCGCTCGCCTCGACCCGGTCGCGGAGGCTCTGCGGGACGGACTCGTCACGGATGCTCGCCGACACAAGGGTGGAGGTCGGCCCCTGGATCACAACCCGGTACTGCGCGGCCTGCGCGTCGGCCAGATCGGCGAGCCGGGTGAGGGTCTCGTGGATGGCGGCACCGCGCGAGTCAGGGTTGCGCAACTGCTCCTGCATGAAGGTGTAGATGCCCGCGGCCTCGTTGAGCGAGGACTCCTTCTTAGCCTCGACGACGCCGGCGGTCGCCTGCTTGAGCAGCAGCACCCCGGCCAGCAGGAGCAGGACGATGGAGAGCCCGAGCGTGCTGACCAGCACGCGCAGTGGGAGGGACCCCCACCAGAGTTGGGCGAGTCCCTTCGGGTGGTTACGCTGCCGGTTCACCGGCGCGGTACCCGATGCCGCGGACCGTGATCACGATCTCGGGCTTCTCAGGGTCCTTCTCCACCTTGGCGCGCAGCCGCTGCACGTGCACGTTGACCAGGCGGGTGTCTGCCGCGTTGCGGTAGCCCCAGACCTCGTCGAGCAGCGCCTCACGGGTGAACACGTGGGTGGGTCGCTTGGCCAGCGCGAGCAGCAGGTCGAACTCGAGCGGGGTCAACGGCACCTGCTGGCTTCCTCGCTTGACCACGTGGGAGGAGACCGAGATCGTCAGGTCGCCGATCGGCAGGACGTCGGTGCCGATGTCGCTGCTGATCCGGCGCAGCCGCGTGCGGATGCGGGCGATGAGTTCCTTTGCGCTGAACGGCTTCGGCACGTAGTCGTCTGCGCCCGCCTCAAGGCCCGCGACCACGTCGGCGGTGTCCGACTTCGCCGTCAGCATGACGATCGGAACACCAGACTCCGCCCGGATGTCACGACAGACGGAGACGCCGTCGCGGCCGGGAAGGTTCAGGTCGAGCAGGATCAGGTCGGGACGCGACTGCCGGAACTCGTGCAGGGCGCCGTCGCCAGTGGAACAGCGGACCGTCTCGAAGCCCTCCTGCCGCAGCACCATCTGCAGCATCTCAGAGAGCGCGGCGTCATCGTCGATGACGAGAATCCTGACCTTGCTCCGCTGATCGCTCACCGCTGCCTCCTTGCCGTTGGGCCTCCATGGTAGCGAGGCGCGCCAGCGTGACTAGACAGGGATGTTGCGACGCGACTGAGCGGTCATGGCCGCGATGGCCCCGCTGTTCTGCGAGAAGAAGGCGGCGAGGCCGAGCGACTGGGGCTTCCACCCGTCGCCCGCCTCGATCGCCTCCATCTTCTGGGCCGCGCCCTCGAGGGCGGAGGCGACGGCGCGCATGCGCGTGTTGAAGCCGAAGAGGCCGCCGAGGACGACCGGTGCACGCATCCCGAAGGCGATGGCGATCAGCGCGTTCGAGGCGAGGACGATGTTGGCGTCGGTGAAGACCTTTCGCATCACTGTCGCTGCCTGCGTGCAGCCGGACATCACCTGCGCGGTGACGTCGACGAGCTGCTCCTGTGCCCTCATCTGCGCGGCCGAGGAGAGGGACTGCCCTGCCGAGCCTGCGCCGTCCCAGTGGGTGTCCTTGCGCCGGATGGCATCCATCTCGGCGTAGGTCTCCTTGGCCTGCGTGTGTGCGGTCTTCCACGCCTCACTCGCCTGGTTGAGGGCGGCGACGGACTGACGGCTCTGCGCGAGCCACCGGTAGGTCTGGACGAGCCGGTCGCGGGCAGAGACCGCCCTCAGCCAGGTCTGGTTCGCGTCAGCCTGCACGAACGAGCGGATCAGCTCGAGTCCGATGAACTCCTTGAACCGCGGGTTGGCGAAGGTGATCGCGACCTCGACGGAGTCGTAGTTGCGTGCCACGTTGAGGGTGGAGTCGAAGACGTTGATCCACTTGGCGATATCTTCGAAGGTGGGTGCGCTCATCAGAAAACCTTTCCGGTCTCGGCGATCGCCGCCAGTTCCTGCTCATCGAAGTTGGACGCGGTCTCGTCGAGGCTCTGCGAGAAGGCGAGCGAGCTCTCACCCGACTGGCTGACGAAGTCGCGGGAGGAGTCGACGGCGGACTGGTAGGTCGGCACAGGGTCGGTCATGTGCCCGAACATCGTCGCGGGGCTCGCCGTCGAGATGATCGCGTCGGCCACTGGGGCCGTGCTCTCGGCCACGCCCACCCACTGTTTGGAGTCTGAACGCAGATCGTCGGAATTCACCGAATATCCGTTGCGGCCGCTTCCCGAGTAGGTCGGGGTCTGCTGCGCGAAGTCGATGTCCCTGCCCCCCGGGTTCGTCGGCGTGTACCCACCCGCGGCGATCGGCCCGGTGGAAGGCGCGCCGATCGGCGTCGTGGTGCCGGGCTGTGTGCCGGGAACTGGATTCTGATGGTAGGCCGGTCCACCGGTGACGGGAATCGGGTTGGTCCCGGGAGGCGGAGTCGTGACCGGAGGCAGGTAGCCGGGCATGGTGCGAAACACCGGCGGAGTCGTCCCGGGGACGGGATTGGTCCCCGGGGGGTTGGTGCCAGGCGTCGTCGCGCCCGGGGTGGTCGGCGCGGGGCCGGCGCCGTTGATGTTGCCACCGATGGGAAGGGGACCAGGCAGCATCCCTCCCGGGCTCGTGGCTCCGCGCTCGCGCGCACTCTTCTCCGCTTCAGCCCTCGGCGTGTCGGGGACCCCGTCTCCGTCCGTGTCGACGAGGTCGATCCCTCCGACGCCCGGAGTTTTCTCGTCGAGCGCCTCGCGGGTGAAACCGTTGGCCTTGAGCGCCTCGCGCAGGAACTCGGGGTCATAGACGCCCGGACCGGCGCTCGCCGCCTGGGGACCTGCACCGGCAGGCGGCGCGTAGACAGCCCCCGTCGCCGCGCGACTCGAGTTCTGCGCGTTCTGCAGCAGGCCGACCGGCATGGAGCCCACCGCTCCGTTCTGGGCGAGTCCGAGCTGGGCGCCCGGCATGGCGCCACCCATCGGCTGTGCCCCGACTGCCCCGACGCCGCCGACGGTCGCCCCAGGCGCCCCCATCATGGGCGCGCCACCGGCAAGGGCGGAACCGTCGGACTTGCTGCCGCCCCGGGTGCCGGAGCCACGCAGCGCCATCGCGCCGGTGCCACGCTTACGGCGGTCCTCGCGGGCGTCCTCGGCGCCCGTTACGGCGCTGGGCACGGAGTATTCGTCTTCGTCGGTGCCCCACGGGTCGTCCGCACGCTCAGCTCCGCCGACCTCCGCGTGGAGCTGACGGTCCTCGAAGGCAACCGCACCCATCCCCAGGCCTGCGGCCCCGGTGTAGGTGGCTCCCTCGCCGGGAAGCGGGCCGCTGAGGCCACGGGTCTTCTTCTTCTCCTCCGCCGCGAGCTTCTGGTAGTGCAGCACCGCCTCGTCGGTGAGTCCGTCGTGCTTGTCGTCCTCGCCGGGACGCACGGTGAGATTGGTGTCGTTGCTCATACGATGTCCTTCGAAGCGATCGAGCGGAGAGCGCCGCGCGCCGCCGCAAGCTCCTGTGCGAGTTCTTCGTGGTCCCCGGGAACGAATGTCGGGGGGACGTACTTGGCGTAGGCCTTCTCGTGGGCGCTCTGCACGGCCTCGTTGATGTCGTTCATCCGGGCCTTTGCGAGCCAGGCCTTGTCGAAGCGCACCGAATCGGTGAGCCCGGCAAGCGAGAGGGTGACGGTGACGTTTCCGTGGGCGCTGGTGGCTGAGACCTGCTCACCCGAGAAGTCGGCCCAGCGGATGTACTCCGGGGCGCTCTGGGTGAGCTTGACTGCCTTGTCGAGGAGCGACTGGATCTTCTCTTCGATCTGCGGGTAGTCGTCCCACGTCAACGAGGGGTCGCCTTCGGGCTCTTCGAGGGCCGGGGGCTGCAGCGTCGGAACGTCTCCCACCCGCGCGTTCGCGAGGAAGAAGGCCTCTGCGAAGGCGTCCTCGAGTCGGTGGGTGCCGAGGCGATCCCTCCACCGTGTCGAGAGACGGACCTTCGTCAGGTGACGCGTGTCCTCATCGACCCAGATGCGCACGGAGCGTCTGGTGTCGGGGAATCCGTGGGCGAACTGCCACTCCCCTTGGAGTTCATCCGACTCTTCGTCGTCTGCCGGGTCCTCCTGCGAGTACCCGAGCGGTGCCAACAACTCGTCGTCGTCAATGGCGTCATAGCTCACCGTGTGGCCTCCCCTCTCACCGGGGTAAGTCTTACAGAGCCATGGGTCAGATAAAAGCCAAAACGGCATTGACCAGTCAGTTCATCGACGGGTCGTCTGTCCAGGACGACCATCTGCCGGTCGTCCCGCCCATCCGGCGCAGCACCCTTCGCCACAGCCCGTCCGGGTCGCCGAACACGTCCTCCGAACGAACCTGGGTCCGGAACCAGGATCCGCGGATCAGCTCGCCCTCCAGCTGCCCCGGCGACCAGGCCGACAGCCCCACGAAGACCCGCAGCTGGGTGAACGAACTGGCAAGCAGTTCGCTCGGATAGTTGACGTCGACGACTCCGATGTCGCCGGAGATGCGTTCCCAGCCCGGCGGCGGGGACTCGAGCGAGGCGGGCTCGCCCAGCGCCACGACGACGTCCTGGTTGACCGGGCCGCCCTCGAAGACCCGCACGGGAGGGCTCATCAGATCGGTGTAGTCGGAGAGCACGTTGCCGACGGGAATCTCCGACATGACGTTCAGACACAGACCGACCGTCGCACCGCCGCCTGCATCGCTCTGACGCTCGATGATCAGGACCACTGTGCGGTCGAAGTAGCCGCCACGTCCCGGTTGGGTGGCGACGAGCAACTGTCCGACGGCGACTGCTCCAGCGTGATCCACGTCTTTCACTGTACAAGCCGCTCCGGACGATTCCCGGGAAATGCCAAGTGCCCGCCGGCGGGGCGGGCACTTGGCGTGCAGGGGTGGAGGTGGCGGGAATTGAACCCGCGTCCTCGAGAGGTGAACCAGGGCTTCTCCGGGTGCAGCCGACGTAGGCGTTTTACTCGGTCCTTGCACTCATGTCGGCAAGTCGCAAACGGACCCAGTCTCAGTTAAGTCCCGAGCAGCCCCTGAAACACAGGCGGCTCAGCAAGCCTTCTGAATGAGGCCAGGAATCGGACGGAAGGCTCATCCGAGCTGACCCTTCGGTCGCTGATCAGGCAGCGAGAGCGAAGTTAGTGCGGTTGTTGTTGGCACTTATTGGTTTCCACGCAGCGTTAACGAGATAAGCGTGGATCCTCGACCCGCTTCCCCTGGAACTACCGTCCCGAGTCGAAACCAGTCACCCCCTGTTGAGTTGTTGCGTCCCCTAGTCTAGCGCGTGATCCCTGGCCTCGGAATCTGCGGCCGTGCGATGAGCGCGGGTTCGAGCATTCCGGTGGACTTCTGGCCGTTGAACGCACGAACGGAGGCCCAGATCGTCGAGCCGGCCCAGGCTGCCCAGGCGAGGAACATCAGGAAGTCGAGGCCCGTGATCCAGCTGAGCACCGAGGCCACGATCCCGACGACGAGGAAGGTGAGTTGGAGGCTCATCGCCCGCCCTGCCTCCCACCACAGGTGCGATCCGGGCTTCGTCGCGGCCTTGACGATGGCGGGGCCGATGAACGAGCTCACCAGTGCGGACAGGTGCACAAGGCCGGAGCCGACGTTCTCCACCGGCGAGGCCTGCCCCGGCGCCCTCGGGGTGAGGACGACGGGGGCGAGTCGGGCGAGGCCGGCGAGTGAACGGTTCAGTTCCAGTCGGTCGCGGGCCCCGAGCGCAAGGTCGAGCCGACGGTCGAGTTCCCTCTCGTTGATCGAGTTGTTGGCGTACATCGCCTGAAGGTGCGCGACCGCGCGGTCTCGCATCTGGTCGGTGACGCCTGAGAAGGGGGACTGTCCTGGCACGCTCATGCATCCATTGTCGCGTCTGGTGACGCGCCGCCCAACGGGGACTCACCCTGATTGAGCCCTGAGCCGGGTAAGACCCCAGCCAGGGTCAACTGCGGTTGTAGCGGTTGCGCACCGCCAGCGCCCGCTCAGCCTCACGCTTCGCGTCGCGCTCTGCGAGGTCTCGTCGCTTGTCCCAGTCCTTCTTGCCGGTCGCGACGGCGATCTCCACCTTCGCGTAGCCGTCCTTGAAGTAGATCGACAACGGCACGAGGGTGCGACCCGAGTTGTCGAGAGCGCGCGCGAGCTTGGTGATCTCCTGCCGGTGCAGGAGCAGTTTGCGGCTGCGTTTGGCGGAATGGTTGCGCCAGGTGCCGAACTCGTACTCGGGAATGTTGGCGTTGATCAGCCAGGCCTCGCCATGGTCGTCGACCGTCGCGTAGGCCTCGGCGATGGTGGCACGGCCGCGACGAAGGGTCTTGACCTCGGTGCCGGTCAGCACGAGGCCGGCCTCGTACACGTCACCTAGCTGGTACTCGTGCCGGGCCTTCTTGTTCTGCGCGACAAGCTTCTTGCCGATCTCCCTTGGCATCCGACAAGTATGTCACCTGTGGACTAGCCGAACCACTTCGCCATCGGGTTGACCAGGTTGCCGTTCTCCCACACCATCAGGTGGAGGTGGCAGCCGGTCGAGTAGCCGGTCGAGCCGACGTAGCCGATGACCTGCCCCTTCGACACCCTCTGACCGACGCTCACGACGTAGCGGGTGGCGTGGTTGTAGCCGGTGGTGACGTAGGAGCCGTTGACCGATCCGTGGTCGATCATCAGGCGGTTGCCGTACCCGCCGTTGTAGTAGCGCTCGCTGACCACTCCCCCGTAGGCGGCCTTGATCGGGGTGCCGCAGGAGGCGCCGAAGTCGGTGCCGTCGTGCAGCTTCCAGTAGCCGAGCACCGGGTGGAGGCGCATGCCGTACTTCGAGGTGATCCGGGCGGGGACCGGGTACATGAAGGCGGTGGAGCTGGAAGCGGTCGCGGTCGACTTCGAAGAGGTCGCCTTCGAAGCGGACTTCGTCGAGGTCGACTTCTGCGAGGTCGACTTCGACGAGCGGGAGGCAGCCGCGGCGCGGTCGGCTGCGGCCTTGTCGCGCGCTGCCTTCTCACGTGCGGCCTTCTCGCGGGCTGCCTTCTCCTTTGCGGCCTTCTCTGCTGCCGCCTTCTCGCGGGCGATGCGCTCTTGGATGCGCTTCTCGACCGAGGCGTTCTCCGCCTCGAGTTCCCGCTGCCGCTTCTCTTCGGCGACGACGTCTGCGTTGGCCTTCGCCTCGGCGGCGTCCTTCTCCTTCGACAGGCGGGTGACCTCGGCCTTGAGGTCCTCGGCCGCTTCCGTCTTGTCCTTAGAGTTCCGGAGCTGGGCTGCGGCCTTCTCGCGCGCGTCGGTCGCGTTCTTCTCGGCGGCGTCGGCCGCAGACTCGGCGTCCTCGAGGGTCAGGCGACGCATCTCGAGCTCGTCGAGTTCCTGCTGCGACGAGTCGAAGAGGGTCTCGGCGAGCTGGGCCCTCTGGTTGAGGTTGGAGGTGCTCACGTCGGAGAAGATCAGAGCGAGGTTCAGCAGCCCGTTGTTCTGCTGGGTGGTGACGAGGATCTCCTCGTCGAGCCGCTTATTCACCGAGTCGAGGGCGGCCCGGGCCGCGGCGACGTCGGCCTTTGCCTGCTTCAGCTCGGCCTCCGCGACGCGCAGCTCCTCGGCGCGTGTGGCGTCGAGCTCCTCCGCCTTCTTCTGCTCGGACTCGGCGCGCGCGAGCGCAGCCTCCGCGTCGGCCAGGTGCTGGCGTGCCTCAGCCGCGGCGTCGACGGCGGCGCTGCGGTGCGCGTGTGCCTCGTCGACGGCGACGGCCTGGGCGGCCATCTCCTTGTTGAGCTCGTCCTTGCGGTCATCGAGCTGGTCTGCCGTTGCCGGCAGCCAGCCACTGCACGCGATGGTGACGGTGACGGCCGCGGCGACGATGCCACGGGCGATGCGGGTTGTCAGTGGGCGACGAACGGGCGAGGGGGGAAGGTCCCGGTTCACGCTGACTCCTTAGCTAGATACGGAGGTACTTTCGCGTAGCCAGCAGCGTCGGGATCACCGCGAGGGCGATACCCACTGCCGCAATGGCAACAATTGCAGTTGCAAGGTGTTCCCAGCCAATCCACGGTAAAGCCGTGATTGAGGTTCGGGCACCCTGCTCGACCACGAACCAGTAGCCCGCGGTGAGGGCTCCGGACGCGATCACGATGCCGATCAGGCCTGCCACGAGGGACTCGAGCAGGAACGGCAGGAGGATATAGATGTTCGACGCGCCGACGAGGCGCATGATGCCGATCTCGCGGCGTCTCGTGAACGCCGCCATACGGATGGTGTTGGCGATCTGCAGCGCTCCGGCGAGCAGCAGCAACGCGCTCATGGTGATGGTCGCCCACTGGGCGGCCCCCAGCCACTTGAACATGGGGTCGAGGACGGTGTGCAGGTCCTGGACGTTCTGGACGCCCTGGAGGCCCTTGGCCTCGCTGACGACGCCTTCGTAGTTCTCGGGGTTGACGAGGCTGACGGCGAAGGAGTCCTGCATGTCCTCTGCGGTGCGGGAGTTCACGACGGGTGAGTCGGCGAAGACGCGCTGGAACTCTTCGAAGGCGGCCTCCTTCGACTCGTAGACCACTTCGCTGACCTCGGGGTTCGCCTCGAGGGTCTGCTGGATCTGCTCGCGCTGCGCGTCGGTGGTGCCCTTTCCAGGCTCACAGCGCCCGCCCTGGGTCTTCTCCGTGCAGAGGAACACGGAGATCTCGACCTTGTCGTACAGGCTGGACTTGGCCAGATCGACCTGCATGGCGGTGAGCAGGCCCGCTCCGAGGAGGGAGAGGGAGACGCCCATCGTGACGATGACGGCGATCGTCATCGCAAGGTTGCGCCTGAGCCCGGACCAGGTTTCGCGGAAGGAATGTCGCATCGTGGTTCTCTCGTGTCCTATGCGGTGCCGTAGACGCCCTTGGCCTGATCGCGCACGAGCTCGCCGGAGCGCAGCTCGAGGACGCGTCGGCGCATCTGGTCGACGATGGACGAGTCGTGGGTTGCCATGATGACCGTTGTGTCGGCCCGGTTGATCCGGTCGAGCAGCTTCATGATGCCGACGGAGGTCTCGGGGTCGAGGTTTCCGGTCGGCTCGTCGGCGATCAGGATCTTCGGACGGTTGACGAAGGCCCGCGCGATGGCGACGCGCTGCTGCTCGCCGCCGGAGAGCTCGTCCGAGGGACGGTTCTCCTTGCCTGCGAGACCGACGAGGTCGAGCGTCTCGGGGACGATCTGACGGATCTGTCGTGCAGGCTTGCCGATCACCTGGAGCGCGAACGCCACGTTTTCGTAGACGGTCTTGCCGGGCAGCAGCCGGAAGTCCTGGAAGACAGTGCCGATCTGGCGCCGCAGCGCGGGCACCTTCCACTGGTTGAGGGTGCCGAGGTTCTTGCCCGCCACGTAGAGCGTGCCCTTCGTGGGTCGGTACTCCCTGAGGATGAGGCGCAGGAAGGTCGACTTGCCCGACCCGGACTGGCCGACGAGGAAGACGAACTCCCCCTTGCCGATCTCAAGGTTGATGTTGCGCAGGGCAGCGCGGTCCTGGCCTGGATAGAACTTTGTGACGTCCTCGAACGTGATCACTCGATGCACTCCGACAAATGGGGAAGGCGCCTGAGAAACTCTCAGACGATGTTGGAGTCTAGGTGGTGCTCCCGCGAGGGCCTAATGCGACACGCCTCCGCGGACAAGGAAGTTCTCCGCCTGTCTCAGGCGTCGGCCTCTTCCTTCTTGCGCCAGCGGATGCCCGCGTCGATGAACCCGTCGATGTCGCCGTCGAAGACCGCCTCGGGGTTGCCGACCTCGTGCTCGGTGCGCAGGTCCTTGACCATCTGGTAGGGGTTCATCACGTAGGAGCGCATCTGCGCCCCCCACGAGTTGCCGCCGTCACCTTTGAGCGCGTTGAGTTCCTGCTCCCGCTCCTGCCGGGCGCGTTCGAGCAGCCGCGACTGGAGGACGCGCATGGCGGCGGCCTTGTTCTGCAGCTGGGACTTTTCGTTCTGGCAGCTGACCACGATGCCGGTCGGGAGGTGCGTGATGCGCACGGCGGAGTCGGTTGTGTTGACGGACTGACCGCCGGGGCCAGACGAGCGGAACACGTCGATGCGCAGATCGGCCTCGGGGAGATCGACATGGTCGGCCTCCTCCGTCACCGGCAGCACCTCGACGCCTGCGAACGACGTCTGGCGGCGGCCCTGGTTGTCGAACGGGGAGATGCGCACGAGGCGGTGCGTGCCCTGCTCGACGGAGAGGGTGCCGTAGGCGAACGGCGCTTTGACCGCGAAGGTGGCAGATTTCAGACCCGCTTCCTCGGCGTAGGACGTGTCGTAGACCTCGATCGGGTACCCATGGCGGTCCGCCCAGCGCAGGTACATGCGCATCAGCATCTCCGCGAAGTCGGCCGCGTCGACGCCGCCGGCCTCCGCCCGGATGGTGATCAGCGCGTCACGCGGGTCATACTCGCCTGACAGCAGCGTGCGGACCTCCAGCGCCTCGACGTCCTTGCCGAGCCGCTCGAGCTCGCGCACGACGTCGGCGCGGGCATCGGCGTCGTCTTCCTCATCGGCGAGCTCGAGCATGACCTGGGCATCCTCGAGGCGGGAACGCAGGCCGACGATCCGGTCGACCTCGCCCTGCTTGGCTGAGAGCTGCGAGGTGACGCGCTGGGCGTTGTCCTGGTCGTCCCAGAGGTCTGGCGCTGCGACCTGCTCCTCAAGCTCTGCGATCTCGGAGCGGAGCTTCGTGAGATCGGCGACGGCCTCGATCGACTCAAGGGAGTGATCGAGTTCGGAGATGCGAGCGGTCAGGTCATCGTTAGCCACAATCCACAATCTTAGCGCCGTGTTCGGCCTTGCCCCGCCGCCGACGGAGACCGGCGCCGCCAGTGACACAATGGATGTCCAAGAGAAGGGAGCTTCCGGATGGGAGCACACAAGGACCGCCTGAAGCAGGATCTGGCCGCGGCCATGCGCGCGAGGGACGATGAGGCGAAGTCGACGATCCGCAGCCTGCTGGCCGCGTTCACCGTCGAGGAGGTGGCAGGCGACACCCCGCGGGTCCTCACCGTTGACCAGGAGCAGGCGATCATCCGCCAGGAGCTGCGCAAGCGCCGCGACTCGGCCGAGACCTACGCGTCGGCGGGACGCACGGATCTCGCGGACAAGGAGTCGTCCGAGGCCGAGTTGATCTCCTCGTACCTGCCCGCACCTCTCACCTCGGAAGAGCTCTCGGCGCTCGTGGACGAGGCATTCGCTGAACTCAGCGAGCCTGCCACCATGAAGCAGATGGGTGGCCTCGTCAAGGCGGTCACCGCGAAGGCCGACGGACGTGCCGAAGGTAGAGAAATCGCAACGTTGGTGCGGGCCCGGCTGGTCGGTTGACCTCTGCAGGAGGCCTCGTCAGTCGTGCAACGCGCCGTTGACGAGGCCTCAAACCTTAGTTACTGGTTGAGACATGAGATTTGTGCGTGCCATGGGCGCGGGTTAGTGTGCTTGGACAACTAGGTCACGAGGACACATCTCATGAAACGCATCGCAGTGGCACTTGCGACGGCACTGGCCGCAGGCCTTGGCATCGTCAGCCTTCCCCAACAGACCCCTACCGCAGCAGCGGACGTGTACACCGATCCCGGGTACCACGTCGTCAACGGTCGCGAATGGCGCACGACGTGTGAGGCGTACTCCTCCAACGTCGACCGCTGTCGGGCCGAGATCAAGGCGACGGCGATCAAGCTCGAGGGAGGCAAGTTCGTCGAGACGACGGACTTCGTCTTCAACAACCTCACCTACAAGCCCAGCCCCCGCTCGTCCTGGAAGGGCAACCCCCTCGGTGAGACTGGCACCTGGACCGCGGCGGACGGCCGCAAGTGGCGCACCGAGTGCGACACGGCGACGACCGGCCGCAACGGCTGCCGCAGCTACACGCTGACCACCGTCTACGCCGTCAAGACGATGACCCCTCGCACGTACGAGCAGAAGAACCAGTGGATCTTCAACAACATCGTCCAGTTCGAGGCACCGAAGCCGAAGCCGCCGGCCATCTGCAACGACGCACGGCTGCCCTCAGGCTTCGCCCTGACCAAGGAGGGCCGCCCCTACGTCAAGAAGGCCCCGTACACGCCGGTCGACCAGTACAACCCGACCTCGATCGGCAACTTCATCAAGTCGGTCATCGCCTATCGCAACTCGCTCGACCCGAAGTCGCAGGCCGCGGCCGATCAGAAGTGCCTCGCGCTGCTTGCCGCCGATCACCTGCTCAAGGGCTCCGAGACGACGAGCTACGACACCGACGGCAACGGCTCGAAGGAGACCGTGCGCTGGTTCCCGTACATGTTCGCCTACAAGGCGAACCCGACCATCGCCCAGCTCTCGCCGCCGTGGCACTCGGGACTCGCCCAGGGTGGCGTGCTTTCTGCCTTCATCCAGCTGAACTCGCTGACCGGCGAACAGAAGTGGCTCGACTACGGAGCTCAGGCGTTCAACAGCTTCATGGTGCCGAACTCGGTGCCCGGCGGGTTCGTGAACCGCGACGAGGGTTTCCTCTGGTTCGAGGAGTACCCGACGAAGCCCGCCACCACCGTGCTCAACGGTCACCTCGAGGCGGTCATCGGGCTCGATCTCTGGTACGCAAAGACCAAGAACCCGCAGGCGAAGGCCCTCGTCGACGAGGCCCTCGCCGATCTCGAGCCTGAGCTGGCCAAGATGGAGGTCCCGACCGACGGTGGCCTCGCCACCTCCTACGACCTGGTCCGCGGCTACGAGGCCGCCCCGCTGCGCCTCGTCGGCAGCAACATCAAGCTCACAACCACCCGGCTCAACGGGGAGACCCCGATCGCGCTGAAGCCGGTTCCCTCGCAGACCCCCGCCTCCCCTTCGCTGACGACGAACTCGAACTTCGCCAGCGCCTCCGGCGGCATCGCCACCGGCTGGGGCCGACTCGGATCTTCGCAGTACTCGAGCGCCGTCTACGGCTACTACCGCACCATCTCGGGCGGCAACGCCTGGCAGGGCGCCCAGCAGACCATCAAGGCGGGCAGGTTCCTGGCCGAGGAGCCGCTGACACTGACCCTGAAGGCCAACGTGACCAAGCCGACCGACAAGGCCGGCGCCTCGGGTCGAGTGGCCGCCTACTCGGTCTGCTCCAGCGGCACGACCCTGCTCTACGAGAACGTCGTGCGCGGAGCCGGCTGGAAGGACTACACCTTCGGCTTCAAGGCTCCGGCCAGGGGCTGTGATCTGCTGTTCCAGTTCATGATCTCGCCGTACACGCTGGCGGGCACCACCGTCCTGTGGGACGACGTGGTGGTGCGCAAGGCCGACCCGGTCGGCAGGGCTCTGGTCACCGGGACGCGCTTCTACGACCTGTTCGTGCACCGCACCCCCGAGAACACGATCACGCTGCGCGGCAGCGGCAAGGCGACGCTGCAGGCCTACCACAACAACCGCTGGCAGGACATCATGGCCGTGACGCTGACGGACGCCGCACAGGACATCCCCGTGCCGGAGCAGTTCACCGGGCGCAACATCCACATGGGCTACCACGAGACGCACGTCTCGGAACTCCTGACGCTGTACAGGCGCACCGGACACCAGTACCTGCTGACATACGCGCAGCGGTGGGCCCCGCTGGCCCCGTCCACCGGTTGGCAGGTGCCCAAGTCGAGCACCGTGTCGACCAGGACCGCCACGACGGACCTGACCGACCTGACCGAGGCCACGACCACGGACGAGCAACTGCCGTACGACCAGGGGCTGGTGGACATGTTCACCGGTGTCCCCTACGACCAGCTCGAACTGCTCGAGGAGATGGAGCAGCCGGCCAGCTGATCAACGGTCCGCGGGAACCTCAACCCCGCCTTCAGGGCGAGCTTTCGCTCTGGAGGCGGGGTTGATTAGTTTGGTGGCCATCCCCGTCAAAGGAGCTGCATCGTGCGCCGCCGTTGGTTGACCCTCGTCCTCGCCGCCGTCTTCGGCGCCTCCGGTGCGCTGCTGAGCCTTCCGGCACACGCCGAGATCGACGTCTACACCACCCCGGGCACGCACAACGTCAACGGCCGCAAGTGGAAGACCGAGTGCTCCAAGTATTCCTCCACCGTGACGCGGTGCCGCACCGAGATCTGGGCCACCACGGTCACCTACAACGGCGCGCGCTATGTCGAGGCCCAGGGCTGGGTCTTCAACAACCTGACCTACAAGACCAGCCCCCGGGCCACCTGGGAGGACTGGAACCCGCTGGTGACCCCCGGCACCCACGTCGTCAACGGCCGCAGCTGGAAGACCGAGTGCGACACCAGGTGGACGGGTAGCAACGGCTGCCGCTCGCAGCTCATGGCGACCGTCATCGAGAAGAACGGCTCGACCTACCGCACGGTCAACAAGTACGTGTTCAACAACATCGTCCACGTCACCCCGGTCCCCTGCCCCGTCTCTCAGGCGACAGCGCGCTCGGCCGTGAGCAAGTCCGACCTCGTGATCCACGACTGCGAGCGCTCGGCGCAGACGAAGTCCTGGGCGGCCGTCGACTACGCGGTCACCCACGGCTCGGGCGAGCAGTACTACTCGACCGCGTTCTTCCGCCTCTCGGGCTCCAAGTGGGTCTACGCCGCGCACAGCGGGCCCAATCCGTCGACGATCTGCTCCTGGGTGGACCGGGCGAACGTGCCCGCCGACCTGCGCGACCACGTCCCGTACTGCGCCTGAGCATCCGGGACCGTGGTACCTCACTGTCAAGTCCCCGCGAAATGGTAGGCCTTACCTCAGATATTTTTCCCCGCGAAAACAAGGGTTAGCTGGCCCGGGTTTTGAGGCCGGCGGGGTCGGGTGCCTTCCATGCGATGTGTTGTTCGAGACGGGCTGTCTTTCGGCCTGCGAGTCGGGTGAGCTCCTGTTGGATCTCGGTGATGCGTCGTTGCATTGCGACGGGTTTGAGGGTGGCCTTGTAGGCGGCTAGTTCTGTTTCCTGGGCGGGGTTGAGGACCCCGGCGGCCAGGAGCCTCTGGTAGGGGGAGCGTGGCTTGTCGTAGAGGCGTTTGCGGCGCCCTACGGTGTCGGTGGCCCAGCCTTCGGGTTTCTTCGTGGGGGTGAAGAAGTTGAGCCGGTCGTTGACCAGCGGCCATAGCTGGTTGAGTAACGCGAGTTCGGTGGCGGTGTCGTAGCGGTGGTAGAAGCCGTAGCGGCGCACGAGGTGGTTGTTCTTCGATTCGATGGTGGCTTGATCGTTTTTCTTGTAAGGCCGCGACCGGGTGAAGAACACCTCTCGTTGGCCGGCCCAGCCGATCAGGTCGTGGTTGATGAACTCCGAGCCGTTGTCACAATCGATCCCGGTGACCGCGAACGGGACCTGGGCGATGAAGTGGTCGAACGCGGTCCGGATGTGGAGGTGGGCGTTGTTGCGGATGGAGTAGGTGAAGCTCCAGCCGGTGTGCATGTCGGTGAAGTTCACGCTGCGGGCGAACTCGCCCTTCAGCGTGGGGCCGCAGTGGGCCACGGTGTCGACTTCGAAGAACCCGGGTTCGGCTTCGACCTCGTCACCGGCTTTACGCACGGTGATCGAGTTTCGTAGCAGGCTGCCGGGCTTGGTGGCGGTCTTTCCTCGGATCGGGTCCTTCGCCCGCGCCGGTGCGAGGTACCGGTCGATCGTGGCCGCCGACATCGATTCCAGCTCGGCCCTGACCTCGGCGCTGTAACGGTCCTGGCTAGGCACCAGTTCGCCTTCGGCTTCCATCGCATCGATCAGATCGCTCATGGATGCGGCGAGGTACTGCCCGCAGCTGCCCCCCGAGGCCGCCCATACCCGCTGCAGGATCAGCCTGGCGTCGTAGGAGTACTTACACGCCTTGGTCTTGCGCCGATCGATCACCGCGACCGTCGCGGTGGCCCGTCCCGGGGCCTGTTTCAACCGGGCCACCAACTGCTGGCGGGCATGGTCACGGTTCCAGCCGGTGATCTCGACCACGTGGTCGAGGATCTGGGACTTGCCCTTCTTCGGGGCCGCGGCATAGGCCTTGGCGTACTTCTTCGTGATCTCGACTCGGGCTGCCATCGACAGCTTCTCTCCAACCTCCACACCCCATCGTGGCCGGTCACTGTTTCCCGGGGAAAAGTATGTGAGGTACGGCCCCTTCGTTCGCGGGGACTATGTATGAGTGTCGTCGGGGACTGGCAGGCGGGCCGCACAATGGCTAGCCTTGTCTAGCCCGCGGGCGCATAGCTCAGTTGGTTAGAGCGCTTGCCTTACAAGCAAGATGTCGGGGGTTCGAGTCCCTCTGCGCCCACCCAAGGTGTCTTACGGGAACACGCGACATCGGTTGGTGTGGTGTGTTCCCGCCTGGCTTCCTTGCCTCCGGTCGTCTCTCGAACGATGGTCGCGAACGGTTCCGCGAGGCGTGGGCGTAGCTGCTCGTCCTCGGTGATCTCCAAGCGCGTGTAAAACGCCTGGTTCGCCAGCCTCCTACTCCCGTCATCGGAGTGGGCGTAGGCGTGGTGCGCGTCGGTGAGTAGCCGCAGGCTGTCGTGGAGGAACGCGCGACCGCCGGTGTGCCGCTCATCGTGCTCGCTCAGACGCTGCTCGATGTCAGCCAGCCCAGCGCGGATGCGGTCTTGATGCCGCTTGAGCGTGGGCAGGTCGATGGCGTCAGCGAAGTGCGCGGCAAGCAGCTTGTCGCTCTCGGCTTCGAGCCGTGCCCGGTTCGCGGTGAGGTCGGCGAACTCCTGATCGCGTCCCACGCTCCGCTTGTCGAACGCGGCGTCGACCTCGGCGGCGAGGTGGCAGTGGTCGTCTTCACTGATCGTGATGCTGGCGTAGGAGTCCTCGACCAGCCGCTCCGCAACCTGCACGGGCACCGCCCGTCGAGTGCAGTCGGTCTTCTTCGCTGCTCTGCCCGAGCAGACGACGTAGGCGTAGCTCGTGCCACGCGGGTTGGTCGCGAAGTCGAGCAGCATCCGCGACCCGCAGGTGCCGCAGTGCAGCAAGCCTTTGAGGTGGTGGGCGTGCTGGACGTGCCGGGTCATCTTCGCCGTCCGCGCCCGCAGGAGCGATTGCACCGTGTCGAACAGCGCCGGTTCCACGATGGGTTCGTGCGCGCCGGGGTGGAGCGCGCCCTTGTAGCGGATCACCCCGGCGTAGTACGGGTTCGTCAACACCCGATAGAGGGCGTTCTTGCCCAACGGCCTGGATGGGCGCTTCGGCGACGGCACCGACAGCAATCCGCGCGCGGTCAGGTCGCGCAGCAGTGCCGTCACAGAGATCTCGCCGGTGGCGTAACGCTCGAACGCCCACCCGATCAGCGGTGCGCGCTCGGCATCGACCTCGACCGTGCGTACCTCGCGACCAGCGTCGTCGGTTCGGCGCACGTTCAGGTAGCCGATGGGTGCGCGTCCGGGGGTGCCGCCCTGGGCGACCTTCTGCGTCAGCCCCTTCGTGACTTCGGTGGCCAGGTTCCTACTGTAGAACTCCGCAATGCTCGACATGATGCCGTGGACGAGCATCCCCGAAGGCGTCTGGTCGATGCTCTCGGTGGCGGAGACGAGGGTGACTCCGGCGCTGATGAGGGCTTCGTGGATCTTCACGTCGTCGGCGCGGTTGCGGGCGAGCCGGTCGAGTTTATGGACGATGCAGAACTGCACCCGCGACGCGGCGATGAACGCCAGCACGTCCTGCAACCCGTCACGATCCGCCGAGCGTGCGGGCTCACCGGCGTCGATGAACTCCCGCACGATCCGCACCCCGAGTTCGTCGGCCTTCCTCGCGTTCGCCTCGCGCTGGGCGGGGATGGAGAATCCCTCGTCGGTGCCGCCACGTTCGGCCTGCTCGCGCGTGGAGACGCGAAGGTAGGACACCCCGAGCAGCATGGGTGTCGCGGAGGCGGCATCCAGCGGCGAGGAACCGATGGTGGTGGCGGTGCTCATTGTGGGCCTCCTTGCGAGAGTGATGCTTGATCTCGATTCTCTCGCGCACCCCTGACAACCCGAAGGGACGAAGGCGACTCCGCGAGGCCGTCTGGCGGCGGGAGGCCGTGGTCGGGCTCGCCAGCGACCCAGGCACGGTGCCGCGCATCGGCGATGCCGAGCACCCACTCGACAAGCTTGCCCAGGTCAGGCTCATCCCGCCGCGCCACCCGCAGCCGCAGATCCTCACCTCCCCAGCCATGAAGGACAGGTGCACGCCGGCCCGCACGGTGCACGGAACTTTGCTTCACGATCGTTCCTCACCAAGAGGACACGCGTCTTGCAGATCAAGGATCAGCCACTTACGTCGGTGACGAAACCGACGTAACGTAGAGCATGGCCCGCAAACGCTACGACCCCGACGAAGCGGACTTCGACGCCCGCTACCAGCGATGGATCGCCGCACTCGAATCCGGCGACGAAGACGGACTCCTGGAAGCCACGGCGGCGATCCCCCCCCTGAACAGCCGAGTGCTCGATAGGTTCTTCGCCGTCGAGAGCGACGAGCTCGGAAGGCCTGGACGGCGGGCCATGGAGCAACGCCTGATCGTGCTCCTGAGCGAGCTTCGCCCACACGAAGCGACACGGCTCCGCGAACTGCATAAGGCCAGGCAACGGCGTCTTGACCGCATTACTCGAATCGGACGTACCGTGGAGCTGCCCACGAAGTGCGCGCTGCGGCAGCAAGCTCAAGGAGGTGAAGCCAACAGGCAGGCCGCGCATCTACTGTTCACCAGCCTGCCGCAAGGCTGCGTACGAAGACCGCCGCGCCCACAGCGACGGAGCAGTCAAGGTCCAGGTCGTCGAGCGCGTCGTCACCGACGTCAGAGAGCGCCGCATCGATGCCCCACCCGCGAAGCGAGTGCATCCGCGAGGTCTTCGCCAACGACGATGCGCTTGTGAACGTGATCTGGGCACTCATCGACGCTGTCCGAGGAGGCGAGGACCCCGCGTTCAGCCCCGACCAGCCGAGGTTCTGGGACCTCTACAACAAAGTCGAAGTGCTCTACGAGGCCGTCGTCAAACGCGCCCGCAAGCTACGATCCACCGGACCCTGCCGAGTCAGCTGAGGAGGAACCCTGGTTGGCGAACGGGGTCCGACGTCACATGCAACGCTTCACCCGGCAGGACCCGGAGGAACCTCCTCGTGTGCCGTAGTCTTGCGAGTGACTACCGATCACGTTTGGTTGTTGTTCTGGTTGCAGCACTGGTAGGATCGTTGGTGTGAGGGAGCGAGAGATTTACCCGAGCGCACCTATCGTCCTGATGGCGATCGAGGTGCGGCACCCGCCGTGCGAACCGCTCGACCGCAAGCAGGTTGCGGAGGTGTCCGCGCGGATCAAGCACTTGCTGCCCCTGCCGAGCGAGATGGATGAGGTCTCTGTCACGGTGCAGGCAGGGCCGGACGGTCCGCCCACACAGCAGCAGGTCGTCAGCAGCTTTCCGAGGTGGACGAGCCGCGACAAACGAACGGCGCTGTCGGTCCGCGCCGACAGCCTGGTGATCGAGACCACCGACTACGGCAGTTACGACAGGATGCGTGAGTTGCTCGACATCGTGCTCCAGGCCCGCCTGGCCGTTGCGGCCCCGGCCGGAGTCGAGCGGATTGGGCTCCGGTACATCGACGAGATCAGGGTTCCCGCTGAGAACGGTGGCAGCGCGCCAGACTGGGATCAGTGGGTGGATACTTCGCTACTCGGTCCCGCGCATATCGGTGCGGAACTGGGGCTTGCGCCGGTTGTGAACGAAGGCGTCTTCGTCTTCTCCGGCGGCAGCGATCATGCGCTGGTGCTGAGGTACGGCGCGCAGAGCGACTACGCCGTGCAATCGACTCCCGACCTGCGCCGTCCGTTGCCTCCTCCGGGGCCACTGTTCAAGCTGGACATCGACAGTTTCTGGCAAGCAGCCGACGAGGTGCCCGAGTTCGACGAAGAGCTCATCCTGCGCCAGGCAGATGCACTGCATGAGCCCGTGCGTGGGGTCTTTGAGAGCGTGATCACGGATCGACTACGAGAGGAAGTGTTGCGAAATGGCTAACACCTTGGTGCGGAACGCAGCTGCCGAGTCGGCGCTGGGTACACCCGCCACGGCGAGCGGATCGAAGTCCATGCCTACGCTCACGGAGGCAAGAGCCACTGCTTCCCGTCTCATGACAGAGGTCGGAGGGAACAGAAGTGTTGCTCGGACGCTTCATCAGGACTTCGATGACCTTCACAAGCGGATCACTGATGTGGAGTGGCGTACTGCTGCCGCTGAGCGAAGCAAAGCCAGCGTTGCCTCGATGCTGGCGGAGTTGGCCGATCTCGGGTTCGCCTGGCGCGACATCGCACGGATGGTCGGCGTGAGCGTGCCCGCAGTGCAGAAATGGCGGAGAGGTGAGAAGGCGTCGGGCGATAGTCGTAGTCGGCTTGCGAGCCTGCTCGCAGCGTGCGACTTGATCGCCGGTCGTTACCTCATCGATGAAATCGCCTCGTGGTTTGAGGTGCCGCTCTCTTCGCCTGCTCCGGTCACGCCGATCGTGCTCTACTCCGCCAATCGTGCGGACCTTGTGTTCGAGTTCGCAAGCGGCCATGTAGATCCTGAAGCGCTGCTGTCGGAGTTCGACCCCGACTGGCGCGAACGGTACCGATCCGACTTCGAAGTCTTCGAGGCGGGCGACGGCAACCGCTCGATTCGCATGAAGGGCTAATCTTGAGCCGCGACCTCGAATCCCCGTACGTAGAGGGTGTCCCAGACTGGGACGCCCTCTACCGTGCGCGCGGCGACGAGGTCTCGGCAACCCGACCTATCTTCACCGGCGACGTGTTCACCGGTATCCAACTCCTCGGGTCAACAGGTAACAGGAAAGCGCGCTCCGTGGTCGTCTTGCAGCACCCGTGTTCGATGCGGATGAACGGCGTCGACGTCGCCTGGCAGGTACTCGTCGCAGAAGTGACGAATCGCAAGGAACTCGACGAGCACGGCTGGGTGGGCGGCAACTTCAACCTGATGCCGCTGCCCGACATCCGCCGCGAGGTGACGAGCCAGAGTCGGCATCAGGCGGCGAACTTTGACAACCTCTACACGGTGGCACCTGACGTGCTGACCTCGCGCGTAGCCTCCCTGTCGCCGTTCGGGGTGAACCTCCTTCTTCAGCGATGGGTGCACTACAGTTCCCGAGTCGTCGTGCCCACCCACACCTTCCACGAGCAGACCGTCGCCTTCTACGAAGAGGCGGACCTGATCGAGGAGTGGTGCGACGAAGCGAGCGGTGATGATCTCCGGGCCGAGACGCAGGCGTGCCTGAACTGGCTGCGCGCCGACAGGGACGGCTCGACCTATCAAGAATTGCTGAAGAACCCGCAATCGCACAGCATGATTCGCCGCGCGATGCGCCAGGCGCTGAAAGAACGGAACCAGAGTTGAGAACGACTGACCTCGCCAAGGTGCGCGCCACGCTGTGGGCGGCGGCCGACGAGTTGCGCGCGAACTCGAAGCTGACGCCGGTGCAGTATCGCGACCCGGTACTGGGTCTGGTCTTCCTCGCCTACGCCGAGAACCGCTTCGAAGGGATCAGAGCTGAGGTCGAGTCGCGGGCTTCTGCGCGTAACCCCGCCACGGTCGCCGACTACAAGGCCAAGTCGGTCCTGTACGTGCCTGACGAGTCGCGGCTGTCGTACCTGGTCGGGCTGCCCGAGGGCGACGACATCGGTAAGGCCGTGGATGACGCGATCAAGGCCATCGAGGCCACTAACCCCGAGCTGAAAGACATCCTGCCCCGCGGCTACCAGAAGCTCGAACGCCCGACACTGATCGAACTGCTGCGGCTCTTCGCACCGCTGCCGACCCAACTCGAAGGTGATGCGTTCGGGTTCATCTACGAAGACTTCCTCTCCAACTTCGCCGCCCAGGAAGGCAAGGGCGGCGGCGAGTACTTCACCCCCTACTCGATCGTCCGGCTGATCGTCGAGATTCTGGAACCCTTCCAGGGCCGCGTGTTCGACCCGGCCTGCGGCTCGGGCGGCATGTTCGTGCAGTGCGCGAAGTTCGTCGAACGCCACCACGACAACCCCACCCGCAAACTCTCGGTCTTCGGAACCGAGAAGACCGAAGACACCGTGCCGCTGGCCAAGATGAACCTCGCCCTCCACGGGCTCTCCGGCGACATCCGCCAGGCCAACAGCTACTACGAAGACCCCCACCGCGCGGTCGGCGCGTTCGACTACGTGATGGCCAACCCACCGTTCAACGTCGACAAGATCAAGAAGGAACAACTCGCGGGCGACAAGCGATTCCCCTTCGGCCTGCCCAAGGCTGACAACGGCAACTACCTGTGGATTCAGCAGTTCTACGCAGCCCTCGCACCGACAGGTCGCGCCGGGTTTGTCATGGCGAACAGCGCGGGCGACGCGGGCCACTCCGAAAAGGAGATTCGCAAGCAGCTGGTCGAGTCGGGCGCGGTTGACGTGATGATCGCCATCGGCTCCAACTTCTTCTACACCGTCACGCTGCCGGTGACGCTGTGGTTCCTCGACAAGGCCAAGCTCGGCACCCCGCGCGAAGACACGGTGCTGTTCATCGATGCACGGCACATCTACAACCAGATCGACCGCGCCCACCGCGACTTCATGCCCGAGCAGATCGAGTTCCTCGCCAACATCGTCCGCCTCTACCGGGGCGAGGACGTCGAGACCGTCGGAGGCAGCGAGGCTCTGCTGGCCAAGAATTTCCCCGATGGGCAGTACGCGGATGTCGCGGGCCTGTGCAAGGTCGCGAAGCGCGCCGAGATCGAGGCGCAAGGCTGGAGCCTCAACCCTGGGCGATACACGGGATCTGCCGTCGTCGATGAGGATGACGAGGACTTCGCCGTCAAGCTAGAAGAGCTGTACGAGGAGTTCACACTTCTCAGCAACGAAGCCGACGCGCTACGCGCCAAGGTGGATGCCGCCGTCCAGGGGATCCTCGACGCATGAGCGAATGGAGTCGCGTTACGATCGCGGAACTCGCGAGTCCCGACCCACACGCGCTGGCGACCGGTCCGTTCGGCTCGGCGATCAGCGCCAAGAACTTCGTTGAGCACGGAGTCCCGGTGATTCGCGGCTCGAACCTTAGTCTCGATGTCGGTGTGAGGTTGAACGACAACGGCCTTGCCTTTCTCACAGAGGCCAAGGCAGCGACCTTTAGGCGGAGTGTGGTACGCCGAGGCGACCTGGTCTTCACCTGCTGGGGGACGATCGGCCAGATCGGGCTAGTTGATGATCGCGCCGCGTTTCCCGAGTATGTCGTGTCGAACAAACAGATGAAGCTGACACCCGACCCCGCGAAAGTTGACTCGACATACCTCTACTACCTCCTATCGAGCCCCGGCCTCGTTCGCGTGGTAACCGGCCAGTCGATCGGTGCGGCGGTTCCAGGCTTCAACCTGGGTCAGCTCAAGGAAATCACGGTGAACGTGCCAACCCTCGAAACTCAGAGGGGCATTGCAGGCGTGCTGAACGGCATCGACGACCTGATTGAGAACAATCGGCGGCGGGTGGCGGTGCTGGAGGAGATGGCGCGGGCGATCTACCGCGAGTGGTTCGTAAAGTTCCGCTATCCCGGCCACGAAGACGTCCCCTTCGTAGACTCCGCCCTCGGGCCCATCCCCGAGGGGTGGTCGACGGGAATCATCGACGACATCGTCACGGTTAGCAAAGCAAGCGTTGACCCGGCCACGCTTGACCCCGAGACCCCCGCAATTGGTCTGGAACACATTCCGCGGCAGCAGATCTCGCTCGACGACTGGGGCAAAGCCGGGAGCCAGGGCAGTCGCAAGGCTGTGTTCGAGAAGGGGGATGTGCTCTTTGGCAAGATCAGGCCGTATTTCCACAAGGTCAGCGTTGCTCCAGTAGATGGCATCTGTTCAACCGACGCGATAGTGATCCGCCCGCATGCCGCGCACTGGGGGCAGGCGGTGTTCACCGCATCGAGCGCCGAGTTCGTGACTCACGCAACACAGACGTCGAATGGCACGAAGATGCCACGCGCTGACTGGAAAGTGCTCGGCAAGTGGTCGCTCGCCGTTCCCCCTACGCGGCTTGCTGAGTCATTCAGTGATATCGCCAGACATCATCTTGCCCTTGCAGAGACGCTCATGTTCGAAAACCGCCGACTGGCGACGATGCGCGATCTGCTGCTACCGAAGCTCGTCACGGGCCAGATCGACGTTTCGGCGCTCGACCTGAATGCGTTGGTTTCGACAGGCTCAACCACCGAAGGCGGAGTCGGGTCATGACGCCGTCGGGCCCGGAATTCGCTTACGTCGAGAAGCCCAGCATGGATCTGCTGGGGCAGCTCGGGTGGGCGCAGGTCGATGCCTTCCAGGAGACGCTCGGGCCTCAGGGGACTCTTGGTCGCGATTCTCAGCACGATGTCGTCCTGACCCATCGCCTCCGGTTCGCGATGCGCAAGCTCAACGATCCTGATGTTCCCGATGCCTCGATCAACGAGGCGATCGAGGTGCTCACCAAGGACCGCTCGGTCATGGACCGCGTGCGTGCGAACCGTGAGGTCTACGACCTGCTGCGTGACGGATACCGGGCCGAGTGGGTCGATGATCTCGGCGATAAGCGGATCGAGACGCTGCATTTCCTCGACCTGAAGAACCCCGCCAGCAACGACCTGCTTGCGGTGCAGCAGATGTGGGTCAAGGGCCACCTCCACTCACGCCGACTTGATGTTGCACTCTTCGTCAACGGTGTGCCGTTGGTGTTGATGGAGTTCAAGGAGCCGGGTATCGCGCTGAAGTCGGCGTACGACGACAACCTGACCGACTATCGTGACACGATCCCGCAGCTCTTCATCCCCAACTGCTTCGTGCTGCTCTCCAATGGCAGTGGGGCGAAGGTCGGAGCGACGTACGCGCCGTGGGAGTTTTTCGGCGACTGGAAGGTCATCGACGCCGCCGGCACCCGTGGCGCGATCGCGTTGGAGACCGCACTTCGGGGCACCTGTGACCCGGCGATCCTGCTCGACCTCTTTGAGAACTTCGTCGCCTACTTGGAGCGACCAGGTGGCCTGATCAAGAACGTTGCCCGTTCCCACCAGTACCTCGGGGTGAACGCGGCCATTGGGAACCTGCGCCGGGCTCGTGCCGAGCAGGATAAGCGACTCGGGGTGTTCTGGCATACCCAGGGTTCGGGCAAGTCGCTGTCGATGCTGTGGTTCACGCAGAAGGTGCTGCGTCAGATCGCTGGCAAGTGGACGTTCGTGATGGTCACCGACCGCACCGAGCTCGACACTCAGCTCCATGGTGAGTTCGCCGATGCCGGGGCGGTCCCGCCCGGGGCCCACGTTCACGCGGCATCCATCGCCCATCTGCGCGAACTCCTCGCCGCGGATCACCGCTACGTGTTCACTCTGATCCAGAAGTTCCAACCGTCGAAGGCGGCGGGCGAACGCGAGATGCCGGTGCTCTCAGATCGCTCGGACATCATCGTCATCACCGACGAGGCGCACCGCAGCCAGTACGACACCCTCGCGTTGAACATGCGTCGTGCGCTGCCCAACGCGTTGATGATGGGCTTCACCGGCACTCCGCTGATCGCGGGCGAGGAGCAGGCGACTCGAGAGCAGTTCGGCGAATACGTCAGCATCTACAACTTCCGCGATGCCATCGAGGATGGCGCGACCGTGCCGCTCTACTACGAGAACCGCATCCCCGAACTGCAATTGGTCAACGACAACTTCTCCGACGAACTCGACGCACTCCTCGAAGTGGCCGAGTTGGATGAAGACGCCGAGGGTGCGTTGGCGCGTGAGTTCGGCACGCAGTACACGCTGCTCACTCGCCCGGAGCGGCTGAAGACCATCGCGTCTGATCTGGTGCGGCATTTCGTCGGGCGGGGGTTCTCGGGCAAGGCTATGTATGTCGGGCTCGACAAAGCTGCCGCCGTGCGCATGTATGACCTGGTGCAGGAGGCGTGGGCCGAACACCTGGCTGAGCTGCGCCGACAGCACGATGCACTGCCGGAATTGGAGCGGCCCTGGCTCGCTTCGCGTATCGAGTTGATGGAGACCACCGATATGGCGGTCGTGGTGTCGCAGAGTCAGAACGAGCTGAAGACGCTCGACGACCTGGGCCTCGACATTCGCCCGCACCGCGAGCGGATGAACCGCGAAGACCTCGCCGAGAAGTTCAAGGACGCCTCCGATCCGCTGCGGCTCGTCTTTGTCTGCGCCATGTGGATGACCGGCTTCGATGCTCCAAGCGTCTCGACGGTCTACCTTGACCGGCCGATGAAGAACCACACCCTGATGCAGACCATCGCCCGCGCCAACCGCGTCTTCCCCGAGAAAGACAACGGGCTGATCGTCGACTATGTGGGCGTCTTCAGGAACTTGGAGAAGGCACTCGCCGTCTACGGCGCAGCGAGCGCGGGCGAGTCGCCCATCGAGATCATCGACGCGCTCGCTGGTGAGTTGGATCTGGCGGTCTCGGGCCTGATCTCGTTCTGTGCGAACGCCGGGGTCGATCTCATTGCGATGCGCGACGCTGAAGGTTTCGACCACATCGCCAAACGCGACGCTGCGATCGAGGCTCTGCTGGTCGATGAGGAGACCCGCAATGACTTCACCGGCAAGGCGCGGCAAGTGCGCAAGCTGTTCAAGGCGCTCCTCCCGAATCCGAAGGCAGCTGCCCAGCAACGTACCGTGGCCGCGATCCGGGTGCTCCATGAGCGCATCGTCGAAGTCACACGTCCGCCCGAGGCCGACATCTCGGCGGTAGCAGATGCGGTTGATGCTCTGCTGGACCGTTCGGTCGGCGCGGAGGAGTACGTCATCCGAGCCGCAGCCGAAGGCACGAACCCCGACCCGTTGATCGACCTGTCGCTCATCGACTTCGACGGTCTCGCCGCCAAGTTCGCCGGTCGGCAGCGGGCCGAGACTGACCGGCTCGCTCAGTTGCTCCGTCAACAGGCGATCGGAGCGGCCCTGCGGAACCCCACCCGCTACGAGCTCGTCGAACGCATCGAACAGCTGATCGAGGACTACAACGCAGGCAGCGTGAACATCGATGAGTACCTGCGTCGCCTCATCGAACTGTCCCAGACCCTGACCGCCGAGGAAGAACGGGCCGTTCGAGAGGGCATGACCGAGGAAGAGCTCGCGATCTTCGACCTACTGACAAAGCCTGACCCTGTCCTGACCGCAGAGGAGCGAGAGACCGTCAAGGCGAGCGCGAAGTCTCTGCTGGAGCACCTGCACGAGAAGATCGTGCAGGACTGGCGGCGCAAGGTCGCCACGACGAACGACGTCAACAGCACCATCCGCCGCGTCCTGGACCAGAGTCTCCCGGAAGCGCCGTACACCGTCGACATCTTCCACACCAAAGTGCAGTTGGTCTTCGACCACGTCCTTACGGCCTACGGCGACAACGGTGAGAGCGCCTACTTGCCCCGAATCGACTTCAGCTACCCGAGCAGCCGTGTCCAGGTCGAATACGACCGCCCGATCGACGTGAACAAGGTCGCGGACGATGTCGTCGCGCGCATCCACGCCGACCCCGACTTCGCCGCGCAGGTTGCCCAGCAGTTGCAGGGCAACATGGCGTCAGATGCTGGTCAAGCCCAAGAGAGGTAGCCGTGGGAACACTGTCCATCGCCCAGAAGACCATCCTTGAGTCTGTACTCGGGATGCAGGGTGGCTTCGTCCTGGACTTCTCCAACACTTCCTTCGGCCAGTTCTTCGATGCGCTCGGGGTTGACATCTTCGAGGAGCAGTACGCGGAGAATGGAACATCCAAGGCGAATCGTCTGCGAGTGTTTTGGCGCCTTGCAGACGACGCCGAGGTTTCCGCGGCGCTCATCGCCTTCGCTGACTATGTCGAAGCTAAGAATGCCGTCCAGGCGGGCGCTCTAGATGTACTGACCACGGAGATTGAGTACGCGCGGCGGGTCTGCTGGACATAGGGGAAGACCTCTGAGTGAAGTGTGGGACTTACGACAGAACCCATTTCACGAAACAGAGGTCTTCCATGCCCCACCGTAACGCCATACTCACCGAAACCGGACGTCTGCACCTGGCCCAGCTCGTCGTTGACCAGGGCTGGACCCTGCGGCGAGCCGCGGAACGTTTCGGTGTCGCGGTCAACACCGCCCGCCGCTGGGCGCAGCGTTACCGCGAACAGGGCCTGGCCGGGATGGTCGACAAGTCCTCTCGCCCGAAGCATTGCCCGCATCAACTCTCGCAGCGCACCGAGCGTCGCATCGTCGGGTTGCGTGTAACCAAGCGCTGGGGCCCGGCCCGGATCGCCTACCACCTTCACCTGAACCCCTCGACGGTCCACAAGGTCATCAGGCGCTACGGCTGCCCACCCCTGCGATGGACCGATCCTGCTACCGGAGCCAGGATCAAAACCTCACGCGCCGAGAAACGCCGCTACGAGCACGCCGCCCCCGGCGACCTGGTCCACGTCGACATCAAGAAACTCGGCCGGATCCCCGACGGCGGCGGCCACAAAGTGCTGGGCCGTGCCGCGGGTACCCGGAACAAGACCAGAACCGCCACGAACCGCCGGCCCGGGTATGCCTACATCCACAACGCCGTCGACGACCACTCCCGCTTGGCCTACAGCGAAATCCTGACCGACGAGAAGAAGGAAACCGCCGCCGCGTTCTGGCAACGCGCCAACGCCTTCTTCAACGCCGCCGGGATCACCGTGACACGAGTCTTGACCGACAACGGCGCCTGCTACCGCTCCAACGCCTTCAAAAAGGCTCTCGGCGACGACATCACACACAAACGCACCCGCCCCTACCGACCCCAAACCAACGGCAAAGTCGAACGGTTCAACCGCATCATGCTCGAGGAATGGGCCTATGCCCAGCCCTACACCTCCGAAACCCAGCGAGTCGCCGCCTTCGACCAATGGCTGCACCATTACAATCACCACCGAGGCCACACCGCGCTCAAGGGACATCCCCCAGCCGCGCGCGTACCCAACCTATCCGGGGTGAACATCTAGACGTGTCCGGCGAGCAGATCGAACGTGTACGCGGTATTGCAGCCGGCCTCGGAATGCGAGTGGCCCTTTCGGCGCCCGACTCGGCACTCGGTGCAGAGGCCACGGCGGGAAGCGAACTGCGGATCGAGATCCACCCAGACATCCGTTCACACATCCAGTCATACATCGCCGCTTCCGATTATTTCCATGCTGTCGAAGAGGCGTACAAGGTCGTGCGGGAGAAGCTCCGAGAGCTCACGGGCGAGGAGCGTGCCACCGCCATCTTCAACGAGAATGCGCTGAACGAGCGGCACTACCCCAAGTTCTTTGGCGACGATCCTTCTCCCACCCAGGCAGAGCGAGACTTCCGCAGAGGCGTGGGGTATTTGCATCTGGGTGTCCAGTTTCTGCGCAACGAGAAGGCGCACACTCTAGCGACTGACATGGAGCCGAACCTGGCGATCCACTATGTTGCGCTCGCCAGTCTCGCGTATGACCTCGTCACACGGCACGTTGGCGAAGCGACTGTGAAGGAGATTGAGGACCTCGTGGTCGCGAAGCGCCGAGGCTACAGATCAGCCACTGCCTTCTACCGAGAATTTGAGAACGGCAGATGGATCAGTTCGTTGGTGCTTCCCGACTGTTTCAAGTCGGTCGCGGTTCGCAAGCGGCTGAAGGCGAAGTGGGTCGAGGAGGCTGACTTCACGCGCAGTTTCGATCAAAGCAACATCGCGCTAATGCAACTAGAACTCGTTGCGGGCGAACTGACCGATGACGAACTCGACGAACTCATGGCGCGCCCTACGAAGGATAGCTATGGGAACGACCAGCAAGCGGGAATGGTTGACTTCTTGGAGTACGTTTCCTCGACGAGACCCGGAGGGCTCACGGCGACCGCGAAGGCGAGGCTGGCAGCGCTGACCGTAGAGTCGAGTTCTTAGCGTCGCTTCCCGGCCCGGGCGCGCGTCTTCGCCCACACCGTGCCTCGGTGGACACCGAACTGCTTCGCTACCGCGTTTACGCTCACGCCACGCTCAAGAGCTGTTCGCATAGCGTCCACTTCCTCTTCCGTGAGCCGTGTTCGAGGTCGTTGCATTGGTTCCGCCGACGCGCCGATCCGTCGGTCGTCGGCCTCGCCCTCCGGCTCAGCATCCCCGCGAGTGCCTTGATTCCACGCGGAAACAAGCCGCTCAACCCGCGGTCGCCTGTTCCCGCAGCGCTCCATCGCGTCCACGTCACGCACCGTCCCTGTGTCAACCCGGAGATCGTCCGTCGCTGGACATCTCCCGGCAGGACCTGCACCTTTCCGACGATAACGAGCCCACCGTTCCGCGTAGTGGTACAGCGGCTGGCGTTCCTCGGCCCGATGCCGGCATCCGCATCGGTCCATCAGAAGTCCGCGGGCTGCCGGACAGCTCCATCGCGGGCCGTCGCACCTCGGTGTCGGCCTTCGTCTGCCTCGTCCGACCATGGCACACAGGGTGGCGGGCCTCGGAGGTGTCCAGTAGGTGCCTCGGGCGGGTCCGGGGGCTTGAGTCAGCGAGCCTCTGTGGCAAGCTAGGCGGGTCGAGAAATCCGGGAGGTGGGGGTATGGCCGACGAGGTCGGGCGCCGTGGTGCGCCGTCCCCCGACGAGCCTGAACAGTCCCCCGCCGAGAGCAGGAGCCGACGCGGTCGCGCCTGGGACGAGCCGACCTCCCGGCACGCAACGCCCGGGCACCGCGGCCGCTTCGCCGACGAGTGGGACGACGAGCCGACCGGACGCTTCGCCCTTGACGACGATAACCCCGACGACGAACCGCCCGGACGCTTCGCCCTTGACGATGATGACCGGGACGACGAACCGACCGGGCGCTTCGCGGCCATTCCCGCGCCCGTCGACCCGATCAGCCCACGGGGGCGTTTCGCGCGCCGCGAGGACACCGAAGACGACCCGGTCCACTCGCGACCAGCGCGGGGAGCGCTCGGACGCTTCGCCTCGACCGCCGAGCAGGACGACGCCGACCTCTCAGACGATGAGCCCACCGGACGGTACGGCTTCCTCGAGGCGGAACTGCAGGGGCGCTTCGCCTCCGCACCGGACGAAGACGAACCCACCGGCCGCTTCGCCATCGGCTCACGCGCCCTGCGTGACCTCAATGACGATCCGCAGCCGGGGCCCGGCAGGCACGCCTCCCCAGATGCGGATGATCCTCCGGCTGAGGCGGCGACGGGGACGCTGATCCCCGAACCGGGTGCGCTCGCGCCGACCGGTGCACCGACTCCGACCACCGTCGAGGCGGTCCAGCCCGCGTTCTCGGGCCTGACTCCCCCTCCGGCGACGAGCCCGGTCGAGCCGGAGCCCCAGCCAAGTCCCGATCCCGTCATCGAGACGGCCCAGGGCGGGCCGGCGCTCTTCTCGTGGGACCAGCTGACCCCGCGAACCACGACGTCGCAGACCATGACGCCGACCCCCGCAACCCCGGTCGCCCCGACCAGTCCTGTCACACTCGGCCCCACCGCTGAGGACTCTGAGGACGCTTCACCGCCCGAGACCGTGCAGGCTGAGGTGCCCTGGCAGCCTTCGCCGTCCGAGGAGCCGGAGCCGGTCGTCGCGACCGGCGGATCGGGCGGAGGCGCGAGGCACGGTTCGCCGTCGTCACCGTCAGGCGATGACAACGCGCCGCGTCGACGGTGGGTGGCGGTCGCCGTGCTCGGGGTCGTGCTGGCCGTCGTGATCGGAGCCCTCTACCTCTACTTCGGCGATTCGCCCGAGACCGCGTCTCCCGGGCCGGGCGCCACCACCCCATCCAGCCAGGTCAGCGCCTCGCCGGGCACGCCGGGTGCAACCCCCACCGGGTCGACCGCGCCGGAGCCGACTGAGTCCCAGGCGCCCGGCTCCACCGAGCCGTCCGGCACCCCTGGCGGCCAGCCGGCCACGGCTTCGCCGAGCGCGACGACGACGCCCGCGCCGAGCACCCCTGCCACGCCGTCACCGGTGGTCCTCGACCTCACCGACGCGCAGGTCACGGTGCTGCCCGGCTGGCGGCTCTACGCCGACGAGGTGGTCCAGGAGAGCCGACGCCTGATCCGGATCAAGCAGCTCGCCACCGACACCAGGATCCAGATCGTCACCCTCCCAGGGATCACGGGTCCGCTGACCGACGCCTGCACGGATCTGGTCAACGACCACCGGGGCTCCTACTCCAACGTCGCGGCCTCGCTCGCCGTGTCCGTGCCGGTCGCCACAGGCGCTGAGGGGATCGCCTGCAGCTTCACGGGAACCCGGACCAGCGACAACGTGCCCACCCGGGTCGACTTCACCATCGTGCGACGCGACTCGGACGCGATGTCGCTCGTGTTCCGCGACACGAGGCCGCAGGAGGTGCCCGCCGACTCGCCCGCCCTCGCGGAGCTGGTCCGCATCGAGTGTGCCGCAGCCGACTCCTTCGGCGTGACGATCTCGCAGTGCGCGAGCGCTACTCCTGTCCAGGGCGGCGGCTGAGCTGATCGAACACCGGGCGCAGCTGCATCCACCACTGGCGCTTCGGCCGCTGGTTGTCCCAGTCCATGTCCCCGGTCACGTCGCGCAGCGGGGCGAGCAGGCCGGCGGCCTCGCTCGAGGCCGCCACGTATTCGCTGCGCCCCTCCACCAGCTGCGCGTCCAGGTTCGAGATCGCCATGTAGGCCAGCCGGGTGGCGTTGATCCGGTCGAACGGCGAGGGCGAGCCTCCCTGCTGGATGTGACCGACGACGGCGTCACGCACCGAGTACAGCCCGTGGCCCTCGGCCTCGAACAGCTTCGAGATCACGTCACCGGTGTAGAACTGGCTCGCCTCCTCGCCCATCACGGCGAGATAGAACGACCGGCCTGACTCGAACGCGTCGACGAGGGCCGCCACGTCGGTGGTCAACTGCTCGAGCGTGATCCCCGTCTCCGGCAGGTACGCCTTCTCGGCGCCGCCTGCGATGGCGCCGAGCAGCGGCAGGAACCCGCAGGTGCGGCCCATCGTCTCGACGACGAAGGCCCGCTTGCTGGCCGATGCCGACATGCGCACCATGTCGATCGAGCTCACGATGGTGTTGAGCGCCGTGTCGGCTCCCACCGCCATCGGCCACTTGGGCAGGTTGTTGTCGATGCTGGCGGGGAGCAGGGCGATCGGGATGTTGAAGGCCGGGTAGCGCTTCCGCTCCGCCTCCATCATGGAGACGGTCGCATAGGCGTGGTAGCCGCCCATGACGAGCAAAGCGTCGATCCCGTTCTCCTCGAGGGTGCGGGCCATGCGGTACAGGTCGGCCTCCACGGGCACGTAGCGGCGCGTCCCGAAGGTCGCGCCACCGGTGTTGGCCATGCCCTCCACATCTGACCAGCTCACCTCGCGGATGTCGCCGGAGATCAGGCCGGGGACACCGCCCTGGATGGCGAACAGGTCGTAGCCGCGGTCGAGCCCGGCCCGGACGGCCACCCGCGCCAACTGGTTCATGCCTGGGGCGAGGGCGCCTGCGTGCATGACGGCGATCCGCTTGGCGTCCGCGCTCGGCAGGACACTCGGCCTCGCCTCGGAGAGCATCCGGTAGATCTCCACCATGGTGGTGAAGCCGACGCCGCGGGCCTCGATGGCCGCCTCGTAGTCGCCCTCGGCGACATAGTCGGAGACCCGGCGGGTCGCCTCGACCGCCTCGATCAGGGGCGTGCAGTGCACCTCGTCGCGACGCACGCCGACCAGCAGCGGCTCGGACAGCGCGTCTGCCTCCAGCACGCGCTTCACGGCCTCCACACCGCAGGCGGTGGCCATCCAGCGGTCATAGGCCGACGGGGTTCCGCCACGCTGCACGTGGCCGAGGATCGTGATCCTCGCCTCCTCGCCGGTCAGGTCGCGCAGCACACCCTGGATCCGCTCTGCGGTGATGGCATGGCCCTCACGGTCGGCCGCGCCCTCGGCCACGATGATGATCGAGTCGCGCCTGCCTGCGGCCCGTCCCCTGCCAAGCACGTCGACCATGCGCTCCTCCCATCCGTCGCGCGGCGGCGACTCGGGGAGGAAGGTGTAGTCGGCGCCGCCCGCGATGGCCGTCATCAGGGCGAGGTAGCCGCAGTGACGGCCCATCACCTCGACGATGAACGTGCGGCGGTGGGACTCGGCGGTCGAGCTGATCGCGTCGACGGCCTCGGTGATCCGGTGCATGGCGGAGTCGGTGCCGATGGTCATGTCGGTGCCGACCATGTCGTTGTCGATCGAGCCGACCAGCCCCGCGATGTTGAGATGGGGGTGCGCCAGCGCCTGTTCGGCAGTGATCCGCCCCGCCTCGACGAGTTCGGCGACATACTCCGGCCAGGCGAGGCAGAGTGCACGGCTCCCGGTCAGCGACCCGTCGCCGCCGATGACGATCAGCCGGTCGATGCCGTTGAGGATCAGGTTCTCGACGGCGCGGAGCTGCCCCTCACGGGTGCGGAACTCCTGCGAGCGGGCGGTGCCGATGACGGTTCCGCCCTTGTTGAGGATGCCGGAGACGTCGCTCCAGCCCATGTGTTGGATGTGGTCGCCGCCGAGGATCGCTCCCTGCCACCCTTCACGGATGGCGAACACCTCGGCGCCCTGGTGTATGCCCGCACGCACGATCGCTCGTACCGCGGCATTCATCCCCTGCGCATCCCCGCCCGACGTCATCACGCCGATGCGGGCCCTCATCGACGCGAGCCCTTGGGGCGAAGCACCTTCGTGGCCTGCCAGTCCGGCGCCACGCTGGCGGTCTTCGTCAGGGTGAGGCCGGCGACGGTGACGCCCTCGGCGATGGAGGCTGCTGAGATGAACCCAGGCCTGCCGACCTTGGGGGTGAAGAGCCAGATGGGGCCTGCCTCTGCCAGATCGGTCATGGCGTCGACGAGGCCGTCGGCGACGTCGCCGTCCTCCTCGCGCCACCAGAGGATCACCGCGTCGACCGCCTCAAGCGGGTCGTCGATCATCTCGGCGTCGATACTGTCCATGATGTCGTCGCGCAGGTCGGCGTCAACGTCCTCGTCCCAGCCGAGCTCCTGGACGATCATTCCAGGGGTCAGGCTGAGCAGGTCCGCGCCCGCCACTGCTTCATTGGTCGACTTTCCTTCTGCCGTGTCCACGGGTCCAAGCCTGCCAGATGCGGGCCGCAATTTCACGACCGCCCCCGGTAAGCGTGAGCGGGGCCGGTCCCGAAGGACCGGCCCCGCTTGGCGTTGAAGGGTGGATCAGGCGTCGCCGCCCGCGTTGCCCGAGGCGCCCGCGGTCACGTCGTCGAGCTTGTACTTCGCCGCCGCCTCGCTCGCCCACTCCTGCGGAACCTCGCCGTTGGCGGCGAGACGTTGCAGCACCGCGACAGCGACGGAGGGACCGTCGATGTTGAAGTAGCGGCGCGCCGCCGCGCGGGTGTCGGAGAAGCCGAACCCGTCGGCGCCGAGCGTCGTGTAGTCACCCGGGACCCACTGGCGGATCTGGTCAGGCACCGCACGCATGTAGTCGGAGACCGCCACGACAGGGCCGGGGGCGTCCTTCAGCTTCTGCTCGATCCAGGTCGCCTCGAAGTCGCCGTTCGGGTCGTGGAACAGCTTCGCGTCGAGCTCGAGGCCCTCGCGGCGCAGCTCGCCCCACGAGGTCACGGACCAGACGTCAGCGACCACGCCGTAGTCGTTCTTCAGCAGCTCCTGGGCCTCGAGCGCCCACGGGACGCCGACGCCGGACGCGAGGATCTGTGCCCGACGGGCGTCGTCGCCGACGCCCTCGGTGGATCCGGGCTTGACGAGGTACATGCCGCGGAGGATGCCCTCCACCTCGACGCCCTCGGGCTCGGCGGGCTGCACGATCGGCTCGTTGTAGACCGTCAGGTAGTAGATGACGTTCTCGGCGTCCTCGCCGTACATGCGGCGCAGGCCGTCACGGACGATGTGGGCGATCTCGTAGCCGTAGGCCGGGTCGTACTGGACCACCGCGGTATTGGTCGAGGCGAGGATCGGCGAGTGGCCGTCCATGTGCTGGGTTCCCTCACCGGTGAGCGTGGTGCGTCCGGCGGTCGCGCCGATCAGGAAGCCTCGCGCCAGCTGGTCGGCTGCCGCCCAGATGGCGTCGGCGGTGCGCTGGAACCCGAACATCGAGTAGAAGACGTAGATCGGGACCATCGGCTCGCCGTGAGTGGCATACGAGCTGCCCGCGGCGGTGAAGGAGGCGACCGAGCCTGCCTCGTTGATGCCGGTGTGGATGATCTGGCCCGACTTGGACTCGCGGTAGCTCAGGAACAGCTCGTTGTCGACGGGCGTGTAGTTCTGGCCGTGCGGGTTGTAGATCTTGATCGTCGGGAAGAAGGCGTCCATGCCGAAGGTGCGGGCCTCGTCCGGGATGATCGGCACCACGCGCGGGGCGAACTGCTTGTCGCGCATCAGGTCCTTGAGCAGGCGGACGAAGGCCATCGTCGTGGCGACCTGCTGGTTGCCCGAGCCCTTCTTCGACGACTCGTACGCCTTGTCGCCGGGCAGCGAGATGAACTTCCGGTCGCCTCGCCGCTCGGGCAGGTAACCGCCGAGCTCGCGACGACGCTCCTGCAGGTACTGGATGCGGGGATCGTCCTGGCCGGGATGCACGTAGGGCGGCTGGTAGGGGTTCTCCTCCAGTTGCGCGTCCGAGATCGGCACGTCGACACGGTCGCGGAAGCCCTTGAGGTCGTCGAGGGCGAGCTTCTTCATCTGGTGGGTCGCGTTGCGGCCTGCGAAGTGCTTGCCGAGGAAGTAGCCCTTGATGGTGTGGGCGAGGATGACGGTGGGTGCGCCGGTGAACTCGGTGGCCGCCTTGTAGGCGGAGTAGACCTTGGCGAAGTCGTGGCCACCGCGGGTAAGCCGCCAGATCTCGTCGTCGCTCCAGTCCTTGACCATGGCGGCAGTGCGCGGGTCGCGCTCGAAGAAGAACTTGCGCACGTAGGCGCCGTCGTTTGCCTTGAACGTCTGGAAGTCGCCGTCGGTGGTCGAGTTCATCAGGTTGACCAGGGCGCCGTCGGTGTCGTTGGCCAGCAGCGGATCCCAGCCGCGGCCCCAGACCAGCTTGATGACATTCCAGCCGGCGCCACGGAAGAACGCCTCGAGCTCCTGGACGATCTTGCCGTTGCCGCGTACCGGACCGTCGAGACGCTGCAGGTTGCAGTTGACCACGAAGGTGAGGTTGTCGAGTTCCTCGTTCGCGGCGAGCTGCAGCGCGCCGCGCGACTCGACCTCGTCCATCTCGCCGTCGCCGAGGAAGGCCCAGACGTGCTGCTGCGAGGTGTCCTTGATGCCGCGGTTGTGCAGGTACCGGTTGAACTGTGCCTGCCAGATCGCGTTGATCGGGCCGAGGCCCATCGAGACGGTCGGGAACTCCCAGAAGGTGTCCATCTGGCGCGGGTGCGGGTAGCTGGGCAGCGCGCGCAGCTGGCCGTCGGCGTAGTGCGAGTGCTCCTGACGGAAGCCGTCCATGTCGGCCTCTTCGAGGCGGCCCTCGAGGAAGGCGCGGGCGTACATGCCGGGAGAGGCGTGCCCCTGGAAGTAGATCTGGTCTCCGCCCCCGGGGTGGTCCTTGCCGCGGAAGAAGTGGTTCATGCCCACCTCGTACAGCGTCGCCGACGAGGCGTACGACGCGATGTGGCCGCCGACGCCGATGCCGGGGCGCTGGGCGCGGTGCACCATGATCGCTGCGTTCCAGCGCAGGAGACGACGGATGCCGCGCTCGAGTGCCTCGTCGCCCGGGAAGGCGGGCTCCTGCGAGGCTGGGATGGTGTTGACGTAATCGGTGCCGGTGAGCGAGGGCACGCCGATGTGACGCTCGCGTGCGCGCTCGAGGAGCTTCAGCATGACGTAGCGGGCGCGGTTCCGGCCGCCTGCGTCGATGACCCCGTCCAGCGATTCCAACCATTCGTTGGTCTCGGCGGGATCGATATCCGGCAGATTGGTGGGCAGACCATTGAGAATCGGTCCGGCCTCGTTCTGACTCACGAAGGTTCCTCTCCATGTCGGGCGACTGGCAGTCCGCACGGGGCCGCCAGACCTCCACCCTACCGCGCATCCACCGTGGTCACGGCACGCGAAGGTGGCTGCCTACGATGGTGGGTATGGGCGTGGAGGTGCGAAGGGCCAGACCGGACGAGGCGTCGGAGTTGAAACGGCTCCGGCTCGAGATGTTGCGCGACTCGCCGTCATCCTTCGAGGAGCGCCTCGAGAGGGTCGAGGCATGGGACGAGGGGCGCTGGACCTCGCGGCTGACCTCCATGTCGGCGCCCGACTCCGCCCTGTTCATCGCGGCGGAGGACGACGCCTGGGTCGCACAGGCCGCGGGGCGGGTCTACGGCACCTACGTCCCACCGCGCGCCTATCTGCTCTCGGTCTACGTGACCCCGTCCCACCGCGGCCGACGGCTGGTCGAGAAGGTGGTGGAGCGGGTCGAGGACTGGGCCCGGGGGCTCGGCTTCAGCGAGCTCTACCTGGACGTGCATGAGGGCGCGGCCGCGGCGAGGACCGCCTACGCGAGGATGGGCTATGTGGACACGGGTGTCACCACGCCGTACGCGAACAACGAGGCCGAGTCCGAGATCGAACTGGCCAAGCAGCTCGACTGATCAGGAGGCATGCCTCTTCGCATGCTCCAGCAGGCGGTCGACCGGCCAGGTGGTGATGATCCGTTCTGGCTCGATGCCTGCCTCGACGGCGCGGGCGGCGCCGTAGACGAGGAAGTCGAGCTGGCCGGGCGCGTGGGCGTCGGAGTCGATGCTGAACAGGCAGCCCGCCTCCTTCGCCAGCAGCAGCAGGTCGAGCGGCGGATCCTTGCGTTCTGGCCGGGAGTTGATCTCCACCGCGACCCCGAACATCGCGCAGGCGGCGAAGACCAGCTCGGCGTCGAACGACGACTGGCCGCGCCACGTTGCGTCGGCACGAAGCTTGCGTCCCGTCGGGTGTCCGAGCACCGTGGTGTGCGGATTGGAGACGGCACCGACCATGCGCCTCGTCATGGTGGCCGAGTCGGCGTTGAGGTCGGAGTGCACCGAGGCGGTGACGATGTCGAGCTGGTCGAGCAGGTCGTCGGCCTGGTCCAGCGCCCCCTCGGCGAGGATGTCGACCTCGATCCCCCGCAGGATCCGCATCGTGGCGTCCGCCTGGACCTCGGCGATCTCGTCCCACTGCGCGACCAGTCGCTCACGGGTCAGTCCGCGGGCCACCTTGAGCCGGGGCGAGTGGTCGGTGATCGCCATGTACTCGTGCCCGAGTGCCTGGCCGACGGCGACCATCTCCGCGAGCGGGGATCCTCCGTCCGACCAGGTGGTGTGGATGTGCAGGTCGCCTCGCAGCTGGGATCTGAGGTCGTCGCCGGCGGGGTCGAGCGAGATGGCCCCCGCCTCGCGGCGCTTCTGCAGGGCCTCCGGCAGCCTGCCTGCGGTCGCGGCGGCGGCGATCGCCGCGGTCTTCGGCCCGAAGCCTCTGAGCGCCCGCCAGCCCGCCTCGGTCTCCGGATAGGCGGCGAGCCCGTCCGCCACCTCGGCTGCCTCCCGGAAGGCGCGCACCCGGTAGGTGTCTGCCAGTTCCCGCTCGAGCCAGAAGGCGTACTCGCGCAGTGCCGCCGAAGGCGTGAGGCCGGTCACGTCAGACCCAGACCCGCGACGGCCCCGATGACACACACGGCAGGGGGCCGGATCCCTGCCTGCGATGCGGCCTCGGCGACCGCCCCCGCAGTGGAACGCAGCACGGTCATCGTCGGCAGCCCCGCATCCGCGACCACGGCGGCCGGGGTGCCACCGTCCAGACCCGCGTCGAGCAGTGCAGTGGTGATCTCGGGAAGGTTCTTCACGCCCATCAGGATGACGATGGTGTTGCCCGCGGTGGCGAGCCCGGCCCAGTCGACGTCGTTGCGTTCGTCGTCGGGGGCGACGTGGCCCGACACGACGGTGAAGCCGGTGGCCACACCGCGGTGCGTGACGGGGATTCCGGCCAGTTCAGGGGCGGCTATGGACGACGACACGCCAGGGATGATGCTCACCGGAATCCCGGCGGCCTGGCAGGCGAGCCATTCCTCTCCCCCACGCCCGAAGACGAAGGAGTCGCCGCCCTTGAACCGGACGACGTCGAGCCCGGCCGTCGCCTTCTCGGTGAGGATCTCGTTGATCCGCTCCTGCGGGGTGAACGGTCCGCGCGGCACCTTTCCGACCTCGATCAGCTCGGCCCCCTCGCGGGCCTCGTCGAGAAGCGCGAGCGGGACGAGCCGGTCGTAGACGATGACATCGGCGCGCTGCAGCGCCTTGAGCCCCGCGACGGTGATCAGGTCGGGGTCCCCCGGCCCGCCGCCCAGGAGCGTGACCCGCCCCGTCATCGGGTCACCTGCGCGAGATCCGTGGCAAGGGATGACTTCATGCGGCACAGCGTAGCGCCGCGGGCGTCGTCGGTCGTCGGGCTTGCGACGGCGCCCGCCACGTCACAGCTCAGCGGTCGGAGGTCGCCGGCTGGTCGGCCATGAACTCGTCGACGCGGGCCTTGTTGGCGCGCAACTTCGGGTCGTTCTTCAGGTAGTGGGCGGTCTCCCGTGCGATGAGGCCCGACAGGACGAGCAGCCCGATCAGGTTGGGCAGCGCCATGAGGCCGTTCATGATGTCGGCGAAGGACCACACGATGCCGAGCGGGATGGTGGCGCCGATGTAGACCACGATGGTGAACACGATGCGGTACCAGAGGGTGGCTCCGGCACCGAAGAGACGTTCGACGCACCGGTCGCCGTAGTAGGACCAGCCGAGGATCGTGGAGAACGCGAACAGGATCACGCCGATGGCGATGATGTAGCCGCCCCATTGGCCGGGGAGGCCGTGGCTGAAGGCCATGGAGGTCAGGACGGCCGGGCTCTCGCCGGAGTTCCACACACCGGTGGTGACAAGCACCAGTCCGGTGCACGAGACGACGATCAGGGTGTCGATGAAGGTCTGGGTCATCGAGACGAGTCCCTGACGCACGGGGTGGGTCGTCTGGGCGGCAGCCGCGGCGATGGCGGCAGAGCCCATGCCGGACTCGTTGGAGAAGATGCCGCGGGCGACACCCATCTGCAGGGCGATCAGGAAACCACCGATCGCGCCGCCGACCGCCGCCTGCCCGGTGAAGGCCTGGCCGAAGACCAGCGCGAGCGCTCCGGGCACGTCGGTGATGTTGACGATCAGGATGTAGAGCGCGCCAAGGACGTAGAAGACGATCATGATCGGCACGAGGGCGGCGGTCACGTTGCCGATGGCCTTGATGCCACCGAGGATGACGAGGCCGACGAAGACGACCATGACGATGGCGGAGATGTGCTGCGGGACCCCGAACGCGTCGTGCACGTTCTCGGCGACGGCGTTGGCCTGGGTCATGTTGCCGATGCCGAAGCTGGCCAGCACGGCGAAAACGGCGAAGAAGACGCTGAGCGCGACGCCCCACTTACCGGGCAGCGCCTTCTTGAGGTAGTACTGGGGCCCGCCGGAGACATTCCCCTTCGAGTCGACGGTGCGGAACCGGACGGCGAGGAAGGCCTCCGAGTACTTCGAGGCCATGCCGACGAGTCCGGTCACCCACATCCAGAACAGGGCGCCGGGGCCGCCGACCGAAATGGCGGTGGCGACGCCCACGATGTTGCCGACGCCGACCGTGGCAGCCAGCGCCGTCGTCAACGCCTGGAACTGGGAGATGTCGCCGCCTTCTGCGTCGTCGTCCTTGCGCTCCCAGAGCGCAAGCCGCATGGCAGATCCGAGCGTGCGGAACTGGATTCCTCGCAGCTTGATCGTCAGCCAGAGGCCGGTGAGCAGCAGCAGCGGGATCAGCAGCCATGGCCCCCAGACGAAGGAGGAGATGGCGTCGAGGGTCTTCTGTAGGGCTTCCATGAGCGTGGCCTGTCCCGTCGTTGGCATTAGTGCGCCGACAATTTAGCAACGCTCGAGCCGCCGCACAGCGGTTCTCGCAAGCTGGTCCTCCCGCGGTCAGGACGAGGGGCGCAGCAGGTAGATCTCCTGGATCCAGCCGTGGTGGGCCAGCAGCTGCGCGCGCAGAGCCAGCAGCTCCGGGACGACGGTACGCAGCGGGCCGTTGGCGAGCACCTGGTCGGAGGTGCCCAGGTAGGCCCCCCAGAAGAGCTCGGTGTCCGGGAACTCCTCGACGAGACCCCGGCAGGTGAAGTCCGGGTCGTTGAGCACGACGACGTCGCCCAGGTCTTCGCGGTACTCGCCGAGCAGCCTGCGTCCCGTGGTGAGATGCACGCTCTCACCCGCCCGGTTGAGGGCGATCTGGTGCGCGGCTGCCAGCACCTGCGGGGCGCTGACGCCAGGGATGACCGTCACGTCGATGCTCATCTGCTCTCGCAACGCGTCGACCACCCGCAGGATGGAGTCGTACAGGGCCGGGTCGCCCCAGGCGAGGAAGCCGACCGTCGCATCGTCGGTCAGCCCGCTCAGGATCTGCGAGTAGGTGGCGAGCCGGGCCGCATCGATGTCTGCGTCGTCGGGATGCACCTTGGCGGTGTCCAGCACGGTGATCACGCGGTGTGCGCGGTGCACGTTGCGACGGATCAGTTCGCTTCGTCGCCACACCAGGTCAGGCTGGTCCTCGCTGCGGTCGGCGACGAGGAAGGCGTCGACGCTGTTCATCGCCTCGACCGCGTCGAGGGTGAGCTGCCCGAAACCTCCGGGGCCCATGCCGATCACAAATACCTTGCGTGCCATCCCGCTCACCCTAGCGGCGCCGACGCGCAGCCGACAGAGTCGCTCACGCTGCCCGAACCGTGGACGGCGGATCGGAGCATGTCGGGGCAGGCGGGCGAACGGTTAGGCTGGCGGGATGGAACCCCGCCCCGGCACCGCGCCCGCGTTGATCTCATCGGCCCGCGCCCGGTCCGGGGTCGTCAAGCGTCTCACGGGCGCCACGTCCGAGATGAACACGGCGACGCTTGCCGCCCTGACCGCGCGCCACGAATGGTTCGGCCAACTCGACGCCGAGTCGCGCTCGTGGATCGGGGTGCTCGCGCGGTCGGGCATCGACGGCTTCGTCACGTGGTTCTCGGGAGAGCCGTTCGAGCCGGAGTCGATCTTCGACGCTGCCCCCCGCGCGATGGCCCGCAGGATCACGCTGCGGCAGACGGTCGATCTCGTCCGCACCACCACCGACGTCGTGGAAGAGCAGATTCAGCACCTGCTCCCCCGCGGTGACAGGCAGCCGTTGCAGCTCGGCATCGTGCACTACTCGCGTGAGGTGGCCTTCGCGGCCGCCGCGATCTACGCCCGGGCGGCGGAGGCCCGCGGGGCGTGGGATTCACGCATCGAGGCGACCGTCGTGGACGCCGTGGTGCGGGCGGAGACCGACGAGTCGGTCATCTCCAGGGCCTCGACGCTCGGCTGGAACACCGAGTCGAAGGTGGTCGTGGCGATCGGTGGAGCCCCCGAGGGCAACGGCGCGGACGGAAGATACGTCCTCGACTCGCTGCGCAGGGCCGCCGCGAAGCTGAAGCTCGACGTGCTGGCCGCACCCCAGGGCGACCGCCTCGTGTGCATCATCGGAGGCGCAGGCGTCGGTGAGCCCGTCGAGACGTGCGAGCGGATCGCGAAGCTGCAGGAGTTCTTCGCCCCGGGCGCGGTGGTGGTCGGCCCGACGGTCGACGGACTCTCCGGCGCCCCGAAGTCGGCGAGGGCGGCCGCCTCCGGGTACCGTGCAGCGAAGGCCTGGCCGGAGGGTCCCCCGACGATGCTCGCCATCGATCTCCTCCCCGAGCGGGCCCTCGCGGGCGACGGCCACGCCCGCAGGACGCTCGCTGGGGAGATCTATCCCGCGCTGGCGGCAAACAAGGAGCTGCTCGACACCTGCGTCGGATTCCTCGACGCGGGATCGTCGATGGAGGCGACGGCGCGCGCTCTCTTCGTCCATCCCAACACGGTCCGCTACCGCCTCAAGCGGATCCAGGACGTCACCGGGTACAACCCTGCCGACGCCCGGGAGGCGTACGTGCTGCGGATGGCCATCACGCTCGGTCGGCTCCAGGACTGACCAGCCGAGGGTCAATGACATGGGTGTCATTCACGGCACCTGACAAAGCAGGTCCCCAGTCACGCGGCATTTGCCCCGGGAGAGGTTGTGGGTTTCCCACAACGGGGCCGTCGGCAATTTCGTGCGATTCGCAACCCCTGCCCGGCGGGCGAGCGGGCAAGGTGGACTCGTGCTAGCAATCGTCGCGCCCGGGCAGGGCGCCCAGACCCCCGGCTTCCTCGCCCCGTGGCTCGAGGACGGCGACCTCGCCGCCCGGCTCGCCTCACTGTCCGAGGTCAGCGAGCTTGATCTCGCGCAGTTCGGGACGAAGGCCGATGCCGAGACCATCCGCGACACGGCCATCGCCCAGCCGCTGCTGGTCGCCTCGGCTCTCCTCACGGCGCGTGCGCTGCTCGGCACGGATGTCACCTCGATCGGAGTCACCGCCGGCCACTCCGTCGGCGAACTGGCCGCGATGGCCATCGCAGGTGCGATCTCCGACGAGGACGCCATGCTCCTCGTGCGTGAACGAGGAAGGGCCATGGCCGAGGCCTCCGCCGCGCGCCCCACCTCCATGACCGCGGTCGTCTCGGGCGACCGCGACGAGGTCCTCGCCGCCATCGAGGCCGCGGGCTGCACCCCCGCCAACAACAACGGCACCGGTCAGATCGTCGCCGCAGGCACCGTCGAACAACTCGAACTGCTCGCCCAGAACCCGCCGCGCCGGGCCCGCCTCGTACCGCTGAGCGTCGCCGGCGCCTTCCACACCGTCCACATGGAACCCGCCGTCGCACATCTGCGCTCCGTGGCCGAATCCGTCCAGACATCCGACCCGAGGATCGCCCTGCTCACCAACTCCGACGGAACAGTCGTCACGTCGGGGGCCGACGCGCTCGCCCGCATGGTGAACCAGGTGGCCAATCCCGTGCGCTGGGACCTGTGCATGGCCACCATGGACGCCATGGGAGTCACCGGCCTGCTCGAGCTCGCGCCGGCAGGCACCCTGACCAAGATCGCGCAGCGCAACCTGAAGGGTGTGGCGCTGTTCCACCTCAACTCCCCCGACCAGCTCGACGATGCCCGCGAGTTCGTCTCCATCCACGCTGCAAGCCAGCCCGAATCCGAGTGAGATCCACAGTGGCCCTGAAGTCCTCCACCGGCGCGCAGTACGCCCGCCTCCTCTCCGTCGCCGGTACCCGCGGCAGCCGCGTCGTCACCAACGAAGAGATGTGCACGATGATCGACTCCACCCCGGAGTGGATCGAGCAGCGCACAGGCATCACCGAGCGTCGCTGGGTGGCCGACGGTGAGGACGCCGAGACGCTCGGCGTCGATGCCGCCTCAAAGGCCATCGAGCGCGCGGGCCTGCAGCGCTCCGACATCGACGCGATCATCGTGTCGACCGTCTCCCACTTCCAGCAGACCCCGTCACTGGCCTGCATCCTCGCCGAGCGGCTCGGCCTCGGCGCTCCCGCGGCCTTCGACATCTCCGCCGCCTGCGCCGGGTTCTGCTACGGCGTGAGCATGGCCGAGTCCATGGTCAGGGCAGGCTCCGCGACGAACGTGCTTGTCGTCGGCGTCGAGACGCTGTCGAAGTACACCGACATCACGGACCGCTCGACGGCCTTCCTGTTCTCCGACGGCGCCGGCGCTGTCGTCGTCGGACCCTCCACCGAGCCGGCCATCGGGCCGACGGTGTGGGGGTCGAAGCCCGAGGCAGCGCGCGTCATCGAGATCGACGACTGGCGCCAGGTCGAGGGCGAGACCGGCCCGCACATCCACATGGAGGGCCGCGAGGTCTTCAAGTGGGCCACCACGGCCATCGTCGAGAAGGCGGTCGAGACCCTCGAGGCCTCGGGCCTCACTCCCGAGGAACTCGACTGCTTCATCCCCCATCAGGCCAACAACCGGATCACCGATTCGATGTTGCGCCACCTGAAGCTGCCCGAGGACGTCGTGGTCGGCCGCGACATCATCCAGATGGGCAATTCGTCCGCGGCCTCGATCCCGCTGGCGATGGAGGCTCTGCTCGAATCCGGGCAGGCCAAGAGCGGTGACAGTGCACTGATCATCGGGTTCGGGGCGGGCCTCGTGTTCGCCGGCCAGACCCTGATCCTGCCCTGATCGCACAACCACCTCAAGAAGAAGGAGCCAACCATGGCAAGCACTGAAGAGATCCGCGCAGACCTCGCCGAGATCGTCAACGACATCGCGGGCGTCGCCACCGAGGACGTCCAGCTCGACAAGTCCTTCGTCGACGACCTCGGCGTCGACTCGCTGTCGATGGTCGAGATCATCTACGCCTGCGAGGACAAGTTCGGCGTCTCGATCCCTGATGAGGACGCCAAGAACCTCAAGACCGTCGGCGACGCCGTCGCCTACATCGAGCGCGCCCAGAACTGACGCTCGGGGCGGCCCTCGCAGGCATCGACCGAGGGCCGCCCACCACCCATCTGCCCGTCCTCCCGTACAGGAGCCCGCATGTCCCGCACCGTCGTCATCACCGGTTTCGGCGCCTTCACCCCGCTCGGCGTCGACGCCCCCAGCACCTGGGAGGCCATGCTGGCGGGCCGCTCCGGCGTGCACACGCTGCAGCAGGAGTGGGCCGCCGACCTTCCTGTCACCTTCGCGGCCGAGACCGCCGACCCCGTTGAGCGGCTCGACCGCGTCGCGGCGCGTCGCCTCGACCGCTCCTCCCAGCTCGCGATGGTCGCCGGCCTCGAGGCGTGGGCCGATGCAGGCCTCGGTCTCGGCGAGGACAACGACATCGACCCGGACCGGCTGCTCGTCTCCGTCGGCACCGGCATCGGCGGCCTCCACTCGCTGCTCCGTCAGTGGGACGTGCAGAAGGAGAAGGGGCTGCGCAGGGTCTCCCCGCTGACCATCCCCATGCTGATGGCCAACGCTCCCGCCGCCAACCTCGGCCTCACCTTCGGCGCCGCAGCCGCCGTCCACGCCCCGGTCAGCGCCTGCGCGTCGTCGAACGAGGCGATCTCGCTCGCCTTCGACCAGATCCAGCTCGGCCGCGCCGACATGGCGGTCGTCGGCGGCACCGAGGGCGTCATCCACCCGCTCCCGCTCAACGCGTTCGCCCAGATGCAGGCCCTCAGCCGTCGCAACGACGACCCGGAGCGCGCCTCGCGCCCGTGGGACACCGACCGTGACGGCTTCGTGCTCGGCGAGGGCTCGGTGATCATGGTGATCGAGACGCTCGAGTCGGCGCAGGCCCGTGGGGCGAAGATCTACGCGACGCTCGCCGGCGCCGGGATCAGCAACGACAACCACGACATCGTCCAACCCGAGCCGACGGGCCGGGGCCAGTCCCAGGCGATGATCAAGGCGCTCAAGGCCGCCGGGCTCGAGGCGAGCGACATCGTCCACGTCAACGCGCACGGCACCTCGACCCCCCAGGGCGACGTCACGGAGGCGAACTCGATCGCCACCGCACTCGGCTCCGCGGTCGACGGCGTCGTCGTCACGTCGACCAAGTCGATGACCGGGCATCTCCTCGGCGGTGCAGGCGCCCTTGAGACGTTCGCAACCGTCATGGCGCTCAAGGACCGCACGGTCCCGCCGACGATCAACATCGAGAACCTCGAGCCGGGGCTCCCGATCGACATCGCAGTCAACGAGACGCGTCAACTCCCCGAGGGCGACCTGGCCGCCGTCAACAACTCGTTCGGCTTCGGCGGCGCAAACGTCGCCGTCGCGGTGACCAACCAGAACGCCAACGTCTGATCCACGAACCGGCCGGGGAGACCAGCCATCCGACGAGTCGGGCCACGTCCTCCGGAGACCCCCACCTCCCGAAGGGGGTCCTGGCAAGGGTGTTTGGCCCCGGACGCGACTCACCGCCACCTGGATCAGGGGTGGCGGTGAGTCGTAACCATGGCGCCGAGGGAGAAGTAGCGCCAGTCCAGGGGGTCAGCCGACGTGATGCAGCCAACGCACGGGGGCGTCTTCCGACGCATAGCGGAAGACGTCGAGTTCCTCGTCCCACGCGGTGCCGAGAAGATCCTCGAGGGCGCTGAGGATCGGCTCGCCGCCGAGCGCCTCGGTGGCGACGGCGTGCCGCAGCCGGTCCTCCGGGATCAGGATGTCGCCGTGGATCCCGACCACGGCCGAGTAGGCCCCCAGCGACGGTGTGAAGCAGTGGCGCTGACCGTCGGAGGAGGCGCTGGGCTCTTCCGTCACCTCGAAGCGCAGCTGGCCGATGCGGCTGAGTGCGGTCGAGAGGAGGGCTCCGGTGCCAGGCGATCCGCTCCAGGACAGTTCGGCGCGCTGCGTTCCCGGCTGGGCGGGCTGGGCCGTCCAGTCGAGATCGACGCGTGACTGGAGAGCGGAACCGATGGCCCACTCGACGTGTGGGCACAGCGCTGCCGACGCGGAGTGGATGAAGATCATCCCGCGCGTCGTTGGCCTCGTCTCAAAACGGGCAGACATCGGTTGTACCTCCTGGTTGGGCCTAATTGCCTTCCCCTGCGATTCGACTCAGCCAGGACTCGTGCCCATTGTGCATCAGCCGCGGTGCCCGCGCAACGGCTCGGACTCAGCAGCCGTAGAAGTGGTCTGCGCTTGCCTCCCTCGCCCGTGCGACGGTGAGGACGTCGGTGGGGAGCAGCTTCATCATGTCGCCGTCCTCCCAGTCCTTGTGGAAGAGGAGCTCGACGCCGCCCTCCTGGATGGCCGCGCCCTGGAAGGCTCCGCCCTCGCTGTTGCGGGTGACCAGCTTCACCTTTCCCGGGAACGCCGCCCTCAGATCGGCGAGCGTCATGCCGAGCCGGAACGTCGAGACGCCGCTCGCGTCGCCGATGGGGGTCGTGTTGCTCCCGGACCACAGGTTGCCGATGGTTGCGTTGCGGTAATCCATCAGATCCACCCCAAGTGCGCGCACCTCGGCCGAGGCTCTGTGCTCGCTGCAGAGGTTTCCTGGCGCGAGATAGGCGCCGTGCATGTCGCTGACCTTCGTCCCGATCTGGATCGGGCCGAATCCGGTCGGCGTGAGCACCGCCCGGGCGAGGGCCGACTTCGGAACCGTCGTGACGTCGGGGACGGCGGAGCTGGAGAACTGCACCTGGTTGTTGAAGATCCACCGTTGCTGCGTGCGGTAGCCTCCGTCCACGCTGGCGACCACCCAGGCATAGATGTAGCTGCGACAGCCTCCCCTTCCGGTGGTGGAGGTGTCACATTCGGTGCGCCAGCGGCGCCCGTCGGTCGAGGTCCAGTTGGCGTTGTGGGCCAGGTTGTTGCCCTTCCACAGGTCGCGATCGCTGGGGAGGTAGGTCAGGTTGTTGAAGGCCCAGCCGTTGATCTGGCGGTATCTTGTGCCCTGCCTGATCACCTGGGTGGCCCAGATCTCGGTGCGACATCGCACCACATTGGACGAGTACATGTCGCACTGCGTACGCCAGGTGCGTCCGTTCACGAACTGCACTCCTGGCGTGTTGTAGACGGTGACCGCCGGCTTCGGCGGGTCGTAGACGGGAGCGGCCTCGGCGAGCACGCCTGAGGTCGCGAGAAGTGCACCCGCCGCGAGGGCGGCGGCGATTCTACGGTGAAACTGCATGGGTTTCTCCTCTGTTTTCTTGGCCGCGAAGGGCGCAGCCACAGGCCCATGCACGCCAGTCTGCGACGCGGATCCGGTTGCCGCAGCCGAATCGATCGGCTATACAGCACAACATGCGAGAAGCTTTTCCCGTCGACTCCGTCCTGCACTATCCCGACGCCGTGTCCCAGGTCCGCGCGAGCGACGGGGCCCTCTACTGGCTCGCCACGATCGCCGCCGAGGACGGCCGCACCACGGTGCGATGCCTCCAGAACGGTGAGGTGGTCGACCTGACGCCGGACGCCTCCGTGCGTTCCCGAGCGATGGAGTACGGCGGCGGGGCCTACGCCGTCGACGGGTCGAGCCTCGCCTACGTCGACGACCGCACGCGCCAGGTCTGGCTGCGCGACGGGAGCGGCGTGCGGGCGCTCACGCAGGCAGGCACCGACCACGTCTTCGGCGGGCTGTGCCTCAGCCTGGAAGACGGGGTGCTGCTCGCCGTCCGCGAAGACCATGCGGTCACGCCGGAGCCGCGCACAGAGATCGTCGCGCTCTCGCTCGACACGGACAACCCCGACGGCGGCACGGTGCTCGCGACCGGGGCCGACTTCTACGCCTCGATCGTCGTCAGCGAGGGCCGCGTCGCGTGGCAGCAGTGGGACCACCCGAACATGAGCTGGGACACCTGCTCGGTATGGACGGCGTCGCTCGCTGATCCGGCCGATGCGGCCCCGGTCGCCTCGACCGACGGGGTCTCGGCCGGCTACCCGCTGTGGCTCCCCTCCGGCCGCCTCGCCTACGTGGCCGATGATTCCGGCTTCTGGAACTGGCACGTCCAGGGCGGTCCGACCTGGACGCTGGACCGGGACTGCGCGCGCCCCCTGTGGGTGCTCAATCCCGCGGCCGCCGCCGTCTACCCGGACGACCGGATCGCCACGCTGTGTTACGAGGACGGGGCGGGAACGCTCGCCGTCTGGTCGCCGGCCAGCGGTCAGGTGTCCTCACCGCTTCCGGGCACCACCGACATCGAGTCGGTCGCGATCGACGGCGATGCCTTGTACGTGGTTGCCGAGTGGCCCGACCGGGGCAACTCGCTCGAGGCCATCCGACCCGACGGATCGGTCGAGACCGTCGCAGGAGCCACCGGGTCGCAGGGGGATGTCTCGACCGCCGAGTCGATCTGGGTCGAGGGCGAAGCGGGCCCCGTCCAGAGCTGGCTCTACCGGCCCGTGGCCGTCGAGCTGCCCCCGCTGCTCGTCATGACCCACGGGGGCCCGACCAGCATGGCCACCTCTGGGCACGATGCGACGATCCAGTTCTGGGTGTCGCGCGGATTCGCGGTGCTCGACGTGAACTACTCGGGCTCGACCGGTTTCGGCCGCGCCTACCGTGACCGGCTGCGGGGCCAGTGGGGCCTGCTCGACGTGAGCGACACCGTCGCGGCCGTAAGCGAGGTGACCTCCCGCGGGCTCGCCGATCCGGACCGGGTCGCGATCACCGGCGGCAGCGCCGGTGGGTACACCACCCTGAGGTCGCTGACCTCGACCGACGTCTACGCTGCGGGCATCAGCCGCTACGGCATCGGTGACCTGACCACGCTCGTCACCGACACCCACAAGGCCGAGTCCCGGTACCCGGAGGGGCTGATCGCCGCGTGGCCCGAGGGGCGCGTCGTCTACGAGGAACGCTCCCCCATCAACCACCTTGACCGGTTGTCGACGCCGATGCTGATCCTGCAGGGCACCGAGGACAAGGTGGTGCCCCCGAACCAGGCGGTCCAGATGGCCGATGCGGTCCGTTCTGCCGGCCAGCCCGTCGCGCTGCTGATGCTGGAGGGTGAGGGCCACGGCTTCCGCGCCATGGCCACGCGCCGCCTCGCGCTCGAGGCGCAGGTGTCGTTCCTGGAGCAGGTCTTCGGCATGCCGCCGAGCCCGGACGTCCCGGCCCTGGAGATCGAGAACCTCTGAGCCTGGGGAACCGGGCTCAGGCTGTCGCCGGACGGGCCCCGAAGATCGCGGTGCCGATCCGCACGCAGGTCGAGCCCTCGCGGATGGCGATCCGGAAGTCTCCGGACATGCCCATGCTGAGCTCGTCCCAGCCGCCGAACTCGTCGCGGACCCGTGCCCGTGCCCGGGCCAGTCGCTGGAAGCAGGCGGCGACCTCGTCGTCGACCGGGGAGTTGACGGCCATCGTCATCAGCCCGCGCGGCTCGAGTGCGTCGAAAGCGCTGAGCGCGTGCGCGAAGCAGACCACCTCCGCAGGCATGATGCCCGACTTGGCAGGCTCCCCCGAGGTGTTGACCTGGACCAGCACCGGAAGGCGCCGACCGAGCGCCTCGCAGCGGCGCTGGAGCGTCTCGGCGAGCTTGAGCGAGTCGAGGGAGTGCAGTTCGACGGCGTGCTCGGCGACCAGCCGCGCCTTGTTCGTCTGGAGGTGGCCGATGGCTGCGAAACCGATGCCCTCGGCCCCGACCTCCAAGGCCTTTGCCGCGAGTTCCTGAGCCTGGTTCTCGCCGAAGAGCACGTACCCGTTGTGCGCCGCCTCACGGATCGCTGAGACGGGGTGGTACTTGCTGACGGGTAGCAGCCGCACCTCGGACGGATCCCTCCCCGCGTCCCGGCAGGCCTCGTCGATGGAGCGCCGCACGGCCTCCAGGTTGTCGGTGACGCTCACGGCCAGCGGGCCCCGAGCGAGATGACGCCGAGGGCGGAGAGGACGGCGAACGCGATCGCGTAGCCGGCGTAGCGGTCGGTGATCTCGGCGGGGACCTTCTCGTAGCCGACCGACTCGCGGATCGCCTCGTAGACCTCGGTGAGCTGGCCGCTGGACTCGGCGGCGTACTTCTTGCCTCCCGAGATCTTGGCGATCTCGCTCAGTTCGTAGTGGTCGACGGCGACGCGCTGACGCTGGCCGTCCTGGATGACGTACCCGTCGTCGGTGCCGTAGGCGATGGTGTACACGGGAACATTCTGGTCCTTCGCCGCCTGCGCCGCACCGGCCGAGGAGCGACCGATGTTGGTCGCACCGTCGGAGAGCAGGACGATGGCGGCCGGGGCCACGGCCTCGGGGTCGTCGGGATCGGGGGCGACAAGCTTGAGCGCGTCGAGGCTCTTGTAGATGCCCTCGCCGACCGCGGTCGACGGTGCGAGTTCCAGCGAGTCGATCGCCCGGTCGACCGCACCGCGGTCGACGGTCGGCGGGACCGCGACGTCGGCGGTTCCGGCGAAGGTGACGAGCGCAACGTTGAACCGCTCGGGCAACGAGTTGACGAAGTTCTTGGCCGACACCTTGGCCGCCTCGAGACGGTTCGGGTCGACGTCCTCGGCCTCCATCGACCACGACACGTCGATGGCCACGACGATGGTCGCCCGGTCGCGCGGCTTGTCGACATAGTCCTTCGGGATGGCCCAGGCGACCACGAGCGCGCCGAGGCTGAGCAGCGCAAGCAGTACCGCCCCGTGCCGCTTCCAGGCGGCGTCCTTGGGCACGACCAGCTGCAGGCGACGGCTCATGGCGCGCTTGTGCGAGCTGGTCCGTCCTGCGAGGAACACGTAGAGCACCGCGATCACGGGGATGACGGCCAGTGCCCACAGCCTCTGCGGGGCCATGAACTCCATGGCGAGCGGGATCATCATCGCGGCCACCTCGCAGCCATGAACACGGCGCCGAGGGCGGCGATGACGGCGAACCCGAGCGCGACTGCGGCGTAGGTCGCGGTGATCGGCTTCTTGACCTCTTCGTAGCCGATCGCCGATCCGATCTCCTTGTAGGCACTCTTCAGCGAGTCGGCGTTGTCGGCGTCGACCGCGGTGCCTCCGGTGGCGTCGGCAATGGACTTCAACGTAGCGGTGTCGGGGGCGACGTTCTCACGTTTGCCGTCGAGGTCGACGAACCCGTTCTGGGTGCCGTAGGCGATCGTGTAGATGGGGATCTCGCGCTGCTTGGCCTGGGTGGCCGCCTCGGCGGGCGGTGGCCCGTCGGTGTTGGTGCCGTCCGAGAGCATGACGATCATCGCGGGCGCCGCCTCCTCCTCGTCGCCGGCTGGGGCCTGGTCGACCGCCTTCAGCGCCGTGGTGATCGAGTCGCCGATGGCGGTGCCGTCTGCCAGCTCGAGCGCATCGATCGCGCGCTCGGTCGCGCCGCGGTCGGTGGTGGGCGGAATCACGATGGACGGCGTGCCTGCCATGGAGACGACAGCGACGTTGTAGGTGTCAGGCAGTTCGTGCAGGAAGTCCTGGGCCGCCTGTTTGGCTGCGTCGAGCCGGTTCGGGGGGACGTCCTCGGCGGACATGGACTGTGAGGTGTCGATCACCAGCACGATCGTGGCGCGTTCGCGTGGCTGCTTGTCTGTGCCGAGCGGGTTCGCGTAGGCGAGGCCGAGCACGACGAGAGAGGCGAGCGACATGGCGACGAACAGGTGCCGCGTCCACCGCTTCTGCGAGCCGACGACGCGGCCGAGCACGCCGGTGTTGGTGAAGCGCAGCGCGACCCGGCCCTTGAGCCTGAGCACGATCAGGTAGGCGATGATCAGCACCGGCAGCAGGGCGAGGGTCCAGAGGCGGCCGGGATTCTGGAACTCGGGAACCCAGTCCATCACTTGCTCACCCCCTGCGGTGGCTGGTGCAGGAAGCTTGCCACGCGGCGGTAGTTCAGCACGAACCGTGCGATGTCTGCGACCCAGTCGCGGTCGGTGCGCAGCTGGATGTGGCCGGCGCCGGAGCGGCGAAGGGCGATCTTGATCCGCTCTCGCTGGGCCGTCGTCGCGGCGTCCATCCGGCGCCGGGCCCCCTCGTCGGAGGTGTTGACGTATCGGGAGAAGTCGGTCTCCGGATCACGGATCAGCATCTCGCCGACATCGGGGAACTCGATCTCGTGCCGGTCGACCACCTCGACGGCGAGCACCTGGTTGCGTACCGCGAGCCGGCGAAGCGAGCGTTCCCACGGCGGAGGCACGTTGGGGTCGAGCTCCGAGTCGCCCGGGGTGAGGAAGTCGGAGACGACCACGCGCATGCCGCGTCGGCGCTCAGTGCGGGTGAGCTGCTCGATGCCGTCTGCGAGCTCGAGCTCGCCCGATGCGTGGTCGGGGACGATCGGCTCGGTGAGCAGCTTGCGCAGGAGCCCGTACAGGGCGGTGCGGCCCGACCGGGCCGGGAACCGCTTCACCTTGTCGGGCAGCAAGATCATGCCGCCGAAGCGGTCGCCCATGCGCTGGCTGAGGAATCCGATGGTGGCGATCGCCGCGATCCCGAGGTCGCGCTTGGTGATCCCGTCGGTCCCCCAGTTCATGGAGGGCGTGGCGTCGAGCAGTGCCCACACCTCGAGTTCGCGGTCGGCCATGGTGTCGCGGACGTGCGGGACCGTGGTGCGGGCGGTGACCGCCCAGTCCATCTTGCGGACGTCGTCCTGGCCCGGCTGATAGATGCGCGCGTCGTTGGTGTCGGACCCGGGGCCGGGCAGCAGGCCGAGGTGGTCGCCGTGCAGGAAGCCCTCAAGCCGGCGCACGATGGTCAGCTCGAGCCTGCGCAGCGCCGCCTCGGGGGCAAGCTTGTTGAGCGGGATGGTGGGACCGGACGGCGGCTTGAGCACCGACATCGCCGCCCCGCGACGGTCGTCGGGGGCGAGCATGGGCGGCCCCTGTGGCGGTGGGCCGTTGAAGGAGAAGTCCGGCTGGGCCACGATGTCCTAGGCGCGACCGGGCTGGTGCGCGTGCTGTTCGTGGCTGGCGCGGCGCTGTTCCTGGTTCCACACTGGGGTGGGTGCGGGAACCATGGCCAGGATCCGCTCGACGACGTCGATCGGGTTGATGTTGTCGGCGATGGCGTCGAAGCCGAGCACGATGCGGTGCGCCATGACGTCCTTGGCGACTGCCTGGACGTCGGTGGGCAGCACGTAGTCGCGCCCGTTGATCAGCGCGAGGCCACGTGCGGCCGCGACGAGGCCGAGGGTCGCACGGGGCGAGCAGCCGATCTGGATCACGTTGTCGAGATCGGGCATGTCAAAGTCCTTGGGCGCACGCGTGGCGAGGACGAGGCGCACGATGTACTCGGCGACGAGGTTGTGCACAAAGACGTTGGAGGCCATGTCCTGCAGGTGCAGCACGAGGTCGGTGTCGAGCACCTGCTCGGCCTCCGGCGGGCGCACGCTCATGCGGCGCAGGATCTCCAGTTCCTCGTTGCCGCGCGGGTAGGGCACGTCGACCTTCATCAGGAAGCGGTCGCGCTGCGCCTCCGGGAGCGGGTAGACGCCCTCGGACTCGACGGGGTTCTGCGTCGCGATGACGATGAACGGCTTGGGCGCGGGGTAGGTCTTTCCGCCGATCGAGACCTGCTTCTCCGCCATCAGCTCGAGCATCGCCGACTGCACCTTCGCTGGTGCGCGGTTGATCTCGTCGGCGAGGACGAAGTTCACGAAGACGGGGCCGAGTTCGATCTCGAAGCTCTCGGAGTTCGCCGAGTAGATGCGCGTGCCGACGATGTCCGAGGGCACCAGGTCGGGGGTGAACTGGATGCGGGCGAAGTCTCCGCCCACGACGGTCGCGAAGGAGCGCACCGCGAGGGTCTTCGCGACGCCGGGCACGCCCTCGAGGAGACAGTGTCCCTTGGCGAGGAGCGCGACCATGAGCTGCTGCACCATGTGCTCCTGGCCGACGATGACGCGCTGGACCTGGCTGATCGCCTGGCCAAGGACCTGTGCCGCATCGGCGACGTTGGCCGGCAACTTCGCGGTTTCGGTGGGCGGTGTGCTCACGCGGTGCTCCTTCTGGAATAGAGATCCGCGTCTACGATAGCGCCCAAGTCGGAGCACCCAACTGTGATGACGTCGCCCGGATGCCCATCGGTTGCTTGGGGTGATGTGGTTCGATAGGTGACGATGAGCACTGAGGATCAGCCCGAACAGGGGTCAGGTGAGGCGCGCGACGCGCAGCGCGCCGCCCCGCCGGAGGCATTCGACGACACTCCGACGGTGACTCGCGCGGCCTCGAACCCCGTGCCGGAGACCGCCCCGGTCCCGCCCGTCGAACTCGCCCCTCAGTTCCCCCTCGCCGATCAGGACCCGGTGAAGGTGGGCGACTTCTGGCTCGACGCCCGCCTTACCGCCACCCCAGCGGGCATGGCCTTCGTCGCCCACGAGGACGGGGGCGACTCCGTCATGCTCCTTCTCCTCTCGGAGGGCGCCGCCCGGGACGCGGCGGCAAGGGCACGCTTCTCCGGCGAGATCAACGCCATGCACATCGATACGGTCGTCGCCCGCGGTGGCGAGGGCCAGAACGAGGGCCGGATGGCGGGCCGGTTCCGCAGCGAGGACGACGACCCCGTCCTGGAACGCAAGGCTCCCCTCGCCCCGTGGGTCGCGCTCGCTTTCGACGGCTCGCAGCGTGCCGTCGACGAGGCTGCCCGCATCCTGCTCGCCATCGACCTGACCCGCACTCCCCCGCTGAGCAAGCCTTCGGGCCCCGACTACCGGCTGCACTGGATCGACAAGACGGGCCATGGCGCCACGCGCGTCTGGCCGCTCCCTTGGCCGGGCCGCAGGGAGCGCGCCGGCTGGATCACCATGCTGGTCGCCTTCCTGCTGATGGCCCTGATCGCAGCCCTCGCCCTGCTGCTCGCGATCCTGGTGTTCCAGAACCAGCCGCTCGTGGACGCGCCTCAGCCGATTCCTTCGCCGGCTTCGGGTTCCGGGTCCGGATCCGGGTCACCGCAGTCGGGCAGCCCGAGCGGCGGCGGAAGCCCCGCCTCGCCGAGCCCCGGAGACGACGGCGGCCCCTACAGCGACAGCCCGTCGATGGTCCAGCCGAGCGGAGACCAGTCCGGCCCGGGCAATCCGTCGCCCAACCCGCGCCTGTAGCCGGCCCGCCGTCACGCGCAGCGGCTCGCGACGCTATGCTTTTCGCCTGGTTGGGGGCGTTAGCTCAGCCGGTTAGAGCAGCGGACTCATAATCCGCCAGTCGCGGGTTCGAGCCCCGCACGCCCCACCCAATGTGTCTTACGGGAACCCGCGACATCGGAGGATGTGGAGTGTTCCTGTTTGGCTTCCTTGCCTTCGGCTGCCTCATGAACGATGGTCGCGAACGGTTCGGCGAGGAGCGGGCGTAGCTGCTCGTCCTCGGTGATCTCCAGCCGCGTGTAGAACGCTTGGTTCGCCAGTCTCCTGCTTCCGTCGTCGGAGTGGGCGTAGGCGCGGTGAGCGTCGGTGAGCAGCCGCAGGCTGTCGTGGAGGAACGCTCGACCGCCGACGTGTTGCTCGTCGTGCTCACGCAAGCGCTGCTCGATGTTGGCAAGCCCGGCTCGGATTCGGTCTTGGTGCCGCTTGAGGGTGGGCAGGTCGATGGCGTCGGCGAAGTGTGCGGCAAGCAGCTTGTCGCTCTCGGCTTCCAGGCGCGCCCGATTCGCGGTGAGGTCGGCGAACTCCTGATCCTTGCCCGCGTTGCGCTTGTCGAACGCGGCGTCGACCTCGGCAGCGAGGTGCCGGTAGTCGCCTTCGCTGATCGTGATGTTGGCGTAGAAGTCCGCAACGAGTCGTTCTGCAACCTGCACCGGCACCGCCCGTCGAGTGCAGTCGGTCTTCTTCGCGGCTCGGCCGGAGCAGACGAAGTAGGCGTAGGTCGTGCCTCTCGGGTTGGTGGCGAAGTCGAGCAGCATTCTCGACCCGCAGGTTCCGCAGTGCAGCAGCCCTTTCAAGTGGTGGGCGTGCTGGACGTGTCGGGTTGCGTGCGCGTTGCGCGCCTTCAACAGCGATTGCACCTGATCGAACAGAGCGGGCTCCACGATGGGCTCGTGCGCGCCAGGGTGAAGTGCTCCCTTGTAGCGGATGACTCCGGCATAGTAAGGGTTCGTCAACACCCGGTAGAGGGCATTCTTCCCCAGCGGCTTCGACGGACGCTTTGGCGACGGCACCGACACCAGGCCTCGCGCCGTGAGGTCGCGGAGCAGCGCAGTCACGGAACCCTCGCCCTTGGCGTACTGCTCGAACGCCCACGCGATCAGTGGGGCACGTTCGGGATCGACCTTGACTGTGCGCACCTCGCGGCCTTGTTCGTCGGTCCGGCGGACGTTAAGGTAGCCGACCGGTGCGCGCATCGGGGTGCCGCCCTGCGCGGCCTTCTGCGACAGGCCCTTGGTGACTTCGGTGGCGAGGTTGCGGCTGTAGAACTCCGCAATCGAGGACATGATGCCGTGGAGGAGCATCCCCGAAGGCGTCTGGTCGATGGACTCCGTCGCCGACACGAGCGTGACACCTGCGCTGATGAGAGCTTCGTGAATCTTCACGTCGTCGGCGCGGTTGCGGGCGAGCCGGTCGAGCTTGTGCACGATGCAGAACTGCACCCGCGACGCGGCGATGAACGCCAGCATGTCCTGTAGCCCGTCGCGATCCGCTGAGCGCGCTGATTCTCCGGCGTCGATGAACTCGCGCACGATCCGCGCGCCCAGCTCGTCGACTTTCCTCGCGTTGGCCTCGCGCTGGGCGGGGATCGAGAAGCCTTCCTCGGTGCCGCCGCGCTCGGCCTGCTCCCGCGTCGAGACGCGGAGGTAGGACACAGCCAGCATGACAGGGGTCTCGGCGGCCCGCTCGGACGTCGTGGTGTCGAGTGTCGCGGTGCTCATGGTGGGCCTCCTTGCCGGGGTGCTTCTTGGTGTCGATCCTCTCGCGCACCCCTGACAGAACGAAGAACTCAGTGGCGCGCAGACGCCAGGTCCTCGGGCGGTGGAAGCCCGTAGGGATCGGGATCGCCACTCACCCACGCGCGGTGACGAGCCTCTGCGATGCCCAGCACCCACTCGATCAGCTTGCCGAGGTCAGGCTCCTCGCGCCGCGTCACCCGCAGCCTCAGATTCCTCTCGTCGCCTCGCATGACAGACAGGTGCACGGGCCTCCACACGATGCACACCTTCGCCCTTCCGCCCGTCACCACTTTGAGGTCACACGCATCTTGCAGATCGAGGACTGGACACTTACGTCGGTGACGAAACCGACGTACCGTAGAACATGGCCACCAAACGCTACGACCCCACAGCGACCGACTTCAACGGCCGCTACGCCCGCTGGGTCGCCGCCCTCGAATCCGGCACCGAAGCCGAGCTACTCGAAGCCACCATGGCACTCCCGACGCTCAACAAGCGCGTACTCAAGAAGCTCGCCGGAGTAGACCGAGACGAACCAGACTCGACGGTGCGGGCGGAGCAGAAGCGCGTGATCGTGCTGCTCAGCGAGATCAACGCCAACCAGGCCGCACGCCTCCGTGAACGGAAGCAGGCGGAGCAGCGCCGCCGCGACCGAACCGTGCGTGTCGAGCGCCGAGTCGAGCTACCCGCTACCTGCGCCAGATGCGGAACCAAGCTCAAGAAGTGAAGACCACGGGCAGGCCTCGCCTGTACTGCTCGCCCGCCTGCCGCAAGGCCGCCTACGAAGACCGCCGCGCCCACCGCGACGGTGCGGTCCAGGTGCAGATCGTTGAGAGACTCGTCACAGAGGTGCGAGAGCGCCTCATCGAGGTACCTCATCCGAGGAGCGACTGCATCGATGCCGTGCTCTACGACAACGATGCTCTCGTCCAGGCCATGTGGGTGCTCATCGACAACGTCGCCGACCAGAACTACGAAGCGTTCAGCCCGGCTCAGTCACGATTCTGGGATCTCTACAACAACGTCGAAGTCCTCTACGAAGCGCTCGTGAAGCGTGCAGCAGCCGATGACCGTCGCCCTGCCGCGCCCGACGAGTCGACGCCGAGGAACAAGCACAGGCGCAACATGCAGCTCATGACCCGGCGGCATCCGCCGATGGGAGCGATTGACCAGTAGCACTCGGCGTGCTCCCCGGTCGCTGTCGGTGGTCCCAGATACGATGAGAGCGTGTTGGCGACAGACCTCCTAGGCATCGCCGAGGTCGAGCGAGTCGCCGCCCTCGGCGGCCTCGACGCGCGCACGCAGAGCGACCTGGGGCAGTTCTTCACCCCCGCCGCCGCCGCTCAGCTGATCGCCTCCCTGCCGAGACTGCCATCGACCGGCACACTGCGCGTGCTCGATCCTGGAGCCGGCTCCGGCATGCTCACCGCAGCTTTAGTGAGCCGCGTGTTGACAGAACAGCCGGAGTTGTCGGTAGAGATCGTCGCAGTCGAACGAGACCCTACCATGCTGCCACACCTTCAGGCAACCCTCGCCGAGTGCGAGCGCGCTGGGGAAGGTCGAGTGGTGGCGGAGGCCGTCGTGGCCGATTTCATTCTCGACTCCACGGGCTTAGATGCCTCACTCAATCCGGATGCACAGTTCGATCTAGTAATCGAGAATCCGCCTTACGGAAAGCTCGCGGCGTCAAGCACACACCGAACCGCCATGCGTGCCGCCGGAGTCGATACTCCGAACCTCTACGCTGCGTTCCTTGCCCTGTCTGTAGCAGCGCTGCGGCCCGGTGGGCAGGTTGTTGCGATCACACCCCGATCATTCTTCAACGGCCCGTACTTCGGCGGTTTTCGCTCCCACTTGCTCGACTCCATCGCGCTTGACCGGGTACACGTCTTCGACTCCCGCTCGACTGTGTTCGCCGACACGGGCGTGCTTCAGGAGAACGTCATCTTCTCTGGAACTCGGGGAGCTAGTCCCGATGTCGTTGAGCTTTCGGTCAGCCGCGACCACACCGACGACATCGCGTCGCGCCTCGTACCCTACGACGATGTCGTCTTCCCAGATGACCCCAACCGATTCATCCGACTGGCAACCGATGTCGAGGACACCAGGGTTGCCGAGCTGGTGCTGTCCCAGCCTTGCGCACTGACCGATCTTGGCGTACAGGTGTCGACCGGGCGGGTGGTGGACTTCCGTTCACGCCATGCGCTTAGCGGCGTCGAACTGCCGGAGGCGGTACCGCTGATCTATCCGGGCAATCTCCGGGACGGTGGAGTGCTCTGGCCTCGGGCAATCCGCAAGCCTCAATGGTTCCAACCGATCGACGACAAACACCGGGCGATGATCCTCCCGGAGGGCTGGTACACCGTCGTCAAACGGTTCAGTGCGAAGGAAGAGCGCCGACGGATCGTGGCATCAGTCTGGTCGCCTAACGACAACCCTGGTGAAGTGGCCTTCGAGAACCACCTCAACGTGTTCCACATCGGAGGTCGCGGGCTGGACGAAGACCTCGCTAGAGGCATCTCGGTCTGGCTCAACTCGTCGGTAATCGACAAGTTCTTCCGCACCTTCTCGGGCCACACTCAAGTCAACGCCACCGATCTCCGCACCCTGCGGTTCCCAAGCATGGAGACCCTGCGTCGCCTCGGCCGGACCGCCGTCGTGTCGCAGGTCGAGGTCGACTCGCTTGTCAAGGAGTTGATTGCCGCATGAGCGAGCTGAGCAACGACGCCTACGAACGAGTCGAAGATGCCCGCATCGCCCTGGAGACGCTCGGCATGGATGCAGAGCGCAGCAACGAACGTTCCGCGCTCGTGCTCCTGGCGCTCTTGCGGCTCACACCCGCTGAGTCATGGGCAGAAGCAGCCAACCCGATGCTCGGAACACGGGCGATCATGGATTTCATCCGCGAAGAGTACGGCAAGGACTACGCTCCGAACACTCGCGAGACCGTCCGACGGTTCACACTCCACCAGTTTGTGGAAGCACAACTCATCGTCCAGAACCCTGACGAGCCGCAACGCCCCGTGAACTCGCCCAAGTGGAACTACCAGGTCACAGGAGAGGCGCTGGACGTGTTGCGCGCCTACGGCACCGACGCCTGGCAATCTGCAACCGACCGATACCTTGCTGACCTGCCCGGCCTCAAAGCACGCTACGCGGCCGCGCGCGAGATGGATCGCATCCCGCTGACACTCCCGGACGGCTCGATCTTCACCCTGACGCCCGGCGGGCAGAACGTGCTCCTCAAAGCCATGGTCGAAGACTTCTGCCCGCGCTTCACGCCCGGTGGGCAAGTGCTCTACATCGGCGATGCTGGCGACAAGTGGGCACTCTTCGAACGAGAGACGCTGTCCTCGCTCAACATCGAGGTCGACGAGCACGGCAAGATGCCCGACCTCGTCATCTACCTCCCCGACCGCAACTGGCTCGTGCTCCTGGAAGCAGCAAGCTCACACGGCCCCGTCGACTCGAAACGCCAAGCCGAACTCACCAACCTGTTCGCACAGTCAACGGCAGGCCTTGTCTACGTCTCCTGCTTCCCTGACCGGGCAGAGTTCCGCAAGTACGTCGACAAGATCGCCTGGGAATCCGAAGTCTGGTGCGCCGACCACCCGACCCACATGATCCACTACAACGGCGAACGCTTCCTCGGACCGTACGCTTGACATGTCGGTTGCAGATTCACCAATGCCAATCAACTACCCCGGCTGGGGATGAGATGTTCCTGCACGCTCCTTTCCCACAACGACTAGAGAACCTGTCACAAGGGCATCCCCTCTACGGACTCGATCTGCGAACGCTGAGTGACGAGCGGCTTGCGGACGCGGGCGCGCGTGCGATCATCCCAGATTGGGCGAGCGTGTGGCACCACCTTGACCACCAGAACACTGCACATAGTGAGATTGCGAATCTGGCGAGTTCGATCTTGCGACGAGTCACCCGAGTCATCGTGTGGAGCACCCGGCTTGCGCGGCTAACTGAGGACAGCGACTTCTCGCTTGACCGATTGGACGAACTTCTCGAAGCAACGACGCTAACCTACATCCAGATGGTCGGAGCGTTCGACGCCATTGCGATCATCAACGGGCTTCTCAGCGGCCAGACCAACTATCCGGCAATGGCGTGGCAGCGCAGGCGCTTCCGTGATTCAGTCCGTCTAGTCGCACCCCGCGCAGCGGAGCTCATGGACGACGGGACACCTGGCGATCTTTACTTCCAGGCAATTCGGGCTTTCCGGGCTCTTCATACCTGCGGTGGGTCGAGGTTGAGTCCGCCGCCGATGAGGAGCATGCGTAGTCGGTAGTTCTCGCGGTTGCGGAAGCCTCTGGCGATGCGTCGGTGGAGCTCGATGAGCCCGTTGATGCTCTCGGTGCCGCCATTGGATGCGCGGCCGGTGTCGAAGTAGGCCAGGAAGGCGTCTTTCCACTGTCTGAGGGTGCGGCCGAGTCGGGCGATCTCGGGGATCGGGCAGGAGGGGAACCCGTCGACGACTTGCTCGGCAATCTGGCGGCCCTTGGCTGGGTCGGGGTGGGCGTAGGCGGCTCGAACCTTCTGGGCGCACTGACAGGCGACGTGGACGGCGTCGTGGCGGTCATCGGCGGCGATCGCCGCGGCGAGGCGGGCGTGTTGCTTGTCTGTGAGCCGTTCGGCCGCGCAACGCAGGATGTTACGGATCCCGTAGAGCGGGTCGCCGGAACGACCCCGGTGGCCGTGGATCTCCTGCTGCACGCGGCGGCGGACCTCATCGACGGCCCGGCTGGCCAGAGCGACCACATGAAACGCATCAAGGACGGCGGTGGCGTCGGCGAGCTTGTCGTCGATGGCGTTCTTGTAGCCGCGGAACGGGTCCAGGGTGGCGACCTCGACCCCGGCCTTGAACCCCTTCCCGCGCTGGTCGAGCCACGTCTTGTACACGGTGCCCGAACGTCCCGGCACCAGATCGAGCAGCCGGGCATGGACGCGTCCGTCCTTGTCACGAGTGAGGTCGACCATGCCGGTGAGCTCCTTGGGGCCACGCTTGCGGGGGCTCACGTGGTGCCACAGGTGCTCATCCACCCCAAGCGTGGTCACGCCGGCGAACCGGGACTCATCAGCGGCGGCACGCTGCAGGATCGGCTCGATGCTGGTCCACACAGTCCGCCACGTGGTGGCCAACTGCCGAGCCAGCCCGGCGATGCTGGCGTGCTCGCGTCGGACCTGCTCGGTCGCCCAGCGACACGCCCGGGTGGTGAGCATCGCGCGTGGCTTGGCGATCTGTTCGTCCTGCTCGGTGAACACCCCTACGGGACAGGACGGCTCGGGACACGTCCACGTGCGTTTGCGCCAACGCACGCGTGTCGGGGCTCCGAAGCAGGGGATGTCGACCAAGGTGAGCGTCCGTCGGCCATGGCTGCGGGCTACCACCCCGCAGGTCGGGCAGCCCATCATCGCTGGTGGGGACTCGACCTCGACCACCAGCCCGGCAGGTCGCCGGTCCACTCCGATGACGTGCACGCCGGGCAAGCCGACCAGACGGTCACAGTTGTCGCAGTAGGCGTCGTCATGGGGGCAGCGCGCAGCACACGTCGTAGGCTCAGACACAGTCGGGGTCCTCGGTGGATAAGAAGCTTGGTAACTCCTGATCCTGAGGGCCCCGACCCCTACCTCAGCCCACCCCGCTCACCCGGCGTGTCGCCCCCGACCCCACCGCAAGTACGAAGAGCCGCTTTCCGCAACACCATCCATAAGCGCATGCCAGACGTCGGTACTTCAGCGCCCCACCAAGGAGACCCAGCTCACACTAAGGCAATCCTGACGCTCGAGTCGAATGGGCACCGAGAGATCATCGACACATTCACCGCTGTGGGCTGGACGAAGTTTGTTGGCATTGACCCTGCAGGACCGGACTGGCTATTCCTTCGACCGGAAACTGCTGTGAATCTCTTGAAAGCCGAGGGCATTCCTCTCCTCAATGAGCTTCTTGCTGCGACGCCAGCGGATCGCCTCGGCCCCGCACGATTCGCGCTGGATGACGATGCGACGCTGTACCCGCGGCAGATGCAAGACTACGCGCTTGAGTATCTTCATCTCGGACATCTCGTCCCGAAACCCCGTTAGTTGGACCGCGTCTTCGCCCAGATCGTGCCGCGGTGAACGCCGAAGCGGCGCGCCAATGTGGTCACGCTGACACCGGCAGCTCGGGCTGTTCGCATAGCGTCCACTTCGCTCTCCGTGAGCCGTGTTCGAGGTCGCTTCTTTGGTTCCGCCGACACCCCGATCAGCGGGTCGTCAGCCTCGCCGTCGGCCTCGGCATCCCCGCGAACGCCTCGACTCCACGCGGAAACGAGCCTCTCAACCCGTGGTCGCCTGTTCCCGCAACGCTCCATTGCTTCCACTCGTAGTGTCGTCCGGTCCGTTCAGCCGAAGCGGACACCGATGACCTCGCCCTCCCAGGCACAGCGGTCGGCGACCTCGTCCAGCACGGGCCTTTTGCCGACCCCGTAATACCCGCCCGCTCCGTCCACCTGATCGCCAAGTCGCCTGACGCCGACTCCAGAGATGGCGATCGTGATCCCTGCCCCGTCCACGAGACTGGTCCCTCGCGGCCACACGGTCGGATAGGTAGCCCCCTGAGTAGTATCAGTGATGCCAATGCATCTCGCGTCCGTGACAGCCACGGTCCCCTGGATGCTCGGATCGTCTCCCGTGAGGAACCCCGCGTCGGTGACGAGTACCACGTCACCGACATCGTTGAGCGTCACACCGCCCGAGCAACCGGCCAGCGCAGCTGCGGCCACCACGCACACGGTGAGCGGGCCGACGATCCGGCTTCTGCGCTGGATCAACACGTACTCCGAATGTCGAGCAAGACGCTCGCGCTCTCGAACAGCCACATGCCTCCCCTTCCTCCCGCGAGAACGCGCTGCCCTCCATGTCAGCGGGGCGGGAAGACGAGGACCCGCAGATCCAACGTCGCGAGGTGGGGTCGATCACCGCGCCAGCGTTGCACGCCCACGCTACGTCGTGGGCAGACAACGACAGTTCGCTCCCGCCGAACGAGCTACGGGTCCAGCTGCTCGAGGACCGACTTCAGGACGCGCGCGCTCGGCTCCCAGAGACCGAACCGGCTGCGGGTCGCGACCGGCTTGTCGAGAGCAACCGGATTCGCCAGGACGAGATGCTGGTGTGAGCGGCGAGCCCACGGCGAACACATCTGGATCGCGCGACCGTACTGGTCCTCGCCGCACCAGGAGGCGTCGTGACAGTCGACCAGGTCGGCGACGCCGATGATCGCGCCCAGCTCGTACTGGCGCGGGGCGTCGACCCAGGCTGGGGCGATGCGCGGGAGCCGACGCAGGGCCCCGACATCCGGGGACTCGGGAGCGAAGATCGCGACGCGGCCGCGATAGCTGGTCGGAAGGAGCCGGTTCTCGACGTCCTTCTCCTCGTGCAGGATCTGCCACGCCCATGGCTGCCTGACGCTCAGGACCCTGAGCTCGGAACCACGCTGTTCGACGGTGTCGGGCGCGATCGCGCGACTGGTCACGGAACTTCCTTTCTGGATGGGGCGCGACGCGGCGTCGTCGCCCTGCTCGGAGCCAACCGGCTCGGGTGTCGATCCGGGTCGATCAGGTCGATCGCCCCGGTCATCGGACTGCTTCGTCCTGCCCATGCATCCAGTGTAGAAAAGGGCCATTCGCGACCCGGCAGTGGGGTGTGGTTCCTGACGCTCCGGCGCCCGCACCACCCGCCGCGGGTGGCCCGTACGCTCAGGCCTCGCGGGCGATCCTCGTGGCGAGGTGCTGGAGCCAGTCGGCCATCCCGTCCGGGCCGTCGGCAAGCAGGTCGGCCTGTTCGGCCACCGCGACCTGCTCGGTCGACCCGCTGACCACCCGACAGGCGACAACTCCCTCGCCGCGGGCCTCCTGCAGCACCTCGAAGGCGGGCAGGTCGCCGAGATCGTCGCCGCACATGGCGACCACCCGCGCACCGGTCTCGGCGATCAGCTCGCGCAGTGCGTCGCCCTTCGTCACCTTCGAGGTCCGCAGTTCCAGCACGCTGCGCCCGGGTTCAAGGGTGAGGCCGAGGTCGCCTGCGATGGCGACCAGCCGCGGAAGCAGCGCCTTGTAGGCACCGGCGGGATCGTTGCTCGGGCGGGTGTGCACGCCGAGCGCCTGGCCCTTGTCCTCCACCTCGACCCCGCTGAAACCCGACCCCGAGATCGCGGCCTCGACACGGGGAAGCGCCGCGGCGATGGCCTCAGGCCTTGGCGCCTGCGACGTGAACGAGGCGCCGACCTCCCACCGCTCGGCCCCGTAACCACCCAGGACGATCAGTCCCTTCAACGCAGGCCTCTCGTCGAGCCTCGCAAGGCGACGAACCGTCTCCACCCCGCGTCCGGTGATGATGGCCAGGTGACCGAGCCGGGAGGCGAGCACGGTCAGCGCCTCGGCGGAGCGTTCGTGGAGCCGCGAGTCCTCCGGGTTGGGGACGATCGCCGCGAGCGTTCCGTCGAAGTCGAGCGCCAGCAGGGTCTCGGATGGTCTCTCCACCGCGGCCCGCATGAAGTCGTCAGCCGCATCGGTCACACCACGCCACGTATGCATGCCCCCACTCTGCCAGCCCACAGCGGTCGGCGCGCGCGCCGGAGTTGGTCCCGCGGCCCCACAACGGCCGTTCTCGGTAGGGTGGTGGAGAGCCTAGGAGGATTTCATGTCCGAGCGAGCACGCTTCGTCGTCGTCGCCAACCGCCTGCCAGTTGACCGGATCGTCGCCGAGGACGGCACGGTCGACTGGCGCACCTCGCCCGGCGGTCTCGTCACCGCCCTCGAGCCCGTCATGCGCAAGCAGGGAGGGGCCTGGATCGGCTGGCACGGGGCACCCGACGAGGAGGTCGAACGGTTCACCCACGACGGCTACTCGGTCGTTCCGATCCCGTTGACCTCCAGCGAGTTCGAGGAGTACTACGAGGGGTTCTCCAACGCGACGCTGTGGCCGCTGTACCACGACACGGTCGCCTTCCCCGAGTTCCACCGCGAGTGGTGGGACGCCTATGTCGTGGTGAACCGGCGCTTCGCGGAGGCCGCGGCCGAGGTCGCCGACGAGGGGGCCACCGTCTGGGTCCAGGACTACCAGCTGCAACTGGTTCCGCAGATGCTGCGCGAGCTGAGGCCCGACCTGCGGATCGGCTTCTTCCTGCACATCCCCTTCCCCCCGGTCGAGCTGTTCCTTCAGCTGCCGTGGCGACGCAAGATCCTCGAGGGCCTGCTCGGCGCCGACCTCGTCGGCTTCCAGGTCGCAGGCGCAGCCGCCAACTTCCTGCGGCTGGTGCGCACCCGCACCGACCACAAGATCGAACGCGACCACGTGCGCGTCGGCGACCGTCTGTGCCACGCGAAGGCCTACCCCATCTCCATCGACACCGAGGGGTTTGCGGCGCTCGCCGAGTCCCCGGAGGTGATTGCCGAGGCTCAGGCTCTCCTGGACGACCTCGGACACCCGAAGACCGTGCTACTTGGCGTCGACCGCCTCGACTACACCAAGGGTTTGCGGCAGCGTGTCCGCGCGATCGGAGAGCTCTTCGAGGAGGGCCGCCTCGACCCAGCGGAGGTCGTCTTCCTGCAGGTGGCGACCCCTTCGCGGGAACGGGTCGAGGAGTACAAGCGCCTTCGCGACGACATCGACCTGCTCGTGGGCAGGATCAACTCGGAGCTGGGCGGGGTCGGTCGGCCACCGATCGTCTACCGACACGCAGGCTTCCCCCGAGCCACGATGGCGGCCATGTACCGGATCGCAGACGTCGCCGTCGTCACTCCGTTGCGCGACGGGATGAACCTCGTGGCGAAGGAGTACGTCGCGTGCCATCCCGGAACTGACGGCGCTCTCGTGCTGAGCGAGTTCGCCGGCGCGGCCAAGGAGCTCAAGCAGGCCTACCTCGTCAATCCCTATGACCTCAACGACATGAAGGACGTGGTGTTGCGGGCCATCGAGGATCCGGTCGAGGAACGGCGCCGTCGCATGCGGGCGCTGAAGCGCCAGGTGAAGACCCACACCATCGACGCGTGGGCGGACAACTTCCTCGGCGACCTCGAGAAGCTCAGCCGTCGCTAGTCGTCAAGCCCGATGAACCGTCGGAACGCCTCGACCCCCTGATAGGTGATCGGCTCGGCGGGGCGGTTGAGCTGCTCGGGTCGGAGCCGGAACCGGACCTCGTCGACAGGCTCACCCAGCCGGTCGACCGGGACCACATCGAAGCGTTCATAGCCGGTCTTCTCGCTCACCCGCGCAGAGCTCGTCCTGAGCCGCTCCGGCGGAAGCAACGCCCAGTCCGTGAGGAACGGGTAGCCGCTCCCCTCCGGCACGATCCCGTCGACGGCGACGTCGAGCAGGCCGGGCACATCGTCTGGCCCCATGGCGCGCAGCTCGAGCTCGCCGCACGCGATGGACACCCCGAACGGCGGGTAGATCTCAGCCCAGTCAGCCATGCTGGGAGCCTATCGCGCCTGCTGGCTGACGAAACCCGGGGAGGACGGACAAAGAGACAAGGACGCCCGAGAAGGTGAATCACCTTGTCAAGCGGCCTTGGACAGCGCTCCCCGGACTGGACTCGAACCAGTAACCCTTCGATTAACAGTCGAATGCTCTGCCAATTGAGCTACCAGGGATCGGCATTGCTGCGCGAGAGGAAACATTAGCAGAGTCCCCAGCGGCTATGCCAATCGACTCCTCAGCGCTCGGGGAAGTACTCGCTGATCAGCCGATCGGTCTCCGCGACCACCGCCTCGCGGGTCTCGGGATCGTTGAGATCGGCCCCGCCAGAGGGGACGGCGTACCACTGGACCGGCTCGTCCGCGCCGAGGCCCCTGCGCGCGACGATCTGGACCTCACCTCGACGGGGCGCGTCGAGGACGACCTGCACGACGGTCGACGCCTCGATCCGCTCGCGGAAGAGGGCGGGCAACTGTCCCGGCTCGGTGAGCCTGACGTCGTGCTTGGCACCGTCGACCGTCTTCCAGCGGAAGGTCTGCGACTCGCCCTTCCACGATCCGCCGCCGACCTGCTCCCACGGCCACACCGTCCAGGTGCCGTCCTGCCCGAGCACGAGGGCCTCCCTGGTGCCCGCGAGCACGACGTCGTCGCCGGTGCCGTGAGCGAGCACCTCCGGCCTGCTCCCGAGGGCCTCTTCCAGGCCGGCGAAGAGTGCGGGATCGGTGCGCTTGAAGATAGCCATGCCCCCATTCTGCCCGTCCAGACCACAGCCACAAGGAGGGGTGCTCGGCCCAGCCCTGTGGAAAAGAAGTGTTGTCCGTTGCGAATCGTCCACAGACCCACGCGTTCCGAGGGACGCACCGCGGTCGCCGGGCGAGGGTGAGGCATGGAAACCATCGACATCCCTCTCATCTGGCTCGACGACGGAGACGACGTGCGCCTGGCCCGCGCCGTCGAGGCGGGCGTCTACGCGGCGCACCTCATCGCGACCCAAGGCCCCGACCACAGGCTTCAGGCGGTCGTCGAGGCCGGCCACAGCGCGGAGGAACGCCTCTGGTGGGTCGGACTTCGCATCGCACGCATGATCTCCTCCCGGGTCGCCGCGACCAACCAGCTGCCCCGCGACGACCTGTTCCAGGAGTCGTGTGTGGCGGTCGCCCAGGCCATCCGCGCCTTCGACCACTCCCGCGGGGTCCGCTTCACCACGTTCGTGCACCATGTGGTGCGTCAGTCGCTGTTGGATGCGGAGAAGTTCCGCGTGGGAACCTCCGCGGCCTCGCGCTGGGACAGGCGGGCCGCGCGCCTCGTCGAGCTGGCCCGGCGCCGCGACCCACGGCAGAGCATCGTCGAGGCAGCCCGGGCCGCCGGAGTCAGCGTCGGGGCCGCAAGGAGAGGCAGGACGCGCCTGGTTCCACTGGACGACGTGGCCACGCATGACCCTGGGGCGGAGTCGACCCTCGAACGGGTGGGCCTGCCGAGCCTCGAGTTCCTCGACCTGCTGACCCCGAGGCATCGGATGGTGCTGCGCGAGCGCTACTTCCGCGAACGGATCACCTTGGCCGAGTTGGCAGCCCGGCTCGGGGTGTCCACGTCAACAGCGTGCAGGTGGGAGCGCAGCGCGATCGCGGAGGCGCGTGCGGTGCTCGACGCGGAGCGCACGACGCTCAGCCGAGGCCGACGCTCTGCAGCCGCTTGCGACGCATCTCCAGTTCCGTCAGTTGAGCGAACTGGGCCCGGTGCCCCGTCGGATCCTTGACCGGGTCCGTGCGCTGCAGCCGCGACTTCAGGTCGGCGATCTCGCGGGTGACCCGCGAGAGTTGGAGCCGCGAGGAGTGCATCAGCGAATAGGTCTCGTCCGGCTCACGCAGCAACGGCTCGACCAGGAGCGCGACCAGGAGCTGCTGCACCAGCTCGTTGGGGGCCTCTGCGCGCAGCCGGTCGGCCCAGCCCTGCTGGAACGGCACCGACGCGATCAGCCGGAACACGGCGGCATAACCGGGGTGCGCGAAGTCCGTGGGCTCCACGGAGTTCCACGCCGCGTCGAAGGTGAGGGGGAACTGCAGCATGAGCTTCAGCGTGTCGCGTTCGAGCCGCAGGGCGGGGTCATCCGGGTTCGGCCAGCCGGGGTCGGCCGCAGGGCGCTCGGGCTCGGCCACCTCAACGTGTTGACGGTGCCTGCCCGCGTTGGCAGCCTCACGGCGGACGTCATCGAGGTCCATGCCGAGCACCCCCGCCAACTCGCGAAGGTACTGGGAGACCAGGGACTGGTCGCGGATCGAGCCGACCAGCTCGGCCCCCTCCCGTGCCGCGGCGAGCCTGCCGTCGGCGCGGTCGAGGTCGTAGCTCTTGGCGATGTTGGCCATCACGAAGCGGTAGAGCGGGATCCTGCGGGCGACCAGCTCACGGACGGCCGCCTCGCCCTGCTGCAGGCGCAGGTCGCACGGGTCGAGCCCCGTCGGCTCGACGGCCACGTAGGTCTGGGCGATGAAGTTCTGGTCCCCCTTGAACACCTTCAGCGCGGCCGCCTGGCCTGCCTTGTCGCCGTCGAAGGTGAAGATGACCTCCCCGTGCAGCCCGTCGCTTGTGCCCATGAGGCGCTGCAGGAGCCTGCTGTGATCGTCACCGAATGCCGTGCCACAGGAGGCGACCGCCGTCTCGACGCCTGCGAGGTGGGCGGCCATCACGTCGGTGTAGCCCTCGACCACCACGGCCTGCGACTTGCGGCCGATCTCGCGACGGGCGAGGTCGAGGCCGTAGAGCACCTGGGATTTCTTGTAGACCGGTGACTCGGGCGTGTTGATGTACTTGGCTGGCAGGCGGTCGTCGTCATAGATGCGACGGGCCCCGAAGCCGAGCACGGCCTGGGCGGAGTCACGGATCGGCCACAGGACGCGGCCGGTGAAGAAGTCGCGGCCCGAATCGCGCACGAGACCGGCCGACTTGAGGACCTCGTCGGTGAATCCCTTCGCCTTCAGCGTCTGGCGCAGGGCGGATCCGTGCCGCGGCGCGTACCCGATGCCGAAGTGCTGGGAGACCTCGCGGTCGAACCCGCGACCATGCAGGAACTGACGACCCGCGACCGCCTCCGGCGAGTCGAGTTGGGCGGCGAAGAAGGCCTGGGCGGCCTCGTTGGCCTCGAGGATGCGCTTGCGCATGCCGGGTGCCTGCCCGGGGCCGGTGCCGTCGTCCTCGACCCGCAACACGATGCCCGCCTTGTCTGCCAGCACCTGGATGGCCTCGACGAAGGACAGATTCTGCTGACGCTGCAGGAACGTGATGACGTCGCCACCCTCACCGCAGCCGAAGCAGTAGTAGAAGCCCCGTGCAGGCGTGACGGTGAAGCTGGGGGTCTTCTCGTCGTGGAAGGGACACAAGCCCTTCAGCGAGCCGCCTCCGGCGTTGCGCAGAGCGACGTAGCCCCCCACGACATCCTCGATCCGGCTGCGCTCGCGGACCGCCGCGATATCCTCATCGTTGATCCGCCCGGCCATGACTCCCGAGTGTAGTGCCACTACTGTGAGGCTCGTGACGGTGGAACTGGGGTGGCAGCTCGGCCTGGCCCTCGTCCTGCTCGTCGGCCTCGGCACCGGTGTCGCGCTGTGGGGGCGACTGCCCACGGCGAAGTCCATCCCGTGGGTCGCGCTGCGCTCCGGTGCGCAGCTGCTCGCGGTCTCGCTCATCGTCGGCGTCGCCCTCTCAGAGGTGTGGCTCGCACTCATCTTCGTCAGCGTGATGTTCACGATCGGCGTGTTCACCACCTCGCGCCGCACCGGGCTGCGCACCTGGCGGTCGCGGGGCGCAGCCGGTCTTGCGATGCTGGCCGGGGCCCTTCCCGTCCTGGCGATCATCTTCCTCACGGGGACCGCGCCGCTCAACGGGCCCGCCCTCGTGCCGATCGCGAGCATCATCATCGGAGCGATGATGACCACGCAGACGCTGGTCGGACGCCGGGGCTTCGCCGAGCTGCGCGGGAACCTCCCCGAATACGCGGCCTACCTCTCGCTCGGACTTGAACGCACGTACGCCGTGCACGCGATCGTGTCCCACTCGCTGCACGAGGCGGTCATCCCGGCCCTCGACCAGACCCGCACCGCCGGCCTGGTCACCCTTCCCGGCGCCTACGTCGGGGTGCTGCTTGGCGGCGGTTCTCCCCTTCAGGCGGCCGCCGCGCAGGTGCTAGTCCTGGTCGGGATCAACTGCGGCCACACCTGCACCGCTGTGACCGCACGGTGGCTGATGGCGAGGGGATGGCTGCTTCCGCCCGATCTGCGCGAGCGGCTCCGCCCCTGATCAGGCTCCGCGACCGATGCCCCGCGGCAGCCGCTTCGGATCCCAGCCGAGCAGGATCTTCGCCTGTTCGAACGCGAACCGGTCGGTCATCCCCCCGACGTAGGCCACGGCTCCGCGCACCAGATCGTCGTGGAGGTACTCCCCCGGCAGCGCGTCGGGATTGTCAAGGTAGTAGCCGACCAGATCGGTCAGCACCCGCACGACGGTGTGTGACTGGGCGAGAGACTCGGGCCGGGTGTAGATCCGCTCATAGTTGAACCTGCGCAACTCGCCGAGCGCCTCGGCGGTGGTGGCGTCCATGCCGACGCAGCCGTGCAGCGAGGTGGCGTCGATCACCGCGTTGATGAAGGTGGCAAGCTGCTGCCTGCGACTCGTCCCCGCCACCTCCCGCACGATCTCGGGCAGCTCGGAGACCTCGACGATCCCGGCGTGCACCGCGTCCTCGAGGTCGTGCGCACAGTAGGCGATGCGGTCGGCCCACGAGACGATCTCCCCCTCGACCGTCGCGGGCGCGGGCCTCGACCAGGAATGGTTGCGGATCCCGTCCAGCGTCTGCACCGTCAGGTTCAGCTCGGCAAGCACCACGTCCGCGCCCCAAGGGCCATGGTCGTAGCCGCCGTCGATGAACTGGTCGAACGCATCCTCCGAGGCATGACCGCCCGGTCCGTGACCGCAGTCGTGGCCCAGCGCGATGGCATCGGCGAGCGTCACGTTGACGCCGATCCCGCGGGCCATCGCGACGGCGGCCTGCGCCACCTCGAGGGCGTGGGTCAGGCGGGTGCGCTGGTGGTCGGTCGGGTAGACGACGACCTGGGTCTTGCCCGCGAGCCGCCGGAACGCCGTGGAGTGCACGATCCGGTCACGGTCCCGCTCGAAGCAGGTGCGCAACGGATCGGGCTCCTCGGCCCGGGGGCGCTCGCCTGCCCCCTCGGCGAAGGTGGCCTCGCTGACGAACTGCAGCCGCTCGAGCGCCTCCCTCGCCTCACGCCGACGGGCACCGCGCGCCGTGACGCGGGCCTGCGACGTCGAATGGGCGGAGATCAGGTCGTTCCCGTGGCCGTGCATGGTGGCGGCCCACAGCTTCGTCCGGGGCAGGAGCGGTTCGTTCATGTCGCCGCCAACCTACCCGATGGCTCAGCGCTCGGCGCGTGGCCTCCACTCCGAGAGGTTCTCACCGGTGTAGATCTGCCTCGGCCGGTAGATGCGCTGGCGCTGGTTGTCGGAGACCTCCTTCCAGTGGGCGATCCAGCCGGGTGTGCGTCCGATGGCGAACATCACCGTGAACATGTCGACGGGGATGCCGATGGCTCGAAGGATGATGCCGGAGTAGAAGTCGACGTTCGGGTACAGCCGCCGTGAGGTGAAGTAGTCGTCCGACAGAGCGGCCTGCTCCACCTCGCGGGCGATGTCGAGCAGCGGATCGGTGATGTGCATCGCATCGAGCATCGAATGCGCCGCCTCCTTGAGGATGCGGGCACGAGGGTCGAAGTTGCGGTAGACGCGGTGTCCGAAGCCCATCAGCTTCACGCCGGACCTGCGGTCCTTCACCCGGTCGATGTACTGCCTGGGCGTCCACGAGCCGTCACGGATCTGTTCCAGCATCTCGATCACGCCCATGTTTGCCCCGCCGTGAAGCGGCCCCCACAAGGCGTTGACGCCCGACGAGATCGAGGCGTACAGGTTGGCGCGGGACGAGGCGACCATGCGCACGGTGGAGGTCGAGCAGTTCTGCTCGTGGTCGGCGTGCAGGACGAGGAACATGTTGAGCGCGTGCGCCACCTCGGGCGTCGTCTCGTAGTCGCGGTAGGGAACCGAGAACATCATGTGCAGAAAGTTCTCGGCGTAGGGCAGGTCGTAGCGCGGGTACATGATCGGCTGGCCGATGTGCGACTTGTACGACGCCGCCGCGATGGTGCGCGTCTTCGCGAGCAGGCTCGCCGCCGCCTCACGGAACCCGTTCTCATCTGTGAAGTGGTGCTCCGGGAGATCGTGGCTCTGCAGTGCGCTGATCATGGCCGAGAGGATGCTCATCGGATGCGCGTTGGTCGGGAACGCGTCGAAGTGGTCGCGCATGTCGCGGTGCAGCCAGGAGTTCTCGGTCAGGAGATGGCGGAAGTCGTCGCGCTGTTCGGTGTCGGGCAGTTCCCCGAAGATCAGCAGTTCGGCGGTCTCGATGAAGCTGGACCGCTCGGCGAGGTCCTCGATGGGCACACCCCGGTAGCGCAGGATCCCCTGTTCACCGTCGATGAACGTGATCGCCGAACGGCACGAGCCGGTGTTGGCGTAACCGTCGTCGAGGGTGATCAGGCCTGTCGTGGAGCGCAGCGCGGAGATGTCGACCGCGCGCTCCCCCTCAGAGCCGGTCACGATCGGCAACTCGTAGCTCGTCCCGTCGATAATGAGGGTTGCTGTTTCGGACATGGACGTGGACCTCCGATCCGGACCGAGCGGCCCGCCTGTGAATCTAGCCAACCGCCCGACGCCTCCTGTCGGCGGGTCCGGCTACGGGAGGCTGCGAGCAGGGACTCAAGTCGCGGACACCACGCACCGCGCCGGATCTCTCGAGGTTCGGCGCCTCGCCGGCAGACGGCCCACGGCACCCGATCCCCGGTGCCGATCCGTCGCCCGCGACGGAGCAGGGCGGAGTGCCGGGCCCCTGGCACGCACGCCTCCCACACTTCAGGCTGGAGTTCACGCCTTCCGCGGGAGCGGAGATCCAGGCCGAGTACCTGCTGCCGCGCACGGACGTTCCGGCCGCCATCGCCACACTGCAGCCGCTCGCCGACGACATCACCCGCCTGCTGCACGTCTCGGAACTGCGCACCATGCGTGCCGACGACCTGTGGCTCTCCCCCGCCTACGGGCGCGACACCGTCGGGATCCACTTCACGTGGAAGGACCGGCCGGACGAGCTGTACGCATTCCTGCCAACGCTCGAGGCGGCGCTGCCGAACTCGGCCCGCCCCCACTGGGGAAAGATGACAACGCTGCCCCCGGAGGAGATCACCGCCCGCCACGAGCGCTGGCCAGACTTCGCCCGGCTCGCCGGGTCGCTCGATCCGGAACGACGCTTCGTCGGTCAGTACCTGGAACGCCTCGGCCTCTGAGGCCTAGCCCCCCGACACGCCGATCTCGGCGTCGGCGAGATCGAGGTCACAGCCGGACGTGTCGTCGTACCAGCCGTACGGAAGCACGACCTTCCCCCGCGGCGAACCCTGACGACCGCGAGGGGTGCCGAGCTCGGCGACCGGGAACTCGGCCGACGCGTCGAGCTCGTCGACGAGGCCGCGCAGTTCGTCCAGCGTGGAGACCATGGCGAAGCGACGGCGCAGCTCGCCGACCGGGTAGCCCTTGAAGTACCACGCCATGTGCTTGCGCAGGTCGGTCAGCCCGTGCCGCTCGTCCGAGAGTGCGACGAGCAGTTCCGCGTGGCGGATGATCATCCTGCCGACCTCGCCGAGGGTGGGCCGCAGCCGGAGCTCCTCACCGCGGAACGCGGCGGCGAGGTCACCGAACAGCCAGGGTCGACCGAGGCAGCCGCGCCCGATCACGACCCCGGCGCAACCGGTCTCGTCCATCATCCTCAGGGCGTCCTCGGCCTCCCAGATGTCGCCATTGCCGAGCACGGGGATGTCGACGGCGTCGACCAGTTCGCGAATGCGCGCCCAGTCGGCCTCGCCCGAGTAGGCCTGCTGGACGGTGCGACCGTGCAGCGCGATCGCCGCGGCACCCTCCTCCTCGGCGATCCGGCCCGCGTCGAGGAACGTCTCGTGTTCGGCGTCGATGCCGATCCTGGTCTTGATGGTGACGGGGACGCCGAACTCGTCGGCCGCCCTGACCGTCTCGCGGACGATCGAGCGCAGCCGGTCACGCTTGTACGGGAGCACGCCACCGCCGCCCTTGCGGGTGACCTTCGGCACGGGACAGCCGAAGTTGAGGTCGATGTGGTCGACGGCGAAGTCGCGGATCAGGATCCGCGCGGCGTCGGCCATGACGTCGGCATCGACGCCATAGAGCTGGACCGAGCGGGTCGTCTCCCCCGGATCGAACTGGAGCATGTCGTGCGTCTTGTGGTCGCCGACCACGAGGCCGCGCGAGGTGATCATCTCGCAGACGTACAGGCCCGCCCCCTGCTCACGACAGAGCTGTCGGTAGGCGGCGTTTGTCACGCCCGCCATCGGCGCCAGCACCACGGGCAGGTCGACGACCACCGCGTCGCGGCGGCTCGGTGCGTGCAGACGCAGCGGGGCAACGGCAGGCATGTCTCTCCTGAGGGTTCGGGCAACCACAGGAGTTTACGTCAGGGCGCCACGACGGCCGAATCCTCTAGAGGCGCTCGAGTTCGAAGAGCACCGCCGTCTCCGGCAGCAGCTGAGGACAACGCAGGCCCGCCTGCATCAGCACCCGACCGGGCAGTTCGACCGGGGCCGCCTCCCATGGCGGACGGTTCGCGGGTGGGATCGGCTGCCGGTCGATGGCCGTCACCCGGTACCGCGCGTCCGGGTCGAGGCCGCGGAAGCGGAGCATGCCGAGGTTGCCGAGCGGGCTGGCGGAGAGCTGCGAGACGGAGAAGATCGCCTTCTCAGGAGTGACCACCCCCTTGAAGTACGTGTCAGGGTCAGGCAGGTCGATGCGGACGACGCGTCCGGCGAGAAGCACGTCCCGGTTGGTCTTGTACCAGTCGATCCACCATGCGAGTTCGCTCAGTTCGTCCTCGCTCGCCTGTGCGAGGTCCCATTCGATGCCGAGATGGCCGAACACCGCGGTGGCGGCCCGGAAGCCGAGGTCGTGCCAGCGTCCCGTCGTGTGCGACCGGCCGGAGGCCACGTGGCTTCCCTGGAACTCGGGTGGGATCAACTGCCCGGTCCACCAGAGCATCCGCTGTCGCTCGGCCGGGTCGATGATGTCGGAGACCCAGACGCGTTCGGCTCGTCTGAGCACCTCGAGGTCGACGCGGCTGCCGCCCGAGCTGCACGACTCGAACTCGACGTGGGGGTGGGCCTGCCTCAACGCGTCGAGGAGGCGGTAGAAGGCGAGCGTCTGCTCGTGGACGGCCGCCCGCCCGTGCGGGGCGGTGCCAGCGTCGACGAGGTCGCGGTTGTGGTCCCACTTCACGTAGTCGATCCGGTTCTCGCGCAGGACGGCGTCGACCTGGGAGAACACATGCGTCCATGCCTCGGGAACCGACAGATTCATGATCTGCTGGAACCTGGCCTGGACGGGGAGCCGGCCGGCGGGCTGCATGATCCATTCGGGGTGGGCTCGCGCCACGTCCGAGTCCTCGTTGACCGCCTCGGGTTCGAACCAGAGGCCGAACTGCATCCCGAGGTCGTGCACCCGCTCGATCAGCGGGGTGAGCCCGTTGGGCCAGGCGTCGCCCGAGACGACCCAGTCGCCGAGCCCCGACCGCTCGTTGCGACGGGAGCCGAACCAGCCGTCGTCGAGCACGAAACGCTCCACCCCGAGCGAGGCGGCGCGCTCGGCGAGGTCGAGGAGCCTGGCCGCGTCGTGGTCGAAATAGACGGCCTCCCAGACGTTCAGGGTGACCGGACGCTGGGCGGAGGGGGCGTGCGGAAGGCCGCGCAGGAACTCGTGGAACCGTCCGGCGACCTGATCGAGCCCCTCACCGTGGGCGAAGTAGAGCCAGGGGGTCGAGTACCGCTCCCCCGAACCGAGGCGCACCTCGCCGGGCAGCAGCAGTTCTCCTCCGGAGAGAGCCTGGTGGCCGTTGAGATCGCGCTCGAACTGATGGACGTGGTTGCCGCTCCATGCGGTGTGGACGGCCCACACCTCGCCGGCGGCGTAGCCGAAGCCATGCGTCCCCGCGTGCAGGACGTAGGCCGCGTCGGGCCCAGTGCGACCATGCCTTCCCTCCCTGCGGTGCTGGCCGACCCCCATCTGGCGACGCTGGGGGAACCGTTCGACGCCCCAGCGTCCGGCGAAGTCGAGCACCTCATCGGCACGGGCAGGCACCGGCAGCGAGAGCGTGAACTCGTCGATCTGGTAGCCGGGCTCGCCGGTGTTGGTGAGCGTTCCGCGCACGGCGACGAGCCCCTCTGCGGTCAGCTCGACGAGGATCGTGAGTTCCAGCCCGGATTCCGGCGCGGCGGCGTCGAAGCTGACGAGCGAGGATCCGAGTTCGTGGTGACCCACCAGTCCCTCGCCCTCGAAGGCGACACGGGTCACCCGCCAGTCGGGCGTCCATGCCTCCCCCGCGCGGGAGCCGATCAGCCCCGGTCGGACGGTGATGCCCTCGCGTGCCTCCGGAAGCATCGCGTAGCGAAGCGGCACGTCCGGCTGACTCGCCATCACAGGCAGCCGTTCGGCGGTGATCAGCTGGGCGAAGGCTTCAGCGTCGACCCGGCCGAGGTCGGCTCCCCAGTGGAGCACGCGCGGAAGTCGGGAGTCCTCTACCGCGAGCACGAGGCTTACCCCGGCCGACGAGAGATGCAGCGTTGCGTCCATGCAGAGACCCCCGTCAGGAGATGCGGGGAAGGTTAGCGCCGAGCTCGTCCGGCGGCAGGTACGCGCTCGGCTCGTCGATGGCCCGGGACAGCAGCGGGGTGAGCAGCAGCTTGGCGTCGTAGCCGTTGAAGGAACGCCGGTAGGCGCCGACGGAGGCCCAGCGTCCGACGATGGCCCAGAGTTCCTGATCGTCTAGATTCTGCACCACCTCGAGCGAGAGGCATCCCTCCCGCTGAGACCACCAGTGGACGACCTCGTCGGCCTGCGCCAGGAAGCCTGGATCGGTGGTGCGGAAACGACTGATGGCGAGCATGCAGCGAGACTATCCAATCCGAGGGTGGGCGGCCGCCTTGACTCCCGACCCGCCACTAATGATAATGGTTTTCATCATGAAGATTCGAGCTGCACTCGCCGCGACCGCCGCGGCCACCCTGATCCTCTCCGCCTGCGGCAGCCCCGCCTCAGAGGGCGACTCGCCACGGGTCACCGCCGCTTTCTACCCCCTCGAATGGGCCTCGTCCGAGGCGCTGGGCGACCACGGGTCGATCTCGACCCTCACGGCCCCAGGCTCCGAGGCGCACGACCTCGAACTCTCTCCCCAGCAGATCGCTTCGCTTACCGAGGCCGACCTGGTCGTCTACCTCAAGGACTTCCAGCCCGCTGTCGACGATGCGATCGAGCAGGCAGGCATCGGGGACAAGGCCTTCGACGTCAGCACCGTCGTCGATCTCGAGCCCGCCGCCGAGGGGCACACCCACGACCATGACGACGAGGGCCATGACGACGAGGGCCACGACCACGAGGAAGAGGGCCACGACGGGCACGACCACGGCGACTTCGATCCGCACTTCTGGCAGGACCCGCAGCGCATGGGCAAGCTCGTCACCGCGCTCGGCGACAAGCTCGCCGCGGCGGACCCCGACAACGAGTCCGACTACCGCGCCGCCGCGGAACAGGGCGTCGCTGAACTCACGAAGCTCGACGAGGAGTTCACCACCGGCCTCGGCCAGTGCGAGCGGACCGAGTTCATCACGACCCACACCGCGTTCAACTACCTGGCAGAGCGCTACGGCCTGACGGAGATCGGCATCTCGGGCATCAATCCCGACGACGAGCCCTCCCCCGCAAGGATCGCGGCCATCCACGATGAGGCCAAGGCACACGACGTGACCACGATCTTCTTCGAGACGCTGACCTCCGACGCCCTCGCCAAGTCCATCGCAGGCGACCTCGACCTGAAGACCGCCGTCCTCGATCCGCTCGAGGGGGTTACGCCCAACTCGCCCGGCCAGGACTACCCTTCGATCATGCGCGCAAATCTGGAAGCACTGCGGGGCGCCAATGGCTGCGCCTGAACTGGTCACCGCGGAACACGTCTACGTCTCGATCGGCGGGATGCCGATCCTGCGTGACGTGTCCATCTCGGTGCGGGCTTCCGAGGCGGTCGCCCTGCTCGGCGGGAACGGCTCGGGTAAGTCGACGCTCGTGCGCACCCTGCTCGGGATTCTTCCCCACCAGCAGGGAGAGGTGAAGCTGTTCGGCCACAGCGTCCCGGGCTTCCGGGACTGGTGGAAGGTGGGCTACGTGCCCCAGCACAGCGCCATCGCGGTGTCGAACGCCACCGTTGGTGAGATCGTCTCCACCGGTCGCCTCGCCCACCACAGACCGTTCCAGTGGCTCAACCGCGGTGACCGCGAGGTCGTGGCGCGCACCCTCGACCTGGTGGGCCTCGCCGACCGCGCCGCCTGGCCGTTCCGTTCGCTGTCCGGCGGCCAGAAGCAGCGCGTCCTGATCGCCCGCGCACTGACCTCCGAACCCGAACTGCTCGTCATGGACGAACCACTGGCCGGGGTCGACCTGCACAGCCAGGACGGTCTCGCAGACCTGCTCGGACGCCTCCGCGACGACGGCCTCGGCATCCTCGTCGTCCTGCACGAGCGCGGCCCCATGGCGAGGATCCTCGACCGTGGCATCACGCTGTGTGACGGCCGCGTCGTCGAGGGAGAGCCGATCCTCGGCTCGACCTGCACTGACGAGAAACCCCACCACGACACCATCGGCCTCACCGACCCCATCGCCGGGGGCCTGACATGATCGAGATACTCGCGCTTCCCTTCATGCAGCGCGCACTTGTCGCCGCGCTGCTGAGCGGGCTGATCGCCCCCGCGATCGGAACCTTCATCGTCCAGAAGCGCATGTCGCTGCTGGGCGATGGCCTCGGGCATGTCGCCATCATGGGCGTCGGACTCGCGATGCTGACCGGCTGGGCGCCGCTGCCCGTCGCGGTGGTTGTCTGCGTCGTCGGCGCGGTGATCGTCGAGCTGCTCCGCCAGCACGGCAAGGCCTCCGGCGACCTGGGGCTCGCCATCCTCTTCTACGGCGGCCTCGCCTCCGGCGTCCTGATGGCAGGCATCGCAGGCCAGGGTGCGGGCGGCCTCTCGTCGTATCTGTTCGGCTCACTGACCTCGGTGAGCGAGGATGACATCGCGGTGATCGTGGTGCTGGCAGTTGTGATCCTCGTGTGCACCATCGGGCTGGCGCCGCGCCTCTTCTCCGTCTCGGTCGACGAGGACTACTCCCAGGTGCTCGGGGTCCGGGTGCGGGTGCTGAACCTGCTCGTCGTCGTGCTCGCGGCGGTGACGGTCACCCTGTCCATGCGCACGGTCGGGCTGCTCCTGGTCAGCGCCCTGATGGTGATTCCGGTGGCGACGGCGCAGCAGGCCTTCGTCGGCTTCTTTTCCTCCTTCTTCGGGGCCATGGGGATCGGGGTTCTCGCCGCGCTCGGAGGCACGATCGGGTCGTTCTATCTCGACACCGCCACGGGTGCGACCATCGTGGTGACCGCGATCGTGCTGCTCGGCGTGTCCTGGCTCATCGGCAAGCGGCTGCGGCGCGAGGACAGGTTCATCCCCTTCATCGAGGACCACGGAGCGCACGAACACGAACGCGCGGAGAACGGCGTGGCGCCTGCTCACGTGGGCGGCCGCGAGATCCAGCACGGGGACCACATCGACTACGTGCACGACGGCCATCGTCACGCCTGGCATGGTGATCACTATGACGAGCACTAGACCGACCCGCCACACCTGGCAGCGCGCGGCGGTGCGCGACCTGCTCGAGGGCGGCGAGGAGTTCCGCACCGCCCAGCAGATCCACGACCAGCTCCGCGAGGGAGAGGCGAAGGTCGGGCTGGCGACGGTGTACCGGGCGCTGCAGACCATGGCGGAGTCCGGCGAGGTCGACGTCCTGCGCACCCCGGAGGGAGAGTCCGCGTACCGCGCCTGCTCGTCCGGTCACCATCACCACCTCGTCTGCAGGCAGTGCGGGTACTCGATCGAGATCTCGGCTCACGAGGTCGAGGAGTGGGCGGCGAGCGTCGCTCGCTCCAACGGCTTCACTGACGCCGGACACGAGCTCGAGATCTTCGGGTTGTGCGCGAGCTGCGCCTCGAAGTGACCCGGACTCAGCGCTCGAAGTAGGGCAGGGAGCGCAACGCGCGGTCCAGGTGCCACGTCGCGTACGCGACGACCATGCCGTCGCAGCGCGTCGCCGTCTGACGGGCGGTGGCCAGCACGGCCGCCCAGTCGCCTGCGAGCAGCGCCCCGAGATGCGCGACGGTGTCGTCGTCCAGGGTGGCCGACCCCGGGGTCCTGCACGCTGTGCACACCGCGCCGCCCCCCTGCGGCGAGAACCAGTGCACATCGGCCGAGCTGCAGCCTGCGCACTCGGTCGTCGCGAGCGCGTAGCCGGCGATGGCAAGTGCCCGGAGCAGGAACGAGTCGACGATCAGCGGGGCGGGGAGGTCGCCGCGCTCGAGCGCGAGCAGGGCCCCGAGCAGCAGGCGGTACTGCTGGAGCGACGCGACACCCTCCTCCGCGACGAGCCGGTCGGTCGTCTCCACGAGGACCTCGGCCGCGGTGAAACTGGCGTAGTCACCAGACAGGCGGCTGGCGTGCAGCGCCTCGACCTGGGTCACCACCTCGAGCGAGCCACGACCCTCCGCGAACTGGATGTCGATGTGCTGGAACGGTTCGAGCCGACCGCCGAACTTGCTCGACGTGCGCCGCACCCCCTTCGCGACGGCGCGGACCTTCCCGTGGGTGCGGGTCAGCAGCGTGATGATGCGGTCGGCCTCACCGAGCTGGTGGGTCCGCAGCACCACGGCTTCGTCACGGTAGGTGGGCACGGAACCCGAGTGTAGGCGGGCCACGGAACCCGCGCCGTGAGGCGAGGCCGCACATGGGCCGAACCGACGCCACTAAACTGCTGATGTGCCAGAGCCTCGCCGTCGCCCAACGCCCCATCCAAGCGGTGCGGTCCCCCCGCGACTGCCTGCCAAGGCGCTCCCCCGCCACGTGGCGATCGTCATGGACGGCAACGGCCGCTGGGCCAAGGAGCGCGGGCTGAAGCGCACTGAGGGCCATTCCATGGGCGAGGCCTCGCTGCTTGACGTGATCCACGGCGCCATCGAGATCGGCATCCCGTACCTCTCTGCCTACGCCTTCTCCACCGAGAACTGGAAGCGCTCCCCTGACGAGGTGCGGTGGCTGATGGGCTTCAACCGCGATGTCATCCACCGACGTCGCGACGAGCTCAACGACCTCGGCGTCCGCATCCGCTGGGCGGGTCGCCGTCCGAGGCTGTGGGGCTCGGTGATCAAGGAGCTCGAGGTCGCCGAGGAGATGAGCAGGCACAACGACACCCTCACCCTGCAGTTCTGCGTCAACTACGGCGGCAGGGCCGAGATCGTCGACGCGGCACGCGAGATCGCCCGTCAGGCGGCCGAGGGCAAGCTCGATCCCGACCGACTCACGGAGGCCCGCTTCGCGAAGTTCCTGGACGAGCCCGAGATCCCGGACGTCGACCTGTTCGTCAGGTCATCCGGCGAGCAGCGCACGTCGAACTTCCTGCTCTGGCAGTCCGCCTACGCCGAGTTGATCTTCCTCGACCGCCTGTGGCCCGACTTCGACCGCAGGGACCTGTGGGGCGCGATCGAACAGTACGCGACACGCGAGCGTCGCTTCGGCTCCGCCTGAACCTCCGGCTACGCCCATTTTTGTTGAGCGTTTCCAGATCCGTTGCCCAGCAACGCTGGGTGTTCAACAACCTGGTCCGGTTCGCCTGACCAGACAGAAAGCGCCCTCCCGAGTCAGCTCGGGAGGGCGCTCTCGCGTGTCCGGATCAGCCGTCGAGCCGCTCGAAGGCGGTCGCCCTGACGATCGCGGCGCCGGCCGCGTCGCTCGCGGGAAGGTCGACGTCGGCGACGATGCGCCAGTCGTGGTCTGCCGCCGGGTCGTCAATGATCTGCGTGACGCGCCAGTGCTCACGCCCCTTGTCGATCTGGAAGAGATGCGGCCCGCGGGCGGCTCCCCCGGTGCCGATCGAGTCGTGCTCGTCCCAGTAGCCGGCCAGAGACTCGTCCCACGCCTCGGCATCCATCACGACCTCAAGCGGGGGCTCCGCGAGCTGGGCTGCCGACTCCTCAAGGCGTCCGAGTTCCTCCCACCGGTCGAGGGCGGCCAGCTCGACGCGCCGGAACATCGCGGTGCGGACCATCGCGGTGAAGGCACGCTCGTTGCCCGTCACCGGGCGCGGCGGCGGGGGCGGGGCGCCCTGGGCCGCGAGTTCGGCCGCAGCAGCGACCTTCTCCGGATCGGTGAGCGCCTCCCATTCGTCGAGGAGGGACGAGTCGGTCTGCCTGACCGTCTCCCCCAGCCACTCGACGAGGTCGTCGAAACTCTCGTCGCGGAACTCGTCCGGGACCGTGTGGCGCAGCGCGCGGTAGGCGTCGGAGAGATAGCGCAGGACCGTGCCCTCGCTGCGCTGGAGCTTGTAGAAGGAGATCAGCTGCGTGAAGTTCATCGCCCGCTCCCACATGTCGCGCACAACCGACTTGGGAGAAAGCGCGGTGGCGTCCACCCAAGGGTGCGACTGGGCGTAGATGCCGATCGCGTGCTCGAGCAGCTCCGCGAGGGGTTTCGGCCAGGTCACCTCCTCGAGCAGTTCCATCCGTTCGTCGTACTCGATCCCATCGGCCTTCATCTGGGCGACGGCCTCGCCGCGGGCCTGGAACTGCTGGGCGAGCAGCACCTGGAAGGGGTCCTCGAGGACGGCCTCCAGGATCGAGACAATGTCGAGATGGTACGTCGGCGAGTCACGGTCGAGCAGGTCTAGCGAGGCAACGGCGAAAGGTGCGAGGGGCTGGTTGAGGGCGAAGTCCTCACCCACCGACTCGGCCATGACGCACCAGCCCCCGTTGGCGTCGGGCTCAGCGAGTTTGACCAGCACGCCCGACTGAAGCAGTCCGCGGGTCAGGGAGAGCGCACGTCGCTTCAGGATGCGCTGCTTGTCGCGGGTCTCGTGGCTCGACTCGATCAGCGATTTCATGGCCGCATAGCTGTTGCCCGGCCTCTGCGCGACGTTGAGCAGCATGCCGTGGGTGACCTGCATCCGGCTGGTCAGGTTCTCTGGCTCGGCGACGATGATCTTGTCGAAGCTCTCCTCGTTCCAGCCGACGAAGCCGTCGGGGGCCTTCTTGCGGACGACCTTCTTGCGCTTCTTGGGGTCGTCGCCTGCCTTGGCGATCGCCTTCTCGTTCTCGATCACGTGCTCGGGTGCCTGGACCACCACGAAGCCGACGGTGTCGAACCCTGCCCGCCCCGCACGTCCGGCGATCTGGTGGAACTCGCGGGAGCGGAGCTTACGCACGCGGTTGCCGTCGTACTTCGAGAGTCCGGTGAACAAGACGGTACGGATCGGCACGTTGATCCCGACGCCCAAGGTGTCTGTGCCGCAGATCACCTTCAGCAGGCCGGTCTGGGCGAGCTGCTCGACCAGGCGCCGGTACTTCGGCAGCATGCCTGCGTGGTGCACGCCGATGCCTCGACGCACCAGCCCCGAGAGGATCTTCCCGAATCCCGGCCCGAAGCGGAAGGCTCCGATCTCCTCGGCGATCCGGTCGGCGTCGTGGCGGGTGATCAGGTTGACGCTGAGCAGGCCCTGGGCCCGTTCGAGGGCGTCGGCCTGCGTGAAGTGGACGATGTAGACCGGCGCCTTCATCTCCTGGACGAGGTCGACGACCTTCTCCTGGATGGGGGTCATCGAGTACTCGAACACGAGCGGGACGGGCCGCTCCGCGTCGTCGATCAGGCTGGTGGATCGACCCGTGCGTTCGCTCAACTGCTCCGCCATCGCCGACACGTCGCCCAGGGTGGCGCTCATCAGCAGGAACTGAGCCTGCGGGAGCTCGAGCAGCGGCACCTGCCAGGCCCACCCGCGGTCCGGCTCGGAGTAGAAATGGAACTCGTCGGCGATCACCATGCCGACGTCGGCTCCTTCGCCCTCGCGCAGGGCGATGTTGGCCAGCACCTCAGCCGTGCAGCAGATGATGGGCGCGTCGGCGTTGACCGACGCGTCGCCGGTGACCATGCCCACGTTCTCCGCGCCGAACACCTGGCACAGGGCGAAGAACTTCTCGGAGACGAGCGCCTTGATGGGTGCGGTGTAGAAGCTGACCCGGTCTGTGGCGAGGGCGGCGAAGTGCGCGGCGAGGGCCACCATCGACTTCCCCGATCCAGTGGGCGTCGCGAGGATCAGGTTGTTGCCAGAGAAGAGCTCGATGGCGGCCTCGTCCTGGTGCGGGTAGAGGGAGATGCCCTGATCTTCTGCCCAGGCCTGGAAGTGTGCGTAGAGGCTGTCTGCGTCACCGGAGACGCGGTCGGTGAGCTCGGGCATGGGAGCCAGCCTACCGACACCTCGCCCTCTGCACCGCCGAGCAGTCCCATGCCGTGCACCCTATGCCAACGCCGGCGGGCTGGCCCGTCGCCACGCTCACCAGCAGACGAAACCGCCCCTGCCCACGCGGGCAGGGGCGGCGCGTGTCGACTCAGCGGGTTGCGCGGTTCAGCGCGCTCAGGATCGCCTTCATCGAGGCGCTCGTGATGCTCGGGTCGATGCCGACGCCCCACAGCACGACGGCGTCGTCACCCTCGCCGACCTCACACTCGACGTAGGCGGCCGCCTTCGCGTCACCACCCGCGTCGAGCGCATGCTCGGCGTAGTCCAGCACGCGGACGTTGGCACCCTCGCGGCTGAGGGCGTCGACGAAGGCCGACACGGGACCGTTGCCCTCGCCCTCGATCTCGACGCCCTTGCGGGTCGGGCCGTCGACGGTCGCAGTGACGTGGAACTGGCCGTTGCTGGAGGTCGAGCCCGCGGCGATCAGCTTCCAGTCGCCCTCAGAGAGGTACTCGCGCTCGAAGATGTCGAAGATCTGCTGCGGCACCACCTCGCCTCCCTCGATGTCGGTGTGCTGCTGCACGACGCGCGAGAACTCGATCTGCAGGCGGCGCGGCAGGTCCAGCTTGAACTCGCTCTTCATCAGGTAGGCCATGCCACCCTTGCCGGACTGCGAGTTGACCCGGATGACGGCCTCGTAGGTGCGTCCGACGTCGTGCGGGTCGATCGGCAGGTAGGGCGCCTCCCACGGCATCTCCGCGACGGTCGTGCCCGCCTCCTCAGCTGCGCGCTCCAGGTGCTCGAGCCCCTTCTTGATGGCGTCCTGATGGGAGCCGGAGAAGGCGGTGTAGACGAGATCCCCTGCGTAGGGATGGCGCGGATGCACCGGCAGCCCGGTGCAGTACTCGACGGTGCGACGCACATGGTCGATGTCGCTCAGGTCGACCCGGGGGTCGATGCCCTGGGTGTACAGGTTCAGCGCCAGCGTGACCAGGTCGACGTTGCCGGTGCGCTCGCCGTGCCCGAACAGGCAGCCCTCGACACGGTCGGCACCTGCCATCTGGCCGAGCTCTGCCGCGGCCACCGCGGTGCCCCTGTCGTTGTGCGGGTGCAGGGACACGGCGACGTGTTCGCGGTTGCGGACGTTGCGGATGAAGTACTCGATCTGGTCCGCATAGGTGTTGGGGGTGGAGCGCTCGACCGTAGCGGGCAGGTTGAAGATGATCTCGCGACCCTCCCCCGGCTGCCAGACGTCGGCCACCCGGTTGCAGACCTCGACGGCGAACTCGGTGGGGGTCTGGGTGAAGATCTCCGGCGAGTACTCGTATCCGAACTCGACGTCGCGCAGGTGCTGGTCGGCGTACTTCATCACGAGCTCGGTGCCGCGGGTGGCCAGGTCGACGCATTCGGCCTCGGAGATCCGGAACACGACGTCGCGGAACAGCTTCGCGGTCGCGTTGTACATGTGGATCGTCGCGCGGTGGGCACCGATCAGGGACTCGGCGGTGCGCGAGATCAGGTCCTCGCGGGCCTGCGTCAGGACCGAGATGGTGACATCGTCTGGGATCTTGTCGCCCTCGATGAGCTGACGCACGAAGTCGAAGTCGGTCTGTGAGGCGGACGGGAACCCGACCTCGATCTCCTTGTACCCCATGCCGACGAGCAGCTCGAACATGCGCATCTTGCGGGTGGGCGTCATGGGATCGATCAGCGCCTGGTTGCCGTCGCGCAGGTCGGTCGACAGCCAGCGCGGCGCCTGCTCGATCCGCTTTGCGGGCCAGGTGCGGTCGGGTACGTCCACGGGGACAAAGGGGGTGTAACGGCCCACCGGCATCGGCGTCGGCTGCTGCACAGGCTTAGGCTGAGGACGGGTGTTGAACTGAGTCATCTGGAATTCTCCTGGGCTGAGGGGTTGGCGCCAGACACGAACATGCACCGCAGCGAGGAGATCCGGCTCAAGTTATCGAGCCTCGCTGCGGCAGCCAAGGAGCAGGGTGTGCTGTGCCACGTCGCACACACTAGCACCGGGCAGACCACCGCCGACAGGGTTCTCACCGCGATGTGGACAGCGTGGATGACAACGGCGGGGAGGGGGGCCGATGCTCCCTCCCCGCCGTCGATTCAGCCGATTCGGCGTGTTGCGATCACTTGCCTGCGCCGGCGGTGAGGCCGCCGATCAGGCGCTTCTCGATGATGCTGAACAAGATGACCACCGGCACGATGGCGATCAGCGCCACCGTGAAGAGATACTGCCAGTCCTGGATGTACAGGCCGAGGAAGCGCGGCATCGAGACGGTCAGCGGTTGAAGGTCCTGCTGCTGCACGAGGATCAGCGCGGCCGCATACTCGTTCCACGAGTTCACGAACACGAACACGATCGCCGTCACGATCCCCGGCCACACCAGCGGAAGCGAGATCCTGAACATCGTCTGGAGGCGTCCGAGCCCGTCGATCAGGGCCGCCTCATCGATCTCCTTCGGGACGGAGGCGAAGAACGCCTGCATGATCCAGATCGCAAAGCTCAGGTTGAACGCCGCGTTGATCAGGATCAGAGCCGCCCAGACGGCGTAGCCCTTCCAGCCGCGGAACTCCTGGTAGAGGCCGACGGCAAGGACGGTGGGCTGCAGCATCTGGGTGATCAGCACGAGCAGCATGAACACGAGACGTCCCGGGAACCGGAACCGCGCCACGTAGTAGGCGGCCGGGGTGGCGACGAGCAGCACGAGGATCGTGGCGCCGAACGCGATCACGACCGTCGAGAGCAGGGACGCCGCCGGGTTGACCTCGGAGAACCACACGTCGATGTAGTTTCTGAACTGCGGCTTCTCCGGGAAGTACACCGGCGGGATGTCGGTGACCTCGAGCCGGGTCTTGAGCGAGGTGATCAGCATCAGCGCGTACGGGAAGCCGAAGAAGATCACCACCGCGAGGGAGCCAAGTGCGATCAGCCACGGATTCGGCCGTTTGTGGATGCCCTGTTGACGCTTGGCCATGTCAGTCCACCTCCTTGGTCGGCTTCACGACGGCCAGGTAGATCGCGATGATCACCAGGCAGAAGAGGAAATTCAGGACGGAAAGCGCCGACGAGACGCCGGGGCCGAGGGAGCGCTGGTACTCGTACATCAGCGTCGTCGTGATGTGTCCTGTGTGGTAGCCCGGCGTCTCCTGCAGCAGCCTCAGGATCGGCAGCGAGTTGAACACGTTGATGATGTTGATCAGCGCGGCGGTCGCGATGGCGGGGCGCAGCAGCGGCAGCACGATCTGGGCGTAGCGCTGAACCGGGTTGGCACCGTCCACGTGTGCGGCCTCGAGCACCTCGTCCGGCACGGACTGCAGGCCCGCGAGGATCGTGTAGGTGGTGAACGGAAGAGACACGTAGACCGCGACGAACACAGCGACCCAGAAGGCGCTGGTCGGATCCTTCGTCCACGCCCGTGTGGTCTCGAGGATGCCGGTGTCGACCATCAGCCGGTTGAACAGGCCGACGTTCTCCTGGAGGCCGTAGCGGAAGACGGTCGCGGTCATGACGACCGAGCAGGCCCAGGGAAGGATCACGAACAGGCGCAGCAGCTTGCGGCCGCGGAACGGCTTGTTCAGGAACTGCGCGAGCAGCAGGGACAGCAGCACCGTGACGATCACGACGACCACGACCCACACGACGGTGTTCATCAGGATCCGGCCGATCGGCACACCCGGGAAGGTGAGCGCGCCCGCCTTGCCGATGTAGTTGTCGAGGCCGATCGGGTCGTCGCCCTTGCGGATGCCCTGCTTGTTGTATTTGAAGAACGAGGTGTAGACCATGAGCCCTGCCGGGTACAGGACGACACCGCAGATCAGGATCAGGGTCGGGAGGAGCCAGGGCAGGGCCGTGACGGTGTCACGTAGCCCACGGGACTTCTTCGCTGTGCCGACCGCGACCTCGGTGTTGGCGTTGTGTGACAAGGAGGTACCTTTCTGAAACGCACCGCTTGGTGACGGGAGGCGCACGCTGTGGCGCGCCTCCCGTCAGTCAGGTGGAGCGTCAGCCCTGAGCGGCGACCTGCGCCTCGATCTGTTCGAGCAGTGCGGCGGGATCTTCAGTGCCGACCTTGTAGGCCGAGCCCTGGAGCGCGGTCTGGAGCGCGTCCCACGAGGAGTTGCCGACGGGGAGGAACTTCACGATGCTGAGCGCCTCCAGGAAGCCCTTCTCGTTGTCGGTGGTGGCGTCAGCCTTCGCCTTCTCGATCTGCGAGGTGGTCACCGGCAGCAGCTTGGTGCCCTTGTACCAGCCCTCGTACATCTCGTCGGAGTACATCAGGTCGAGGAACGCACCGGTGGCGGCCTTGCGGTCGGCGTCGTCGTTGTTGAACGCGATGATGAAGTCGGTCACGCCGGTGGCGACGCCGTCGCCGCCGTCCTTGTCCGGCACCGGTGCGAGCGCGACCTTGACGCCCTTCGCCTCGGAGTCGGCGACAATCTGCGAGTGGCCGACGATCATGCCGAGCTTGCCGGCCTGCATCACGTTGGCGACGTCCTGGCGGTTGTCCTCCAGCCTCGGCTGGGTCAGGCCGTCGGCGTGGAACTTCTTCATCTGGGTGAAGGCCTCGACGGCCTCCGGGGTGTTGGCGACCAGCTTCTCACCGTCGACCCAGGTGCCTCCAGCGCCCCAGAGCCACAGCGACGACTCGACCTGCGCCTCTTCGTTGCCCAGCGGCATGCCGTAGCCGACGACGCCGTCACCGAGGGCGACGAGCTTCTTCGCTGCGTCCTCCATCTCGGCCCAGCTCTTCGGCGGCGCGGCGATGCCCGCCTTCTCGAAGAGGTCGGTGTTGTAGATCAGCATGCGGGCCGAGGCGATGTCGGGGGCCGCCCACTGGGTGCCGTCGGCGCCGACGCCGTTGGCAAGCAGCGAGGGTTCGATGGTGGCGATGGTCTCGGCGCTCATCACCTCGTCGATCGGGTACAGCAGGTCGGCATCGGCCGAGCCGGCGAAGGCGTTGTCGTTGAGGATGTCCGGGTAGTCGCCGGCCTGGATGCGGGCGGAGATCTTCTCTGTGAAGCCCTCCCAACCCTCGATCTGGAGATCGACCTCAACCTTGGGGTAGGTCTCGTTGAACTTGTCGATGATCTTCTGCCAGTCGGCCTGCGACGAATCGGAGTACGACGGGGCGAGGATGCTGATCTTGGTCTCGAGGTTCGTCGGATCGACCGCCGCCGGGGTGTCGCCGCCTGCGCTGGTGGCGCCGTTCGTGGGGTCGCCCGAGCCGTTGTTGCCACAGGCGGAGAGCGCGAAGACGCCGACGATGGCGGCCGCGCTGAGCTTCAGGACACGCTTGTTCACGTGTGCTTCCTTCCTTCAGGTCAAGGACAGCCAGAAATGGCTGATGCGGAGATATTAGAAAGCGGTGGGGCTTTTTGGGAACCTTCCCCAAAACGTCGTAACCGAATAGTTACTGAAGCTGCTCGTTCGCGCAGAAAGTCTGCGCGTTTACGCTCGACGGGGACCATCAGGCCAAGTGGCCGCGCAGAGGAAACGCTCACCGTACGGTGAGCGTTTCGGGTCAGAATCCGAGCCGGTTGAGGTACTTCGCGTCGCGCTGCCACTCCTTGAGCACCTTCACGTGAAGGTTCAGGTGGACGCGCGTCCCGAGCAGTCGGTTGATCTGTTCGCGGGCGTTGGTTCCGATCTCGCGGAGCCGCGCGCCCTTGTGGCCGATGATGATCCCCTTCTGCGACTCGCGCTCGACCACGATGGAGGCGAAGACGTCGGTCAGCGGCTTGTCCTCAGGTCGGTCGGGCCTCGGCAGGATCTCGTCGATGGTGACCGCGATGGAGTGCGGAAGCTCGTCGCGGACCCCCTCGAGCGCCGCCTCGCGGATGAGCTCCGCGATCAGGGTCTCGGTCGGCTCGTCGGTGATCTCGCCGTCCGGGTAGTACATGGGGCCCTCGGGCAGGAGGTTGATCAGCTTCTCCCGCACGAGGGCGACGTTGTCTCCGGAGGTGGCGGAGCAGGGAATCACCTCGGCCCACTCGATGCCGAGTTCCTCCGCGACAGCGGCCACGTCCACGAGGTGCGAGAGCTGTCGCTCCTTGCTGACGAGGTCGGTCTTGGTGGCGAGCGCCACCAAGATCGGTCGACGCTCGAGCTTTGCCAACTCCTGAATGATGAACTTGTCGCCGGGACCGATCCGCTGGTCGCACGGCAGGCAGACGCCGACCACGTCGACCTCTGCCCAGGTCTCGAAGACCAGGTCGTTGAGCCGCTGTCCGAGCAGCGTGCGCGGCCGGTGCAGCCCGGGGGTGTCGATCAGGACCAGTTGGCCCTCAGGCTCCGTGATGATGCCGCGCACGACGTGGCGGGTCGTCTGGGGCTTGCTCGAGGCGATGGCGATCTTCTGGCCGACGAGCGCGTTGGTCAGGGTCGACTTGCCCGCATTGGGGCGGCCGACGAAACAGGCGAACCCGGAATGGAACTGCTCAGTCATCGTGGGATTCCCCTTCGTGGTGATGGTGCTCGGCGAGCTCCTCGTCGCTGAGTTGGCGGACGAGGACGGTGCCGATCTGGTGGCGCCGTCCGATCGCACGGTCGGCGATCAGTTCGATGTTGCCGTAGACGGTGCGCGATCCGGGGATCGGCACGAGGTTCAGCTGCTTTGCCATGAGGCCTCCGACCGTCTCGACGTCGTCGTCGTCGATGTCGAGGTCGAACAGCGCCCCGAGCTCGTCAAGCGGCAACCGCGAGGAGACGCGGTAGCGCCCCTCCCCCAGCTCAGCGACGGCCGGGGCGTCTTGGTCGTACTCGTCGACGATCTCGCCCACGATCTCCTCGAGGATGTCCTCGATCGTGGCGAGCCCTGCCGTGCCGCCGAACTCGTCGACCACGATCACGAGGTGGGAGTGGCTGAGCTGCATGTCATGCAGGAGTTCGCTGACCGGCTTCGAGTCCGGGCAGAAGGCTGCCGGTCGCATCAGGTCGGCGACCCGCTCCTGCCGTTCGGCGTCCGGGAAGTCGTAGATCCGCTTGGTGACGTCCTTCAGATAGACCACCCCGAGCACGTCGTCGAGGTTCTGGCCGATCACCGGGATCCGGGAGAACCCGGAGCGCAGCGCGAGCGACAGGAGCTGGCGCAGCGTCCTGTCCTGGGGGATGTAGACCATGTCCGTGCGCGGAACCATGACCTCCTTGACGATCGTGTCGCCGAGCTCGAACACCGAGTGGATCATCTTCGACTCGCCAGCCTCGATCAGCTCATTCGCCTCGGCCATGTCGACGAGGTCGCGCAGCTCGGCCTCCGTCGCAAAGGGTCCGTCGGTGTAGCCACGCCCTGGCGTCAACGCGTTGCCGATCAGGATCATCAGCTGCGCGACGGGGCCGAGCACCGTGGTCAGAGCGCTGATCAGCGGGCCGAACATGCGCAGCGTGCGTTCGGGGTTCTGCCTGCCGAGGGTGCGCGGTGCGACACCCCACAGGATGAAGGAGATGGTCAGCATGATGGCGATCGTGACGAGCGCCCGTGTCCAGTCGGCATCGAACTGGGTGAACATGACGATGGAGGCGACCACGATGGACGCGGTCTCCAGCGCCATCCTGGTGAACATGACGGCGTTGATCGACGGGGCTGGATCCTGGGCGATCAGACGGATCCGCTCGGCCCCACGCTCCCCCTGCTCAACCATGCGCTCGGCTCTGGACCTGGTGATGACGCTGAGTGCCGTCTCCGCGGCGGCCAGGAGCGAGGCTCCGATGGCGCACAGGAGCGCGACACCTAGCTCAATCCACTCGGACTGGGACACGGGAACCGATCAACTCGCTTGACTCGACGAACAGTAATCTCGCGGAATTCTACCGCAGTGCGCGCCTGCTGAGCAGGCGCCACAGGACGCCGACCGCGAGCACGATCAGCCCACCGACGACCGATCCGATGGGGAGGGTCGCCGCGAGCACGAGGCACAGGAGGGCGCCGAGCACCTGCCACGCCTTCGGGTAGCGCCGCTCGCCGTCGTCCTGGGTGAAGGCCGACACGTTGGCTACGAGGTAGTACAACAGCACCGCGAACGACGAGAACCCGATCGCGCCCCGGAGGTCGGCGACCAGCACGATCACCGTCAACACGACGCCGAGGGTGAGCTCCACGCGATGCGGGACCTTCGTGCGGGGATGGGTGACGGCGAACCAGCGCGGGAGGTCGCCCTCGCGCGCCATGGCGAGCCAGGTTCGGCCGATGCCGGAGAGCAGCCCGAGCAGTGCCCCGGCGATGGCAGCCGATGCACCGACCGTCAGCACGATCCGCGCCACGGGGTGCGACTCGACGAGCGCCGTCAGCGGAGCACTCATCGAGGCGAGCGCGCCAGGACCGATCAGCAGCAGGAGGCTTGCGGCCACGACCGCATAGATGACGAGCGCGATCGCCAGCGCTGCGAGGATGGCGCGGGGGATGGTGCGGCGGGGCTCGCGCACCTCTTCACCCATGGTGGCGACCCGGGCGTACCCGGCGAACGCGAAGAAGAGAAGACCGGCACCCTGCAGCACCCCGTAGGCGCCGCCCATCGGCCCATCGCCCCACCCGAAGGACGCCGACTTCGGGCCGTCCGCGAACCCGACGGCGAGAGCGGCCGTGATGCCCGCGAGGGCGAGCACCGCGAAGATCTTGGCGAGCAGCGCGGTGCGGGTGACGCCTAGGCAGTTGATCAGCACCAGCCCCCACATGATCGCGATGCCGACGGGGCGCAGCAACGGTTCGGGCACGAGGTAGGCGGCGAAGGCGAGCGACATGGCCGCGCACGAGGCCGTCTTGCCGATCACGAAGCTCCAGCCCGCCAGGTAGCCGGGCCAGTGTCCGAGCCGTTGACGGCCGTACACGTAGGTGCCGCCGGCCTGCGGATACTGGGCGGCCAACTGGGCGGAACTCGAGGCGTTGCACCATGCCACGACGGCGGCGAGCACGAGGGCGAGCGGTAGCAGCGAGCCTGCGGCGGCGGTGGCGGGTCCCCACACGACGAACACTCCGGCCCCGACCATGGACGCGACGCCGATCGCGATGGCGTCCCAGGTGCCGAGGCTGCGGCTCAGCTGCGAGGTGGTCACGGTGCCGATCGGGTGGTGCGCGCCATCTCCCAGCCTGCGATGATCCGGTCGTTGAGGGCGAACATGACCGCCTTCTCCTCCGGTTCGGCATGATCGTGGCCGAGCAGGTGCAGCAGGCCGTGGATCAAGAGGTACTCGATCTCGGCGTCCGGCTCCCGCCCGTTCTCGACCGACTGGCGCGAGGTGACCTGCGGGCAGATCACGATGTCACCCAGCAGCCCCATCGGGGGCTCCTCGTCGTCGGCGGGCGAGCGGAGCTCGTCCATCGGGAAGCTCATCACGTCGGTCGGCCCGGGAAGGTCCATGAACCGCTCGTGGTACTGCGTCATCGTCTCCTCGTCGACCAGCACGATGGAGAGGTCTGCCTGAGGATGGATGCGCAGCTGGTCGAGCGCGTAGCGCGACAGTGCAACGAGTCCGAGTTCGTCGGCCTCGATGCCGGACTCGTTGTTGATGTCGATCACCGCTGCGTCCTCCGGTCCTGGTTGAGGCTCTCGAACTGGTCGTACGCGGCAACGATACGGCCAACCAGTTTGTGGCGCACCACGTCACGGGCGGTCAGATTGCAGAACGCGATGTCGTCGAGCCCCTCGAGCACCTGCTGCACCCCTCGCAGGCCCGACTTGATGCCACCGGGCAGGTCGATCTGGGTGACGTCTCCGGTCACGACCACCTTCGAGCCGAAGCCGAGTCGGGTGAGGAACATCTTCATCTGTTCCATCGAGGTGTTCTGCGCCTCGTCGAGGATGATGAAGGCGTCGTTGAGGGTGCGGCCACGCATGTAGGCGAGCGGGGCAACCTCGACGGTGCCCGAGGTCAGCAGCTTCGGCACCGAGTCGGCGTCGACCATGTCGTGCAGCGCGTCGTAGAGAGGACGCAGATACGGGTCGATCTTGTCGTTGAGGGTTCCTGGGAGGAAGCCGAGCCGCTCCCCCGCCTCGATGGCGGGTCGGGTGAGGATGATCCGGCTGACCTGCTTTGCCTGCAGCGCCTGCACGGCCTTCGCCATGGCGAGGTAGGTCTTACCCGTGCCTGCAGGACCGATTCCGAAGACGACCGTGTGGCGGTCGATGGCGTCGACGTAGCGCTTCTGGTTGAGCGTCTTCGGCCGGACGGTCTTGCCGCGCGAGGAGACGATGTTCTGGGTGAGGATCTCCGACGCGGCAGCGGTCGGGTCCTCGCTCATCTGGATCACGCGCTCGACAGTCTCGCCGGTCAGGCCCTGTCCGGTGCGCAGGATGGTGATGAGTTCGCCGAGTACCTCGGCGGCCTTCGCGACATCGGCAGCCTCACCCGAGAGGGTGATCCGTGCGCCCCGCACGTGCAGGTCGGCCTGGAGCTGCTCTTCGAGGATCCGCAGGAAGTCGTCGCGGGGTCCGAGCAGGTTGATCATGTCGATCGATGCGGGAACCGCGACGGTGCGGCTTGCGGGCTGCTGGTCCAACGGGTTGCTAGTCAGGGTGTGTCCTTGTGGGTCGAGGGCCGCGTCTCACGGCCGCGAACCAGGCAAGTCTACCGCCCTTGTGGAGGGGTCAGTCGAGGACGCCGTCCTCGTCCTCGTCGTCGGAGATGATGTGCATCGCCGCCTCCTCGGCGCTCGCCGCGCCACCGCTGATGCCGACGTCGACGCCGAGCGTGTCCTCCCGGCCGCTGCCCTGCACGGACATCAACCGCCCGGCCCGCTCGCCGCCCACCTGCCGGTTCTCACCGTTGGGGTTCCAGTTCGCCTGGGACGCAGGCCGCTCGGGTTCCTCCTGCTTCATCCGCATCTCGATGGTCTCGCCCTGGCGCATCTCGGCAGGGGTGTTGCCGAACCCCTGGCCGGGCGACCAGTTGTCCGGGGCGATGTAGCCCTCGTCCAGGACATCCTTGACTCCCCTGTTGATGAGCGAGTCATCGGGCTGCAACTGGTCGAGCTGCTCGGAGTCCTCCGGGACTGCTTCGTTCTGCAACTCGTCCATGCACAGATCTTGCCACCACAGGGCCGCGCGCGAGCCACAACGCGCGGGACTGCCTCTCTCCGGCCGCGTAGACTGCCCCGGTGCCAAGCAGTCAGTCCCCCCACCCCCGGTTCGCCGAGCGACCCCGCGGCGTCTACGACGTCGTGGTCGCGCTGTTCTGCTGCCTGCTGCTGATCTCGAACGTCGCCGCGGTCAAGCTGATCCAGTTCGGGCCCGAGGTCGACCTGTTCGGCTTTCCTGTGCTGCCGATCATCACCGACGGGGGCGCGCTGCTGTTCCCCCTCACCTACGTGCTGGGAGACGTGCTCGCGGAGGTCTACGGCTGGCGCGGAGCGCGGCGCGCTATCGCGATCGGTTTCGCGACCTCGGTCGTCGCGTCGCTGACCTTCCTTGTCGTCGGCGCGGCTCCCCCTGCCGCGGACTGGCCGAACCAGGAGGCCTTCGTCGCGGTGCTCGGGTTCGTCCCGCGGATCGTAGTCGCGTCGCTGCTCGGATACGCGGTCGGCCAACTGCTCAACGCCTGGGTGCTCGTCCGGTTGAAGCGGCGCACGAAGGAGGGCTCGCTGTGGGCGCGGCTGCTCGGTTCGACGCTGGTCGGTGAGGCTGCCGACACGACAATCTTCTGCGTCGTGGCCTTCGCAGGCATCATCACCGGAGGGACGCTGCTCAACTACGTCATCGTCGGCTATGTCTACAAGGTGGCGATCGAGGCGCTGTTCCTGCCCGTCACGTACCAGGTGATCCGGATGGTCAAGCGCCGCGAACCCAGTTACGCCGAGTAGAACCTGCCGAGGAACTCGTCCTTGTAGGCGTGGAACTGCCCGGCCTTCAGCGCCGCCCGGATGTTGTCGACCAGGCGGACGGTGAACCGCTCGTTGTGGATGGTCGCCAACGTCGAGGCGAGCATCTCCTTCGCCTTGAACAGGTGGTGCAGGTAGGCCCGGGTGTAGTGGGTGCAGGTGTAGCAGTCACACCCCTCCTCCAGCGGAATGAAGGAGCGACGGTGGCGGGCCGTGTTGACGTTGTAGCGCCCGTCCGCGGTGTAGATGGCGGCGTTGCGGGCCACGCGTGAGGGGTTGACGCAGTCGAAGGTGTCTGCGCCCATCTCGATCGCGGCGAAGAAGTCGTCCGGCTCGGAGATGCCGAGCAGGTGTCGCGGCTTGTCCTCTGGCAGTTCGTCGACCATCCAGCCGATGATGGTGCCGAGGTTCTCCTTCTCGAGCGCGCCGCCCAGACCGAAGCCGTCGAAGGCCTGCCCGTCGACCTCGAGCGAGGCGAGGCCCCGGGCGGCGGCGCGGCGCAGGTCTTCGTACTGCGCGCCCTGGATGACTCCGAAGAGGGCCTGGTAGGGCTTGTCAGCGCGTTCGGTGGTCAGCTGGGCGTGGGCGGCGAGGCAGCGCTCGGCCCAGCGGTGGGTCCGCTCGACCGAGGACTCCTGGTAGGCCCGGGTGTTCATCAGGGTGGTGAGCTCGTCGAAGGCGAACATGATGTCGGCACCCAACTCGTGCTGGATCCGCATCGAGATCTCCGGGGTGAACCGGTGGCGGTTGCCGTCGAGGTGCGACTTGAAGGTGACGCCGTCCTCGTCGACGTGGGCCATCCGGGTCTTGCCCTCGGCGATCACGTCGTCGTTCTGCAGGCCGGCGGTGTCCATGGCGAGGACCTTCTTGAACCCGGCGCCGAGGCTCATCACCTGGAAGCCGCCCGAGTCGGTGAAGGTCGGCCCAGGCCAGTTCATGAAGGTGCTAAGACCGCCCGCCTCGTCGATCAGGTCGGAGCCTGGCTGCAGGTAGAGGTGGTACGCGTTGGCGAGCACCGCCTGAGCACCGAGATCGGAGACGGACTCGGGCAGGACGGCCTTGACTGTGGCCTTGGTTCCGACCACGACGAACGCGGGGGTCTCGATGTCGCCGTGCGGGGTGTGGATCGCACCGGCGCGGCCGGGGGCGCCTTCGAGACGGTGGGTGACGTCGAAGGAGAAGCTCACGAGCACCTCCCCAGCGTGTCGAGCTGGCCGAGCGCGACGGCACCGGCCGTCGAGGTGCGCAGCACGCCGTCGGAGATGCTCACGGCCCGCGCGCCCGCCTCGATGAAGCGGTCGAGCTCTTCCGGGCTGATGCCGCCTTCAGGTCCGACGATGACGAGCCCCGTGCCCTCCTGCGGGAGTCCCACCGAGGCGATGTGCGCGGTGGCTTCCTCGTGCAGCACCAGCGCGAGGTCGGCGTGGGAGACCGCGGCGATGAGGTCGGCCGTGGTGGCGAAGGTGACTTCTGGCACCCAGAGGCGGCGGGACTGCTTGGCCGCCTCGCGCGCCGTCGCCCGCCACTTGTCGAGCGCCTTCTCTCCACGCTCGCCCTGCCAGCGCACGATGGAACGCGACGCCTGCCAGGCGATGATCCTGCGGGCCCCGACCTCGGTGGCCATCTGCACGGCGAGGTCGCTGCGCTCTCCCTTGGCGAGGGCCTGGACCAGAGTCCAGGTGAGCCTCGTCGGCTCGGGGGCGAGCACCTCGGACACCTGGACGCTCAGCTCGCGACGGCCCGTGTCGGCCACGGGGCCGCGCACGGCGAGGCCGCGCCCGTTGCACAGCATGACCGTCTCGCCAACGGTGATCCGCTTGACGGCGACCGCATGGTGCGCCTCGTCGCCGGTCAGTAGGATGCGCTGACCAGGGGTGGCCTCGTCGAAGTCGACGAGGAACAGCGGGTCGGTCACGAGAACCACTCGGAGAGCTTGCCGAAGACGCCCTTGCCCGCCTTGGCCGCGACGGCCTCGGGGCGCGACTCGTCGCGCTCCTCGGCCAGTTGGCGCAGGAGTTCGCGCTGGCGATCGTTGAGCTTGGTGGGGGTCTCGACGAGCAGGGTGACGCCAAGGTCGCCCCTACCGCCTCCGCGCAGCCTCGGCACGCCACTCCCCTTCAGCGCGATGCGCGTGCCGGACTGGGTTCCCGCGGGAACTTCGACGGCGACCTTGCGGTCCTCGACGTCCGAGTTCTCCCATTCGGCCTCGAGGGTCGCGATGTCGACGGTCGTACCGAGCGCTGCCGCCGTCATGGGCAGCTTGACGACCATCTCGAGGTTGTCGCCGTCGCGACGGAAGGTGTCGTGCTCGGTGACGGCCAGCTCGACGTACAGGTCGCCTGCGGGGCCTCCGCCCGGGCCGACCTCGCCCTGGCCCTCGAGGTGGATCCGGATGCCGGTGCTGACGCCTGCCGGGACCTTGACCTGCAGGGTGCGGGTGGTGCGGACGCGGCCCTCGCCCGAGCACTCGGTGCAGGGGTTGGGGATGATCGTGCCGTAGCCCCGGCAGGTCGGGCAGGCGCGGGTGCTGCGCACATCGCCGAAGAAGCCGCGCTCGATCTGGGTCACCTCGCCGGAGCCGTCACAGGTGCCGCAGGTCACGGGCTCGGAGGCAGGCTCGCCGCCCTTCCCGGAGCACTTGGGGCACACGACTGCCGTCTGCACCTTGATCGCCTTGGTGGTGCCGAAGGCCGCCTCCGCGAGGGTGAGGTTGAGCCGGACGAGGGCGTCCTGACCGGGCCGCACCCGCGAACGGGGGCCGCGCCTGCTTGCGGTGCCGAACATGGCGTCGACGAGGTTGGTGAAGTCGAAGCCGCCCGGGAAGCCTCCGCCGAAGCCGGAGAACCCTGCGCCGCCGGCCCCGCCCGCCATGGGGTCACCGCCGCGGTCAAAGACGGCGCGCTTGTTCGTGTCGCTCAGCACCTCGTAGGCCTCGCTGAGTTCCTTGAACTTCTCTGCGGCCTCCGCGTCGTCGGGCACGACATCGGGGTGCACCTTCATGGCGCGGCGACGGTAGGCCTTCTTGATGGCCTCGGGGGTCGCGTCGCGTTCCACGCCGAGGATCTCGTAGTAGTCCTTGCTCATATCGGTATGTGTTTCAGCCTTCGTTGAGGAATCTGCTCACGTAACGCGCAACGGCTCGCACCGCTGCGATGGTCGACGGATAGTCCATGCGTGTGGGGCCGACCACCCCGAGGCTCGCATGGAGGTCCGAGCCGTAGCCGCTTGCGACGAGGCTCGTGGAATGGAAACCCTGGGTGGTGTTCTCCTGCCCGATCCGCACGGTGACGTCGTCGCCGGCGGCCTCGCCGAGCAGCCGCATGAGCACGACCTGCTCCTCGAGGGCCTCGAGCAGCGGGCGGAGGTTCTGTTCGAACTCGGCTCCCGCCAGGTTCGGCACCCCGGCGACGAGGACCTGCGAGGCGGGCTCTGTCGCCATCGCCTCGAGGACCGCGGCGACGACGGGCGCCGCGAGTCCCCTGTCCTCCGGAGGCAGGGTGTCGACGAAGCCCGCCATGGATGAGGCGACGTCAGCGGTGGAGCGGCCGATCGTCACGGAACTCAGGCGCTGGCGCAGCTGGGAGAGGCGCACCTCATCGAGCACGGGGCCGTCGAGAACGGTCTGATCCACCCGGCCCGACGACGACACCACGATGACGAGGAGGCGTTCGCTCGTCAGCGGCACGAGGTCGAGGTGGCGGACGTCGTCGCGCTGCACCGGGGGGGTACTGCACGATCGCGACCTGTCGGGTGAGTTGGGCCAGCAGGCGGACGGTGCGTCCGACGAGGTCGTCGATGTCGGCGGTGCCGTTCATGAAGCTGGTGATCGCCACCCGCTCGGCCTGGGAGAGCGGCTTGATGTTGGCGAGACGGTCGACGAAGAGGCGGTAGCCCTTGTCCGTAGGGATGCGGCCCGCGCTGGTGTGGGGCTGCGTGATGTAGCCCTCCTCCTCGAGCGCCGCCATGTCGTTGCGGACGGTCGCGGCCGACACCTTCAACTGGTGGCGCTCGACAAGGGCCTTCGACCCGACCGGCTCCCGGCTGGAGACGTAGTCGGTGACGACGGCCTTGAGCACATCGAGCTTCCGATCGTCGAGCACGACTCTTCCCTCCTCCGGCTGGCACTCGCGCATGTCGAGTGCCAGTGTAGCTGCCTCTACGATGGAGGCATGTCGCCTGTTTGGACCCCCGTCACCGACCGGACCTTCGTCACCACCGTCGAGCCACACGGCGTAAACGTCGGCCTCGTGGTAGGCGACGAGGCGGCGCTGCTCATTGATTCCGGCAACACCGCAGAACAGGGCGCCGAGCTGCTCGCCTCCGCGCGGGAGCAGGCCGGGGTGCCGGTGACCCACGTGGTGCTCACGCACGACCACGCCGACCACACCGGTGGCCTGGCGGGCATGCAGGAGCTGACCAGCGTCGCGCACGAAGACCTCACCTCGCTGACTCCCACCCGGCAGTTCTCCATGGCGCTCGCCATCCAGCTGGGCGCCCAGCGGGTCGAGCTGGTGCACTTCGGCGAGGGCCACACCCGCAGCGACGTGATCGTGTTCGTGCCCGGCGAGAACGTGATCTTCGTCGGCGACCTCCTGGAACAGGGCGGCGACCCGCAGGTCGACGAGACGACCTCGCTGAGCAACTGGCCGACCGTCCTGGACGGGGTGCTCGGCGCGTGTACCGACTCGACGCGCTTCGTTCCGGGCCACGGAACCGTGGTCGACCGCGACTTCGCCTTCATCCAGCGGGCCGAGATCGCGATGCTCTACAGCCAAACCGAGATGATGATCCAGCAGGGCACCAGGCTCGAGGACGCGGCCACCGCGACCGAATGGCCGTTCACGGCCGAGACGCTCGCGGTGGCCCTTCCGAAGGCCTACGCCGAGCTCGCCGCAAAGGGCATCGAGCCGAAGCGTCAGCTCCCGATCTTCGGAGTCTGACCCAGGGCGAGAAAGCGGCCGGGCCTGAACGATCGCTCAGGCTCGGCCGTCAGCAGCTACCAGTCAGCGAAGACCGTCGGTGAACTTGTGCACCACTGCCTGGTATCGCAGTTCGTTGACGAAGCCACGCGTGGTGGTGTCGCTGTCGATCAGCGCCAGTTCGATGTCGGCCATGTCCGCGAAGTCCTGGAACTCCTCGAGACCCGCAGCGGTCGACATGACGGTGTGATGGGCGGCTCCCGCGGCGATCCAGCATTCTGCAGAGGTCGGCAGGTTCGGCTGGGGCACCCAGACCGCTCGGGCGACCGGAAGCTTCGGCAGCGGGGCGTCCGGCTCGGCGATGTCGACCAGGTTGGCCGTCATGCGGAACCGGTCGCGCAGGTCCGAGAGGGCGACGACGACGCCGTCGCCTGGGTCGGTGTTGAACACCAGACGCACGGGATCCTCGCGGTCGCCGATGCCGAGCGGGTGGATCTCGAGGGTCGGCCTCGAGGTGGTCAGCGAGGGGCAGACCTCGAGCATGTGGGCGCCGAGGATCTTCTCCTTACCGGGGGTCAGCTCATAGGTGTAGTCCTCCATCAGTGAAGCACCACCGGGGAGGCCGTAGCCCATCACCTTCGCGAGGCGCACGAGCACGGCGGTCTTCCAGTCACCCTCGGCACCGAAGCCGTAGCCGTCGGCCATGAGGCGCTGGACGGCGAGGCCCGGAAGCTGCTTGAGGCCGCCAAGGTCCTCGAAGGTGGTGGTGAAGGCCAACGCACCGACCTCCTCCAGGAACGCGCGCAGCGCGAGTTCCTGGCGGGCACCGTAACGAAGCGACTCATGACGCTCTCCGCCCGACTTCAGCTCGTCCGCGACGTCGTAGAGCTCCTCGTACTCCGCGCACAGCGCGTCGACGGCCGCGTCGTCGACGGCCTCGACCGCTGCGACGAGCTCATTGACGCCCCACGTGTTCACGCTGACACCGAGCTTGTGCTCCGCCTCGGTCTTGTCGCCCTCGGTGACGGCGACGTTGCGCATGTTGTCACCGAAGCGCGTGAGGCGCAGGGCGCGCAGCTCGGTCCAGCCCGTCGCCGCGCGCGACCAGACGGCGATCTTGTGCTGGACGTCTGGGTTGGTCGAGTGGCCAACGACGATCTTACGCTGCTTGCCGAGCCTGCTGACGATGTAGCCGAACTCGCGGTCGCCGTGCGCGGCCTGGTTCAGATTCATGAAGTCCATGTCGATGGTGTCCCACGGCAGGGCCTCGTTGGCCTGCGTGTGCAGGTGCAGCAGCGGCTTGCTGAGGGCTCCGATGCCGAGGATCCACATCTTGGCGGGCGAGAACGTGTGCATCCACGTGATCACGCCGATCACGGAGGCGTCGGCGTTGGCCTCGAGCATGGCGCGCTCGATGGCGACGCGGTCCTTGAGGATGGGGCGCCACTCGATCTCGACCGGGAGCTCGTCGGAGGCGTTGAGGTTCTCGACGACCTGATTCGACTGCTCCTCGACCTGGGCGAGCACCTCGGGACCGTAGAGGTCCTGCGATCCGGTGAGGAACCAGATCTTGCGGTTGGCGAACGGGGATTCCATGGCTACTTGGTCCTACTTCCTTGGCTGTCCGTAGACGTTCTGGTAGCGGTCGAAGAGGGAGTCGACCAGCTCCTGTGCGATGGGGACGGGCTCGCCGAACTGACGCGAGATGTGCACGGTGCGCGCGACCTCCTCGCACATCACTGCGGCCTTGACGGCGTCGCGGCCGTCCTTGCCGATCGTGAAGGGCCCGTGGTTCTGCATCAGGACGGCCCGGCTGCGGGAGTCCTTGAGGGTCTCGACGATGCCGCGGCCGATGGAGTCGTCGCCGATCAGGGCGAAGGGCCCGACGGGGATGGGGCCGCCGAACTCGTCGGCCATCATGGTGAGCACGCAGGGGATCTCCTCGCCGCGGGCCGCCCAGGCCGTCGCGTAGGTGGAGTGCGTGTGCACCACTCCCCCGAAGTCGTCCATGTGCGTGTAGACGTATGCGTGCGCGGCGGTGTCGCTGGAGGGCTGCAGTGCGTCGGGCGTGCCGTCGTTGACCTTCCTGCCGTCGAGGGTGCACACGACCATCTGGTCGGGGCCGAGCTCGTCATAGGAGACGCCGGAGGGCTTGATCACGAACAGGTCCTCGCCGATCTGGTCCGCGCAGCGGATCCGCTGCGACACATTGCCCGCGGTCCAGACTACGAGCTGCCAGCGGGGCAGCTCGGCGTGAAGATCGGAGACGATCTGACGCGTGCGCGCCACCTCGTCCTGCACCTGAGCGGGTAGCTCGGTAAGCGTCAGCGTCATCGCATCCTCCAATAACTCCGGGGTGTCTCACGGTACAGATCCGCACCCCTATGTGACCGGTCACACACAGGGTACCCGCAGGCTTCCATCGTGTCAATGGCGATCGAGCCGGCGATCGAGCCCGGTATACGCTGACAGACGGCGGAAACCGCGGCCTCACGAAGGGACATGAGTGGCTACGCCGATGCAGGATGTGGCGAGGCTCGCCGGAGTCTCGATCAAGACCGTCTCCAACGTGGTCAACGACTATCCACACATCAGCAAACCACCAGGGCGGAGGTCGAGAAGGCGATCGTCCAGCTCGGCTATGAGCCGAACCTCACGGCGCCGAACCTGCGCCGCGGACGCACGGGGCTGATCGGGCTTGCCCTCCCGGACTCAAGCGCCCCTATTTCGCGGAGCGCGCAGGCTCGGTCATCGCCGCGGCGCAGAAGCGTGGCCTACGCATCCTGATCGAGCAGACCAGCGCCGAACGCTCCCGCGAGATCGACGTCCTGCACGGGGTCGGTCCGCCACCTGCTGGACGGCCTGATCTTCTCCCCGCTCGCACTCGGCGAGGACGACGTGTGCCAACTGCGCGTTTGCTACCCACTGGTGGTCCTCGGCGAACGCGTCTTCGACCACGGTAACGACCACGTGTCGATGAGCAACATCGAGGCCGCCAGGGCCGCGACGAGCCTCCTGATCGAGCGCGGACGAAGGGGAATCGCGCTGCTCGGCAGCCATCCCGGAGAGATCGTCGGCTCGGCCGCGTTGCGCGAACGCGGCTACGTGGGGCCCTCGTCAGCGCCGGTCTGCCCCTCGACCGGAACCTGATCCGGGAGGCGGGGCTCTGGGAGCGTGGGACGGGCGCTGCCGCGATGCGCGCGCTGCTCGAGTCCGGCACGCGGTTCGACGCCGTCTTCGCAATGAGTGACGACCCTGGCGATCGGGTGCCTGCACGCCCTGCACGAGGCGGGTCGTTCCATCCCCGAGGACGTCGCCGTGGTCGGCTTCGACGACATCGACGACACGGCCTTCACCTCGCCCACGCTCTCGACCGTCTCCCCCGGGCGCGAGCAGATCGCGGAACGGGCCGTCGAACTCCTCGCCATCCGCATTCAGAACCGGGTCGAAGGGACAGACGAACCGGACCGCTTCGTGCGGGTCGACGCCGACTTCGAGGTGATTGCCCGGGAGTCGACGGGCTCCTAGGGCTGGTACCCCGCCGACTCGCGCCACACGAACCGCGAAGGCAAAAGCCGCTCGCCAGATCCTCCGCCGTCGAACAGGTCGAACAGCAGGTCGACCGCAGCAGAACCGACCGCTGTGAACGGTTGGCGCACCGACGCGAGGGGAACGCTGAGGAAGGCGGCGACGTCGATGTCGTCGTAGCCGACCAGTGCCACGTCGTCGGGCACGGCCTTGCCGAGTTCCCCCAACCGCTTCAGGGCGCCGACCGCGACCTGGTCGTTCGCGGCGAAGATCGCGTCGACGGAGTCGTCATGGGCGAGCACCTCGTCCACGCCGCGATAGCCGCCGGACGGATCCCAGCCGGTCGTGACCATCGGGCCGCGCGACTCCCCCGCCGCGGCCGCCCAGCCTTCGCACCGGGCGCGGGCCTCGAGCCAGTCGTCCGGGCCGGCAAGGTGGGCGATCCGGCGGCGGCCCGCCGAGACGAGGGCACTGACCGCCTCTTCGGCGCCGCCCCGGTTGTCGGCCCGCGCGCGGGAGAGCCCGGACGGGACGGGGCCCTCGGCCACGACGGAGGTGGGGATGTCACCTGCGAAGCGCTGGGCAAGCCCCATCGAGTCCTCCGACCAGGCGATCACGACGACGCCGTCGACGCCGAGGCCGAGCAGGTGTTCGCGGGCCGAGGTCAGCGAGGCCGGTCGGTCGTCGCGCACCGTGACCGATGCGGTGGTGTAACCGCGGCCGCGAGCCCCCTCGTCGATGGCGAGGGCGGTCAGGTTCGGCCCGAGGAGAGCTGCGTGTACCGCGACCACCCCGATCGTCATCGAGTCGTTGCGGGCCAGCGAGCGGGCGGCGCGGCTCGGACGGTAGCCGAGCTCGGCGATCGCGGCCTGCACCTTCGCGAGGGTCTCGGGGCGCACGAGCCGGGGCTCGTTGAGCACGCGCGAGACGGTCTGGTACGAGACCCCGGCGAGGGCGGCGACGTCGCGGATGGACGGCTTGTCGTGGGCGCGTGGCATCTCAGACGGGCCACAGCTGCTGGGCTGCCATCCAGCTCATCGTGTCGGCGGCGACGAGCAGCCCGCGCGAGCGCGAGAGCAGGGTGTAGCTGATGCCGTCGAGGGTCCGCGCGATGCCGCCGTTCTCGGTGACCATGAGCGCACCGGCCAGATGGTCCCACGGATGGACCGACGAGTAGAAGATGAAGTCGATGTCACCGTGCAGCAGCGCAGGGTAGTCGAAGGCGCAGCAGAAGTTGCTCGAGACGACGGGGCTGAGTCGACCGTCGGCGTCGAAGCCGAGCAGCTTCTTCTTGGAGGTCGCTCCGAGCGGGAGCCGGTCGTGCGATGCGCGCTCGATCGGATCGCCGTTCATCCTGACGCCCGCGCCGCGCTCCGCGACGTAGCCCCGGCCGGTCATCGGCTGCCAGATCCAGCCGCGCGTCGTGACCCCGCCGCGGACCTCGGCGAGGATCACCCCGTGCTGCTCCTTGCCGTTGACGAAGTTCCTCGTGCCGTCGATCGGATCGATGATGAACGCGTGATCGGCGTTGGGCAGCCCCTTGAGCAGGCCGGGCTCGAGGAACACCGTCTCCTCCCCCACGACGGTGGCGCCCGGGAAGGCGGCGTTGAGCAGGCGGGTGAGGTACTGCTCGGCCTCGCGGTCGGCGACGGTGACGAAGTCCCCGGGGTTCTTCTCCTCGATCTCGCCGTCGCTCAACTGCCGGAACTTCGGCGTGATGACCTCGGCGGCCGTCTCCTGGAGCATTCCGAGGATGTCGTCAGTGTCCATGTCGTTCACCTTAGTGGGGACGGGCGGGGCTCAGTCGTCCGCGAGATGGTCCTGGGTCACGAAGTCGATCAGCGTCTCCACCTTGGTGTTGAGCTGGGGCTCGAGGTCGCGCCAACTCTCGACGCGGGCGAGGATGGCCTTCCAGCCCCGGGCGATGTCCGCCTGGTCCTGGTGCGGCAGCCCGAGGGCCGACAGGGTGCCCAGCTTGAAGTCGACGTCCCGGGGGACGCTCGGCCACGCCTTCCTGCCGATCCGTTGCGGCTTGACGGCCTGCCAGATGTCGATGAACTCGTGTCCCTCGATCAGAACGGTGTCGCGGTAGCCGGCCTGGTAGACCTGCTTGGCGATCCGCGACTCCTTGCTGCCGGGGACGAGATGGTCGACCAGCACGCCGAGCCGACGACCCGGCTCCGGGCGGAACTCGGCGACGATGGCGGGCAGGTCGTCGATGCCGCCCAGGTACTCGACGACGACACCGACGTGGCGCAGGTCCTCGCCCCACACCTTCTCGATCAGCTCCGCGTCGTGGCGGCCCTCGACGTAGATCCGGGAGGGAAGCGCCACCTTCGCTGGCGCGGGGGTCTCGCTCGCCCGCGACCCGGAGGCGGTGTACTTCGGCTTGGCCGCGCCGCCCCGCAGCGGCGGGCGCAGCGCCACCGGCTCACCTTCGAGCAGGAAGCCGGCACCGAGCGGGGCGCCGCGCCGCTTGCCCTTGCGATCCTCGAGCAGCACGATGCCGTTCTCCCAGCCGACGACGGCCCCACAGAAGTCGTCGAACTCGACCACGAGGTCGAGTTCGACGGGTACATCACGCGTCTGCTTGAGATGCGCCTTCTGCCAACCGGGGGCCAGCACGTCCTTCGAGTAACGATCCACGGTCAGCGACCGTATCAGCGCAACTCCAGCTTGCGGCTGTACGACACCTTGGCCCACCACATTCCCACGACGGCCATCACGAGCATCCAGCCGAAGATGCCGAGCGGAAGGTACTGCGCATCGTTGGCCGCGGTGGCGAGCCGCATCGGATCGTAGAAGACCGTCACGTCGGGGAACGCGTTCAGGTCGGCCACCGGGGCGAAGAACACGGCGGCGACGCCGACGAGCTGGCTCGCCAAGTAGAACAGGAACCAGACGAGCACGACTCCGCCGAAGCCGGAGCGGTTGATCCAGGCCTCGCTTCCCACCGTCGCCGCGAAGAAATACGGGGTGATGCCGGTGAGCGGAAGGAACACCACGATCACGATGAGCGAGACGAGCAGCCAGGCGGGCAGCTCCCACACCATGGCGAGCGAGCTGAACACGGTGTCGATCGTCGCGGAAGCTGGAATGCCCGATGCGGAGCCGATCCCGATGGCCGCGATCAGGAGCAGGCCAAGATCGAGCACCAGCGCCAGCAGCGACACGAGATAGGCGTAGAGCGCCTTCACCCCGAAGATCGTGGATCCCTTCTCCGGAATCGCCGCCGTGAAGTAGCCGGTCTTCGAGTAGCAGGAGCGGTAGAAGTCGAGCGAGATGAGCAGCTGCACCGCGAACGGGTACAGGGCCGCCACGATGATGGCCACCACCCCGAAGGCGAGGTTCACCGGCGCCGGGAACACCGTGGCGAGCAATGTGGCAGCCGACACGACGAGCGCGGCGCCGAGGGTGAGCAGACCGAGCCAGCGCCAGGTGCGCAGGATCTCGTGCTTGAACAGTGTGGTGATCATCGGTAGACCTCCCTGAAGAGTGCGTCGATGGACAGTCCCCGCTCGGAGCGGAGGTCGTCGACCTCGCCCGTGAGCAGGATCCGTCCGTGCCTCATGAAGGCGACCCCGTCGAGGATCGGCTCCAGATCGTGGATGAGATGGGTGGAGACCAGGACGAGCGCCTCGGGCGACAGGTCCCGGATGATGGCCTGCAGCAGCACCTCGCGTGCGGCGGGGTCGACTCCCGAGATGGGCTCGTCGAGCAGGTAGACCTTCGCCTGGCGCGACATGGCCAGGGCGATCTGCGCCTTCTCCCGCATGCCCTTGGAGAGCGTGGAGAGCCTGCGCCCGGTCTCGAGACCGAAGAAGCCGATCAGGTCACGGGCGTGGTCCTCGCTGAAGTCGGAGAAGAAGTCGCGATACTGCCGGATGCAGGCGTCGAGGGTGGCACCGTCGGGCAGGAAGCTGGCGTCCGGCAGGAAGGACACGACAGCCTTCGATTCGGGGCCGGGGCTGTGGCCGTCGATGCGGACGTCGCCCTCGTAGTCGGCGAGCGCTCCGGCGAGAACCTTCAGCAGCGTGGTCTTTCCGCAGCCGTTCTCGCCGAGCAGGCCGACGATCCGGCCGCCGTCGAGTTCGAGATCGAGGTCGTCGATGGCACGGAACTTTCCGTAGTTCTTGACCAGGTTCGTCACGGAGACGAGGCTCATGGCGTTCCTCCTTCATTGCCGGTGGGCCATTGGCGACCCAGGAGTTCGCGCGCCGCTGTGAGGCTCATGCCGAGGCCCTGCGCGCGTCGGGCATAGGTGTCGGCCGCATCCTCGGCCAGGTCCTCCCGGGCATGGGCGATGACACTCTCGTCATCGGTGATGAAGCGGCCGGTGGTGCGTTCCGAGCGGGTGAGTCCCTGGCGGTCCAGCTCGGCGAGCGCCCGCTGGACGGTGTTGGGGTTGACCTTGAGGTCGAGCGCGAGTTCGCGGACGCCGGGGATCTTGTCCCCCGAGCTCCACTGCCGCACGACGATCCGGCGGGTGAACTCGCTGACGAGCTGCAGCCAGATCGGGGTACTCGGATCAAACTCCATGTCTTTCACCGCCCTTCTGTATCGCTGTACTACGTGCTTAATACAGTAGGACAGCGAGGGGCCGGTGTCAACGGTCAGGTCACCGACTTGAGCAACGCTCGGGGCCCGCAGAGCTCAGAAGCCGCCGGAGCGGGCGACCTCCCCGAGCCAGAGGGCGGAGGCCTTCGGGGTGCGGACCTGGGTCTCGTAGTCGACTCGGACGATGCCGAAGCGACGTGCGTAGCCGAAGGCCCACTCGAAGTTATCCATCAGCGACCAGGCGAAGTACCCCGTCACGTCGGCGCCGGCGTCGATGGACTCCGCGACCGCCGTGAGATGGTCGCGGTAGTAGGCGCCACGGTCGGCGGTGTCGTCGACGAAGCCCGCCTCGTCGGGAGCGTCGTCGTAGGCCGCACCGTTCTCGGTGATCACCATCGGGATCCCAGCCGGCCCGGTGTACTCGTGCTGCAGTCGCACGAGCAGGTCGCGCAGGTCCTGCCCCTCGACCTCCCAGCCCATCGCCGTGCGCCGCTTGCCGCGCGAGACGACGCGCACGCCCTCGGAACCGACCCAGGCACTGCGCCTCGCCCTGCCCCGCTCGGAGGTGGAGGTGAACCCGTCCTCGCTGGACGACCCGTCGCCCCACGACTCCCCGTCGGCTGGCCCCTCGACGGCCATCGCGTTGTAGAAGTTGACCCCGAGGAAGTCGATCGGGGCCGAGACGACCGCGAGATCGCCCTCCCGCACGTTGTCTCCGAGTCCGGCATCGGCCATGTCGCGCAGCACGTCTTCGGGGTAGGCGCCGCGGAACAGCGGATCGAGGAAGACCCGCGCGGTGGCGCCGTCGACCCTGCGGGCGGCCTCGACGGACGCCGGATCCTCCGGGTCGACGGGAAGCGCGGGATTGAAGTTCAGCGTGATCCCGAGCTTGAGCTCCCAGCCCTTCTCGGCGGCGACTGCACGAAGCCGTTCGGCGGCGAGGCCGTGGGCGAGCAGGATGGTGTGTACCGCGGCGACGGCCTCACGGGGATCGGTGTGGCCCGGTGCGTGCTCGCCTCCCGCGTAGGACAGGAAGGTCGAACACCAGGGCTCGTTCAGCGTGCTCCAGTGGACGACCCGGTCACCGAGGGCGCGATAGGTGGCCTCCGCGTAGTCGGCGAACCGTTCCGCGGTTTCGCGGACCGTCCAGCCGCCGCGCTCCTGGAGCGCCTGCGGCAGGTCCCAGTGGTAGAGCGTCAGCCAGGGCGTCACGCCCCTGCCGTTCAGTTCGTCGACGAGGCGGGAGTAGAAGTCGAGCCCTTCCTGGTTCGGCTCCCCGCCGTCCGGGCACACCCTGGCCCAGGACGTGGAGAACCGGTAGGCGTTGAAGCCGAGGTCGGCGATCATGGCGACGTCTTCCGGCATCCGGTTGTAGTGGTCGCAGGCGACCTCTCCGGTGTCCCCGCCGAGCACCGCGCCGGGCACGCGACAGTAGGCGTCCCAGATCGAGTCGGTGCGTCCGCCTTCCTGGCTGGCTCCCTCGATCTGGAAGGCCGCGGTGGCGACGCCCCAGGTGAACCCCTCTGGGAAGGTTGGCATGTCGACCTCTTTCTCTGACGGTGCGAGGTCAGCCTATCCCGGACGGCTCAGTCGAGCAGATCCCGAACCACCCCGTCGGCGAGAAGACGCCCTTGTCGGGTGAGAACCAGGCGCCCGTCCCGCAGCGTCGCCAACCCGGCGCCGAGCACCGATTCGACCCTGCCCCGCTCCGCGTCGGTGAGCACCTCCAGGTCGAGCCCCTCGCTCAGCCGGAGCTCGAGCAGGACCCGCTCCATCCGGTGCTGCTCGTCGGTGAGCACCTCGCGTCCCAGAGCGGGCGAGTTGCCCGCGGCCAGAGCCTCCGCGTAGCTGCGCGGATGTTTGCGGTTCCAGAACCTGACGCCCCCGACGTGCGAGTGCGCCCCGGGGCCGAAGCCCCACCAGTCGGCACCCTTCCAGTAGGCCAGGTTGTGCCTGCACTCTCCGCCTGGGAGCGACCAGTTGCTCACCTCGTAGTTGGCGAACCCGAGCGCCGCGAGCGCCTCGTCGGCCGCGACGTATTTGTCCGCGAGGTCGTCGTCATCTGGCATCGGCACCTCTCCCCTGCGCACCTGGACGGCGAGGCGGGTCCCCTCCTCGACGATCAGCGAGTAGGCGCTGACGTGGTCGACCGGCGTGGCCGTGACGGCGTCGAGGCTCGCCCGCCAGTCGTCGAGCGACTCGCCGGGCGTGCCGTAGATCAGGTCGAGGCTGACGTGCTGGAAGCCCGCTTCGCGTGCCCACCGCGCCGCGTCGAGTCCACGCTGCGGCGTGTGGGCCCGTTCGAGCACGCGGAGCACGTGCGGTACCACCGACTGCAGGCCGAGCGAGATCCGCGTGAAGCCCGCCCCGCGGAGGTGCTCGAAGTAGCCGGGCGTGACGGTCTCGGGGTTTGCCTCCGTGGTGACTTCGGCTTCGGAGGCGACGGGGAAGCGACGACGGATCGACTCGAGGATGCCCGCGAGCTCGGGTGCGGGCAGCATCGTGGGCGTGCCCCCGCCGAAGAAGACGGTCTGCACTTCGCGCTCGCCGAGTTCGCGGGCAGCCAGGTCGAGCTCACGCTCGAGCGCCTCGAGGTAGGTTCCTGGCGCGCGGTCGCCGACCTCGGTCATCGTGTAGGTGTTGAAGTCGCAGTACCCGCACCGCACCCGGCAGAACGGCACGTGCACGTACATCGACAGGGGCGCCGTCGAGGCCCGGGCGTTCTCGGGCAGTGCGCCGTCGAGGGGTGCGGGTTCGCCGTCGGGAAGTTGAGCCACGCTGTCAGCTTAGGGTGAAACTCTGTGGCACCCGTCCCCGCGAGGACCTGAATGGTGCCAGAGTGCTCTCATGCAGATTTCCCGACGCACCGTTTTCATCGCCGGCGGAAGCCTCGCCGCAGCCGCCACCCTTGCCGCCTGCGGGTCGAACAACCCGCTCGCCTCCACGCCCCCGGCGTCGCCCGGCGGCTCGACCGGGCCGTCGGGCTCGGCACCCGCCTCGGACGTCACCCTCCAGCAGTGGTACCACGAGTACGGTGAGCCGGGAGTGAAGGAGGCCGTTGAGAGGTACGCGGCCGCCTACACCGCCGCGAAGGTGGAGGTGAAGTGGACGCCGGGCGATTACGCCTCGATCCTCGCCGCCCAGCTCCTCACCGCCAACGTGCCCGACGTGTTCGAGGTCGAGCAGGGCGGCTCGCTCGACATGATCCGCTCCGGACAGCTCGCCGACCTCACCGAACTCATCGCACCGGTCAAGGACCAGTTCAACCCCGCGGTGATGAAGCGGTTCACGTTCGAGGACAAGGTCCACGGCATCCCGCAGACGATCGACATGCAGCTGCTCTACTACCGCCCCTCGCTGCTCCAGGCCGCCGGGGTCGAGCCTCCGACCACCTTCGACGCGCTCGTCGCGGCAGCCAACGCGGTCAAGACCTCCGACATCGGCGGCTTCTTCGCGGGCAACGACGGCGGCATCGGCGTGCTCGGCACGATCCTGATCTGGGCCTCGGGGAACGAACAGCTCACCGAGGACCGCAGCGCCGTCGCCTTCCTCAACGACAACTTCTACGCGGCCCTGACGGCCTACCGCGAGTTCTACACCTCGCCAGGGCTGCTCCAGGCCGCCTCCGCCGAGTGGTACGACGGCGCGGCGTTCGTCAACGGCGAGGCGGCGATGCAGTGGGGCGGCCTGTGGTCGCTCCCCGACATTCAGAAGGCATGGGGCGACGACGTCGGCGTGCTGCCCTTCCCCGCGATCGGAAGCGGTGGACGTCCTGCCGTTCCGTTCGGGGCCTTCGGCGCCTGCGTCGCGGAGAAGGGCAAGAACGTCGAGGCATCGAAGGAGTTCGTGAAGTGGCTCTGGATCGACCAGGAGGAGTACCAGGTCGACTTCTCCAACTCCTACGGCACCCACATTCCGGCCAAGACGGCGCTCGTCGCCAAGGCCGACAAGCTCGCTGAGGGCCCGGGCAAGGACGCGGCCGACTTCGTCTCGGAGTATGGCTTCGCCAACGACATCATGTGGTCGGGCGCGATGGGCGACGCCTACAACGCCGCCATCAGCAACGTGATCAAGGACGGCAAGGATCCGAAGGCGGAGTTCGCGGCCTTCGAGGAGACCGCGAAGGCCGAACTGGCCAAGCTCCAGGGCTGATGACCGACGCCGCAGCCCCCGCGCAGCCCTCGCCGAGCCGGGGGCTGTGGCATCGCATCCGCGGACGACAGGGCCGGAACCTGTGGTTCGCGGCCTTCGTCGCCCCCTTCTTTCTCGGCCTGCTGATCTTCGTCTACGTGCCGATCGTGTGGAGCGCCTACCTCTCGTTCTTCGAGGCCCGCAACACGGTCACCCCGACGCGGTTCGTCGGCTGGGCGAACTACTCCTACCTCCTGCACGACCGCCTGTTCCTGAACTCGCTCGTGGTCTTCGTGGCCTTTGCGGCGTTCATCGTCCCCCTGACCTACGTCTGCTCGCTGGGGCTCGCCCTGCTGCTGGACAAGATCACGATCGGGAGGGCCTTCTTCCGCTCGGTGTTCTTCATCCCCACCGCGGTCAGCTACGTCATCGCCGCCATCATCTGGCGCTTCGGGTTCTTCAACGGGGCCCGCTTCGGCCTGATCAACTCGTTCCTGAGACAGTTCGGGATCGACCCGGTGAACTGGCTCGGCGGAGGCAACAACCTGTACTGGATCGCGCTGGTGACGGCCCGACTCTGGCTGCAGGTCGGCTTCTACATGATCTTGTTCATCGCCGGCCTGAACAAGATCCCGGTCGAGACCTACGAGGCGGCCGCCCTCGACGGCGCGTCCGGGTGGCGGCTGCTGCGCTGGATCACGCTGCCGCAACTGAAGGCGACCAGCGTTGCCGTGATCATGCTGCTGTTGATCAACGCCTTCCAGGCCTTCGACGAGTTCTACAACATGCTCGGCTCGATCGGCAGCTACCCGCCGTACGGCAGGCCGCCGTTGGTGCACCTGTTCCTCGTCGCGCTCGGCGGCGGTCAGCAGGACCTGGGCGTCGGCGGGGCGGGCACCGTCATCCTCACCTCGATCATCGTCGTGTTCGGCATCGTGCAGAACTGGGTCCTGAACCGGGGTGAGAAGGCATGAAGACCTCCCGCGTCGGACAGGCACTGCGCTACGGCGTCGCGGTCGCGCTCGCCATCGCCTTCCTGCTCCCGCTCTACGTCATCGTGCGCAACGCCTTCTCGACCAACGCCAACATCACCTCGGCGAAGTGGAACTGGCTTCCCGACCAGGTCAACCTGACAAATCTCCAGTCGCTGCTGGCCAATGACTCGATCGGCATCGGCCGCGCCATGCTCAATTCGGCCGTCATGGCGGGGCTGCAGACCGTCGGCACCGTCGTGGTCAGCCTGCTGGCCGGCTACGCGTTGGCCCGCTACGACAACCGCGTGTCGCGTGCGCTGCTCGCCTTGACCATCTTCACGCTGATGGTCCCCGCTGCGACGACGTTCGTCCCGATGTTCATCATCACCGCCCAACTTGGCTGGATCGACACCTTCCGCGGCCTCGTCATCCCCGGCATGTTCTCCGCGTTCGCCACCTATCTCTTCCGGCAGTTCTTCCTCGACTTCCCCACCGAACTCGAGGACGCCTCCCTGATCGACGGGTGCAACCCGTGGACCAGCTTCTGGCGGATCGTGGTCCCGAACTCGACCGGCATCGTGGCCGCGGTCGGCACGATCGTGCTGATCGGCTCGTGGAACGCGTTCCTGTGGCCGACCCTGGTGGGGCGCGACGCGACGCGCACCGTCCAGGTTGCCCTCTCGCAGTTCATGACGAGCCAGGGCGTGCGCTACCCCGAACTGTTCATGGGCACGCTCGTGGCCGTGCTTCCGATGCTGTTCGTCTTCCTCTTCCTCCAGCGCTACCTCGTCCAGGGACTCACCACCTCCGGCCTGAGATGACGGCTCGGGCACACTTGGCGGATGCGTAGTCTCTCCGAGCTGGTCGACGACGGCTGTGACCTTCCGTTCGCTGCGGCGTCCGAGCCGTTACGCTCGGCGGTCGGTGAGCGACGGGTCGCGGTGGTCGAGGCGCCTCCCGGCACGGGGAAGACGACCCTTGCGCCGCCGATGGTGGCGGGCGTCGTCGAGGGGCGTGTCGTCGTCACCCAGCCCAGGCGGGTGGCCGCGAGGGCGGCGGCGAGGCGGCTCGCCCAGTTGACCGGCACCCGCATCGGTGACCTGGTGGGTTTCACGGTGCGCGGCGAGCGCAGGGTCAGTGACTCGACCAGGATCGAGATGGTCACGCCAGGCGTCCTACTGCGCAGGCTGCTGCGCGATCCCGGCCTCGACGGCGTGGGCGCGGTGATCCTCGACGAGGTGCACGAGCGGGGCCTCGACACCGATCTGCTGGTCGGCCTGCTCGGCGAGGTGCGCGAACTGCGCGACGACCTTGCAGTTGTCGCCATGTCGGCCACGGCGGACTCGGCGGGCCTCTCACGTCTGCTCGGCACAGACACGCCGGCCCCGGTCGTCGGGGTGCCCGCGGTGCTGCACAGGCTCGAGGAGCAGTTCGCCCCCGGGCCGCTGCCCACCGACGCGCGGGGCGTGAGCCGCGACTTCCTCTCCCACGTCGCCGACACCACCGTCCGGGCCTTCTCCGAGCGACCTGACGACGGTGACGTGCTCGTCTTCCTGCCCGGTGTGCGCGAGGTGCGCATCGTCGCGGAGACGGTGGCGTCACGGGTGGACGCGGAGGTGCTCGAACTGCACGGACAGGTCGGGTCGCGCGAGCAGGACAGGGCCATCTCGGGCAGGCGCCCCGGCGATCGACCGCGCGTGGTCGTGTCCACGAACCTGGCGGAGTCGTCCGTGACCGTGGACGGCGTGCGGGTGGTGGTCGACGCCGGACTGTCCCGCGAACCGCGGCGCGACGCCTCCCGCGGGATGTCTGGGCTGGTGACCGTGCGCTGCGCCAGGTCGTCGGCCGACCAGCGCGCCGGTCGTGCCGCACGCCAGGGGCCAGGTGTCGTGTGGCGCTGCTACGACCGCGAGACGTACTCGGGGCTGCGGCCGCAGGTCACTCCGGAGGGCCAGACGGCGGACCTGACGTCGGCGCTGCTCACCCTCGCCACCTGGGGCGCGCCCCGCGGTGAAGGGCTCGCTCTTCCCTCTCCGCTCCCCGCGGCCTCCGTGCTCGAGGACGAACAGGTCCTGCGTAGCCTCGAGGCCGTCGACGAGCAGGGGCGGGTGACCTCGCACGGTCGTGAGCTTGCGGAGATCCCCGCCTCGCCGAGGTGGGCGCGTGCGCTGCTGGACGCCGCACCGCTGGTGGGATCACGGCTCGCCGCCGAGGTGGTCGCCGCCGTCGAGCTCGGGGTCGCAGGCGACGTGGCCCAGGAGCTGGGCTCACTGCGGCGCGGATCGTCCCCGGAGACTGGTCGCTGGCGGGCCGAGGCCGACCGGCTGGCCCGCCTCGTCGCCGATAGTGCCGGTTCGGGGGGCTCGGCCGCCACCGTCATCGCGCTCGCCTTCCCGGAGCGCGTGGCCCGCCGGGTCGGCGACGTCTATCTGCTCGGGTCCGGCACACGGGCGGCGGCGCCGCCCACGCTGGCCGGCCACGAGTGGCTTGCGGTCGCGGAGGTCACCCGGGCCTCTGGTGCCAGCGCGGCAGGCACGGGCGCCGTCATCCGCTCGGGGGCGCCTGCAGACGAATCGACCGCGCGCCTGGTTCTCCCCGCCACCCAGGAGGTGCGCGGGGAGCTGGTCGACGGTCGCCTTCGCGCGCGACGCGTCTCGGCGTTGGGCGCCGTCGAGTTGAGCTCGACCCCGGTCCCCGCCCGTGAGCTCGGATCGGACGCCGTCTTCGACGTGCTGCGCACGAAGGGCCTCGAGGTCATCGGCTGGAGCGGGTCGGCCGATGCCCTACGGCGAAGGCTCGCCCTGCTGCACCGCGTCATAGGGCCGCCGTGGCCGGACGTCGGTGACGATGCGCTGCTGATGCGGCTCGCCGAGTGGCTCGGCCCGGAGGTGGAGGGCGCCGCCCAGAGCGGTCGCCTGGCAGGGATCGACCTCACCGCTCCCCTGCGAAGACTGCTGCCCTGGCCGGAGGCCGGTCGGCTCGATGAGCTCGCACCGGAGCGTCTGGAGGTGCCGAGCGGGTCGCGGATCCGGCTCGACTACCCGGCCCACGACGAGGCCGGGCCGGTGGTCGTGGCGGTGAAGCTGCAGGAGTGTTTCGGGTTGGCAGCCACCCCGAGGCTGGCCGACGGGAGGGCAGAGGTGGTGTTTCACCTGCTGTCGCCTGCGGGGAGGCCGCTGGCGATCACGGGCGATCTCGCCTCGTTCTGGTCGGGGCTGTACACGCAGGTGCGCGCCGAGATGCGGGGCAGGTACCCCCGTCATCCGTGGCCGGAGGATCCGTGGACCGCTCCGGCGACGGCGAGGACGAACCGCAGGCGCTAGGACGGTGCTGAATAACCCGCGCGTCGCGGGGTGCTGATCGGGGTGGGCTTGCGATCCTTGTTTCATGCAGGGTGAGGCTGATCGGCAGCGGGAGCTGTTGGACGTGGAGGCGTTGGCGGGACATCTGTTGGTGCCGGGGAGCGTGTTCGCGTTCCTGGCCGAGCACCGGTTGCGGTTGTTCCCGCCGGAGCTGTTCGCCGACCTGTTTCCCTCGGGGCGGGGTCGGCCCTCGATCCCGCCAGAGGTCATCGCCTCGGTGCTGGTGCTGCAGTCCTTGTACGGGCACTCTGACAGGGAAGCGGTCGAGGCGCTCACGTTCGACCTGCGCTGGAAGGCCGCGTGCGGGTACGCGGTCGACGGGGCCGGGTTCCACCCTTCGACGTTGACGTACTGGCGTAAGCGGCTGGCCGCCAGCCAACGTCCGGACCGGATCTTCGAGGCGGTCCGCGAGGTCGTCATGGCTACCGGTGTCCTGTCGGGCAAGACGCGGCGGGCGTTGGACTCCACGGTGCTCGACGACGCGGTCGCCCGGCAGGACACGGTCACCCAGCTGATCGCCTCGATCCGCCGGGTCGGCCGCGACGTGCCGGGCGCGCACGCACTGGTGGTCCAGGAGTGCACCCGGTTGGCCGAGGTCACCGGCGGTGACTACACGGTCGCTGGCAAGCCGCGGATCGCCTGGGAGGACGAGGCCGCCCGGACCGAGCTGGTGAGCGCACTGGTGGGCGACGCCCTGGCCCTGCTGGCCGCTCTCGACGCCGCCCACCACGACGAGCACGGCGACCCGGACGGCCTGGCGCTGCTGTCCGAGGCGGGTGGGAAACCGGCCGAGGCCCTCGCGCTGCTGGCGTTGGTCGCCGGGCAGGACGTCGAGCCGGCGGAGGGTTCCGACGGCACCGACGGGCGGTGGCGCATCGCCCGCAAGACCGCGCCGGACCGGATGATCTCCACCGTCGACCCCGATGCCCGGCACGCGCACAAGACCCGCGAACGGCGTCAGGACGGGTTCAAGGCCCATGTCGTCGTCGAGCCGGACACCGGGCTGATGACGATGGTGAAGCTGACGAAGACCAACGGGGCCGAGCACTCCGACGCCGCGGTGGGTGCCGACCTGGTCACCACCGACTCCACCCTCACCGCCACCCCTGACGCGCCGGTGCAGGTGCTCGGCGACTCCGCCTACGCCTCCGGTGACATGCTGGCCACGCTCGATGCCCGCAAGTGGGAACCGGTCCTCAAACCCTGGCCGCTGCGGCCGGCTGTCGAGGGCGGGTTCACCCTGGACGACTTCATCCACGACCCGGTCGCCGGGACGTTGACCTGCCCGGCCGGGCTCACCCGCGGCGTCAGTGCCAAGGGCAAGGTGACCTTCGGCGCCGCGTGCGCCGGCTGTCCGCTGCGGCAGCGGTGCACCACCGCCGAACGTGGCCGCAAGGTCACCCTGGGTGAGCACCACCAGCTCCAACGACAGCACCGCGAACGAGCCACCGACCCGGACTTCCAGGCCGTCTACCGACGGCACCGGCCGATGGTCGAACGCTCCATCGCCTGGCTCACGCGCGGAGCACGCCGCGTGCCCTACCGGGGCGTGGCCAAGAACGACGCCTGGCTGCACCACCGCGCCGCCGGTCTCAACCTGCGACGCCTCCTCAACCTCGGGCTCACCGTCCAGGACGGGACCTGGGCCATCGCCTGAGGGTGGGACCGGGGGCCGCTGGGCCCTTGCCACGCCGCCCCGATCGAGCGCAGGATGGCCTCAGGCGGGCGGAACGACCCCGACTGTCGCACCCCAGGGTGCTGACCTCACTGCCGCAAAGACGGCCTTGGCGTCGCTCCGCCCGCCCCCCTCACGCCATACCCGCCTCAGATCACACCTTGTTCAGCGCCCTCCTAGGGCTACTTCTTGGTCGACTCGGAGGTCGAGAGGGCTGCGACGAAGGCCTCCTGGGGCACCTCGACGCGACCCACCATCTTCATCCGCTTCTTGCCTTCCTTCTGCTTCTCCAGCAGCTTGCGCTTACGGGAGATGTCGCCGCCGTAGCACTTGGCCAGGACGTCCTTGCGGATGGCGCGGATCGTCTCGCGGGCGATGACTCGCGAACCGATGGCCGCCTGGATCGGCACCTCGAACTGCTGCCGCGGGATGAGTTCCTTGAGCTTCGAGGCCATCTGCAGGCCGTAGCTGTAGGCCTTGTCCTTGTGCACGATCGCGGAGAACGCGTCGACCGGGTCGCCGTGCAGGAGGATGTCGACCTTGACCAGGTCGGCCGCCTGCTCGCCGTCGGGCTCGTAGTCGAGCGAGGCGTAGCCCTTCGTGCGCGACTTGAGCGCGTCGAAGAAGTCGAACACGATCTCGGCCAGCGGGAGCGTGTAGCGGATCTCGACCCGGTCCTCGCTGAGGTAGTCGAGTCCGCGCTGGATGCCGCGGCGGGTCTGACACAGCTCGAGGATCGTGCCGATGTACTCCGACGGGGCGAGGATCGTGCCGCGCACGACCGGCTCGTACACCTCCGCGATCTTGCCCTCGGGGTATTCCGAGGGGTTCGTCACGGTGTGCTCGGTGCCGTCCTCCATGACCACGCGGTAGACCACGTTGGGGGCGGTGGAGATGAGGTCGAGGTTGAACTCGCGTTCGAGCCGCTCCCGCACGATCTCCATGTGCAGCAGGCCGAGGAAGCCGATGCGGAAACCGAAGCCGAGCGCGCTGGAGCTCTCAGGCTCGTAGGTGAGCGCCGCGTCGTTGAGCTGGAGCTTCTCGAGGGCCTCGCGCAGCTCGTTGAAGTCGTCGCCGTCGATCGGGTAGAGGCCCGCGTAGACCATCGGGTTGGGCGAGCGGTACCCGCCGAGGTCGGACACGGCGGGCCGGTTCTCGAGCGTGACGGTGTCGCCGACGCGGGACTGGCGCACGTCCTTCACGCCCGTGATCAGGTAGCCGACCTCGCCGACGCCGAGGGCGTCGGACTTGACCGGCTCCGGGGAGATGACGCCGACCTCGAGCAGTTCGTGGGTGGCCTTCGTCGACATCATACGGATGCGTTCGCGGTGGCTGAGCTCACCGTCGACCACGCGCACGTAGGTCACCACGCCGCGGTAGGTGTCGTAGACCGAGTCGAAGATCAGTGCGCGTGCGGGGGCCGCGGGGTCGCCGACCGGTGCCGGGATCTGCTCCACGACGGTGTCGAGCAGCTCGGCGACGCCCTGGCCGGTCTTGCCGGAGACGCGCAGCACGTCGTCGGCGTCGCAGCCGATGATGCCCGCGAGCTCCTCGGCGTACTTCTCGGGGTTGGCGCCCGGAAGGTCGATCTTGTTCAGCACCGGGATGATGTGCAGATCGGCCTCGAGCGCGAGGTACAGGTTGGCGAGCGTCTGCGCCTCGATCCCCTGCGCTGCGTCGACGAGGAGGATGGCCCCCTCGCAGGCCTGCAGCGAGCGGGACACCTCGTAGGTGAAGTCGACGTGGCCCGGGGTGTCGATCATGTTGAGGATGTGGGTGACGCCGTCCCTCGTCCAGGGCATGCGCACGGCCTGCGACTTGATGGTGATGCCACGCTCGCGCTCGATCTCCATCCGGTCGAGGTACTGGGCACGCATCTGACGGGCGTCGACGACCTCGGTCAGCTGCAGCATTCGGTCGGCAAGAGTGGACTTGCCGTGATCGATGTGGGCGATGATGCAGAAGTTGCGGATGATCGCCGGATCGGTCTTACCTGGGCGCGGTGCGGGCATCGATATCCTCGTCAGGGTTCAGGGGACAGACAAGTCTCTCACGGATTGAGCAGGGCGGCGAACCGTCGACCCGCGGGGTGATTCGTGGTACCTCACTGTCAAGTCCCCGCGAAATGGTAGGCCTTACCTCAGATATTTTTCCCCGCGAAAACAAGGGTTAGCTGGCCCGGGTTTTGAGGCCGGCGGGGTCGGGTGCCTTCCATGCGATGTGTTGTTCGAGACGGGCTGTCTTTCGGCCTGCGAGTCGGGTGAGCTCCTGTTGGATCTCGGTGATGCGTCGTTGCATTGCGACGGGTTTGAGGGTGGCCTTGTAGGCGGCTAGTTCTGTTTCCTGGGCGGGGTTGAGGACCCCGGCGGCCAGGAGCCTCTGGTAGGGGGAGCGTGGCTTGTCGTAGAGGCGTTTGCGGCGCCCTACGGTGTCGGTGGCCCAGCCTTCGGGTTTCTTCGTGGGGGTGAAGAAGTTGAGCCGGTCGTTGACCAGCGGCCATAGCTGGTTGAGTAACGCGAGTTCGGTGGCGGTGTCGTAGCGGTGGTAGAAGCCGTAGCGGCGCACGAGGTGGTTGTTCTTCGATTCGATGGTGGCTTGATCGTTTTTCTTGTAAGGCCGCGACCGGGTGAAGAACACCTCTCGTTGGCCGGCCCAGCCGATCAGGTCGTGGTTGATGAACTCCGAGCCGTTGTCACAATCGATCCCGGTGACCGCGAACGGGACCTGGGCGATGAAGTGGTCGAACGCGGTCCGGATGTGGAGGTGGGCGTTGTTGCGGATGGAGTAGGTGAAGCTCCAGCCGGTGTGCATGTCGGTGAAGTTCACGCTGCGGGCGAACTCGCCCTTCAGCGTGGGGCCGCAGTGGGCCACGGTGTCGACTTCGAAGAACCCGGGTTCGGCTTCGACCTCGTCACCGGCTTTACGCACGGTGATCGAGTTTCGTAGCAGGCTGCCGGGCTTGGTGGCGGTCTTTCCTCGGATCGGGTCCTTCGCCCGCGCCGGTGCGAGGTACCGGTCGATCGTGGCCGCCGACATCGATTCCAGCTCGGCCCTGACCTCGGCGCTGTAACGGTCCTGGCTAGGCACCAGTTCGCCTTCGGCTTCCATCGCATCGATCAGATCGCTCATGGATGCGGCGAGGTACTGCCCGCAACTGCCCCCCGAGGCCGCCCATACCCGCTGCAGGATCAGCCTGGCGTCGTAGGAGTACTTACACGCCTTGGTCTTGCGCCGATCGATCACCGCGACCGTCGCGGTGGCCCGTCCCGGGGCCTGTTTCAACCGGGCCACCAACTGCTGGCGGGCATGGTCACGGTTCCAGCCGGTGATCTCGACCACGTGGTCGAGGATCTGGGACTTGCCCTTCTTCGGGGCCGCGGCATAGGCCTTGGCGTACTTCTTCGTGATCTCGACTCGGGCTGCCATCGACAGCTTCTCTCCAACCTCCACACCCCATCGTGGCCGGTCACTGTTTCCCGGGGAAAAGTATGTGAGGTACGGCCCCTTCGTTCGCGGGGACTATGTATGAGTGTCGTCGTGATTTGGTGGCACGGAGCTGGCTCAGGTAAGGTTGATCGTCGCGTGCAAACGCATGACCGAGTCAACACACTTTGAGTAAAAGAGGCTTGCCCAGTGGCGAACATCAAGTCCCAGAAGAAGCGCATCAAGACCAACGAGATCGCGCGCCAGCGTAACAAGGCCGTCAAGTCGAGCCTTCGTACCCACGTCCGCGCCGTCCGCACCGCTGTCGCCGAGGGCGACAACGCCAAGGCCGCCGAGCTGGCCCAGGTCGCCAACCGCGCTCTGGACAAGGCTGTGAGCAAGGGCGTCATCCACAAGAACCAGGCCGCCAACCGCAAGTCGGCCATCTCCTCCTCCGTCGCGGCTCTCTGAGCCTGCTGACGAGGTAGCTGCACCTTCAAGACAGCGTCCTGGCCCTCGGTCGTCAGGACGCTGTTTTGCGTGCCCGGACACGGCCGAGTGAGCCGCTCCCCCGCCCCTTCGACTAGCGGCGGGTGAGCGCGAGGACTCCGAGCACCATGCGCTCCAGCGCGAATGCCGGGTCGGTCGCGGCGCCCTTGACCTCGGCGTCGCCCACGGCGATCAGCTGGATCGCGGACGCGACCGAGCCGGCGCCCCAGTTCCTGGACGTGCGGGCGTACTCCTTCAGCTTGAACGGCGGGACGCCGACCTGCCGCGCGAGATCGGGCCCACTGAGCCTGCTGTTCGAGGCATCGAGGTAGCGCCCCATGCCGCGGAAGGCGCTGGCCATCGCGCTGGTGATGAGCACCGGGGCGGCCCCCGTCCCCAGCGCCCAGCGCAGCCGCTCCATCGCGACGTTCGCATTGGCGGCCAGCACGGCGTCGGCCACGGCGAACGACGTCACCTCGGCCCGCCCGGCGAAGTACCGCTTGATCAGGCCCGAGTCGATCTGACCACCGTCGGCGTCATCGGCCAACTGGGCGACGCCAGCCGCGAGTGCTCGCATGTCATTGCCGACCGCCGCGACAAGCTCAGCCGCGGCGTCCGCCGAGATCCGCACGCCACGGCCGCGCGCCTCCTCGGCAACGAACTTCGGCAGGTCCCACGGCTTGACCGCCGCGACCGTCTCCGTCGGCACCTTCGCCTTCTTGAGCTTGTCGATCAGGCCCTTGCCCTTGTTCCCGCCTTGGTGGACGAGGATGAGACACAGGTCATCGCCGGGATTCTTCGCCACCTCGACGAGCTGGTCGACCACTCCTGCCGGGCAGGCGCCGACGTCGTCGATGACCGCGATGATGTCGCTCGAGAACAGCGACCCGCCGACGACCTCGGACAGCATCGTGTCCTCGAGCTCGGTGGCCGTGATCTCGTTCACATCGGCGTCGGGGCGCTCCGCGAGCGCGTCCGCGCGGGTGCGCGCCACCGCGCGCTGAGCCAGGAAGGACTCGGGACCTGTGACGAGAAGGGTGCTGCCGAAGGAGGCCATGGACCTAGCTTGCCAGTCACCACCGACCCCAGGTACCCGGGAATAAGGCACGGACGAAGATAGTTGAAATTCGAACCAGACGGACGAGAAGAATGGAGCCGCTGGTGACCACCCTCCTGACCTACAACTTGGGAGTCCAGGCCTTAGAGGAGCGCGACTACAAGACCGCGGTCGAGCGGTTCTCCAGCGTCCTGGAAGCCGATCCCGGCAACACCAACGTGCGCGAGTATCTGGCGCGCGCCCACTTCCACCGCGCCGCCCTCGTCGTCGGATTCACGTGCCTGTGTAACCTTTCGGGCACCTGCACGGAGTAAGGGGTGTGCCAGGTTGCCGACCACGGCACCGCGAGGACGCGTTGCACGAAGGAGGCCCGACGGTGGACGCACAGGCGTTGCCCGAGCAGGGCGCAGGCTCAGCAGACGACAGCCTGCTGCCCGGGGACACCCATTCGGTCGTCAACCGCTACGAGTCGATGGTCTACGGCATCGCCGTGACCCACACGAAGTGCCGCGGCGACGCCGACGACGTGTACCAGGAGGTCTTCCTGACCTACCACCGCCGGCAACCCGAGTTCAACGACGAGGAACATCGCCGCGCCTGGCTGATCACCACGACGCTCAACTGCGCGCGACGATCGGCGCAGAGCTCGTGGCGCACCCGCGTGGTGCCGCTGACTCCCGGGGTCGTCGTCGACACCGGCGCCGACTTCACGCTGGCCACCGACGAGCAGAACGTGCTCTTCCGCGCCCTGCGTGATCTGCCCGAGACGCAGCGCAGCGTCGTCTACCTGTTCTACTTCGAGGATCTCCCCGTCGCGCGCATCGCAGAGCTGCTCGACGTGGAACCCGGAACCGTGAAGGTGCGCCTCTCCCGAGGACGCGCCCAGATGCGCGAGTTGCTCCTGGGAGGGCTGTTCGATGAATGACAAGATCTTGCGTGACATGGCCGAGCAGTTCAGGCCGGACCCCTCGGTGCGGGCCGATCTGCTCGCCCGGATCGCTGCCGAGCCGGCTGGCGCGCCCGAGACCCCGCGACCGCAGGCCTCGCCGTCACGACCCCGACGGCGCCGCGTGGCGTGGATCGCCAGCGCCGCGGCGGTGGCCGTGGTGGCGGGTCTTGCCGCGATGCCCTCACTGATCGGCGGGAGCCAGGACCACTCGGACCCGCCGGCAGCACCGACGGCCGAGGCCGCGCCGGGAGACTACTCCCACGTCTACGACGCGGTTCGGAACGTGTTGAAGGAGCACCCCCAGGCGGACATGGGCTTCCAGTTCCAGTGGGGCACAGATAGAAGGCCAGAGGGTTCTGCGGCCGACACGTCCGCTCCTGCGGCCGACGGCGCCGGCCAGTACGCGACCAACGTCCAGGTCGCGGGCATCGACGAGGGCGACATCGTCAAGAGTGATGGGCGCACGATCTTCGCCGCGTCCGGCGACGACGTGGTGCTGCTCGCCGCACAGGGTGCCGACACGCACGAGCTGGCCAGGATCGACACCTCCACCACCGCGGGACGGGAGGGCGGCACCGCCCAGGGGCCGGTGGTCGACCTGATGCTGCACGGTTCGTCACTCGTCGTGCTGGTCACCGAGTACGAGCCGCGCCTGTCCGAGCTCCCCGCCAGCCAGGAGTCCGCGTACGTGCCCTACGACGCCACCCAGACGAAGGCGCTCATCTACGACGTCTCCGATCCGGCCGCACCGACGCTGAGTCAGAGCCTCGGCCAGAGCGGAGCCTTCTCGACGTCGCGGCTCTCGGGCGACCTGTTGTACCTGGTGACCCAGCACGCCGTGACCGATCCCCACGCCATCGACCCGGCCGTGCCGGGAACCTTCGTCCCGTCGACCACGGATGACGGGACGAGCACTCCGCTTCCTGCCGATGACCTCGTGTTGATGCCGCGGCCGGACGGACCGCGCTACTCCGTGGTCAGCAGCATCGACCTGGCCACCAACGAGCGGGTCGACACGCTGTCGGTGCTTGGCGGTTCGCAGACCACCTACATGAGCGAGGAGTCGCTCTACCTCGCCTCGGTGGAGTACGCAGGAGATGCCGACGGCGATCAGGCACGCGACGAGACGGGCATGAGGTCGGTCACCGAACAGACGAAGCTCGCCCGGATCGCCCTCGACGACGGAAGACTCACCGCTGCGGCCGAGGGGACGGTTCCCGGCGTCCTGCTGAACCAGTTCGCGATGGACGACTACGAGGGCAGGCTGAGGCTGGCCGTGACGCTGAACGGCGTCTCCACCTCGGGCCAGTGGGAGTCGACCCCCTCGCTGCTGGTGCTCGACGGGAACCTTGAGGTGATCTCGTCGATCCCGAAGCTGGCCACCAACGAGACCGTCCAGTCGGTGCGCTTCGTCGGGCCCGTCGCCTACGTGGTGAGCTTCCGCCAGATCGACCCGCTGTTCGCGATCGATCTCAGCGACCCGGCGGCCCCGAAGGTGATGGGCGAGCTCAAGATCCCGGGCTTCAGCACCTACCTGCATCCGTGGGCGGACGGCCAGCTGCTCGGACTGGGGATGGACGCCACCGACGACGGCATGGTCACCGGCCTGAAGCTCAGCATGTTCGACACCTCGGACCCGTTCGCCCTCAAGGAGCAGGCAGTCCTGAAGGTGCCCTACGCCGACTCGGAGGCGCTGCGCAACCACAAGGCCGTCCTCGTCGATTCTGAGCACAGCCTGATCGGCTTCCCCGCCCTCAACTACTCCGGGGGCGGCTCGACCGCGGACTACGTCGTCTACCGCTTCGAGGACGGCGCCTTCAGGCTGGCTGGCAAGCTTCCCGTCGAGGCGTCCGAGCAGCAGTGGGTCTCCTCCGTGCGTGGGCTGACCATCGGCGACAGCCTGTATGTCGTGACCGAGCGAGGGGTGGACGTGTACGGGGCGGACTCGCTGGAGAAGGTGGCCTCGGAGGAACTGGGCTGAACCGGTGACCGCCGCCTCGGCGCGCGGCGGATGCGGGTCACCACTAGACTTCCTGCGAGCAGCAGCACACTCAAAGGAGAGCCATGACCCCGATCCGCTTCGGCATCCTCGGCGCCGCAGGCATCACCCCGGCCGCCCTCATCGCCCCGGCCTCTGAGAACCCCGACGTCGAACTGGTGGCCGTGGCCGCCCGCGACCGGGGTAGGGCCGAGCGGTTCGCCGCCGAACACGGCATCGGCCGCGTCGAGGACAGCTACGAGGACCTCCTCGCCGCCGACGACATCGACGCCGTCTACATCCCGCTTCCCAACTCCGAGCACGGCAGGTGGACGCTCGCCGCGATCGAGGCGGGCAAGCACGTCCTCGTCGAGAAGCCATTCGCGTCCAACGCCGACGAGGCGGAGCGCGTCGCGGCGAGGGCCGCGGACTCGAACCGCGTGGTGATGGAGGCCTTCCACTACCGCTATCACCCCCTCGTCGCGGAGGTGATCGGCCTGATCAACGACGGGGCCATCGGCGACCTGGTCGACGTGAGCGCCTGGTTCGACGTGCACCTGCCCGACCGGAGCAACATCCGCTACATCCACGACCTGGCGGGCGGGTCCACCATGGATCTGGGCTGCTACTGCCTGCACCTGGTGCGCAGCCTGGTCGGTGAGGAGCCCGAGGTCGTCTCGGCCACGTACCGCCCCTCCCCCGAGGACGACCGGATCGACGAGGCCCTCACCGCCGAACTGAGGTTCCCGGGCGGGGTCACCTCGACGGTGTCGAGCTCGCTGCTCGAGGACGTCGAGCGGCAGTCGGCGACGATCACCGGGACGCTCGGCGTGCTCCAGGTCGAGGGCTTCGTGAAGCCCCATGAGAGCAACTCGCTGACGCTGAAGACCGACGGCGACAGCACGAGGATCGACGTCCCGGTGCACCCCACGTCGTACGCCTGCCAGCTCGGCCTCTTCGTCTCGGCCGTGCGCGACGGCGCGGAGATTCTCACCGGCCCGGAGGACTCGGTGAAGCAGATGCGCGCCATCGACGCCATGTATCGCGCGGCGGGGCTCGAGCCTCGTCAGTGACCGTGGTCTGCTGAGGTTTGCCGGGTCGGCCCTATTCGCGCAGCGGCCAGGTCCCGCAGGGGGTGAGTTCATAGCGGTAGCCGAGCGGGCTCTCCCAGACGAGCACGTCGGGCCCGCGCTGGAGCGACTTCCAGGCCCTCGCCGTCTTGGCCCGATGGGCCCGACGGTTCAGCGGGACGAGGTTGCCGAGCCGGGTCTGCGCCCGGTACCCCTCCCGCCACGGCACCGTGTGGTCGAGATCGAGCCTTCGGGAACTGCGGTTGGAGTACGGGAACATCTCCGTCGGCATGACGATCTCCACCGCACGCTTGAGCTGCGCACCGGGCTCATACCCATCAGACGGATCCAGGTCGGCGAGGTCGATCACCGGATGAACCGTCACCTTTGCCTCCCCGAGCAACTCCCCCAGCAGCCGGCTGGTGATCCAGCCAGCCTTGTCGACCCGCGCGGCGGGCGCGAGGCCACCGACCGAATCGGCGTGGATGTGAACGGCGAGCCCGAGCTCGGGCCGGTAGACCTTGGAGGGTCGGGATCGTGCCGCCTCGTGGTGTTCAGGGTCGCCCGGCAGGGTGGGTTGGTCGCCGCTCTGCAGCAGGGCGAGCGCGTGCGCGGGGTTCGCGAGGATCCCAAGGGCCTTCGCCCGCCGCTGCTGCAGCGTCAACTCGGGGAACCGGTCTTCGAGCAGCCTCGCCACCCGCGTCGCCGTGACGTCGAGGCTGCGCGCATCGAGCACATCGAGCCTTCCGGTGAGGTTCATGCACCCGTCGAAGAGGCCCCACACATGGACGCCGCGGTCTTCGCGCGCGAGCCGCTCGCGCTCTTGTGCGGCGGCACGGTCGGCCTCGATGATCAGCTTGTCCAGCAGGTTGAAGGCGGCCGTCCAGCCGAGAGCGCCCTGCCGCGGCAGCCAGCGCAGCGTCACGGCTTCGGCCACCTCGGGCCGGAGGTGAGAACACCTGGCCGCGGCCTTGACCGCCCGCGACGCCTCGACCTTGAGCTCCACCACCGCGGCGAACAGCTTCGGGTGCCGGTGCTTGAGGTTGAGCGCCTCGATGAGGCGGTGACCCGCCGCATGCGGGCTGCACTCAAGCAATCCTGCCAGCTCGAGGCTCAGGAACTCGGAGACGAGGGGCGTGCCCTCGGCGCCGACCCGGATCCGCTTCTCGGTGAGGACGGCGAGCAGCTCGTCGGTGTCGACCCGGTAGCACTCGGCGAGCTCGCAGATCGAGGCCAGCAGATCTGCCTCTGCCCGGCGACGTCGCGTCATGGCCGAGCGGATCGCCTCCGCCTGCTGCCTCGCCATTGCCTCCATGACTTCACGCTACAGACCGGGTCTGACATACATGATGGTAGGCGTCTTGGGGAGTCGTGACCCTGCCTCTGACTGGTGCCCTGCTGGGCTACCGACAAATTGATCCGTCCGGCTCTCCAAGGCATGGGTGACGACCGCCCGGCCATGACCTAATACGAGCCTGATCACGAGTCCGGTGTATGGCCTGTCTGACCAGACGGCCGTCACTCGACCCATCCCAGCGTTCAGGAGTAGGCCATGACCATCATGACAAATCCCGGCGACCATGTCGCCGGCATCGATTCACACAAGGACACCATCCACATCGCGGTGATCACCGCCACCGGCATCGAGGTCGCCGACCACGAGTTCGACACCACCACCGCGGGATACCGTCAGGCAGTGGCCTGGCTGGTCGCTCACGGCCCGATCACCGCTGTCGGCGTGGAAGGAACCTCCAGCTACGGGGTCGGGATCACCGCCACCTTGCGCCGCAACGGGATCGGTGTCGTCGAGGTCAACCGCACCCGCCCCGCCGAACGGCGCAAACAAGGCAAGACCGACCGGCTCGATGCCTACCGCGCTGCCCGGGCAGTCCTGTCCGGTGAGGCCACCACCGCCCCCAAGCACGACACCATCGAGCCCTTACGGGCGCTGGTGATCACCCGCCGCAGCGCGAACAAGGCCCTTCAGGCCTGCTGGCGTCAGATCAACAGTGTCCTGGTCAACGCCAGCCCCCGACTCCGCGACAAATACCGTGAACTGGGCCGCGACAAGCTTGTCGACCAGTTGGCCAGCACCCGCCCCGACCAGATCAAAGACCTCCACGACGCCACCAGCCTGCGTGCCCTGCGTAGCCTCGCCCGACGTCACCAGTTCCTCCGCGCAGAGCTCGATGACCTCGATACGCAACTCGACGAGCACACCACCGCCCGCAACCCAGGCCTGCGCGCTATCCACGGTATCGGCCCGGCACTGGCAGCGATCTTGCTGATCACCGCCGGTGACAACCCCGACCGGCTACGCAGCCAAGCATCCTTCGCTGCCCTCTGCGGCACCAGCCCCATCCCCGTCTCCTCCGGCAAAACCCAACGCCACCGCCTCTCCCGCGGAGGCGACCGGCAAGCCAACTGGGCACTGCACCAAGCGATCAAAGTCCGCATGTCCCAGGACCAACGTACCCGCGACTACCGCGACCGCCACCTCGCCACTGGCAAGACACTCGCAGCCGTCTACCGCAGCCTCAAACGCGCCCTCGTCAGAGAAGTCTTCAAAGCCCTCACGGGCCACTGCGAGATCCCCAACTACACCGACCTCAGACCAGCCCGACAAGCCAAGAACCTCACCCTCACCAACGCCGCCGAAGCCTGCCACACCTGGCCAGCACGCATCTCCGAAATAGAACTCGGCAAACGCCGAGACGACAACCTCGCCCACCGCTACCGCGAATGGCTCACCGCCGCTTGACACCACATAGGAGCATCAATTCTGCTGCTCTGAGCCTCGATGTGTGAAGGTCTGATCGTTGTGTGCAGCGGCAAGTTCAAGAGTCGCCCGCAGAGCTGGGCAACAACGCCGCGTGTTCGACAACAGATGGGTGCACTCGACCGGGCCACGGCGCTCTGGCTGCTGATCCGGTTCCTGTCTGCCAGTCGCCACCTGCGCATGACTCATCAAGGACTCCGTCTATGGCTCCGACCTCGGCGGTCACCGTCCGTTGCGTGCGTTGTCCCTTCTCCGGGGTCCCGATACTGAGCAGCCCGACAACTCTGGCCATTGCCCAGCGCGTTGTCAAAGATCGACCCTCGCAGTTGACTCGTACCAAACGAACGGAGTCTCCAGAGACACCGGCGCGGATCAAGCTACCTTCGGGTGACCACGCCGAGCGCCGTCTCTCCTCGCGCAACCAGGACCGTACCCTGCCTGTCCGTCCTCGCGACGGTCATGCCGAGGCCCTCGGCCAGGTCGATCGCCGCCTTCGCCGGGTGACCGTAGTCGTTGTCGAGACCCGAACTCGCCACCGCCAGCGCGGCACCCGTCACCGCGAAGAAGCGGCGCTCCTGTCGCGACGATCCGTGATGCGGGAGCTTCAGGATCTGAGCCTCGAGGGACACCCCAACCTCAGTCGCCGACCGAAGCGCCTCCAGTTGGGCGGGCGGTTCGGCATCACCGGCGAGAAGCACCCGCAGCCCGGCCGACTCCGCGACCCCGACGACCGAGGCGTCGTTCTCGGCCGAGCCTTCACCCTCCTCTCGCACTGGCCCGGGTTGTTCGGGCACCGACGCCGTTGACCACTCCGCCTCACCGATCCGGAGCCGCTCACCCTCCACGGCCGAGCGCACCTCTCCCCCGGCCCCGCCCACCGCATCGACGAGCCACCGCGGCGGCTCACCCGAACGCACCAGGACCAGACGCGGCCGGAACCGCTCGATCACCTCAACGGCGCCTCCCGTGTGGTCGGCGTGATAGTGCGTGAGCACCAGCATCGGCACCTCGTCCACCCCGAGCCCTGACAGGCACTCCAGCGTCGGCCCCGGCTCCGGCCCAGCATCGACCAGGACCGCGGCCCCAGGGCCGGCGCGGATTGCGGTGGCGTCACCCTGGCCGACGTCGCAGAAGGCGACCGACCATTCCCCCGGCCAGCCGAGCGGGACCGGCCGGATCAGGCTCGCCGCCAGCAGCACCGCGACGAAGGCAGCTCCGCCGAGCCAGCTCCGCAGCACCCACACCAGAGCGGCTGCCAGTGCTCCGGACGCCACCGCGACCGCCGCGACGCTCACCGGAGATGCGGGCCATTCCCAGGTCGACGCCGGCAGCGCGGCGCCAGCCTGTGAGATCCAGAGGATGGGCTGGGCGCACCAGCCAGCGAGCCAGCCAGGCAGCACGGCTACCTCGCCGAACGGACTCAGCACCGCCGCGAGCAGGCCGAGCACGGTCGTCGGGCCGACGAAAGGTGCGGCGAGCACATTGGTCCCGACCCCCACCACAGAGACCCGGTCGCTGATCGCCGTCACGATCGGCTGCGTGGCCAGCTGCGCCGCGAGCGAGACGGCGAATGCCTCGGCGATCCAACGTGGACACCACCTCGTCAACGAGTCGCGCAACACCGGGCCGAGCAGCACGATCCCCGCGCACGCCGTGACCGACAGGGCGAACCCCACCGAGCGGGAGAGCCACGGATCACACCACACCAGCACCGTCACCGCGAGACACAACGCCCGGACGCTGCGGTTGCCCGGCCCGACCCCGGTCGCGGCGAGCGCGACGATTCCCATGGCCGTCGCCCGCAACACCGAAGGCTCCTGGCCACACACAAGCACGAAGAAGCCGACCCCCAACAACGCAACGATCCGCACCCACCAGCCGCGCACCCCGACCGCCCGCACGGTCGCGAGCAGCACGCCAAGCAGGAGAGTCAGGTTCGCGCCCGAGACGGCCATCAGGTGGGTCAGGCCGGTGGCCTGGAAGTCCGCACGCATCGCATCGTCGACCCGTGAGGTGTCCCCCACCACCAGCGACGGCACAAGGGCGGCCTGCTGAGGCGGGGAGTGGCTCACGGCGCTGCGCAGGCCGGAGCGCATCTGGTTGGCGACCGCGTTCAGCCACGACGGCGACGACGTGCGCCCCACGACCTCACGCAGGCTCAACACCGCCGCGACAGCCTCGTCCGGACGCGGCTCCCCCAGTCGTCCCCGGACGCGGTACCCGGCCCCCGGCTCAAGCGTCAGCAGCCGCTGTCCCAGTTCGCCGCTGGCCAGCACCACGACGGGGACAGCCGTGAGCACCCTGCTCCCCCGCGCCTCCACGGACACCAGCTCGGCGGGGGCCACGATGATCTCCGAACGGGGAACGGCCTCGGCCGTGAGCCGCAGCTCGACGAGTCCGACGGCCCCGGCCGCGGCGAGATCGGCGACGGGACCGGTGTGCCGTTGCCACGACCTCAGGCCGGCAGTCAGCGCCGTCACGACCACGACGAGGATGATCACGGCCACCCACGCCCGGTTGGCCCTGTGCGCAAGCAGCGCGAGCAGGACGAGCCCGACCAGCATCGCGCCCACCGCCTGTGGCTCGGGGCGCCAACCGGACGAGGCGATGAAGCTCGCTCCCCACGCCGCAACCGCGACGGGGAGCAGGCGCCAGTCGTGGTGTTTCATGTCCGCACCTGAGGGGCGAGCTTCTCATACGTCTTCGGCCCGATTCCGCTGATCTCCTGCAACTCCTCAACCGAACCGAACTTCCCGTTCTCCTCCCGCCAGGCGAGGATCGCCGCGGCCATCACCGGCCCCACCCCCGGCAACTCCTCCAACTCGGCCTGAGTGGCGGTGTTGAGGTTCACCACGCCATCGTTGGAAGAGCCGCCGCCACCATCGGAAGTCTGGTCGGTCTCGATCTCGCCGAGCGGCTCGTCGACGGTGCCGATCAGGATCTGCATGCCATCGCTGACCGGCGCGGCGAGGTTCAGGGAAGCCGGATCGGACTCCGCAGTCAGTCCACCGGCTGCAGCGATCGCGTCCTGCACGATCGAGCCCGCGGGAACCTGGACGACACCGGGTTCGGCGACCGCCCCTCCGACGTGAACGCGAAGCAGCGTAGGCACGCTCGGGCTGGGCGTCGCGGCAGCAGGTGTCTCGGCAACCGCCTCCGGCGTCAACTGCACCTCGGTGGCTGCGCTGCGGCCGAGTGCGAAGATCGTCACGACCACAGCGGCCACCAGCAGCAGACCCACCACCGCGGCATGACGCGGCGTGACCGCCGCCCCCAGCCTTCGCCACGGTCCAAGAGCCGTCACCGTCGGCTCGACCGGCGGCTGCTCCGGCACCGCTGCAGATGGCTCAGCTTCGGTGGGGGCAGGCTCGTCCGCGGCACGCCGAGGGGCACCGAGCGGGGGTTGCCCGGCGCTGATCAACGCCAGGCGTGCACGGGTGAACTCCTCGAGCTGATCCATACCGACACCATCGGGCGTTCGGAGGGCCGAATGGTCAGGTCACTTCCAGGCTGTGGAGAACTCGGCCGGACACGGAAAAGGGGCCCCGTCCGGATCGGACGGGGCCCCTGCTCGGCGCTGGTTACCTGCCCGGCACCAGGCTCAGCATCTTCGGCAGGCGGGCGATCACCTTGACCACCTCACGACCGGCGAGCGACCGCTGGACGCCGTCGTCGGCGAGTGCCAGTTCGAGGGCTGCCTCCTCCGTGATGTCGGCGGGCACCTCCAGCTTCGCGCGGATCTTGCCCTGGATCTGGACGACCATCGTGGCGGTGTCGTCGACGGTCAGGGAGCCGTCGGCAACCGGCCATTCGCTGTTGGCCACCGACGGGGGAAGCCCGAGGGCCTCCCACATCTCCTCGGCCACGTAGGGTGCGACGAGGCTCAGGGACTGGGCGATGAACTGCGCCGCCTCCCGGACCGCCGGATCGGCAGCGCCCGCCTCGCCGTCGATCGCCTTGCGGGTGGCGTTTACCAGCTCCATGGTGCGCGCGACGGCGACGTTGAAGCGGCCGGACTCCAGCAGCGTCGAGATCTCCACGATGGCCTTGTGGGTGGCCTTGCGCAGGTCCTTGTTACCCGCGGCGAAGTCGACGTCGGTGTCGGAGGCGACGTCGGTGGCGAGCCGGTAGGCGCGCTGCAGGAACTTCAGGCTCGAGGAGGGAGACAGGTCCGCCCAGTCGATGTCGTCCTCCGGCGGGCCGGCGAAGATCATGGTCAGGCGGACGGCGTCGACGCCGAACTCGTCGATCTGCTTACCGAGGTCGACGCCGTTGCCGAGCGACTTGCTCATGGCCTTGCCCTGGTTGATCACCTGGCCCTGGTTCAGGAGGCGCAGCATCGGCTCGTCGAACTCGACCATGCCCATGTCGCGCAGCACCTTGGTGAAGAAGCGCATATAGAGCAGGTGCAAGATGGCGTGCTCGACGCCGCCGACGTACTGGTCCACCGGCATCCAGCGGGCGACGTCCTCAGGGTTGAACGGGCCGCCCTCGTAGCCGGGTGAGCAGTAGCGGAAGAAGTACCACGACGAGTCAACGAAGGTGTCCATCGTGTCGGTGTCACGACGGGCGGGGCCACCGCACTTCGGGCAGGTCGTGTTGACCCACTCGGCAGCCGACGCCAGCGGTGAAGTGCCCTTCGGCGCCAGCTCCTGGCCGCGCAGTTCTGGCAGGACGACGGGCAGCTGGTCGTCGGGGACCGGTACCTCACCGTCGACCTCACAGTGGATGATCGGGATGGGGCAGCCCCAGAAGCGCTGTCGCGAAACCAGCCAGTCTCGCAGGCGGAACTGGACGGTGCCCGTCCCGTTGCCGTCCGCCTCGAGCTGTTCGGTGATCCGCGCGACACCGGAGGCCTTGTCGGTCAGCCCGTCGAGGATCCCGGAGTTGACGTAAGCACCGTCGCCGCTGGTGGCGACCCCTGTCTCGGCGGGATCGGTCCCGTCGACGTCGATCACGGTGCGCACCGGCAGGTCGTAGGTGCGGGCGAAGTCCAGGTCGCGCTGGTCGTGTGCGGGCACCGCCATGATTGCACCCGTGCCGTAGTCGGCCAGCACGTAGTCGGCCGCCCACACGGGGACCTTCTCCCCGTTGACGGGGTTGACGGCGTGGCGGCCGAGCCAGACACCCGTCTTCGCGTGCTCGGTCGACTGGCGCTCGATCTCGGTCGACTTCTTGACCTCGGTCAGGTAGGCCTCGAAGGCCTCACGCTGTTCGTCGCTGACCAGTTCCTGGGCCAGGTCGGAATCGGGCGCGACAACCATGAAGGTGGCACCGAACAGGGTGTCGGGGCGCGTGGTGAACACCGTCACCGGCTTCTCGCGTCCCTCGACGACGAAGTTGACGTGCGCGCCCTCGGAGCGGCCGATCCAGTTGCGCTGCATGGCGAGGACGTGCTCGGGCCAGCCGCCCTCCAGCTGCGACATGTCGTCCAGCAGCTGCTGGGCGTAGTCGGTGATCTTGAAGTACCACTGGTTCAGTTTGCGCTTGGTGACCTCGGTGCCGCAGCGCTCGCAGTGCCCGTTGACGACCTGCTCGTTGGCGAGCACCGTCTGGTCCTTGGGGCACCAGTTGACGTAGGAGTCCTTGCGGTAGGCGAGTCCGCGCTCGAAGAAGCGCAGGAACAGCCACTGGGTCCAGCGGTAGTAGTCCGTGTCGGAGGTGTGCAGGCGGCGCGACCAGTCGAGGCTCAGGCCGTAGCGCTTGAAGGAGCGCACCTGGGTCTCGATGTTGGCGTAGGTCCAGTCGGCCGGGTGGCTGTCGGCCTTGATCGCCGCGTTCTCTGCGGGCAGACCAAACGAGTCCCAGCCGATCGGGTGCATGACGTCGTAGCCCCTGAGGCGCCAGTAGCGCGACACGACGTCGCCCATGGCGTAGGCCTCGGCGTGGCCCATGTGCAGGTCGCCCGAGGGGTACGGGAACATGTCGAGGACGTAGCGACGCTCGTGGCTGCCGTCATCGAGGGGCCGGAAGGTCTCGTCCTGCTCCCAGAAGGCCTGCCACTTCTCCTGTGCCTGCACCTTGTCGTACTGACCCGGCTCTTGGCTCACGCTACTTCTCCTGCTCGGCGGTTCTCGCGCGCGTGTGCGCACAAGGTGCCAATATACCGCCGTGCGCTGGAATGCGCCCCTGGGGATCAGGCGAGGTAATCGTCCAGTTCCGCGCTCGTCGGAGGCTTTGCGCCCTGACGGGTCACGACGATGGCCGCGGCCGCAGCGCCCCGCTCGAGAGCTCCCTCGAGATCGGACGGGTCGTCGGCGTAGGCGGAGAGGAATCCGGCCATGAACGTGTCGCCGGCGCCGACTGTGTCGACCACTTCGACCTTGTGCCCCGGCACCTGCACGACCCGCCCATCGGGGCGCACCGCGGCGACGCCATCGGGGCCCAGCGTGACGATGAACATGGCGAGGCCATACTCCTCTGCCCACGCCTGTGCATAGCCGAGCGGGTTCTCCTCGTCGTCGACCAGCCAGGCGATGTCCTCGTCGCTGGCTTTGACGATGCCCGCTCCTCTGCCGACGGCGGCCATCAGGTCGGAGACCAACCTGAAGTACTCGGCGCGGTCGGGAAGCGTGGAGGGGCGCACGTTGATGTCGAAACTGATCGCCGCCTCGGTCCGGGAGACGAAGTCGAGCATGTGCCTCGCCCCTGGCCCGAGCACGGAGCCGATCGAGCCGAAATGCAGCCAGTCGTCGGCCTCGAGCGTCGGGAACTCCTCGGGCTTCCAGTTGAAGTTGGAGGTGCCGTCGAAGTGGAACGTGTAGCTGGCCTTGCCTTCACCGTCGAGCGAGACGACCGCCACCGAGGTGGGATCGTCCGTGTCGACGGCCAGTTCGAGGTTGACCCCCGCCGCCTCCAGATGGCTGCGCAACTGGTCGCCGAAGGCGTCCGAACTCAGCCTGCCGAGGAAGTACGTGTCCTGACCAAGCCGCGACAGCGCGGCCGCGCTGTTGAGCGGACCGCCGCCGGAGCGTGCGATCCATCGACTCTCCTCCGGGGAGATGACCTCCTCGGGCATCAGATCGATCAGTGCCTCGCCACACACCACAAAACGCATGGCCAAACCATACGACACGGGGGTGGACCTCGCGCGGCGGGTCTGTGCGTCATCAGCACTGGTCCCATCTGGCAGGGGGCAGTCCCTCCTGGTGCAGCTTGAGCAGCGTGAGCAGCAACGGATGCCTCGCGTCGAGTTCGCTCAACTGCTGCAGGCAGGCCGAGTGCGCCGCGCCTCTGCCGCTGAGCCAGGAGGCGAAGGCGAGCAGGCCGAGCACGTTGGGCAGGTAGCGGGAAGGGCAGACCCTGCGGGCGGCGACGAGGCGTTGCCACATCGCATCTGCCGTCCAGGTCTTGAGCCGACAGAGCAGGGCCCCGGTGCGGTCCTCGTCTCCGAGCAGCACCGCAAGCAGGACGGCATCGGCGCGGGGCAGCGCCGCCTCGCCCTCGGCCAACTCGCGCAGCCGGGCCATCGCCTGATCGTCGCTGAGCCGGCCGACGGCCGCCTCGGCCCGCAGCACGACGTGCTCGTCCGGTGGATCGCTGCCCGTCACCGGGGCGACTGCCTCATCCCGGTCGGCGCAGAGGTTTACCCCGCCGAAGACTGCCTGGGCCGCGACGGCGCTGGTGTCGAAGCGGTAGGACTCCGGGACCCCGCTGTCGCACATGCTCCAGTAGCGCCCGCCGTCGGTGACCAGCGCATCGACGACCCGCTCGTGGCCCACCAGATCGGCGAACTCGCACACGGCGATGCTGGCCAGATCCGGGTCGCCGTAGCCGATGAACACGAACTCGTCGGCCCCGACCTGCTCGGCGCAGCGCAGGACCTGCTCGGAGATCCTTTCGAAGTGGTCGGCGAACCAGTCGAGATCAACCCGGGCACAGAAGCGGACCGTGTTTCCAGATAGCGCCATCGCCACACAGGAGTCTCGAGGGTGGAAGCCCAGCATGATCACGGGCAGGGAGAGCAGGTCTGCGCGGCTCGTGCCGCGGATCATCGGTGTCGTCATGCCTTCTTGATCGACCGGTCGGCGGTCACGATTGCATGCGGGTTTCCGGCTGTGAACAACTTCGCATGGGTAGTCTTGCCACATCATGAGCAACTCTCAGTGGCCCGGCAACCAGAACAACTCGCCGTGGGCGTCCCAGGACCCGAACTGGAAGCCCACCGACTTCCACGACGCCCAGGGCCGCGACCCCCGGACCCCGTTCGGTCAGCAGCCCCAGCAACCGCAGCAGTCCTACCAGGACCTCGAGCCGCCGAAGAGGCCGAGCTCGACCCTGTTCATCGTGCTGGGCGCTGTGCTCGTGGTGGCCCTCATCGTGATCGGGATGCAGTTCCTCGGCGGTCCGGACGGTGAGGCGACCGCCACCCCCACGCCGTCCGCCCAGTCGGAGGTCGAGCCGAGCCCGGAGCGGACAGGCAACTGGATCCCCTTCGAGGGCAACGGCGACGGAACCTTCGAGATCGTCAGCTATTCGTGGGCAGACGACGAGCTGACCGCGCGGATCCGGGTCGACGTCAAGGAGGGCGAGTACAGCTTCACGGTGTTCGCCTTCGCCAACGAGACCCGCGCCAGCTACGACCCGCTCGATCCGAGCGGCTTCACGGTGCGGGCAGGTGAGCCCTACGAGACGACGGTGACGTTCCTGATGCCGAACGCCGACTCGACCATCGTGCTTGCGACGCCGTCTGGTCGGACGGCGCTCAACGCTCTGCCGGTGAAGGCGGGTTGACCTGGCTCGCGGTCTCCGCGGCTGCCTCCCGCTCGGCCCCGGCGCGCTCGCGCTCCTCGACCGCGTCCGGATGATCCTTCGAGAGCAGGACCACTCCGTAGACGGCGATGGCTCCGGTGACGGCCATCCCGAGCATCGGCCAGAAGCCCATCGAACCTCCCTCGCCGAGCACGATCAGCCCGAAGAGCACCGCCACGAACGGGTCCACCGTCGTCATCGTGCCGACGGTGATCTCGGCCGGGCCCGATGCGTAGCCCTGCTGGATCATCCACACGCCGAGCCCGTAGCAGGCAAGCATCATGGCCACGGATGCGATGAAGGTCCAGCTCGTGAGGCTGTGCTCGTGCTTCTGGACCAGGTCCATGGCGTGCTTCATCAGTCCGGAGGCCAGTCCGTAGAACGTGGCCCCGACCGCCGACCACAGCATGGCCTTCGCCCAGGGGGCGGCCCTCGTCGCGAAGAACGACAGGATGGCGCACACCACACACACCACGATGAACGAGATCAGCACCGGCTGGAACGACACCTCACGCTCCCCCTTCGCGAACAGCGAGGAGAACACGGTGAAACCGACGACGCCGGCGACGGTGACCGCGACCGCCGTCCAGACCTTTCCGGTCACGTGATGCTTGTGGATGCGTGAGGCCAGCAGCACCGACCACGGCACGGCAAGGATGCCGACGGGCTGGACTACTGAGACCGGCGCGAAGCTGAGCGCGGTGAGGTGGATGGCGGCCCCGAGGAACACGAGGAGCAGGCCGAGCAGCCACTTGGGGATCTTGAAGAGGCTGAGCAGCCCCTTGATCGACAGCGTGTTGGACGATGCAACCGCGTTCGGGTCGAACGTGGACTTCACGCCGAGGCTCTGCAGGATCGCTCCGCTTGCGAACAGGAACGAGCCGACCACCTGCATGGCGATCGCGAGCGCGATGTCGAACGTCACTTGGGTACCTTCCGTCTGAACGAGAGTGAGCTTAATCCAGTGCGGGCCGACTGCTCATGCCACTCAGGTCCAGACGAGATCCGACGCCGGTGGGGGTCGTCCCTGATCAGCCGGTGTAGACCACGACCTTGTCACCCTCGCTGACCGAGTCGAAGAGGGCGGCGACCTTCTTCTTGTCGCGGACGTTGACGCAGCCGTGCGACGAACCGTTGTAGCCGCGGGCAGCGAAGTCGGACGAGTAGTGGACGGCCTGTCCACCGCTGAAGAACAGTGCGTAGGGCATCGGCGTCTTGTAGATGCTCGAGACATGGTTGCGTGACTTCCAGCCCACCGAGAACACGCCGTTGCGGGTAGGGGTCAGCTCGGAGCCGAAGCGCACGTCCATCTGCATCTGGATCTTGCCGTCGACGACGAGCGCCAGCTTGCGCTGCGCCTTGGAGATGCACACGACGCGTCCCTGGAGGCAGCGGTCGTCGAGCGTCATGCTCGGCGACTTGGGCTTGGGCGCGACGTTGTTCAGTTCGTCGGCGGTCGGCTTGCGGGTCATCCCGTTGAGCCGGTCGAGCGTGCGCTGGTCGACCTCACCCGTGACGGGGATCTCGCGCTTCTTCTGGAACCCGGAGACAGCCTCGGCGGTCTTCTTCCCGTAGTCGCCGTCGATCAGGTCGGTGTACCAGTCGAGCTGCTTCAGGCGTGCCTGCAGGTCCTTGACCTTGTCGCCCTTCGCCCCGCTCGCCAGCAGCGCCGGGCCCGGCTTGAGCACATTGTGCATCTCGTCCTTCGTCGGCTGACGGGTCATCGAGACGAGCTTGTCCCAGGTCGCCTGGTCGACCTCGCCGGTGGCGGGCAGTCCGCGCTTCGCCTGGAAGCCCTCGACCGCGAGCAGGGTCGCGTCGCCATAGGTGGACGTGATCTTGCCCTCGAACCATTCGAGCTGCAGAAGCCGGTGCTGGAGTTCGCGGACCTGTTCGGAGTCGTCGCCCTTCTTCATCAGCGCCGGGGCGGCCGGCTCCGGTTCGGGAACCTCCGACTCGACGGGCTCATCCGGGTCGTTGGGGACCTCCGCCTCCTCCGGGTCGAGCGTGGGCTCTGCTGTCGGCTCGGCCGACGGCGTCGGCTCCGGCTCAGGCGTGGCGATCGGCTCCTCGGAGGGCATCGCCGGCTCGGGAGCCGGGGACTGCTCGACGGCGGCGCTCGGCGTCGGCTCGTCGACGGGCGCCGGGTCGGCGACCAACGTCTCAGGGGCGCAGGCGGACAGTCCGAGCGCGGCGACGGCGACGAGCGCGACGGCGCCGCGGCGCACGGATGACAGGGACAACACGCGTGACCTCACAGGGGGAAGATGGGTCTCAGGGCGTTGGCAGCATACGACGAGATCGTCCGTGGTTGCGGTTGCCTGTCCGGGGTGTCGCCTCATCTCGCGTCCTTCCTGCGTCCTTCGGGTGGTTTACACCCTGACTACGCTCTCGACATCCCGGCAGGTTGCATGCCGTCGGCTACGCGCCCGCCCTCGATCCGCTCGACGACCGAGAGCAGCCGCGCCCGCAACGGTGCCGCCTTGGCGGCGAACCCGCGCTGAAGGGCCGCGTACTGCGCCCGCCCCTCAGCGGTCTCGACCCGGACGGGCTCAAGCCCCCAGTGGCGCATGTCGTAGGCCGAGGCGGCCATGTCGACCTCACGGATCTCGCGCGCGAGCAGGAAGGTGTCGAACAGCAGCTCAGAGTCGACCGCAGGCAACAGCTTCCCCGCCCACTTGTACAGGTCCATGTTGACGTGCAGGCAGCCAGGCTGGTCCAGCTCGGCCTGGCGTTCCCTCGTCGGAGTGAGCAGGTTGAGCGGCTTGGCGGGCGGGGTGAAGAAGCGGAACGCGTCGAAGTGCGAGCAGCGGCAGCCGACCTCCTCGACGATCGCCGCGACCTTCTCGGGCGGGAACCGCAGCTTCAGGTATGGGTGCCTCGTCTCCCCCGGAGACAACCGGTAGACCATCGCCCACTCGTGCATGCCGAAACAGCCGAACCTCGGCGTCGCGGCCGAACTGGCAGCCAGGAGCCGTCCGGCCTCCCGCGCCGTCGCGCCCCGCTTGGCGAGGAAGGCCTCAACGTCCACCGTCATTCCACGCGCGACCCGCCGCTGGAAGGGCAGGGACGCCCGGCTCTCCGCGTCCTCGAGAACGATCCCGACCCCGGGATGCCACTGCTCGAGATGGCTCGGCCGAAGGTTGTAGTAGTGGAAAAGGAAGTCCTCGACCGGGTGCTTCTCGCCGCGGGCACGCCGCTCGATCACCCGAGCCAACTGTGGCGCCACCCGGGCGCGGTGGGCTTCGGCCCGCGACTCCCACTCGGACCGGGACAGCACCGTGCCGACGACCGTTGCGCTCATCGCCCCTTCAGCGCGGCGCGGCGCTGCCTCCAGCCGGGCAGGTACTCGTCCATCCGGGCGGTGAAGCGCGGGCCGTGGCTGGCCTCCCAGAGGTGCACCAGTTCGTGGACGAGGACGTACTCGAGGGACTCGACGGGCCATTCGGCCAGTGCGACGTTCAGCGTGATCGCGCCGCTGCGCGTGTTGCAGGTGCCCCATCGCGACGTCATGCGGCGCAGCTTGAGGCTGGACGCTGACTTTCCGATGCGCGGCTCCCAGATCCGTTGCAGGGCGGGGAGAACGGAGTGCAGTTCGCGCCGGTACAGGTTGTCCAGCGCCCGCCTGAGCCCCTCGTCATCAGGGCCGGACAGAGCGATCTGCCCGCCCTGCACCCGCGCGGAAGCCCGGTCGCCCTCAGCGACCCGAAGCTCGCGCCATTCGCCCCAGAGTTTCGCGCGCCCGCCGTCGACGAGCGGCTCCACGAGCGGCGCCCGCATACGCACCTTCTGCTGGGCGGTGGCGATCCAGGCAAGGTTGTCGTCGATGAAGCGCCGCACCATCGACTCGTCGAGCTGGGCGGGGACCGAGGCCCTGAGCCGCCCATCCGGTGGAACGACCCGCAGCCGGAGCGACCGGATGGGCTTGTAGGTGACCTCGACCGCGTGCCCTGCATGACGCAGGACGTAGTCGTGAGGCCGGGTTCCCATGCGGGTCATGGTAGACACCACCTGGGACGGTTTCACGTAGCCCCTTGTCAAGCGCCACTCAACCGGCACTTTGTGGAGATTTCCGACCCTGATGATGTGATTTTGGTGAACAAAGAGCAAACTAGTGCCTGTGCCCCCCGAACTGGTCGTGCTGTCCCTCGTAGTCGTCACCGCACTGCTCTTCGACTTCACCAATGGATTCCATGACACCGGAAACGCGATGGCCACTTCCATCGCCACCGGTGCTCTCAAACCAAAGGTCGCCGTGGCACTCTCGGCGATCCTCAACCTCGTCGGAGCGTTCCTCTCCGTAGAGGTCGCGCTCACTGTCACCAATGCCGTCGTGAACATTCAGGACGCGGACGGGGCACCACGTCCCGAGCTGATCGACGACGGTGGACAGGCGCTGCTGCTGATCGTGCTGGCCGGCCTGGTCGGCGCGATCCTCTGGAACCTCCTCACCTGGCTCTTCGGCCTTCCCTCGAGCTCCTCGCACGCCCTCTTCGGAGGCCTGATCGGCGCGACGATCGCCGGTCTCGGCCCCGCCGGGGTGAAGTGGGTCGGCGACGGGACCAAGCTCGACGGCGTCGTCGGGAAGGTGATCCTCCCCGCGCTCATGTCGCCGGCGATCGCCATCGCGGTCGCCGCCGTCGGCACCTGGCTGATCTACAAGATCACCAACAACGTCGCGGCCAAGTACCGCGACACGGGTTTCCGCTGGGGCCAGATCGGCTCGGCATCGCTCGTGTCGCTGGCCCACGGCACCAACGACGCCCAGAAGACGATGGGCGTGATCACCCTCGCCCTGATCGCCACCGGCTCCTGGACGGACCTGCACCAGGTGCCCTTCTGGGTGAAGCTGTGCTGCGCACTCGCGATCGCGCTCGGCACCTACATCGGCGGCTGGCGCATCATCCGCACCCTCGGCAAGGGTCTCGTCGAGATCAGCGCCCCCCAGGGAATGGCGGCCGAGTCCTCCTCCGCCGCCGTGATCCTCGCCTCGTCGCACCTGGGCTTCGCCCTCTCGACGACCCACGTCGCCACGGGCTCGATCCTCGGCAGCGGCATCGGCAAGCGTGGCGCAAAGGTCAACTGGGGCGTCGCGGGCCGCATGCTCATGGCCTGGGGAATCACGCTTCCCGCCGCGGGAGCGATGGGTGCGCTCACGTGGCTGATCGGGCATCTGGTCGGCGGCCTGCTCGGCCCGATCGTGATCTTCCTGATCCTGGTGGCGCTCTCCGCCTGGATGTACGTCCACTCCCGCCGCCAGCCGGTCGACCACAACAACGTCAATGACGAGTGGGTCGAGGGTGTCACCAACCGCATCCTTCCCGAGCCTGTCGAGGTCGGCGCAAAGGTCAGGAGCAAGCTATGAACAACCTCTGGCTCGCCCTCGAGGGCGCTTGGCACGTCCTCCTCGCGGGGCTGCTGCTCGGCGCCGGCCTGCCCGCCGTCTTCGCGCTCGGTGTCCGGGCCCTGTCCTACGGGGTCGGCGCGGACATCGACGCGACGGACCACACGCCCCACCCCATCGCGAAGGTGATCGCCTACTTCTGCTTCGGCATCGTGCTGCTCGCCATCGCGATCGGCATCGCCACCATCGTGGCGAGCGGATTCGGCATGGAACTCGTGTTCCGCGGAGGACTTCCCGCGTTCGTCCCCAAGTGATCAGCTGAGCGCCACGCGCAGCAACGCCGAGGCGGCGGGTGACGGCCTACGCCCACGCCAGACTGCACGCAACTGACGCTCGAGGCCCACCCCGTTCACAGTGACGGCGACCAGGTCGCCGCGCACGAGCGACGACGCGACCGCGAGTTCACTGATCACCGCCGGATCCGATCCGGCTAGGGCACCTGCCCGAACCGAGGCGTTCGAGCCCAGCTCGAGCGCTGGACGGGCAGGGCTCAGGGCCGCCAATGCGGCATCGAGCGTGGAGCGCGTCCCCGATCCCGACTCCCTCATGATCAGCGGTGTGGCCGCGAGCGTCTCCGCATCGACGACGCCGCTCTCGGCCCATGGATGCCCGGGTGCGACCACGACGACCAGCCGGTCGACGGCCACGACCCGGGACTGCAGACCCCGCCTCACCGCCGGCGTCTCGACGAACCCCAGCTCGGCACGGCCGCTGGCCACCTCGTCGAAGACCTCCTCCGAGTTGCGCACCTTCAGCCTCACCTCGAGCCCTGGGTGCTCACGCCGCGCCGTGGCCAGCCAGGCGGGCAGCAGGTGCTCGGCGAGGGTCATCGAGGCGGCCACCTCCAGGTGGGTGCGAAGCTCGGCGTTCAGCCTCGACGCCTCCCCCAGCAGCCGCTCCGCCGCGGCGAGGGTCTCCCGCGCCCGCTCCACGATGGGGCCCGCCTCGTCGGTGAGGCGCGCGCCACGGGGATGCCGGATCAGCAGCTGCACGCCGAGCCCCGCCTCGAGTGCTGAGAGGGCTCGCGACGCGTTGGGTTGCGCCATGCCGACCGAGCGTGCCGCGGCGCCGATCCCGCCCTGATCGGCGACGGCGACCAGCAGCTCGAGGTTGTCGAGGGAAAGCCATGCCCTGTGCATATCGAGATGATATGCCCGGATGCGGGACTGACGTCTACCGACGGGCCGGTCACTGGGGTTGGGTTGAGGCCATGACCACCGAAACGCTGCAGCGAACCACCTCCATCGCGCCCGGGCTCGCGCTCACCGCCCTCGCCGTGGCCGTCTCGTGTGGGGTCAGCCGGGTGGGAGTCAGCGCGTTGCTCGTGGCCATCGTGCTCGGCGTGGCGGCCGGGAACCTGTTCCGGCTGCCCGCCTCCATCGAGCCGGGGCTCGCGTTCGCCTCGAAACGACTCCTGCGGGCCGGCATCGTCGTCCTCGGGTTGCAACTGACGCTCGGGGATATCTGGGCGCTCGGCCCGGGGATGATCGGCGTCGTGGTGGCGGTGGTGTGCGTCGGCATCTCCTCGACCCTGTGGCTTGGCCGCAGGATGGGCGTGCCGCGCGACCAGCGCCTGCTGATCGCCTGCGGGTTCTCGATCTGCGGGGCGGCGGCGGTGGCAGCGGTCGACGGGGTGATCGACGCCGAGGACGACGAGGTGGTCAGCGCCGTGGGTCTCGTGGTCGCCTTCGGAACCGGGATGATCGGCCTCGTGCCCGCGGTGGCCGCGCTGCTCCAACTCTCCCCCGCGACCGCAGGGCTGTGGGCAGGGGCGTCAATCCACGAGGTGGCCCAGGTGGTGGCGGTCGGCGGTTCGCTCGGGGCGGCCGCCCTCTCGGCCGCGGTGGTGGTGAAGCTCGCCCGCGTCCTGTTGCTTGCGCCCGTGATGGCGATCGTGTCGCTGCAGAGGCGACGTTCGGGCGGATCCCGTCCGGCGCTGGTTCCGCTCTTCGTGCTGGGCTTTCTGGCGATGGTCGCTCTGCGCTCGACCGGCGTGGTCCCCGACGGCGCGGCCGCGGCGGCGTCGACCGTCCAGACCGTGCTGCTGGCGGCAGCGATGTTCGCGCTCGGCACCGGCGCCCGGCTCAGCGCTTTCCGCAGGCTCGGCGCACGTCCGGTCGCGCTCGCTACCGCGTCGACTCTCGTCGTCGGCGGCGTCGCGCTCGGCGGAACGCTGCTAGTGGCCTGACCCCGGTTCGAAGCGGGCCGCGCTGATGTCGAGCAGGTGCTGGGCCCGGTTGATGGTGGCCGACCGGTAGGCACCCGAGGCGCGTGCGTCGAGGAGGGCGGCCTGCTCGGCATCGACGAGAATGCGCTGCAGCTCCAACTGCTGCTGGAGTTTCAGCGGAGCCGCGTCGAGCCCCCGTTTATCCTCCTCGGAGGTGCGCCTCCTGCTGACCTGGCGGGCCGCCTCGAGGATCTCCGGGGCGAAGTCCGAGCCATCCGGGCGCCTGTTGAGGAGTGATTCACATGCGTTTCGCACAGTTCATGGCATCAGGGGCGGGCCGAGGCCTCCGCGTCGCGGCCGGCATCATCGCCATCGTGGCGGGGATCGCCGTGCTCGCGATGAAGGGATCGGTGATCCTCGGCGTCGTTCTGCTCGCCGTCGGCGCCTTCTTCGCGGTCGTGGGGTCGATCAATGTCTGCCCGCTCACCCCGATCTTCGGTGGCCCGTTCAACGGCAGGAGGGTCAACCCCAGCTGACCCTCCCCCGTCGGGTGCGCGGCTCAGGAGATGAGCTTGAGGGCGATCTCCCCGAGCTGCGCGCCTCCCACTCAGTAGGCGACGCTGAAGCGCTCGCGACGGTGTGCGGGCTTCTCGATCTCGTCGACGAAGGCCTGGGCGAAGTCGGCGCCCGAGATGTCGGAGGTGCCCGCGGCGTCCGACATCAACACATCGCCTCCGATGCGGAACTGCCCGGTGTGGCGGCCCGGGTTGAAGCCACCGAAGTTGGCCGCGGGGCTGAGGTAGAACCAGTCCAGCGACTCGTCTGAGGCGCGCAGGTCCTCGAGGATGTCGGCCATCTCTCCCGACTCGGCCTTTACGGCCTCCGGGAACCCGGGCGTGGACGACAGCGTCGGGCCGTCCTCCTCGACCAGCAGCGATCCGGCTCCCCCGACGACGCCGAGCCGCTTGCCCGCGCTCTTGACCTCGTCGGCGAGACCGGCGACGACCCCACGGAGGTTCCCCTCGAGCGACCCGCGCGGCGAGAGCGCCTCGACGACCACGTCGGAGTTCGCGACCGCGTCGGCGAGCAGGCCGGCGTCGGTCACGTCACCCGTCACATAGGCGACCCCCTCGATCTTCTGCTCGGGCTCCTTGCGGGCGATCACCGTCACCTCGTTGCCGCGCGCGGCGGCCTCGCGCGCGATGTTCGAGCCTGCGTAGCCGGTGCCGCCGATCACTGTGATGCGTGCCATGTTGTCCATCCTTCCGGGCTTCCTGCGAAGCCATCATCACTTACCATAGGAGAGTAGGCACCCTTTTAGAAGTACGCACCGCAAAGTGCCTGACTCCCCGTCCGGTGCCTGAGGAGGATCACATGCCCTGGGACCCCTACGACCGCAACTGCCCGAGCAGGAGGCTGCTCGACCGGATCGGTGACCGCTGGACCGTGCTGATCGTGGGCATCCTCGCCGAGGAGGGGCCGATCCGTTTCGGCGAGCTGGCCCGGCGCGTCGACGGCATCTCGCAGAAGATGCTGACCCAGACGCTGCGCAACCTCGAGCGGGACGGGTTGGTGCGGCGAACCCTCTATCCGCAGGTCCCGCGACGGGTCGAGTACGAACTGACCGACTCGGGCACCTCGCTGCGTGGCCCGCTACGCGCCCTCGAGGAATGGGCGGTCGAGCACATGGGCCCCGTCTCAGCTGCGCAGGCGGCCTACGACGAGGCTTCAGCATGAGGTTCATCCATCCGGCGTCCGTGCTGAACCCGAAGCAGGCCGACAAGTTCTTCGCCGACGAGGCTTCCTCCGCCGGATGCCCGGGGGACGACGGGCCGACTCGATGTTCGTCGCGCACCTCGACGATCTGCCGGCTCTGGTGGGTCGACGGCACGTGTCGCGCGGTGCGCAACCATCCGCAGTCCGCGCTGGGCGCCATCGACGAGGCGGGGCTGGACGAGTTCATCGACACCCTTGCCCCGAGAATCGCCGAACTCGGCGTCGCCTCCGTGACCACCGACGTCACCCTGGACGAGAAGCGCCGCTGGGGGCTCGTGGAGGTCGGCTCGGGCAGTGTGGGCGAACTGCCTGCAGGGCTCGGCGTGGACGACCTCTTCCCGGACACCGATGGGTGACCAGGCCTGCAGGGCGACGGTGCTGGCCCCGCTGATCGCCGAGGCAGCGGCCCGGATGGCAACGACACGGATCGCCCTGATCGACCTCGGCCGACCGGCCGGGCTCAACCTGGTCGTCGACCGCGCCCGCGTGCTCTACTCACCCGGCCCCCAACTGGGCCCTGTCGATTCGACGGTCTGCGCCGAGGCGAGGGTGGTCCGCGGCGCGGCACCCCCCGCAGCCGAGGTGCCGCGGGTCGTCGAACGACTGCTTCTCGCACGATCCCCGCTCTCCGTGGACCAACGCGACGTCCTCCGCCGGGCCTCACCCCCTGAGCTCCGCGATGAGGTGGACCGGCAACTCGACATGTTGACCTCCCTGCCGGTGCACCGTGTCGCGGGCGACCCCGTGGCCAACCTTCCTGCGGCGATCGCGTCGGTCAGGGCCGATGTGACTCCCATGGTGATGACGACCTGGACGGTGGCGCGGCTGAGCCGTCCGAGACGGGCCGAGCTGCTCTCCGCCGTCACCGGCGCGGGCCGACCGGTGGCCTGGGTCTCGGCCGAGGGCGTGGGCGTGGCGCCGTCGATCCCCACCTATGGTGACCGGCCCGCCTCCGGACACAGCATCCTGGGAATCCTCACGACGGGAGAGGACAGCACGACCGCGACCGCGGTCGGGCGATGCTGGAGCCGCGGGGCCATACTGTCGTGGCTCGGGTGAGGAGAGACCGATGAACATGCGCGCAGCCACGTGCGACGCGAGTCGGGACGTGGCTGCGGCGTAGGGGGATGGTCAGCGGCCGATCAGCTTCGAGAAGAAGCCTCCGGTCGCTGCGGTCTTCTCGTGACCCCCGCACCACTGGGCCGCGGGGACGGTGCGCTTGACGTCTGCGATGTGCTGGCCGCATCCGGCCCAGGTGGTCTTTCCGCACTGCTTGCAGGCGACGGGTCGACACATGATGGTTTCTCCTTGGTTGGGTTCGTGTGATCAGGCGAGGGTGAGGAAGAGCTTCTCGAGCTCTTCGGTGGTGATGTCCTCGTCGCGGCTGACGCCGTCCGGGTCGGCGACGCAGTCGCGCATCGCCGTCGCGATGACGGCGAAGCCGGCCTTGTCGAGCGCCGATGAGACGGCGGAGAGCTGGGTGACGACGTCGCGGCAGCTCCCGCCGTTCTCCACCGAGTCGATGACGGCGTTGAGTTGTCCCCGGGCGCGCTTGAGCCGGTTGAGGATTTTCCTGCGGGCGTCGGGATCCTGGGTTGCCATGGGTGCCCCTATCGGGTGGTGAGGACGGTGTCGGCGCGGTCGCCGAGGGTGGCCCGGAGGGTGAGCATCCCGCCGGAGAGCGAGGCCGAGTCGAACCCCGACTGGGTCAGGATCCGGTGCGCGATCGCCGAGCGGACCCCGGAGGCGCACAGCACCCGCACCGGGCGCCCGGCGGCGGCCTCGCGCACCTCGTCGAGGCGTTCCCGCAGTTGCGTGTGGGCGATGTTCAGCGATCCGGGAAGGTGTCCGGTCGCGTACTCCCCCTCGCTGCGGGCGTCGAGGATGAGCGCCTCAGCGCTGACGTCCTCGAGGTCGTCGGCGTACCAGAGGGTGAGCGTCTCGTCCAGCACGTTCGCCGCGAGCATGCCGGCGAGGTTGACGCCGTCCTTCGCCTGGCCGTACGGCGGCGAGTAGGCGAGGTCGAGGTCGATCAGGTCGGGAGCGGCCATCCCCGCACGGATCGCGGTGGCGAGGACGTCGATCCGCTTGTCCACGCCGTCGAGGCCGACCGCCTGGGCGCCGAGCAGCAGCCCGTCGTCGGAGCGCATGTGCAGGACGAGCCGCACCTGGGTGGCACCCGGGAAGTAGCCGGCATGCTGGTTCGGATGCAGGTGGACGGTGCGGTAGTCCAGCCCGGCCGCATCGAGAGCGGCCCGGTTGGCGCCGGTCATGGCCGCGGTAAGGCTGCCGACCCGGACGATCGCCGTCCCTACGGGGTTCGGGATGGGACGTGCCGACCCGGGGCGGACGATGTCGTCGGCGACGAGGCGACCTGCACGGTTCGCAGGCCCGGCAAGCGGCACGGGTCGGCGCATGCCGGTGACGGCGTCGGTGGCCACGACGGCGTCACCGACGGCCCAGACCCCGTCGGCGGAGGTCCGCCCGTGTTCGTCGACCACGATGGCGCCGCGTTCGCATTCGATGCCCGCCGCCTCGAACGGTGCGGTGTCGGGGCGCACACCAACCGACAGGACGACGAGATCGGCAGCGATCCGGCTCCCGTCGCCGAGGACGACTGTCGCCTCGTCGGGTCCGTCCTCGATCGACGTGGCGGCCACGGCGTCGCGCACGGTGACCCCGATGGCACGCAGTTCCTGCGTGACGAGGTGGGCGAGTTCGGGCTCCAGCGGCGGCAGGACGTGGGGCGCGAGCTCGACGACCGTCACGTCGAGCCCTCGCATGGCGAGCGCCTCGGCCGCCTCGAGCCCGATGAAGCCTGCGCCGAGGACGACGGCACGGCTGGCGCCTTCGTCGACATCGGACTTGAGCCTGATGGCGTCATCCACCGTCCGCAGGGTGCTCACGCGCGGCGAGTCGAGCCCCGGTATGTCCGGCCGTATGGCCTTCGCGCCCGGCGACAGGACGAGCGCGTCGTAGGCGAGCTCGACGGGACCGTCCGGGGTCTGCGCGGTGACTGTCCGGCGCGCGGTGTCGACGGCCGTCACGTCGTGGCCGGTGCGGACGTCGAGGTTGAGCGCAGCGCGCAGCGAGGCCGGGGTCTGGACAAGGAGCTTTCCGCTGTCCTCGATCTCGCCCCCGACGTAGTACGGAAGCCCGCAGTTGGCGAACGACACGTGCCGTCCACGTTCGAGCACGATGATCTCGGCCGTCTCATCGAGGCGGCGGGCACGGGCGGCAGCGCTCATGCCGCCGGCGACGCCTCCGACGACGACGATCCTCATCGAGACACCTCCCCCGCCTGGGCGGCGACCTCGGCGTGCAGGTCGCTCATGTCGAGCCCCCTGACCGCTTCGATCAACTGATCGAGGTCGGGCCCGCGCACCGCACCCGGTTCCGCATGGACGATGACACCCTCGCGGAACGCCACGAGCGTGGGAATGGAGGCGATCTCGAATGCCTCGGCCAGTTCAGGCTGTGCCTCGGTGTCCACCTTCCCGAACAGGATGTCAGGGTGGCGCTCGGAGGCCTCCTCGAAGATCGGGGCGAAGACCTGGCACGGGCGGCACCAGCCTGCCCAGAAGTCGAGCAGGACGATGTCGTTGCCTGCAACACTCTCGTGGAGCGTCGCGTCGGTGATTTCTCGGGTTGGCATACCCCGAGCATATACCCCTGGGGGTATTACTTCAAACGGTCAGCTGTTGGTCCACTGGGCGCCGTACTGGACCTCTCCCGGATACAGCTCGTCCTTTCCGCCCGAGGCGTAGGTGAGCTCCACGCGCTCGATGCGCACCAGGTCGATCGCGCAGTCGTAGTTCACGGTCGCCACGGTCGAGCGATGCAGGGCGCCCGGCGCAACGGCCTTGGAGATGGTCAGCCGCTGGCTGCTGTTGCCCGACATGTCGGTGGCCGTCGAGCCGTCCGGGTTGTAGAACGAGACGTCGATCACCACGGACTGGAAGGTTTCGGTCTTTGACAGGTTCGTGAACTCGGGCGTGACGGCGAAGAGGCACCCCTTTGCGGGACCCTTACCGGACTTCTCGAACCAGTAGTTGCTGACCTTGAACAGGTTCTTGCGTCGCGTCTCTTCCGCGGCCTGCTTCTCCTGTTCCTCCTTCTCCTTCTGCTGCCGCTCCTTTTCCGCGGCCGCCTCCTCGTCGGCCCTACACTTGTCGACCGCGGCGTAGAGCTCCTCGTAACCCTTCAACCTTTCGAGCTGGGACGGGTTCAGCGGTTCGACAGCCTCGGCCGCCTCGTACCCTGCGGCGCACTCGGGCGCCGCGGCCCAGGCGTCGACGATCACCTGCACCGATTCGAGCTCCTCCTGCTGGTCCTGGAACTCACCCTTCGCCTTGGTCAGGGTCGAATAGTTGCTGACCTGACCTCGGACCTCCTCGCGAACCTCGTTGTACCGCTGCTCAGCCGTCTTGATGCGATCGGCATCATCGAGATCGACGGAGGCGATGGCACTGATGGCGCTCTTCGCCGCAGAGACCGCTTCGGCATCGGCCTCGGCGAGTTCGCGCGCCTTGATCGAGCTGTAGGCGAACCAGCCGCCACCCGCCACCAGCGCGAGCAGGAGCACCCCGACGACGATGCCGATGACAAGGCCGTTGCCCTTCTTCTTCTTCTTTCCGGGCTGCCACTGCGGGTTCTGTTGCTGGTTCCACGCGAAAGGAGGCCCGCCGGGGCCGGAGGGGCCACCAGTGAACCCCATCGGGCCGTTCGGTCCACCGGGGCCGTTCGGTCCACCGGGGCCGTTCGGTCCACCGGGGCCGTTCGGTCCGCTCGGGCCGGCCGCGTACGGGTTGCCTGCCGGGTAGGAGCCCGGCTGTGCCCCTTGCCGCTGGTTCCCGGGACCGACAAAGTCCGGACCGCCCTGCTGCGCGTTTCCGGGAGACCCCGGGCCGTTGGGCGGCCCCTGCCGGTCTCCCCAGTTTCCGTTCGCTCCAGCCATCACGTCTCCCCTGCAGTGTTTGTCGCGAGTCTGTTGGCGCGAGCATAGCCGCGCCCGGTGTCGCGAAGCGGAAGATCGTCCACGTGCGCGGCGGCCGGGCGGCGCGGCGGCGGCCCTGTCGGGAACCTGCCACGTCCTGGCAGTGACTCTGGGCCCTCCCTCGGGACACGATGGGTGGAGGCGTCGGCGGTTCCCGCGCCTCCGCGGCTATGGCTCTTGACACGACGGCAGATCTTGGCGCCTGGCGTAGTTCCACGACGCAGCCCTGGCTCCTGACGTTTGTTGGTCAGAGGGTGGGGCCAGGTCACTCCGACGCGGCCAGCAGGTCACTTTGCAGCTCGAGGGTTCGGGCGGCGAGATCGTCGCGGATCAGGTCCATGCGCTGGTCGCCTTCAATGCCGCGCAGGGAGGGTTCCTCTGTCGTCCAGCGCTCGATGGTGCCACGCATTCCCTCGACGGGGGCCAGCTGGGCCTCGGCTCCGATGAGGACGACACGGTCGACGCGGCGCAGCAGCTCGGCATCGATGGCCTTGGGGAACTCCCCCTCGAAGCTGCCCCCGACGCGCTCGACGCTCCCACGGGAGGCGGCATTGAGCGCGCTGCCGGGTCGCGTTCCGGCCGAATGGACCTCGATTGCGTCCCGGCAGGCCTGGCGCATCAGCGCGGCTGCCATCTGGCTCTTACCGGCGTTCTTCACGCACACGAACAGCACTGAGGGGCGGGTGGGGTTGGTCATGACAGTTCTCCCAGGAGGGTCGTGAGGGCCGCGAGACCCTCGGGTCGAGGAGTGAAGTGGGCCCAACGTCCACGCATTTCACGGTTGACCAGACCGGCTTCCACCAGCTTCTTCAGATGGTGCGACAGGGTCGGCTGCGTCACGCCGAAGACCTCCGGGAGGTGACAGGCGCACACGCTCGAACAGCAGCTCGCGGCGATGTGGTGGAAGATTCGCAGCCGCACCGGGTCCGACAGCGCCTTGGCGACAAGGGCAACCTGTTCGGCCCTCTGGGGCGAGATCGTGGCCCCGCCAGGCAGGCAGGTGGAGGAATCGAGGGTCAGGTCCACCGACATGGTCATGGAATCACCCTACCTCACGTATTGACGATCATCGATGTGTCTGTATCACCTGACGTATCGACGTCCATATGTCGGATGTCCTGATCTTGTGGAGGTTTCATCATGTCGGTCATTCGTGTCTTCGAACCCGCGCTGTGCTGCAACACGGGGGTCTGTGGCCCGGAGCTGGACCAAGCGCTGGTCGACTTCACCGCCGCGGTCAACGCGCTCAAGGACCGTGGAGTAGACATCGAGCGCTCCAACCTGGCCAGTGACCCGTCGCTGTTCGCGCAGAACCCTGTGGTCGTGAACTTCCTCCAGACTGCGGGATCCGAGAGCCTGCCCCTGACCTTGGTCGATGACGTCACGGTGCTGACTGGTCGTCATCCCCGGCTGGACGAGCTCGAGCGCTACGCCGGGTTGGTAGACGAGGCCCCTGCCGGCGGCTGCTTGTCGGCGGAGAATCCCGTGATCACCACGGGCTGCTGCGGATCGTCACAGCCGACGTCCGCTCCGGCAATGGGGGGATGCTGCGGCGAGTCGACGGCAACGTCAACCGACTCGGACTGCTGCTGAACGCCCCGCCCCCAAGAGACCCCAGGAGACTGACATGTTCAACTTCCTCGCCGACGCCCCTCGGCACTTCTTCTTCACCGGCAAGGGCGGCGTGGGCAAGACCAGTATCGCGTGCGCGACGGCCGTCCGCCTGGCCCGTCAGGGCAAGCGCGTGCTGCTGGTCAGCACCGACCCTGCCAGCAACGTCGCCCAGGTCTTCGGCGTGGCCATCGGCAACAAGGTCACGCAGATCCCCGCCGTGCCGGGATTGGCCGCGTTGGAGATCAACCCTGACCAGGCGGCTGCCGCCTACCGTGACAAGATCCTCGAGCCGGTACGGGCCATCCTGCCGATCAAGGAGATCGAGGCCATCACCGAGCAACTGTCCGGTTCGTGCACCACGGAGATTGCCTCGTTCAACGAGTTCACCGACCTGCTGGCCGACCCGGAGATGACCCGCGACTACGACCACGTGATCTTCGACACGGCACCCACAGGTCACACCATCCGCCTGCTGCAGCTGCCCGGCAGCTGGACCAGCTACCTCGACAACGGCAAGGGCGACGCCTCCTGCTTGGGACCGATGAGCGGGCTGGAGAAGAACCGCGCCACCTACCGTGCCGCGGTCCAGGCCTTGACCGATCCGACGCGCACCCGACTGGTGCTCATCGCCCGGGCCCAACAGTCCACCCTGCGTGAGGTGGCTCGCACCCTCGAGGAACTGGCCGAGCTCGACATCCATGCGACCAACCTCGTGGTCAACGGCCAGCTCTCGGCATCCGCCGCGACCGATGACCTCTCGCGTGCCATCCACGCCCGCGAGCAGACGGCCCTCAGCGGAATGCCGGCAGCGTTGGCGGCACTGCCACGCGACACCATCGAGCTCAAGTCGGTCAACATGGTCGGCCTCGACGCTCTCGAATCCCTGCTCGACGAGCGCGTCGACGTCGCCGCTGCCGAGGAACCACAGACCAGCGGGAACGATGTGACGATGCCCCGTCTTGCCGCTCTGGTTGATGAGCTGGCCCAGGCAGACCACGGCCTGGTGATGGCCATGGGCAAGGGAGGTGTCGGCAAGACGACCCTGGTGAGTATTCGAGCCTGACGGGACCACTGGATATTGCCTCTGGGAGCCATCGATATTGACGTTGGGGGCCACCGGTGGCGCTGGTGGGGGCCGGGGGCCGTCCACCAGCGCCGGGCTGGTCACTTCGTGGCGGTGTGTTCTCTCATGTTGTGGGTGCCGGTGTCGATCCAGATGGTGTTGTGGACGATGCGGTCCATGATGGCGTCGGCGTGGACTCCTCCGCCGAGGCGCTGGTGCCAGTCCTTCTTCGCGTATTGGGTGCAGAAGACGGTGGAGGTGGTGTCGTAGCGGCGCTCGAGGAGCTCCAGGAGCATGCTGCGCATGCTTTCGTCGGGTGGGTCGAGGAGCCATTCATCGATCACGAGCAGGGTGAAGGCCGCGTACTTGCGGAGGAACTTCATCTGCCCCTGTGGCTTGTCCTTGGCGAGATGCCAGGCTTCGGCGAGGTCGGGCATTCGGATGTAGTGGGCCCGGATCCGGTGGAGGCAGGCTTGTTTCGCCAGGGCGCAGCCGAGGTAGGATTTCCCGGAGCCGGTGAAGCCTTGGAACACGACGTTGTGGGAGCGTTCGATGAACGAACAGGTCGCCAGCTGCGAGATCACGCCCCTGTCCAGACCGCGTTCCTCGACGAGGTCGATCCTGCGCAGGTCCGCTGTGGGATAGCGCAGCCCAGCGCGGCGGATGAGGCCGTCGACTTTGGAGTGGGTGAAGGCTGAGTGTGCCTCGTCCACGATGATCCGGATCCGTTCCTCGAACCCGAGACCGAGCACCAAGGCCTCGTCCTGGGTCTGGATGGCCTCCAGCAGCGGGGTGGCGCCCATCTCGCGGAGTTTGCGTTTGGTCTCGACGTCCAAGCTGCTCATCGGCTGCTCCGCTCTGCGTAGTAGTCGGCGCCGCGGACGTAGCCACCGGCATCAACGGGCTCTGGGATGGGCTGCTTGTCTTGCCCGGTGTCCAGGATCGGTCTGAGGTGGACGTAGCGAGGCGACCTGACCCCTGCGGCCAGAGCCAGCTGGCAGGCGTCCTCCACCCGGTCGGCGGAGAACCGACGCGACAGCCGCAACACCGCCAACGCCGGGTCCAGGCCCTGCTCATCAATCGCCACGGATTCGAAGATCCGGTCGATGACCGTCTGCGCTGCCGGCCCGACCCTGGCCGCCCATTCCCGGACCCGGGCGGCGTCCCAGGGCTGATACTTCTCACCGGTGGGAAGGTCGGCCTCGGCTGTGCGCCAGCCCCCGGCGGATCCCTCCGGCAGCAGCAGGTGGCTGCTCAACCGCTGAGACCCGGCGAAGACTTCCAAGACCCGGTCAGTGATCCGCAGGTCGACCTTAGATCCAATGTGGAGATAAGGCACCGAGTAGTGGTTCTTCTCCCAGACCACGTGCCCGCTGCGTCCGACGCGGCGCCCATAGGCCCAGCGGCTGATCTCGTAGGCGACCTGGGGCAACGGTCGCAGCAGCGGCTGCTCCTCAATCGTGAACACACTCGCCCGTGAGCCGGGACGCTTCTGGAACGGCTCAGCGTTGTAAGCCTCGACCCGGCCCTCGATCGCGGCGGCCAGTTCGGGCAGCGACGTGAACACCTCGTCCCTGAGGGCAGCGATCACCCAGGTCGCAACATGAGCCACGGTGTTCTCGACCGAGGCCTTGTCCTTGGGTTTCCTCACCCGTCCGGGCAGCACCGCCGCCGAGTAGTGCGCAGCCATCTCCCGATACGAGTCGTTCAACACGACCTCACCCTCCCGGGGATGCTTCACCACCCCGGTCTTCAAGTTGTCCGGCACGATCCTGGGCACCGACCCGCTGAAGGCGGTGAACATGGCCACGTGTGCCCGCAGCCACGTGTCCTGCTTCATGTCCAAGGCGGGATAGACGAACGCGAACCGGCTGAACGGCAAACACGCCACGAACAGATAGACCTTCGAAACCTCCCCGGTGGCCGGGTTCGTCAGTTCCATCGTCGGCCCGGACCAGTCGACCTCGACGCTCTGCCCGGCCTTGTGACCCACCCTCGAAGCCGCACCGGTGACCAGGACGTGGCGCTGGTAGGTCTTGCAGAACCGGTCATAGCCCATCGCCGGCACCCGCTCCGCGGCGCACGAGTCGGCGTATTCGCCGTGGAGCAGTTTCAGCGTGACCCCGACCCTGGCCATCTCCCTGTGGACCTGGTCCCAGTCCGGGGAAGCGAACACCGTCTCATGCTCACCCCGCCCCGGGAACAACAGGCGATAGACCTCGTCGTTGCTGCGCTGGGAGACGTCGTCCCACGACACCCCCGCGGTGTCGGCGGCCTCGAACACCGCCATCACGGACTTGCGCGACATCTGCTGCGACGCGGCAATCGCCCGCCCCGACAAGCCCTCGGCGCGAAGCCGCAACACCAGCTTCGCCCTGATCTTTCGTACCATCGAAGAATCTCCTTCCGCCGCGTGCCCTATACACACGGCGGAAGGAGCCTAGAATCCAGCGGCCCCCAACCACACCACTGCCGGCCCCCAACGAGACGATCACCACCGCCAGCCAGTGGCCCCCAAACACACGATCAACGGCCCCCAGCAGCGCTGATATTCACCTGGCCGCCGCCATCGCGGTGGCCTTGGTGCAGCGCGGCAAAAAGGTCCTGCTCACCACCACCGACCCCGCTGCCCACTTGGCCAGTACCCTCGAGGGAGACGTGCCGGGCCTCGAGGTCAGCGTGATCGACCCCGAGCAGGCGACCCAGGAGTACCGCGACCGCGTGATGGCCTCCAAGGGTGCCAAGCTGGAAGAGGCTGGCCGCGCCGCCCTCGCCGAAGACCTCATGAGCCCCTGCACCGAGGAGATCGCCGTCTTCCAACAGTTCAGCCGCGCCGTGAACCGGGCCCGTGAGCAGTTCGTCATCATGGACACCGCACCCACCGGCCACACCCTGCTGCTCATGGACGCCACCGGCGCCTACCACCGCGACATCACCCGACACCTCGATGATGCCCAGCGCGATCTCGTCACCACCCCTTTGATGCGTCTGCAGGATCCCCAGCACACCAAGGTCGTGGTCGTCACCCTGCCCGAGACCACCCCTGTCACCGAGGCACGGGCCCTCGCGGCCGATCTCGAGCGCGCCAGCATCCACCCCTGGGCGTGGGTGGTGAACAATTCCTTGGCCGCGGCCCGTCCCACCAGCCCGCTGTTGGCCACCCGCGCTCGCTCGGAGCAGCAACAGCTGGATCAGGTCGCCACCAGTGCGCCCCGGTGGGCGGTAGTGCCCACTCAGACGGCTGAACCAATCGGCGCGAAGAGACTCACCGCGCTTGGCCAGTGACCCTTGCCCAGCAGCCACCCGGCTGCCAGCCCATCCCCCAGCCGGGTGCCACGTGGTCCGTCTGGCAGGTGACGCGCTCGACCGCTGCCGCCGTCGCATCCAGCAGGAACTCCACGGCCACCGCGGCCGCGCCAGCGACCCGCTCTACCGCGCCAGACGCACCCTCCACACCGGCTCCGACCGACTCACCAACAAACAGTCCGCCCGGCTGCGGGCCCTGTTCGCCACCGACGACCACGTCGAGGTCGAGGCCACCTGGAGCCATCTACCAGCGCATGATCGCCGCCTACCGCGAACCCGACCGCACCAAGAGCCGCAACCTCATGGAGACACTGATCACCGCCGTCAGTATCGGAGTTCCTCCTGCGCTGGAGGAGATCACCATGCTTGGCCGGACCCAGAAGAAACGAGTCGCGGACGTGCTGGCCTACTTCGACCGGCCCGGCACCTCGAACGGCCCCACCGAGGCGATCAATGGCCGGCTCGAACACCTCCGCGGCTCAGCGCTCGGGTTCCGCAACCTCGCCAACCACATAGCTTATGCGGAATTCCGCATAAGCGACGGTATGTCGGCCTGTGGGTTATGTTGACCGGCTCGGTGAGCGCCGTGGCCAGGCGGGCGTGAACGGCTGAGCCGGTCAACATAACCATCGCAGTGTCAGCGGTTCTTGAGGAACGCGATGAGAGCGTCGGATGCCTTGTATCGGGCTGGTGGCCGCTCGTCGAGCGCGGGGACGCGTTCGAGGGTTCGTCGTTTGAGTTCGAGGTCGGCGTGGAGGTAGATCTGCGTGGTCTGGATGTTCGCGTGCCCGAGCCAGAGCGCGATGCTCGCGGTGTCGATCCCGGCGTGCAGCAGGCTCATTGCGCAAGTGTGCCGCAGCGTGTGCGGCGTGACGTTCTTGTCTGTCAACGAAGGACACCTCTCGGCCGCGGTCGCGGCGTGGCGGGTAACGAGCTTCCCAACGGCGGCCCTGGTCAGGGGTGTCCCGGCGTGGGTCGGGAACAGCGGCCCCTCTCGCGCTGGTGGGAGCTCGGCGAGCCAGGCGTTGAGGAGCTTGACGGTGTTCTTCTGCAACGGGATCACGCGTTGCTTGCGGCCCTTCCCGACGCATTCGAGTTGGCTGTGTGGTCCGAGCTGAAGGTCACCGACGCGCAGGTTGATGAGTTCGCTGACGCGGAGTCCGGTTTGGATGCCCAGGTGCAGCAGGAGCCGGTCGCGGCGACCGAGCCAGGTCCGGGTGTCCGGGGCTGCGATGAGGGCTTCGGCTTCGGCAGCGGTCAGGAACGACACGAGCGTGGTCTTGGTGCGTTTCGCGGGGATCGTGAGGACTTGGCTGATCGTGGCGATCGCGTCGGGTGCCCGGTAGCTGGCGTAGGTGAAGAACGACCGCAGCGCGGCCCGGCGGGCGTTGCGGGTCGCGGCGGAGTTGCCGCGCTCGGTTTCCAGGTGCTGGAGGAATCCGCCGATCAGGTCCGCGTCCAGATCGGCCAGGGTCAACGCCGACGGGGCGATCCCGGTGGCCTGCTGGGCGTAGGTCAGCAGGAGCCGGAACGTGTCGGCGTAGGCGGCTTTCGTGTGCGGGCTGGCGTTCAGGTGCCGGTCGAGCTTGTCGGTGAAGAACCGTTGCAGCAGCGGCGCGAGGTCACTCATCGCCGGCCCCGTTCGCTTGGATGCGCTCGACGAGGGCCGCTGCCAGTTCCGGGGTGTTCGACAGATACCAGTAGGTCGCTTCCGGGCCGACGTGTCCGAGGAACGCCGACAGGACCGGCATCATCTGATCGACATCACCACCAACACGGATGTGCTCGATCAGAGTGGTCGTGGCGAACGTGTGCCGGAAGTCGTGCAACCTCGCCGCCGGTCCGGTCGGACCGCCGGCCAGCCCGGCTGCCTCGCGGATCTCACGGAACGTGTTCCCCGCGGTCGAGCGGGCGATCCGGGTGCCCCGCCTGGCGACGAACACCGCTGTCGTGGCCCGGGTAGGGAACGTCCGATCCCGGAGCCGCTGGTATCGGCGGATCGCGTCCATCGTGGACTTGTGTAGCGGGACGAGCCTGGACTTGCCGAACTTCGTGTCGGTCACCTTGGCCCAGCCGCTGCCATCACCGGCGTCCTCGTCGGTGGTGATGTCGTCGTCGTTGAGGTTCCGGGCCTCGCTGATCCGCATCCCGGTCACCGTCAGCAGCCCGAGCAGTGTTTGCCAGGACGCGGCCCGGACCTGCGGGGTCAGCCTCCCCGCCGCGGCGAGCAGCGTGTCGATCTGGTCGCTGGTGAAGATCAGCGGGCGAGGGCGATGAGCGCCATAGGGGCGCCCGTCGAGGATCGGGACCTCGGTCGCGGGGTCGAACCAGGCGACGTGCTCGGCGAACTGGCGGACGTAGTTCAACCGCTCCAGCACCGTGCCGCGAGAGAACTGCGCCGCCCAGGCGATCACCAGGTCGCGACGGATCGTGGGCTCGCCAGCCTCTTCCATCCAGCCCACGAACCCGTCCAGCGCCTTGCCCGGCGCGGTCAGCTTGAACCCGAGTGCCCGCCGGGTCGCCAGGTAGTCGTCCAGGAGGTCGCGTAGGCCGTTCATCGTGACCACCTGCCCGATGCCGTTGCCGGCCACTCGGTGACCAGTGCGCTCAGCCGGTTCTTGTCGACCTTGGTGTAGATCGCGGTCGTGCGCAGGTGAGCGTGGCGTAGCAGCCCTTGAACCTCTTGCAGGGTCGCCCCGGAGGCGAGCATCCCGGTCGCGAACGTGTGCCGCAGCCGGTGCGGGCCGAACTTCTCCACCCCGGCCTTGACGCAGATCTGCCGGACTGTCCCGCAGACACCGTTCGCGGTCAGCGGCTGGACCGGGTCGATCACAGTCCAGAACACTTCCTCGCCAGCAGTCCGGCCTCCGCGGCCGTGGAGCACGTAGTCCTCCAACGCCTGCCCGACATCCTCGGGCAGCGGCAACTCGTCAACCCTGTCGCCCTTCCCACGGATGCGCAGGGTTCCGGTGCGCCAACCGATGTCGCCCAGCCGCAGGCCGGCGATCTCGCAGGCCCGCAGGCCCAGACCGGTCAACAACATCAGGATCGCCCGGTCGCGCATCCCCTTCGCCGACCGCAGATCGAGAGTGCCGAACAACGCCTCGATCGTCCCGGACGGGACCGGGTCAGGGATCGACGAGAGCCGCCATGCCGCCGCGTGAGGCACGACCCCGGAGAAGTCCTGCCCGGTCCGCCCTGACCGGTGGCAGAACTGCAGGAACGAGCGCAGCATCACCAGCTGCTTGCTCAGGGTCGATGCCTTCAGCCCGCGTGCCGCTTCCAGGTTCACCCACTGCGTCAGCATCGCCGCAGTCAGCGTCTTCAGCGACTGATCGACCGGCGCGGGAAGCCACTCCACGAACCCCGCGACGCGGGCGGTGTAGGCAGCAGCGGTGCCCTCTTGCGTGGACCGTTCCCGCAGCAGCCACGCTTCGAACTCGTCCAGCACGTCCCGCGCGTCAGCGCGGCACTGATCACGATGAATCACCATCTTGGTCCTCCTGACCCGAAGCCAGGCGATCCCAACGATCGCCCGGTCAGATCAAGCGAACCCCGACCCGAGCATTCATCGTTATGTTGACCGGATCAGGCCCCAACCCGCACTGGAACAGGCACCCCACGACGTCGGTCAACATAACCCCGAGGTCGACATACCATCGCCAGGTCCCTACTCGAGACCGGAGGCTTCAGACCCCACCTACACCCTGCTTGGGTCCGACGCAGCGAGAAGGCGGGAAGTCACTCAGTCCTGGGACGAGCGCGCATTCGCTACATCAACGTCGCGACCTACCCTTGGACCGCGAGGCTCGACGCGATCTCTAGGTTGGCAGGATCACCACGGTGCTCGCGCACCTTGGCTGGACCTGGCTAGACCTCAATTACTGCGGCCACCTGCTGATAGACCGGTGTCCACAAATCAACTTCGACCTCGGGAGCCTCGATGCTGACAACGAGTGAGTAGTTGACGCCGTTATCGCTCTGATCCATCTTTGGCCGGTTCTTCCACCACCCCGCGACTGGGTACACGACGACAGCTTCCTTGGCGGCGAGGTCGGCGGCTGATCCCGTCCAGATGTCGGTGTGGAGGGAACCAGACGACGTCTGCTGGCCACGTCCGAACAGCCAGCCAGTCTCGGTGTTGAGAGCCAGCGGCTTCTCGCCTTCCTCGCGGGCCTGCTTGTTGACACGTTGGCGGAACGCGTCGAGGTTGTCCTCGGGTCGCTTCATGGCGAAACGCAACCCATGAGAGGGGTAGAAGTATCGCCCGGTCCACCCACGACTCGATGGGTTCGGCTCCACAAAGTACGAGAGTGTGACACGCAGCTGGACTTCGGTCTCGCCAAGTGCTGACAACGCGTCGATAGGCCACGGCAGGCGGTGCAAGTTCATTTCACGGGATTTGCCGCTGCTGGAGTTACCGTCGCGTTCGTAAGGGTGGATCACAGCCTCATCCACCAGCGTCAATGCGTTGTTGGCGCTGCGCGTGGCGCGTTCCAGACTGGGCACTCCCATGCCATAGCGGCGCAGCAGGTTGACTGCGGCCCCCTTCGTGGTGGTCGCGTCGATGCGTGTCCGCATCGCGCTGGTCCACTCTGCGGAGTGGACGATCAAGGCACGGATCGTTTCCGGTCTCAAGTGAGGGTACGCCGCACGAATGTCGGCTGCGACGGCCGCTACGTGGGCTGTTGCCGCTGAGGTATCTCGGGTGGTCGTGAAGTAGCCCTCACCTGGATGTTGCAGGCGAGTGGTGAGGATCGCGAGGTTCTCCGGAGTATCTACATCGGTGCCGTCTGGGGTACGAGCGAGGTTTCCGCCAGGTGCGACGACGTCGGGTTTGAACGGCCAACGCTTCTGGTCGAAGGACACCGAAGTGCGGCTGGTCGGTGAGAGTTCACCACGGGCGGCGATTGGCACGTACCCCGCGAAGACATCTGGGGCGTGGTCCATTGCGTCATGTTCGGCGTAGGCTCCGACGACGAGCGCATTCCACGCTTGCGCAGGGTCTTCGACGCCCTCCGCGTCGCTGCGGTCGAGGTGATCGTCTTCGGCCCGCACATCACGGATGTTTCCAGCTGAGACCACGAAGAGTCGGGGCGTTGGTTCTTCGTCTCGGTTCAGGTAGGTGAACTTGGGAACGCTATCGTCGATAGCCCGACCGTAAGTCAGGGCATCGATCGTGGCTGACCACGCGGTTGGACGCCCTGCTTCCTGCATTGGACGGTCCTCGACGCGGTGTCCCGGGTTCGGTGCAGCTGCTGGCGCGGTGATAGCCAACATGAACACCCGAGAACGATCCTGCGCGGAAATCTCTGGCTGATCCACCGCTCGTGCGGTCACCGCCCCGTACACGTCAGGATCGTTGCTGCCCGTGTCAGGGAGCAACTTAACGGATTCGAGCCTGTGCCCAAGACGAACGCCGTGCTGCGAGCTGATGGCCGCCTGTAAGTCTCGGTAGAGCGCGAGGCCCGCCATCTCGGTGCCATGCCCATGGATCGCCACATCTTTGCGCCAGCTCGGCTCAACCGCGTGCAGGTCATCGGCTGCAAGCGAATCTTCCAACAGCGGATGCCCGGCTTGAACGCCTCGATCAAGGATGCACACCACAGGCGCGTCAGCTCCTGCGTGCTCAACTCGCGATTGCAGCTCACTCACCCAGTCACGCTGTTCAAATGCGGACAGACTCGGAAGGAAAGAGGCTACTTCGTGAGGACGGCGCAACTCAGCGATGTCATCAATGCTCCGGAAGGTCATGGCGAGTTGCTCGCTGGTGGCGCGGATGAGTACGACCGTTCGGTCACCGAATCCGAGGTAGTGATCGCTCACCGGGAGGCTGTGCTGCCGGGCGTACTCTGTCAGCCGCTCGTACTCTCTACCGTCGCCAGCTCTGAGCCATAGCTCCCACCACCGAGACTGGGTTGGGTCGGTTGGGTACTCATCGGCAGGGTCTGTCCACAACTCCCGGATCGTTGCACGGCGAATAGACGCAATTCCTTCGATGAGGGTCGCATTGTTTGGCTTACCCTCCACTACTTCAGCAGTCTCCACGTACTGCTCAAGCTTCTTGAGAAAGAACTCCTTCTGCCCATCCGGGATAAAGACCGTCGCGTTTACTACCTCACCAGCGTGCGTCATCTCCGCTTGGACCGCAACAAGCTCTGGCTGTGAACCAGGCCGGCGCGATTCCAAACTCTCAAACATCAAGTCGAGGCCGGGAAACGAAGTGAAGGTGAGGTAGGTCCCGGTGGTCTCCGGCTCATCTGTTGGGGGTTCCCAAGCAGCCTCGAACTCCTCGGTTAGGCGCTTCCCATGCTCGCTGCGGCTGCCGCTAAAACCACCGCCCCGACTTGTTACCGGCGTCGAAATGGGCGTGAACGACTCAGACGCAGGCGGCGTCGGCACAAAGATGTGCGGGCGGTCTCGTTCAGCCATCTCCGTTAGGTTGCCCTGTCCGTCCGACGGTGGGAACGAGGACGTTCTTCTAGCGCGATGACGACATCATCGGTTCGCACCCGGGTGCGATCGCTGAGGATGGTTCGCTTGGCGGCATTCTCGGCGGCAGTGGCTATCTCGGCATGACTCAGGCCGCGGGCCGCCGGAATGATGCGTGTCCAACTCAAGTTGTAGATCTGAAAAGACGCCAGTCGATTCTTGATGACCGACTCCACCGCAGCATCGTCGGGTAGCGCGAAGTCCATCACCGTATCGAATCGACGGAACAGCGCGTTGTCCAACAAGCTGGGGTGGTTCGTCGCTGCAATGATGACGCTGTCTGACGTGTCCTCTTCGAGGAACTGAAGGAACGAGTTGAGCACTCGACGAATCTCACCAACATCATTCTGTGCGGCACGGTCGCCGCCGAGTGCGTCAACTTCATCGAAGAGGTAGACCCCTCGCGTCTGCGCCAGTGCGTCGAACACAAGACGGAGTTTCGCGGCTGTCTCACCCATGAATTTCGTCAACACCGTGTCCAGCCTGATCGAGAACAGCGGAAGTCCGAGTTCCCCGGCGATCACACGCGCGGTGGAGGTCTTTCCGGTGCCAGGCGGCCCTGTGAGCAGGAGGCGCCGAGCGGGGGTCAGGCCATGTCGGGCAAGCGCGTCACGCTGCCGCTGCTCTAGCAACACATGCGTCAGTCGTTCTTGGAGTCTGTCCGTCAGCACGAGGTCACTCAGCCTGGCCTCGGGGTACGAGACATTCAGCAACGCCCCCAGTTCGCCCTTTGGCTGAGGGAACGGAACGACCGCGGCGATACGCGCCCGCTGACCTGATCGCTCACGGAGGTCGTTTACGAGATCGCGAAGCTCTTGAGCGAATTTCGACTGCCCGGCACGGGCAGCTTTGGCCGCGACCTGCATGGCAACGGCGTAGAACTGCGGGTCATCACCGTCAGCGTGGCTCTTCACGAGCGCCTTGACCTGATCGTTGGTCGCCATCAGGAGACCTCCTCTCAGTCGCGCGCCTCCAAAGCCGGGTGTTGATGCTCCAAGCCTACCGGTAGCAGCCTCTCGGGGCAGGGAGCACCTGCCGCTAGAGATCAAGGTCATGCCGGATGATCCCGTCCAACATGAGAGGTCCGTCCAATCAGACTGAACGACAACATCCTCCGCTGATCGCAGGACCATCGGAGGAGTCACAGCAGGCGACCGAGTGACCCTTGCTCGACCGGGCGACGCCCGGCAACCCAGGTCCACGGCCATTACCTCAAAGGGACCATCCACTGCGGCCAATGCGGCTCCAGGCTCATCGTCTCCAACGCGAATAACCGCCACGGCAACGTCTACTGCTACTTCGTCTGCTCCGGGCGGCACTCCAAGCGCACCGACTGCACGCGCCAGGCAATGCTCATCGAGGACGTCGAGAAACTCGTCGAGGACTACTACACGCGCGTCCAGATCACGCCGGCTCAGCAGGACGCACTCGCGGGGATGCTCCACCACGAGTTCGACCGGCTCATGGCCGCCGAAACCGAAGAACTCGCGCGCCTCACGGCCAACCGCGACCGGCTCGAACGCGAGCAAGACCGCCTCATGCAAGCGCACTACGCCGACGCGATCCCGCTCTCCGTGCTCAAGCGCGAGCAAGACCGCATCGTCGCCGAACTCGACCAGGTGACCCGACGGATCGACGCCCACTTCGGTGACTACGCCGACGCTCGCGCACACCTCGATGACGCGCTCGGACTGCTCGCCAACTGCGCAGACATCTACGCCCGCTGCGACGACACCAACCGGCGACTGTGCAACCAGGCGTTCTTCACGAGGGTATTCATCGACGAGGACAACGAGTTGCGCGTCGAGCACAACCGGCCCTTCGAGATGCTCCTCGATCCGCAGGTCAACGCTAACGCTCTGACCTGGGCCGCAGACATGAACAAGGCCCGAACCTCCGCCAACGTTTCCATTGGCAAGGGCTCGAGCCTTGTGCGCGGGGTGGACCTCCGTAGCAGCTTCTCAAACCCCCGGAAGCCGCTCGGATCGCTGATTTCCCGTGTTCTACGAGGTTCTGGGGCTCGTCGGCCGCGCGCTCGGGGTGCTCGGATGACCGATGAGCGCGGTCCCATGCGTGAGAATTCTCGGCAGTCTCAAACCCGTTTGAGCGTCTCCAATAGAGCCGAGCTGATCGCCGGGTACGCCGATGGGGTGCCCGTGCGGGAGCTGGCGACGCGATTCAACGTGCACCGCGGCACCGTGCGGGAGATAGCTCGGCAGGCGGGCTTGGCAGCGCGTCGCCCGGAGTTGCCCGACGCGATCCGACAGGACGCCGCTCAGCTCTATGCGGGTGGGATGACGCTCGCTCAGGTCGCCGCGCGACTCGGAGTCAGCCATGAGTCCGTGCGCTCGGCGGTGATCGCGTGCGGCGGGACGATCCGTGCCGGCGGTCGTCGCCGGGTCACCGCCTGAGCATGCCCGTGATGCTCGCCGAGGCGGTGGCGGAAGGTCGGCGCGTCGATGCGATCACCGCCCAGGGCATCGGAACCAGCGCAAGTGGACTGGCGACCCGGCTGGAAGGTCGGGCCGCCGAGGCTGGCCCTAGGGTTAGAGCGTGTCAACCGTCTACTACTCAGCGCGAACTGAGGAGTGGACCGTCCGTGGTGAGGAACGTCGTGCAGGCATCAGTGGGCAACTTGTCCTGACCAAGCAAGACCTGCCTCACCTCCGGGCGGTGGACTTGAAGGCCGCGCTCGTGGCGCACGCGAAGAACTACCGCAGCGACGAGAGTGAAGCTGATGTCTCTGAACTGCACGAAGACCATTTCGATGCAGATCTTGGCGGTGGACAAGTTGGGTTCGAGCTACGCCAAGGCGCGCTGCTTGTGAGCGTTCTCTACTTCGGTGCGTGGCCCAGCGATGGCGAGGAAGAGAATCCTCTGCATTCCGTCAGCCGTCTAGTTGCGCCCTCTCTCGATCACGTGGGCGCATCCTTGCATTCAGTTGAGATCGAAGACGGCTGGTCCGGCCCGGAGGTGCTCGCGGTTCGGCTACGCCTCCGGATACCGTGGCGCGGCCGTACCCTCGACTACTTATTCGCAGTCGGTGAGGATGTCCTACAACTATGCGATGCGTTTGGGGCGGCGGAGATTACTCGCGACTCGGTGGCCGACTTGGTTCGTGGTGGGTGTGCTGGACTCCTTGTCGGGCAGGCTGAGGGTCATTGGCTCGATGCGAAGTCGGAGGAGTATGACCTAACTTCCACCCGAGGAAAGATCAGCCTTGCGCAAGCTGTTGCGCGGTTCGCCAACGCCGAAGAGGGCGGTCTGATCGTGGTGGGAGCAAAGGCTAAGAAGATTCCCGATGGTGAAGTGATCCGCGAGGTTCGCGGCATCGTACCTCGCCATAGCGACACCCGAGCCCGCTATCTTCGCGTGCTAGACCACCACCTCTATCCGCCTGCGCTCGGGATCAGGATTGACCTAATCCCTGCCGAAGGTAAGCGCGCACTGATTGCGATCGACATTCCGCCGCAGCCTGAGGAACAGAAGCCATTCCTTGTGCATGGAGCAATTACTGCCGAGGGTGAGACCGAGGGTGCATTTATTAGCATCGTTCAGCGTCGCGGCGAAGGAAGCATCCCGATCACGGCACCGATGATCCACTCCACGCTCGCGGCCGGTCGGGCACTTCTACGTGGACAAACCACGCACAAGGGTGACCGACCACGCGTCGAGGAATCCGATTAGCGCGGTTGTCGCCTCACGATGGTCGTCAGCCAGACCTCTGGTTCTGCGGCGTACCTCACCGCGCTCGACCGTTGGCCACCCTGTCCACGAGAGGACGCCTCCTGATGCCATCGGCCTCGGCGGTCGAACGGATCTCATCCCAGCGGGCGACGGCCTCGCGGAGGCGGGCACGGATCAGCAGAGCGACGCTGATCGGCCCGATCCAAAGCATCTTGAGCATGTTCCAGATCGCCCACAGCACGACCAGGTGGAGCCATCCGGGGGCACCTTCCTCAATGAGTTGGACACAGACGTTGGCGATCAGCAGGTACGGGATTGCGAGCAGCATCGCCGGCACGCCCCACTTCAAGCCGCGGCGGCGGGTGCGGATCGAATCCAGCAGGATGTTGGTGGGCATGTAGCGCCGCATGAAGTAGCGGGTGTAGACGCTCGCGGCCCAGATAAGGCGGATCATGGCTTTCGTTCCTCTCCATCGCACAGCGCATCTGGCGAGGCAGTGCGTTGGAGAGTGACCCAGAGGGTCTGCCGTGACCGGCGCGTTGCAGAGGAGAAATCTGCCTCAGGATCGAGTCTACGCCTGATCGCGCTTGGTTCTCCACCCATTGGTGGCGGCGCGTGCGGGCGGGCTACGGTGCCTTCGTTCGGGCGACCCGTGGCGACGTGCTACTCGGGGTCAGTGACCGGTACGCGGGCCACGGCGACGCTGAACCCCATGGTGACGAGTTGCCGGCCTTGCTGCATCAGGTTCAGCTTGCTGAAGAACGGGAGCCAGTCGCGTCCCTCGCGAGTCGAGTTCGCGATCACGGCGTACGTGACGCGGTACCGCGACCTGTCCACCGTCTCGTCGGCTCTTGGCACGAGGCGGAGCCACGCCTCGCGTGAGTCCGCCGCGACCTCATCTTCGATGAGCTGGCGGACTTGGGTTCGGAACACGCCGTCATTGATGAAGGTGGAGGCGGAGACGCCTCCTTGCGCGAAGAGGTGGCTCAGTGTTGCGGAGCGGGACTTCCGCTTGACGTGGATCAGGTCACCCTGGTCGGAGAGGACGTCACAGAACTCGATACCGCTGCTGGCACCGCCGGGTCTTTTGATGCGGGCGTCCAGTTTGAGTAGGTGCTCCGGTGAGGTCTCCGCCAGGCGGGCGTTGTAGTCGGCTTCGATCTCGCCTGCGCGTGCCGCTGGAAGGGCTACCCGCGTGTCCGGCAGTCCGGCAGCAAACGCGTCTACTTCCTCGACGAGCGTGGAGCTGACAGCGAACCAGCGTCCTTCGATGAGCACGTGGAGACGGTCATCGAGTCGTTGTTCGGTCACGATGCACTGATAGAGGTTCCACCGCTTGTCGAAGTTGCCGGAGCGTCCGAACCGGACCGAAACGGACCTTGACTTGAGATTCTCCAGTGTGGTCGTGGTGCGCTCATCGCCGAGGCGACGCAGATAGTCATCGAGGTCCAAGTCTTCGTAGACGTGGCTGCGGGTTCCACCAATCTTGAATCCGTCGATGTCCTCCCAGTCGATCGCCTCTGGCATGGCGAGGTGGGTCGATCCAGTCGCTCCAGTCCGCAACTGTTCTACAAGAAGGTCGTTGAGCGCGTCGATGGTGGCGTTGTCTCGTACGAGCGCGAGTTGATCGATCCAGCCGAAGTCCGACTTGTACGCGTCTGCGGTGAATGCGGTCAAGAGGTCGTCGCAGATGGCGGGGAGTTCCGATGCCGTCGTCTTGACGCCCATGACCAGTGAGTCTGCTCCGGCGATTCTCTTGGAGAACGTCTGGTCGCGGGGCTCGCCGGTCACTGCGCGCAGGATGTCTCGGGAGATGTCCACGCCGAAGGTCGGTAGCTCAGCGCTCTTGCTCGCTTGCGTGTTGGTTGACACGACCAGGTCCTCGAACGTCTTGGTGTCGAGACTCCGAATCTGACGAGGGTCGATGCGGTTGAGCGCGACACGGAGACCGAATTGATACTCGATCTTCGAAAGGTCGAGCAGCGAGCGCCCGTACCCGAAGGTCAGCGCGAAGATGCGGTCACTCGTCCGGAGGATCAGCAGCGCCGAGGTGGAGGCCGAGCGAATGCCGCTGAGTTGATCTGTGAGTAGCGGTTGCACGAAACCGACCCAGGCCGGTACCGACGAGTGAGGCTCGACGTAGAGGAAGCGGCCGTCGATACCGGTCGATGGGTCGACTTCAACGGTCACACTGGCCTTGTCCGGGTCCAGGGCGTCGTCGAAGTCAGTGATGTCCTCCCGGAGGAGGTAGAAGGTGAGTCGTCTCGACTTCATGATGATCCTGTCGACGGTGACGGGTGTCCGCGGAGCCAGATTGGCCGTCAGACTCCACGGACGGGTACCCCTGTCACCCCTTGGAGGATTTCGGGTCGTTGCCGGGGGCGATCGTGTCCTGTGCGCGGATGGTTCCCTTCTTGGAGCGGACCTGAAGCTCGCCGCCTCCATCGTTGCCCAGGATGGCGCGCGCTCGCCCGATGCCGTCGGCCTGGGTTTGGGTGACCGCGCTTGCCCGCGCGGCACCTGGCTTCCGGACTTCCCAGTCGCCGTCGTCGCGTTGCTGCACCACACGCTTGTTGGGCTTTCCCATGGTGTTCCTCTCCTTCTTCTGCATGAACTCGTGCGGTAGTGCCGAGTTCGGGTCGTCGGGCTGATTCGGCACAAGTGTCAGTTTCGGCTGGGGATCGTCGATGTCTGCCAGGCGTCGTACGTGGCGCGGGGTCATCTGTAGGTCGGCTGCGATCTCGGCTAGGTTCACGCCTGCGCCATCGAGAAGATCGATCGCTGACTTCAGTAGCTCGGGACGTTCACCGGGAAAGTCACGGATGGGCATCGGCCGCCGCGGGAGGCTGTTAAGCGTGATGTAGGCGCGGCGAACCGTGGACTCGGAGAGTAGATCAAGCTCACGGGATCGGTAGAGCAGAGATGCCACCGAGACGCCCCATCGCTGGCTGATTTGTTCGTAACGGTTGAAGTTGATCCGCTTCGGTAGCTCGTTGGCGATCACGTCGCGCGGGGTCAGGAACTCGGCAGCGAACATGTCCGCTTGACGCTCCAACTGGCTGTCAGTCCCCTGGCGGCCGTGATGCAACACGATGTGTCCTAGTTCGTGCGCTGCTGAAAAGCGGTGCCGCATCACGTCGTTCGCCTTGTCAGGTGTGAGCACGATCATCGGGCGCGGGAGCGCCGTTGTCGAGAACGCGTCGATGCGGCTCTTCTCGTCCAAGCTGTCGTCCTGCTTCATGGAGAAGAAGACCGTCAGGATTCCGTGCTGTTCGATCTGATAGACGAGGTGCCGGATGGGTTCGCTCCCCAAAGACCAGTGCCGCCGAACGGCCTGTGCCGCACTCACGGGGTCCGGGACATCGGCCGAGTCGGCGCTGGCCCACTCAGGAAGGTCGACTTCCGGGAACTCGACGCTCTCTTCGAGATAGCACGCGAGTTCCCATGCCTGCTCGACGTAGGCAGTGGCCTGCTGTTGTTGAGCGACGCTGGTAGAACGAAGACGACGGAAGGACGCCTCGGCGATATCGACCTGGGCGCGAGGGCGCCCAAGGGCGAAGAATCCCGGCGGTACGCGGAGCGCGTCGGCCAGTGCGGTTACGGTTTCGGCGCGGGGGCGGACCTCGCCGCGTTCGTATTGTCCGATCGCAGCGGCGGAGACGCCGACCTTGCGGTGGAGTTCTGTCTTGGACATCTTGTTGATGCGTCGTGCCTGGGTGAGTCGGGCAGGATCGAACAGTCTCGCGACGCCCGCCGGGTCTGCGGACTGGCTACGGGGGTCGCCCATTGTTAGCTGTCCTCCTTTTCGGTCGGGCGCGGGCGGAGCTTCACGGTGGTGCGGGGGCGATCACCGTCGGCGAAACCGCCGACAGGTGCCAGCACGGCTGCGGGCTCCTCGCCCGCAACGGGCACCTGATAGGTGAGGCGTTCGGGGTCGGTGAACTCCAGGTAGCGGCCGTTCAGCCGTGCGGGAGCGAAGTAGATCGTGCCGACGCCCTGGGGCGAGCTGCTGTAGTAGGGCACGAACAGCGTTGCGCGTGTGTCACCCTCGCTGAGGAGGGTGAGCGCGTCGTCGAGTCGAGCGGGCTGCTCGGTACCGGGAGTCTCGTCAAGCTCGAACAGTCCGGCGTCGACGTACTTGGTGTTGCTGGTCTGCTCCAAGAGTTCGCGACGCGACTCCGGGAGGTAGTTGAGTCTGATGCGGCGATGGTTGCGAGGCATCTGCTTGCCCACCCGCAGCGGGAAGATCAAGGCATCGCCGAGGAAGGTCAGCGTGCGGCGACTCCTGGGTACCTGCATCTCGCTGTAGGAGGAGAGGTTCGCGAGAAGAGGACGGAGTTCCTTCTGTACGCCACGGGACATGCCGGCGCCATACACGTCTTGGTCCCCGTCGGGATCGTCGTACTCCGTGTGGGCTCTGGCGGAACGCTCCTGGCTCCTCTGGATCGCATGCGGAACCTGGCGTCGGATCGCGGATAGTTCCTCTGCCGTGAACTCGCCGCACCAGTCCTGGCGGTCGTGCTGCCCAGTCATGGGACTCCTCTCGATGGTGAGTCGAGACTACCTCGAACTTCAGCCAGGATCGTGAATCCGTCATTTTGGCGTGTCGCGGGATAGACGGATCGTTCGGAGGAGTGAGAGCCTTGGACGTCCCGCGGTCAGTCCACTCCAGACCTGACCCATCAGGTCGCCGCTGGTAACCCGACCCCGCGAACCCGGCATGTGGCTCCACGGCACGGCCGCCGGCAGGGCTCGCCGGCGCGACGAGGCGGTTCACTCATCAACGATCCGCCCGAAAGTCCGTTACATCGTCGGACCTACGGGGTCCCTGTCCGCCGCTGCTCATGGAGCAGAACCGGACGCACTCAAAGACGTGACCGCCTGCCCTTGTTCCACTGCGACCCGAGCACGGACGTGGTCGATCTTCTGCACGGTACTCTCCGGCATCGGGCCCAGAGGCGAGTCTTCGGTGATGCCGTAACAGTCGCGATAGGCAGCGACGGTGCGGGCATGGCGTCGCCAGGTCGCTACCTTGCGCGGGTCTCGCGGTGCGCTGCCGAGCGCCATGATCCACGACTCGTTGTCTGCTGTCGCAGCGTCGAGGGTTGCGTCGGCGCGGGCCTCGACCAGTTCGCGTCGCTCGTCGAGCGCGGGGCGCATGTCGTCGGTCATCGGGCCATCGGCGGACGCCATGAGTCCGGTGATCAGCTGTGGCGCCTTGCGTGTGCGACCCGAGCCAGCCAGGCGCGCGGTGGCACGCGCGACCAGATAGTGCAGCACCGAGGCGATGTCGTCAGCATCGGCGAACACACGAGCGGGAGCAGGGTGTCGAGGTCGTGATGATTGGTATCCACTCGGCGCAGTTTCGCGGTGAACGCTCCGAACGCCTCCGACTCGACGGCGGTCCGCCTGTTCCGCGGTCAGGCTGGAGGATCGAATCAGGGTGGCCAACGGGTCTCGTTCGGCAGCGGCAGCAATCGTCTCGTACTCGGCGGCGAGTTGGGCGATCGCGCCCCATGCTCGTGTTCGGCGGTGATGGTCTCGTGCGCGGACAGCTCGGCACCGACGTGCTGGAGCACACCGAAGACCACGGACCGGCCGGTGGCGTCGGCGTTGTCGCCCGGATGCGGATGGCGTGCTCGTCAGACGGGCGCTCATCTGTTGCCCAACGCTAGCCGTGAGGTCCGACACGGCCGACGGTGTCCCGCCCAATGCGATGCATGCCAGGTCTGTGGTGACGCAATCAGATGCGCTTCGGCGGCGACGCTGACGTTCAATGGCCGGCGGCGACGTCCTCGAATGGATCGCGCGGACCGACGACGCTGGCTGAAGCAAGTCGATCCGGTGCCGCCAATCCCGAGCTCTCAGCGGGTTGCTCGTCTTCGTCCTCGTCGTTGGACGCACGGTCGTTGATGTGTTCTTCTGCGCGGTCACAGAGCCGGAGAATGTCCGGGCGTTCGGGGAAGGAGCTTCGGATGGCGGCGACGTAGTCGCGCGGAGTTTGGTAGAGTTCCTCCTTGGTCATGTCGCTGACGATCGAGTCGACAAGGACGTCGATACGCTTCTCCAGCTCTGGCAGCACTTCCTCTTCCACTCGTCTACGCAGGTCCGCGCGCTCATCTTCTGTGAAGAGCCCGGCGAGGGACGAGTCTGCCCAGGCGGGGTCGAGGTCGTCGATGCTGTACTCGACAATCCGCTCGACCGCTGTCCGGCGTACGTCTTCGGGCAACGCCGCAGCTTCGTTGAGTCGGCTCAGGAGAGCGGGCTCCCACATCGCATCCACCATCATCCCGAACTCCGCCATGCCGGGCAGCGCGTCCTCGTGAGCATCCGCCCACATACGCAGGAACTCATCTGAGCACCGTGTCTGTAGGAACCACGCCCGAGGGCCTCTCGACCATTCCCTCCGTTCGGGGACGGGTACGCGCGGGACAACCAGCGGGTACATGGCGGGTGGGACCTGGACCAGCGTCCCCCGCTGGTTCGGGCCGCCGCAGTCAAGTTGGGCGACAAGCTCATCGACCGTCATGCCTTCGAGATAGACCGACAGCGTGGAAATGTCACGGGCAACGGACGCAGCGAAGCCTTCTCTGATCGTCGGGTGATGGAAGCGCCAGACGGTGTTTCCGTCCGCTCTCACGCCCTGGGACAGGAACGTGCCTTCGATGGCAGAGAAGGCGCGGGCGGTCTCGGCGACCGTCGTGCCCAGGGCTGTCACCGCCGCAGTCAGCCGTTCGTCTGGCTCGAACGGCGCCACGAGTTCTCCGCCCGAGAGGTAAACTGCTGCGAGTGCGGCGCGCTGCGCAGGGTCGAGGCCGTCGAGCACATCAACCAGAAACTCGCTCGGGTGCTCGAAATACGACACCAGCGCGGCTTCGCCCCGTAGCCCGGAGGCCGGCACGAAGTCCTGCAGGGACAGGCGGCGCGCCACCTCTGGCTGGAATCGAGTAGCAGCCGCTACTGCACGTAGGTGCGGTCGCCACTCGTCCAGCACCGCTGCAGGCTGATCGCCTGCCTTCAAGTGGTTGTAGAGTATCTGCTCTCTCTCGGAGATGCTCAGGTCGGTGATGTCGATCACGACCTGCTGCTCTCGCAGCCGAGGGAAGGCGTACTCCTTCATCCTCGGGCGGGCTTCCCGGTAGATGTAGTCGCGGCTCGTCATCAGCACCCGAGCGCCGTGGCCGACGGCTGCCATGACCTCCGGCATCCGTCGCACCCAGGCATCGGTTAGGTGCGGTTCGTGACGGATGCTGCCGAAGGCATCGTCGACCCAGAACATCTGTCGGGGGTCGTCAGGGTTCCAGTGCGCGAGGAGCTCATCCGGGCCGTCGACGCGCATCACGTCGCACTGCCAGTTGTCGAGCGCGGTCATGCAGAGCATCGCGGCGATGGTCGACTTCCCGCTGGCAGGTTCGCCGAGGAGCAACACGAACCCGCGATCGGTGATGGCATCGCTAGCGCCCCGGTAGGCGCCGGTAGGGACGAACGTTTCCAGTTCTCGGGTCAGGCTTGTTAGAAGCGCGCGGGCTTGCCGCATCCTGCGTTCGTCCAGGATGGTCGTAAGGTCGCCGAGCCCGTAAACGCGCGGTACGTAGCGACGTAGGTTCCAGTTCTTCTCGATCTGCGTGCAGATCCAGGTCCCGGGAAGAATCGCTGCAACCTGAGGACCGCGTTTGCGCACTTCTTCGGCGAACCAAGCCTGTGTCCGGCCGGTGACGCGCAGGTTCGTCAACACCAAGTAGCCGTCGCATAGACCACGGGCGTGCAGCGCCTCGATCTTGGCGAGTTCGTCCTAAAGGTCTGACGGCGCCAGCGTGCCTGACGGCTCGACACTGAACTTGCATTGCACGACGACAGGCATCGCTGTCGTGGCGAAGTCTTCGAGTTCCGTGACTGGCTTTTCTCCAGTTGCCGCCCAGAGGCCATGAAAGGCGCCATCTTGACCGGCGTCGTTCGTGTCCGCGAACGCAGTGAAGGCCTGCCCCAGAGTCTCCTGTAGGACGACAGCGCAGAGGTCCTGGAACGCTCGCCAGCCGAGCTTGTGGAGGTCGTAGTCAGGCCCAGGCATCGATGCTGATCTAACCAGAACTTGACCGCCTCCGAAGTGACGTTCGGGAACGATGCGGCGTCAAGCCAGCCCCGGAAGGGGCGTCGGGAGAGCCTTCACCACGCGTAGAAGGCTCTCGACACTCTCACGCAGATCCTCGTCTGAGAGCACGTTGTTGGGGTTCTCCGGGTGGTGGATCATGTTGCGGACGGCCGTGGGGAGCGTCGTCGTTTCTGGCGTCACGGTGCCGTCCGAGTTGGCCTTCGAGTAGGCGGTCATCTTGGGTAATCCGTTGCCTGCGAGCCAGGCATCGAACCCCTTCACAGTCGTCTTGCCGGCGTGATCCTGGAGGCGCCCGTACAACCTGGTGTGGTCGATGACGTAGGTCTGTCGGTCGATGTCAGTCAGATCCTCGAGCGCAACCCATCCGCTCTCGACCAAGTCTTGGTGGTGCCATCGAAGCGGGAGCGGGCCGCTTGCAGCGCGATCGGCGAGCGCTCGGAGGGTGATGGCGAAGTCGAGGCTTGCGATGAAGTCTTCGAGTCCTGCGTCATCCGTGTCCCAGGTTGCGAGCAGGCTTCTGACGTAGGAACGGAAGTCCCAGATGAACGTCTTCATGTCCGCTGGTGTCAGCGTGCCGAAGTCGATGCTGGTGAGAGCGCTGCGGAAGTCTTCGAACGAGAGCTGAAGATCGGCTGTCCGATTCCATCGTCTGACTGCGGCGTCGAACTTGGTTCTCGTCTCCTGGAGAGAGTAGCCGAGGTGACGAAGTCGGAAGCCAGTCTCATTCAGGGTGGTCTGGAATCCGGGCTTCGTCTCAACAGCGTCGTTCGCGTAGCGATACTCGATGTCGGTGAGGCTCCCAGGGGGAAAGAGCCAGTGGTGACTCTTCCAGTAGCGGTTCTTGCCATAGTCGATGTCGACGCCGTTGAGCGACAACGTGATCTCCGTACCCACGAACCGATCTTCGCACCGTCACTCGATGTATCTGTGGCGAAGAACGGACGCGTCAGAGTCTGAGGTCAAGTCCGATTCGCCGACCCATCGCTGCGTGCTCGTTGGGCTGTGCAGCCTGATGACGGGCACGGTCTAGCGCGGCCTGGGCGCGGACGCGATCGAGCCGCTGCGCGCCCGGTGTCGCGGCCGGGCCGAGCGGGTCGTCTCTGGTGATGCCGTAGCGGTCTCGGTACGCGGCGATGATCTGCGCCTGCCGCATCCAAGTCGCGACTCCGGCGCGGTCACGTGGCCGTGACCCGAGTGCCGTCGTCCAGGGATGCTTCTCGGAGACTGCGTGGTCGGCGAGCGCAGCGGCGCGTTGCTCGATCAGCTCGCGGCGCTCGACGAGTGCGCGCCGGAAGGTCGGGTCGCTGACCGAGGTGGCCTCGGGGATCAGACCGGCGATCAGCCGGGCCGGACGACGGGCGCGCCCGGAGCCGGCGGGCCGCTCGGTAGCTTTGGCGACACGGTAGTGCAGGACGGAGGCGATGTCGTCGGCGTCGGTGAACCCGCGTGCGGCAACCAGGCGCGGGAACAAGGTGTCGAGGTCGTGGTGGTTGGCCTCGGCACGGCGCAGTTCTGCGGTGAGTGCACCGAACGCGTCGGACTCGATCGCGGCGTCGGCTTGCTCGTTGGTGAGCCCGGAGGATCGGATCAGGGTGGCCCAGCGGTCGCGTTGGGCAGCAGCGGCGATGGTCTCGTACTCGGCGGCAAGTTGAGCGATCGAGCCCCAGTGCTCCTGCTCGGCAGTGATGGTCTCGTGTGCGGACAGCTCCGCCCCGACGTGCTGGAGCACACCGAACAGCACCGACCGGCCCGTGGCGTCGGCGTTGTCGCTGGGATGCGGGCGGGCGTGCTCGTCGGGCCGGTCGAGGATCACATAGGCGCGGTTGGAGTGCTTGCCGCGGGTTATGGCGACGTAGAAGTTCTCTCGCGTGGTCGTCGGCTCGACCAGGGCGTGTGCGGTGTCGACGGTGACGCCTTGCGCCCGGTGCGTCGTAATCGCGTATCCAAGATCAACGTGATCGGTCACGTAAGCGGCGGGGAGGACGATGGAGCCGCCGAACCTGCGGCCGGTCTTGCGGATCGTCACTGAGCCGTCGACGCGGACACCGGTGACGGTCCAGGTGTCACCGTTGCGCACCCACGTCTTCCCGTTGCGGAGGCGGCGGTCGTTGCGGCGGGTGATGATCGTGTCCCCGACCCCCGCCGTGGTCCCGTCCGTGAGCTCTACCTCCCGGCCCGGTTTCAACGTGCCGTCGAGAATCAAGTCCGCACGAGCACGCTGGTTGAGGGCGCTCACGTCGTCGCGGGTCTCAGCGACCAGCACCGACACCAACCCGGCGGTGCGGTCGGCGCGCCAGGCGGTGTAGGCCGCGTCGGTCATCGCCTCGGCCTCACCGTCGCGGATGCGGTCATGGTCGAGGTAGGTGTCGATCACCTCGGTGCGGCCGTGACGGAGTGCGAGGGAGGCGGTCTTCTCCCACTCGTTGGTGAACCGGTGGACGTCGACCAGCTCGGGCGCACCGTCCCGGTCACCGACGAGGAGCCCGAACGCGCCGCCGGCGTCGACGGACTGGAGCTGCGCGTAGTCGCCCACCAATAGCACCTTCACTCCGGCGCGTTCGGCCAGGTGCGTGATGCGATCCAACGAGAGGGTGCCGGCGAGGGAGGCTTCATCGATGATGACGAGCTGACCGGCTTTGAAGTCGGTCCCGTGGATGAGGTGGTTCTGCCACCACTTCGCGGTGTTCTCCGTCGCGATGCCGAGGTCGTCGGCGAGAACCTGGGCGGCTACCGCGGACGGTGCAAGCCCGACCACGGAGTCCTGGCCGTGCTCCTTCTCCCACGCCCGCCGCAGTGCGTTCATGGCGGTGGTCTTCCCGGCGCCGGCCGGGCCGACGAGCACATCGAGGACGCGGCCGGAGACGGCGATCTTCATGAGCGCGTCGGCCTGATCCTCCCCGAGCATCCGGCCCTCGGCATCGGGCCGTGCGGTGATCTTCTCCACCGTCCGCAGCGGGACGGTGGGGGCGGTCATAGTGCGCGAGCGTTCGAGCAGCCGGTCTTCGGCCGCGAGCAGTAGCTCGGAGGAGAACACCGTGGAGTGCTTGGGCCGGAACACGCTGGTTCCGTCCACCCGCCGGAAGGTGGCCGGGCTCGTGGTGAGGTCGGGCGGCGTCAACCGCAGCGAGGCTTGCTCGGCGGCATCGGCGATCATCCCCACGATCGCCTCGCGGTCGTGCATGGTGGCGAAGCGCCAGCCCATCGTCTGCCGGGACGCCTCGGCCATCAGGTTCCACCGCCGCCACGTGGACCGCTTCTCACCCACCACCTCGACCACCGACTGGCCGAAGTCGGCGATCGCATCCAGGGGCACGTCGTCGGCGCGCAACGGCAACGCCTTGTCGTTGTCGGTCACCTCACGTGCCCATTTGGTGGCGTCCTGGCCGAGCACCCCGGTGGCGCGGACGCGCCACTCGCCAGTCAGGTCGGCCAGCGACCGCACCTCCTTCTCCGGCCGTGTGGCGAGGGTGGCATGGGCGCGGAGCTTAATGATGGTGGCTGTGGAGGGCTGGCGGCCGTGCCGGGCGACGTACTCGGCGATCAACCGGTCCTTCTCGACGTCAATGTGGCGGGCACGGGTGGAGAACTCCTGGACCAGCTTCTCCGGAACGGTGGTGATCGCCCAGGCGGGGTTGCGGTCTCGGCCCATGTCGCGGGCTTCCCATTCGACGCCGAAGGTGCGGGTCATGTGGTCGGCGAACACCGCCTCGTGCAGCTCGGACAGGGCAACGACGGCGGCGTGCATCGGCCGCCCATCCAGACTGCGCCATCTGCCGTCGAACGCGGTCTGCACCTTGTTGGAGATGACGACGTGGGTGTGCAGGTGGGGGTCGCCGGCACGGGAGTCGAAGTGATCGAACGCCGTCGCTACCAACCCGGTGACATCGACCTGCGCAACGGCCCCGTCACCGGCGGTCGTGCCAGTGCGGGTGGCTGCAACCTCGCGCTCCATGAATGCAACCACCTCCGCAACCGCCGCATGATGCGCCTCACCGATCAGGGCCTGGGTCCCTGCGTCGGCGACCGCCCACAACGCTGAGGCCGACTTCGGGACCGAGAAGGTGAAGTCGAACCCCGCCACGGCCCGCCGCCGGCAGCGCTCGGCCTCCTCGGCCTCGATCTGCGCAACCGCCTCACCCTTCGCGCCAGGACCCATCGCCGGATCGAGGTCAGCGATACGGACCTCGATCCGTTCCGGCACCGACTTGTAGGCGGGGAAGGCGTGACCGAGCGGGTCACCGGTGATCGGGTCACGGCCCATCCCCATCAAGAGCTGGAGCTGGGCCTCCGACACCCGATCACCGACCGCGAGCTGCCCCTTGCCAAGTGAGGTGACGCCGGAGCCGAGCCATTGGCCCGGTGGTGTGCCCGCCTCCGCGTAGTACCTCGTCAGTGGCGTGGACAGCTCACGGTCGCCATCCGCAGCCGCGACCGTGCGCAGGAGATACCTGTAGCCATCGCCAGCGCTCATCACCCGCATCGAGACCGTCACACCACCCAGGTGCGCGACTCACTTCGAGGAGCTACTAGATAGGGCGCTCCTCGCCAAGCAGCTCCACGACCTCATGGGGTACCGCAAAGTGAGACGACTTCACGCCAGTCTCATACACAGCGTCGAGCAAAGCGGCAACGCCGTATGGCACATCCCCCTTTGCTTGAAGTTCAGCCGTGACGCGCTTGACGGGTCGCGTGAATCCACGCAGCATCTGACTCTCGTCACGATTATCCAGTTCATAGACGCGCGCCCGCGAGATTCTGCCGCCATTCGCAATCGCTTCTCTAATCACGTCAGCCTGCGTATGACCCTGAGAATCGAGTTCCTTCAGAACTGCTCTCGCCGCGTCAGCGCTCCACGGGACGTGCTCTGGTGCTTCGTCACGCACACGTTCGATGTCCTGGACGGATTCAAGGCTGGTTCCAACGCCCAGCGCCGATGAGTGCTTGATCAGGTCCGCTGGTTCGAGAAGAAAGAACCGACACCCAGTCGCTTGGAGGTACTCGTCAACCAGTTCGTGGCGAGCACCAATGATCGACCCTCGATCTGCCCGGTTCCACCAATCTTCTTTCGTGTCCGCGGTCACAAGCACCAAGTCGACCCCACGCTCACCGCCCTCAAGAAGCAGTTGATGCCAGACGAGATAGTCCCCCGATGCCCCTTCCGGGAGGTCAGACTCAAGCTTCTCGACATCCATATAGCCAGGAGGGATCGAGTTCTCTACCCGTCGTTCACCCTCCTCGACAGCCTTCTTCCACTCCTCTTCCGAGAGCGCCGGGCCAACAGTGTCCTCCAGCAATTGTTCCAGTCGTGCCAACAACCTGTCCTCGGACGTGGGCGCGTGAGCGGAGACTCTGATGGGCTCCTCACCTACTCGTTCACGCAACCCGTCGTAGAAGTCGTCCACGTCCTTAGTCAGGTTGGCACGTTCCTCGCTAGGAAGGGCAACGCTCTTGGCCCAACGGGCTATTGCGTCCTTCGTTGAGGTCGAGTTCTTCGCCAGCGCTGCCTGGGCGTCTTTGGACGCGCTGCCTAGGCTCGCGATGACCGACTGGCGATTACGCCAGAACTCTCGGACCACCTGGTGCGGTACGAAGAGGCGCTCTGCGGCAGCCTCGGCCACGCGCAGCAAGTCATCGACAGTCTTCTCGTTGTACCGGTAGAGGTTCAGCAACACATTGGTGTCAAGGGCGACGAGGCCGTGCTGGAGCGCTCTCTTGATGTCTTCCGCTGTGAGGACGCGGTACGCCTCGAAACCTGAGTACAACCCGCCTCTGCCCACTCTCGCTCCTCAGCGCCCGTTCGTCGTTGGGTGTCAGCCTACGACCAGCGCGCCGCCCCAGTGGCGACCTTGCCTCGACCTGCAAGACGCGTGGCAGCTCAGAGAGGGCTGAGCGGGGAGACGGATCGGCGTCGGGCTGCCGGTCGAGAGCGGACGCGCTCCGTCGGGTTATGGGCGGGGTTTCGCGGGCGGCCACCCGGGATCGTGCACCTGGCAGGTGATCAGCCCGGCGAAAGGGCTCCGTGAGGGGCTCGGGTTCGGGGTCCCCGAACTGCCGGAGTCTTCATGCACGACCACACCCCGTCTGGTGAGCGTCGCCTGCGGGTCGGGTCGCTGTTCTCTGGGTACGGCGGACTCGATCTGGCTGTCGAGTATGTCTTCGACGCCGAGACGATCTGGTCTTCGAGATCAACGAACCCGTCGCCCGCCACTGGCCCGACGCGCTGAACTTCGGTGACGTCGCCAGCATCGACTGGAGCGCCGTCGAACCGATGGACATCCTCTGCGGTGGCTTCCCCCTGCCTCAATGTCAAGCCTGGGAGCGAAGCGCTCGTTCAGCGGGGTGTCGCACGGTGTCAGTGCTGGGTGTCGTAGTGGTCGCGATGGGTCTGGACAGTGTCCATGTGGTCTTGCGCCCAGACCCTGAGCTGCCGGGTGGTCTGGTAGAGCGAGAGACCGAGGTCGGTGAGCGCGTAGTCGACGGTGACGGGGACAGTCGGGGTGACCGTGCGGGTGATGAGGCCGTCTCGTTCCAGGGATCGGAGGGTTTGGGTGAGCATCTTCTGGCTGACGCCGGCGATGAGGCGGGAGAGTTCGGAGTACCGCATCGATGCCGGCTCTCCAACGCTGCCGGTGCCGTCGCCGCCGAGAGCGCAGAGGATGAGCACGACCCATTTGTCGGCGAGCCGGTCGAGGAGCTGGCGGCTCGGGCAGACCGCCAGGAACGCGTTGTACGCGCTCTTGGCCCGCTCGCGCTTTTCGGCCGCGGTCGTCGTCGCCATCATGTCCGCCTTTCACGCAGGAGGTAACGCACTGCGAAGTGCGTACTTCCCAGAAGAGAGTTGCTCTCCAACACTGATACAAGACGGGGCGGAGCACCACCCCTGATCCGAACAAGGAAGGCACGACACGATGACCACAGCATCAACCACGCTCCCCGGCGGCACCTGGAACCTTGGTGACCGGACCGTCACCCGCTTCGGCTACGGGGCCATGCAGCTCGCGGGACCCTGGGTGATGGGGCCACCGGCTGACCGTGACGGCGCGATCGCGGTGCTACGCGAAGCTGTCGCGCAGGGTGTCACGCACATCGACACCAGCGACGCCTACGGCCCGCGGGTCACCAACGAGTTGATTCGTGAGGCGCTGCATCCGTATCCGGGGTCGGTACTGATCGCGACCAAGGTCGGCGCGAACCGCGACGCCGAGGGCGGCTGGCCAACCGCGCGCACTCCCGAGGATCTGCGCAAGCAGGTTCACGAGAACCTCGAATCCCTGGGGGCCGAGCGCCTCGACCTGGTGAACATGCGCATGGGAGACGCCAACGGCCCCCAACCAGGCTCGATCGCCGAAGCCATGGAGACCCTCGCCGGCCTCCAGCAAGAGGGACTGATCGGCCAGCTCGGAGTCAGTAACGTCACCGCCGAGCAGGTCGCCGAAGCCCGCACGGTGACATCGATCGTCTGCGTGCAGAACATGTACAACCTCGCCAACCGGTGGGACGACCACCTGATCGACAGCCTCGCCGCCGACAACATCGCCTACGTCCCCTTCTTCCCCCTCGGCGGGTTCACTCCGCTCCAGGCCGATGCCCTCACCGCCGTGGCAACCCGGCTGGAGGCCACCCAGATGGCTGTCGCCCTCGCTTGGCTGCTGCAGCGCTCGGAGAACATCCTGCTTATCCCTGGGACCTCGAAGGTCGCGCACCTGCGCGAGAACATCACCGGCGCCAGCTTGTCCCTCACAGCACAGGACGTCGCCGAACTCGACAACATCAACTCCTGACGACCCGATCCAATCAGGGAGACACCTCACGCAGCCCGACGCATGTCCGGGACATCGTCCTCCTGACCACGGCAACTACTAGTGGACGTGGGCATGGCTCTCGATCTCGGCTCGCACTTGCGCCATGTCGAGCGCCCGTACCTGTGTGATCAGGTCGTCAAGCGCAGGCCTCGGGAGCGCGCCGGCCTGGAAGAACACCCTGATCGAGTCGCGGTAGACCGCGATTGTTGGTAGCGCGCGGATTGCGAGTGACTCAGACAACTGCTGCGCCGCCTCCGTGTCGACCTTGCCAAAGAGGATATCCAGGTGGCTCTCAGATGCTGCCTCGTACACCGGCGCAAACGCCTTGCATGCACCGCACCAGGTAGCCCAGAAGTCAAGGATGACGATCCCTTCCCGCTCGGTCACTTCGCGGAAGTTCTTGTCTGTCACATCAACCGTTGCCATCTTCCGTCCAATCGCTCGGTAAGCCATAATGGACCTAGGGGTCCACTCTCATGATTGCCGATCGTCGTGAGCGGCGCAAGCGCCATGGACCCCAAGCCAAAGGCAAGCCGGGAGAGCGTAGCGCCTTCCCTACGCGTGCGACTTGAACACGTTTTGGACCCTAAAGTCCACAGACTCTAGGAGCCGGGCGAATCTCAGGGTCGCTGCGCTGGCCTAGCAAGCCGGGGCGCAGTCACGCAGAGTTGCTCTCCGTCGAGTACGCCCGCACCTGTGCGATGGCCATGTCGAGGACCACCCGCATGGGACGGACGTCTCGGGCCGTCTTAGCGAGTAGGTAACCTCCTTGGAGAGCAGCCAACAGCCCAGTGGCCAACGCGTGCGCCTCGGCGCTCGGGGTTAGCACACCGCGCTTCTTCAGCTCTTCAATCGCATCAGTCAAGAGTTGGAGCCAGGCGTCAAAATGAGCAGCAATGACTTTCCGTGTGTCTTCGTCATGATCAGCGATCTCATTCGCCAGCGCTCCTAGTGGGCACCCATAGGCGCCGTTTCGGAGCGCATTGCGTTCAACGAGCTCATCGCGCCAGAGTTCGAGTCCGCGCAGCGACTCAACCCTCGCAAGGCGACGGCGCTGCTGTGACAGCAGAGCCTCCGCACGTGCCTCGATGACTTCTTTCACCAGTGCGTCCTTCTCAGCGGAGTGCTGATAGAGCTGCGACTTCGACGTCCCACTCGATGCACGGACGTCGGCCAGAGTCGTCGAGGCAACGCCGCGCTCATACATCAACTGATCGGCCGCCTCGATAATCCGGGCCTTCGTTGCGGCGCCGCGAGCCGTCAAGCGGCGCGGGCGGGGGCCGCTGGCGCTGTCAGTCATACCCCAAGGCTAATCGCCTCGGGTTGGGCGGTCTCTCGCCCGCACTCAGGTGCCAACGACCATCCGGGTGGACCACCCTTGCGAGCAGCCGATGAGAGCCTCATGTCGTACTTCAGGATCGGGGCCCTCGCGGTTGGGCATGGCTGTCCAGTCGTCAACCGTCACCGGACCCTTCGGGGGGCGGCGAGGCGGATCTCGACCCCAGATGCCCGGGCCCAAACCGCAGAACCTTGCTATGTGGCCACGCTGGGCGAACTCCGCTCCGGTAGCACCCAGCCGTCGCGGGGGAAGTGGCACGTGTAGCCGCTCGGATACTTCTCCAGGTAGTCCTGGTGCTCGGGCTCCGCCTCCCAGAACGGACCGACCGGCTCGATACTGGTAACCGCCTTACCCGGCCACAGACCCGATGCGTTCACATCCGCGATCGTGTCGCGGGCGATCCGCTCCTGCTCCGACGTCACCGGAAAGATCGCGGACCGGTAGCTCGTGCCCCGGTCGTTCCCCTGACGGTTCAGCGTCGAGGGATCATGGATCTGGAAGAACAGCGCCAGGATGTCCCGATAGCTCGTCTTCGAAGGGTCGAAGACGACCTCGATCGCCTCCGCATGGCCTGGGTGGTCGCGGTAGGTCGGGTGTTCGTTCTGCCCACCCGTGTACCCGACGCGGGTTCCGAGGATGCCCGGCTGGCGACGGATCAGGTCCTGCATGCCCCAGAAGCACCCGCCCGCCAGAACGGCCGTCTCCGCTCCCGAGACCTGCGTGATCTCTCCGCTGTCGTTGGTCCCGCTGGTCATGCGTTGGCTCCCTTCGTAGAGTCCTGGTCGGTGTCGAACAGTGCACCGAACTGGCCGTAGCCCTCCTCGACAAGCCTGGAGGCAGGAACGAAGCGCATCGCGGCCGAGTTCATGCAGTACCTCTGCCCCCCGGCGGCGGCGGGTCCGTCGTGGAATAGGTGCCCAAGATGGCTGTCGGCGCCCGCCGAGCGCACCTCTGTGCGGATCATGCCGTGCGTCCGATCCACCTTGGTCGCGACAGCGTCGGCGGCGATGGGCGCCGTGAAACTCGGCCATCCCGTGCCGCTGTCGTACTTGTCGGTGGACGAGAACAGCGGCTGACCCGAGACGATGTCGACGTAGATGCCAGGCTCGTGGTTGTCCCAGTACTCGTTCCGATAGGCCGGCTCTGTGCCGTCCTGCTGCGTCACCCGATGCTGCTCGTCGCTCAGGCGGCTGAGCAACTCAGGGGTCTTGCGGTAGTCGTTGGTGGTCACTTTGGCTCCTCCTAGCAGGTGACGCGGCCGCGCCATTACGTGCTGTAACGGACCCGGCGGTCCAACTATTCCACATGTCCTGCGGTAGAGTCGAGGCCAGACGGTGCGTCGCCCCCGAGGCCGGGCGGCTGGTCTCGCGACGACCGACAAGACCGATGTCACCGGGCTGCTAAGGGCTGAAACAAGACTCCTCGGCGATGCAGGTCCGGCGACAGAGGTTGGAGAGGAAGCGGCATGAACGAACCCGAGGACCTGGGTCAGGTGACAGGAAGTATGGACCCACAGGACCAGAATCAGGCTGGTGGCGCCTTCACGGACACAGGCGCACGGCATCACGAGCCCGATGCCAGGTCGACGAACCTCGAGAACGGCACGTCGTTCTCGATCGCAGTAGATGCTCAGGCCAGCGCCTTCGTCGCAACCAAGGATGGCGTCGAGTTCGGAGCCGTCCCGTTCGCGGACAAGAACGGCAGAGTGACGCTGCTGGCGACCTCGATCCTGCCGGACTACCGAGGACAGGGCTTGGCGACCGAACTCACCCGCAGAGTGCTGGACAGCATCCGCGCGGAGGGCAAGAGCGCGACCGTGAGGTGCCCCGTGTTCCGGTCCTTCATCGAGCGCAACCCCGAGTACGCCGCCATGGTAGCCATTCCGGGCGATGGACGGGACGGTCGGGGCGATGTCTGAGCCCGGCACCGAAGACCCGAAACCGGTACTCGGGAGTCTCCGGTTCGAGAACACTCGCTTCGACCCAGACCTCACGCCGTTCCACGAACTCGCAAGAGACATGGCCACGCAATTCGGCTACGCCGCAGAGCTGTCGGGAGACCGTGCCCTGCTACAGCTCCTCCGTCTGCGCGTCGCACAGCTAAACCCCTGCTCGTACTGCCTGATTCTCCACGCCGAGGTGGCGGCCAGGATCGGGATCCGGTCCGAACAAGCCGCACACCTGGCGTCGTGGCGTGAGAGCACCATGTACTCGCCCGGGCAGAGAGCCGCGCTCGCCTACTGCGAAGGTCTCACCTCGTTCCGTCACGAGGAGATTCCGGCCCTACATGAAGAACTGCGGCTTCACTTCACGGAGCGCGAAGTCGCAGAGATCGCCGCGGTCGTCATCAACATGAACGTGTGGACCCGCCTGAAGCTAGCTCAGGGTGCCACTCCGAGCCTGGCGTCAAAGGAGTCGCCATGAGCCACGCACCAGTCAACGCGAGCGAGCTGTCATGCGCCGAGTACACCGAGGAACTCACCCAGTTCCGAATGGGTCTTCTGGATGAAGCCGACACCGAGGTGGCCCAGCAACATCTCTACGCGTGCCCGGACTGCCGGCTGTTCACGCACCAGGTCGAGACCGTCACTGATCTCGTCGCTGATGCCGAACCGCATGATCTGCCCCATCTGCCCGACAGTGTCTCGCTCCTACTTCACGACATCGTCGACGGCGAGGCCGAGAGGCCCAGCGATCCCAGTGAGATCACTCGCCTCCTCTTTGGACTCGCCCGGAGTCTCGCCCCACACGCTGCGGAAGACCTGGTCCAAGAGACTCTGCTCTCAGCATTCGAGGAAAGCCCAAGGGGGCTGGACCCCCTGTCGCTCGCCCGGGACCTAGCCGATCGAGCATTCGCTGAGCCTGAGCCAATGGTACGGAGCCTCGGCGACTATCGAACAAGAGCCGAGAACCAGACCGCCGAGCTGGATCCCGACGCTGATACTGCGGAGTTCTTCTACCCCGACTTCTACGACATTGGACCCGATGCTGGACGCCACATTGACGCGCCGAACCGCTGGGGCCAGACCAGTACCCTGAGCCCGGACGACGAGGTGTTCACCACCGATCTGTATCGAGTGGTGGACGGCGCCATCGCACGTTTGGCCGATCCGCTCGGCCAGTTGGTACAACTCGTCGACATCAATGACGTGTCACTGGCGGACGCGGCTTACGTGCTTCGCCTCGACAAGGTCGATGCCGTCGACGCTCTGCATCGCGCTCGGATACACCTCCGCGGCGTCGTCAACGAGTACATGGCTGTCAGAGCGTGACTGCGTCCTGCCGACCCGGCCGCCCTACCGAGGGCACTTGGCGTGGTGACTGGCACCCGTTTCCAGCGGATGAACGAGGACACGCGCCGGAGGCCATGCCGCTCGGTCGGCTATCTGCCAGGAAACTCCGGCGACGAACTGCCGGCAGTGGCTCAAGACCATCGAACATCAAGAAACGGGAGGTTTCACAATGACCCTCGCCGTCTTCCGGTCCTACGTCGCGCCCGAGCACCGGGCCGAACACGACCGGCTCTACAACCAGATGCAGATCCTTATCCAACAGAGTCCTAGCCACATCGAGCACAAGATGTTCACCGCTGAGGACGGGGACTCGGCACTGGTCGTCGAGTTCGACGACCGACAGAGCCTTGAAGAATGGGGCGAAAACCCCGATTACAGGATCGCCAAGACGTCGGCAAGAGCTACGTCTTCACGAGTTGCGACGTCGCGGTCCGCGAAGTCGTCGAACGTCATGTCAAGAGCGATGTTCGTCCGGAACACCTACCCAGCATCGCTCCCTCGTGAGCGACGCCGACCGTTTGCGCAGGCCACAGTAGCGAGTTCCCGCAGGAGGGGCAGTCATGGGAGTGATCAACAGCGGTTTCGGAGGACGGCGTGGCTCCAGCGACCCACGACTGCCTCCCGGGCAGACCCACGTCTACGACTGGCCGGTGCTCTCGACGGGACCCACGCCCAATGTCGACGAAGGCCGATGGAGCTTCACGATCACGACCGAAGACGAGGTCGCGCACCGCTGGAACTGGAGTGAGCTTCAGGAGGTAGGCGTCGAAGACATCGTCACCGATATCCACTGCGTCACCCACTGGTCGAAGCTGGACATGGCTTGGCGTGGCGTGCCCATAGACCGGCTGTTCGAGGATGTCGAGACCAGTTACGACTATGTGATGGTCCGTAGTTACGGCGGATACACCACCAACCTCCCACTCGAAGACCTCCTCGATGGACAGGCATGGGTAGCCACTGAGGCGGAGGGCGAGCCCCTTACTCCCGAGCACGGCGGTCCGGCCCGACTCCTCGTGCCCCACCTCTACTTCTGGAAGAGCGCGAAGTGGATTCGAGGAATGGAGATGATGCCCTCGGACGACCCGGGGTTCTGGGAACAGAACGGCTACCACCTCCGTGGCGACCCATGGCGCGAGGAACGCTACTGGTGATGACTCCTATTCGCGTCCGGTGGCACCTCGGGCGGGTGCTCAGTCGGCAATTTGAGACCGAGTCGGCCATCCGTCTTGAGTTGGATGTTCCGACCTGGCCTGGAAACGTCGCCGGAGCTCATCTCGACATCAGGCTCACGGCACCGGACGGGTACCAGGCGTCCCGGTCTTACTCGCTGGCGTCCTCGGGTGAGTCGACACGGGTCATGCTGGTGGTCCAGGAACTGCCCGGGGGCGAGGTGTCGCCCTTTCTCGTGCGCCAACTCGCAGAAGGTGAAGAAATCGAGGTACAAGGACCGCTCGGGCGCTTCTTCGTCTGGATCCCCGCTGAGCCCGAGCAGTCCCCGGTTCAGCTCATCGCAGGCGGATCAGGGGTTGTGCCCTTGTTTTCGATGGCCTCAGCACGTGAACGTGAGCCGAAAGGCGCTGAGTTTCGGCTGCTGTACTCGGTCCGCAGTCCGCGCGATGAGTTCTTCGCTGACGAACTGGCAGAACTCTCACGAACCCTCGTCGAGATTGTCCACACGCGCGAGTCAGCGCCGGGAGCGGGCCAGCCACCTGGACGACTGACGCGTGAGGCGCTCGCAGCGTCGACCTTTCCCGCGTCGCTGTCGCCACGCATCTTCATCTGCGGACCGACGCCGTTCGTCGAGGCCGTCGCCGGTTGGCTTGTCGAACTCGGCCACGACCCCACGCAGATTCGTACGGAACGATTCGGAGGAAGTCCATGACTCACGTTGACGGAAACGCCCTCGCGGGTGCCTTCGCGACTACTCTCGGTATCGAGATCACTGTGACGGTCGGCAGGTGCCGCGGCTGCGGCAGCTCTTTCAACCTCGCCTGCGCGCATGTCTTCATCACAGCCATGGGTGCAGTCATGCGATGCGGCCATTGTCAGGCAGTCCTGGGCGTCATCGTCCGCGGTTTCCGAGAGACGCTAGTGAACCTCTCGGGCCTGGACTACATCAGCGTGCCCCACCTATGACTGGTCCGCTCGCCGCGATCGCGGCTTCTACCAGGCAGGAGACAGCGGACTGATGCTTCGCATCTACGACAGTGCTGTCCGGGAGCTACGTAGCTTCGTCCCGCTGACCCCAGGACGAGTCTCCATCTATGTGTGCGGGCCGACCGTGCAGTCCGCGCCGCACATCGGGCACCTTCGTAGCGCCCTCGTCTACGATCTCTGGCGACGCTGGCTCACCCACCGCGGCTACGCGGTCACCCTCGTTCGCAACGTCACCGACGTCGACGACAAGGTTCTGGACCTTGCAACCGAGACTGAACCATGGTGGGCACGCGCCTACCGTGTCGAGACGGAGTTCGCGCGCTCGTACGCCGCGTTGGGTGTTCTCCCGCCAACCCATGAACCCCGAACCTCCGGTCACATCCCGCAAGCACTGACCCTGATCGAACGACTCCTTCGCCGCGGACACGCCTACGTCGCCGGCGACGGCTCCGGCGACGTCTACTTCGATGTCAGCAGCTGGCAGGCATACGGCACGCTCACCCGGCAGACTCCCGACGCCGTGGCAGACCCTGACGAAGGGCCTGGCGGGGCAAAGACCGATCCCCGCGACTTCGCGCTTTGGAAGGGAGCCAAGCCCAGCGACCCAGCATCCGTCCGTTGGCGCTCACCATGGGGAACCGGCAGGCCGGGATGGCACATACAGTGCTCAGCGATGTCCCAGCACTACCTCGGACGTGCATTCGACATCCACGGAGGTGGCCTCGACCTGCGGTTCCCACACCATGAGAACGAGCTCGCCCAGTCCACCGCAGCAGGCGAGGAATTCGCCAAGTACTGGGTGCACAACGGCCTCGTCACCGTCGGCGGTCAGAAGATGGCCAAGTCGCTAGACAACTCTCTGTACGCCGACGAACTCCTCCGCCGCGTCGGCCCGGCGACCCTGCGTTACTACCTGCTCAGCGCGCACTACCGCAGCGCCCTGGACTATCAGCAGGAAGCCCTCGCGCACGCCGAAGCTGCGGTCACGAGAATCGCGACCTTCCGACGCCGCGCACGAACACAGCTCGCGAACACAGCATCCGACGTCCCGAAGCCGCCCATTGCCTTTGCGGCCGCGCTCGACGACGATCTGAATGTTCCAGCGGCGCTCGCCGTACTACACGACCACGTGCGCGCGGGCAACATCGCTCTGGATAGCGGCGATGCAGCTGCCGCCATGTCCGCGTACGAATCGGTGCTCGCGATGACCGAAGTGTTAGGAGCCGAGCCCGGCGGCTTCACGACCGCCCCGCGAGCCGACGTGCAGAGCAGCACGATCTCTACCCTCGTCGAGGTCCTGCTCGCGAATCGCTCTCATGCGCGAGACGCAGGAGACTTCTCCACCGCCGACCGCATCCGGAACGAACTGGCTAGTGCTGGGATTGCCATCCAGGACCACACCTCCGGCACCACCTGGACGCAGGCGTAGCCAGCTCGTGCACGATGGCCGAATATTGCCAGTCCGGGGTGATCCGATCAGAGCAAGAGACCGAGTGAAGCGTCCGCCAGACGTCGAACCGTCATAGAGGCAGAGCTGTCTCGCTTGTCCGCCACAGTGTCGGTACCAAGCGAGGCGTCAACCCACGCCTGCACAATCGTAACCGCGGCCGGAGCGTCCAGGTCGGCGGCTAATGCCGATAGCACGGCCTGCACGACCGGTGCTGCCGGCGCCCCGCTACCGAGCGCCAGGGCACGACGCCACTGCTTCAACGTGACGAGTGCGGCAGGGAGTTCGGCGTCTGTCCACTCCCAGCTTGATCGGTAGTGGTGCCGCATGAGGGCGAGGCGGATGGCCGCAGGGTCCACTCCTTGCTTTCGCAGAGAGGAGACGAAGACCAGGTTTCCGCGCGACTTCGACATCTTCTCGCCGTCGTAGGCAACCATCCCGGCATGGACGAAGGTCTGCGCGAACCGATGCTGTGGATGAATGACATGACCGAGTCCTGCGGACATCTCGTGGTGCGGGAATGCCAGGTCTCGTCCTCCGCCCTGTACGTCGAAGGATGGTCCCAGATATTCCTGGGCGATTGTGGTGCATCCGATGTGCCAGCCGGGTCGTCCCGGCCCCCACGGACTGGGCCAGGACGGCTCCCCTTGCCGCTCGCCGCGCCAAACCAGACAGTCGAGCGGATCGCGCTTGCCTTTCCGGTCGGGGTCACCACCACGCTCGGCGAAGTCATTCAGCATCACGTCGCGGTCGAGTGACGATATACGGCCGAAGGATGGGTCGGCAGACACCTCGAAGTAGAGGTCGGTTCCCACTCGGTAGATGGAGCCGCGTTCTTTCAACATCTCGATGCGAGAGATGATCTTGGTGACGGCCTCGGAGACTCCGACGAAGCGTGCGGGTGGCAGCACGCGTAAGGCTGTCATGTCCTGCCGGAATCGCTCGATCTCGCGTTGTGCGAGATCACTCCAGGGAATGCCTCGCGCGTGGGCGCGTTCCAGCAGCGGGTCATCGACGTCGGTGACGTTCTGAACATAGATGACATCGTGACCGGCGTTTCGAAGGGCGCGGTTGAGTAGGTCAAAGCCGACGTAGGTTGCCGCATGGCCGAGATGAGTGGAGTCGTACGGTGTGATGCCACAGACGTACATCCGCGCGACGTCGTCCGGCCGCAACGTCACCAACGATCGGTTCTCAGTGTCATAGACCGAGACTGCGGGCCCGTGCACATCCAAGCGTGGAATCTCTAAACGGGGCCATGCCAACATGTCGTCGTCCTCGTAGTCGATGAAGCCACACCGGAGGATCCGGCGTGGATTCCTGATCCTGCTGACAGAGTGTCGCGAGGGGTCATGCGGGCGTCCACCCGCGCAGGAATGCCAGCACCTTGGCTTCGGATACCTCACAGGGCCGTAGGTGCTCTGCTTTGCGAGTGCGGTACACGTTGGCGCTGATCAGGTCTTCGCCTCCTAGCTCTTCGGCCGAGATGCTGATGCTCTGGCCCTGCACTCGCGTGGTCCGGGTCAATCCGTATGAGCGACCTTCGTATGCGACGACGGTCCAGCCTTCAGGAACCCGGTCGACCATTGCCCGCAAGCTGGCCGTGGCCTGACTCGCACCATCATGCTCGGGAGGCATCGAGTGGATAGAGCTCGAACTGTGAAAGTCCGGGGCAGAACTCCTCCTCACGGCATGGCTCTTGGAATCGTCCGCGGGCTCTGGGACTCGTGCCTCAGAAGGCATGTGCTCTCCTCCGCAGTTCACTCTGCGGCGCTCAGCGCGACGCGGATGGAATCGAGAGCCATGTCGAGCGCGATTGCCATGCTGCGCTCGTCCCGTGTGGTCTTGACGAGGAGGTACCCGCCTTGGACAGCCGCCATCAGACCGACGGCGAGTTCTTCAGGGTCTGCGTCCGGCCGTAGCTCGCCTGAGTCCTGCATGCGCTCCAGTCCGAGACGGAACCAGTGCTGCCAGACGCTGAATCCTCGCTGGAGATTCTCACGCGCAGTCTCAGACCGGCCAGCGATCTCGCTCGCCAGCGACCCCATCGGACAGCCGTGAGCACCTCGCCAACCACGCACTCCTGCCACGATCGCATCCCGCCAACGCTCGAAGCCGCGCATCGTGCGCAGGTCGTCGAGGAATGGTGCCTGCTCGCCAAGCACCCGCTCAATCTGGGCCCTCACGACTGCCTCAACCAACTCGGTCTTGTCCGAGAAGTAGTGGTAAACCTGAGACTTGCCCGTTCCACTGGCCTCTATGACATCGTCAACGCTGGTGGCCTCGACGCCCTGCGAGTACATGAGATCGGCGGCTGCCGCGACGATACGCAGACGAGTGGCCTCGCCCTTGGCGGTCAGCCGTCGCGGCTTCTTCTCACTCACCGTGCTCCCAATCTGGACTGAACCCGCCAGTCTCGGAGGTCACGATGAGTCCTGCGATCGAGTGGCTCCCGTCCGCGGTTTCTCAGCCGTACCGCCACCTCCCGGTACGTCAACGGCACCTGACGACCGGTCGCGTTCCCACTGCTCAAGAACCGAGTTGATGGCATGACTGATCGAGTGCAGATCGGCTTCGGTGTTTTGAGAGATGTGGAACGTCTCGATGTCTCGCGCACGGTCCCGGTCCGACTCCCGTCGCTGAGTGAGCAGAATCAGCGGTCCCTGCAGAGCCGCGACGATCGCAAGAGCCGTTCCTAGATAGTCCAGCATGGCCGTCGGGTGGGGATAAAAGAGCGGCAGGATAGTGTTCACGACAAACCACGCGAGAATCGCCACCACCAGGATTAGCAGGAACGGCCATGAGCCCGCGACGCTCGCCACCCAGGCAGCGGCCTTGTCTCCGGGGCTCGACCGCGCTTCTCTGAACATGCTGAGTTGGTGCCCGCAGTGCGGGCAAGCGAACATCTCGCGGCCAACGCGGTCGTTGGAGTGGTCGCCCGCCTCCGGATCGGCGTGGTGTCGAGAAGCGCTGCGGGAGCCAGGGCTACCTCCCGTTCCAGCGTCTGGTGATCGTTCTGTCCGCTCGTCGCGTCCCGGCTCGGTCATCGCTCTCGCTCTCCCCGGGTGCTCTCCCCGGCACTGGCGCGTTCCTGCGCGATTTGCTCACGGAAGCGCGCGTCCTCCTGTTTCACCGCTGTCGCACCGAGCAGGACCTCGTCGATCTCCGCGCCGGGGATGATGACCGCCCCCGATCCGTCGGCGAGAACGTAGTCGCCCGGCATGATGCCGACACCATCCAGCACCACGGGAACGTTCGCCTGGTGTGGAGTGATCAGCGCACCGCCAGCCTCGACCGCTTCCCCGGCGCAGTACGCGGTGAACCCGTACGTTCGAAGCTCGGCGTAGTCCCGGAGCCGACCATCTGTCAGCACGCCGTCGAGCCCGTAGTGGTGAACGCGACCAAGCTTCGTTCCACCACCGACCGAGACGCCTGGATGGCCGTTGGTCGCGAGCACGAGGACCTTTCCCTCGGCGTCGTCGCCAACCGCCTCACGGAACAGCGATCGGAAATCGTGTACAGCGGGGTCGACGCTGGCAGCGCAACTGGGGAAGAAGGCGATAGTCACGGCTGGTCCGAAGAGGACCCTGCCGGGGGTGGGGCTCTCCAGCCCCAGGATGTGCGCACGGTGGCGGTGACGACGACCCAGCGCATCGACCACGTCGGCACAACTGATCTGCTCGGCCTGGGCACGCCGACGCTCGGCACCCCAACCGTTGGCCACACGAGGATCTCCACTCACAGCACATCACGATGCCAGAGCCATTTATGTACTGTCAAGTACGATCTTTGATGCCAACGGCGTGAGTAGGGGTTGGGAATCTCGCAGCCTGCGATGCCCTAGCTAGGTCCAAGACTGAGGTAGAGAACTCGTTCTAGAGTGCGCTAAGTCCCCCGCGTATGACGGTGACATCTCCCTCTCGGGAGCTACGACACGTCTCGCCCCCTTCGCCCGCGACTCGACACCGACGCGGCCACCGCGGCCTCAGCATAGGCGGTCAATTGTACTATCTGCTACATTTTTCACACGTGATGCCCGTTGGGAGACCACACACGCGGCAAGAGCCGTGGCAGGCCCTTGGGCGGGGATCCAAGCACCATTGCTGCCGGAGGAGAGGACCAAGAACGCCGACTATGACCACCCCGACTTCACCATGGCGCGACCGGTCGGCCAATGGGCTGCTCGCCGCGACGCGCTGGGGTAGGGCTGCCCGACTCCCCCTTTGGGGGTCAGCCCCGTGACGTCTCTGGTTCCTAGACCTCGTGGCGCCCCACCAGCGACCGCAATGAGAGGGTGCGCGCCATGACCCGTTCCACGCCTGGCGCGGGTCGGCAGTAGCAGGCATGTATGCCTTCGGCGCGCTTTCAACCAATCATTGCTCGCACTTGCAGCATCCGTGTGCCTATTGCGCCCGTGGCGCATGACTGCGTCAAGCTGATCTTCGTCCGCGCTGGGTCTGCGATCGTGCTCAGCGAGTTTGGTGAGAAGCCCGTCTGCGCCGGTGACGTCGTGGCCCTGGGTGCCAACACCCTGTGTGGCAGCGAACCCGAAGATCTAGTCACCGTCACCACGCTCTACCTGGACCGAGACTACGTCGTCGACCAGGTCTTCTGGCAGCATGCCGAGCTGCTTGCAGACCGGCTCGATGCCCATGACTTCGCCGACGAGATCTACTCCGAGTCGGCCCAGATACTCCGCCTTGGAGAGAACCGCACTCGGATGTTCACGCCACTCCTGGACGAGCTGGTCGCGCTCAGTGTTGACGGACCGTGCACCAAGAGGTTCTACCGGATGCAGGCCCTGCTCTTTGCCGTGCTCGATGTCGTGAGCCCGTACGTGAAGACCTCGCCTGTATCACGAACCACGACCCAGAAGAGGACGGGTCGTCCTAGCACACCACGTTACCGGCGGTTGGCGCCCCTGCGGGCCGAGGCTCGCGAAGCGCTCGACCTGCTTCGCAATGCACCGGCCGAGGGCTGGACACTCGGTCGACTCGCCGCCGGAGTACATCTATCGCCCTCACAGCTCGGGCGGATCTTCGTGGACGCTTACGGCAAGACCCCCATGACGTACCTGACTACTGTCCGAGCCGAGCATCTGGCTCGGCTGCTGCGTGAGACTGACCTGTCTATTGAGGCAGCGATGCGCGAAGTGGGGTGGCGCAGTCGCGGTCATGCCGCACGGATGTTTCGCCACGCCGTAGGTGTTACACCAACTCGCTATCGGCTGATGATCCGGCAGAAAGCGGCCGCCTGATCCTGAAGGTACACATCGCAGCGTCGACGGTACGGATCTCCGCATCCTTCCCGCCTGCTGGCAGGGAACGCGCCAAGGGCTAGTAGTCCGGTGGGCACTCGCCGGGTTCACCGCCGTAGCTGACGGTCACATCGCTTGTTTCGTTGTCCGTCTGCCGTTGCTGGTTTTCGCGGCGTACCTGATGGTCACCGAGCCTGGTCGGGCCGGTGCTCAGGGTATCGGGAGGACACGCCGATGGCGAAGACACGAGAGCAAGCGCAAGCCGCAAGAGAGGCCAAACTCGATGAGCTGCACGAGAGCCTGACCGGCGCGGTCGAAGAACTGGTGTCCGGGCCGGATTGGGCGCGCGCGTTGGCGTTCGCGGCCCGGTTCCGATCGAGGAGCTTCAACAACACCCTGCTGATCTGGGTCGCCCACGCGGAAGCATACGAGCAGGGCCGGGTGCCGGAGCCGTTCCCCTCGTACGTGGCCGGCTACAAGCAGTGGCAGGCCCTCGGACGGCAGGTGGAGAAGGGCCAGCCCGGCTACCAGATTCTCGCGCCGATGACGGGCAGGTTCGCCTCGGCTACACCGCAGGATGCGGAGTCTTGGCGCCGGCTCAGTAAGGGTGAGAAGCCGCGTGCCGGTGAGGTGGTGCGTTCCAAGATGGTCGGCGTCCGACCGGCGTATGTGTGGGATGCGAGCCAGACCGCCGGTGACCCGATCCCCGAACCCCCGGCACCGCGGCTGCTGGAAGGCGAAGCGCCCGCCGGGTTGTGGGGCGGTCTGGCGGCGCAGGTCGAGGCGGCCGGGTTCGCGGTGCTGCGGGTACCGCACGAGGGCATGATCCACGGCGCGAACGGGATGACCGACTACACCGCGAACACCGTGGCGGTGCGGGAGAACATGGACCCCGCCGCGCAGGTCAAGACCCTCGCCCACGAACTCGGCCACGTCCTCCTCCACGGCCCCGACGCCGAGGATGCCCGTCAGCATCGCGGCATCGGCGAGGTCGAAGCCGAGTCCGTGGCGTTGATGGTCGGTGCCGCCCACGGAATGGACACCTCCGGGTACACGATCCCGTACGTCTCCACCTGGGCCGCCCGCGTCGACGGGAAAGAGCCGGTGGAAGTGGTCAAGGCCACCGGGGAACGGGTCCGCAAGACCGCCCTGGCGATCCTGGACCAGCTCGACACCGCGCAGGTCAGTGACGGCACTCCACCGAGTCAGGACCGGGACGCGACCCACCGCGAGACACCCGCGCACGTACGCCCGGCACCGGAGCCGGCGCCGTCGCGGCAGGTGGCGTCGCTGCCCGAACCAGGTGCACGCCCCGTCCCGGTACCGGCGGTCGAGGGGCGGGGGTTGTGATGGCCGAGCACGGCGCGGTCTCCTCAGTGCTGCTGCGGATGAGCGTAGCGTGGCCGTTGTCGGCGGCCGCGCGGGAGTTCGCCCGCGCCGGGGTGCCGGTCTTCCCCTGTGTGGCGTATGGGAAGCGGCCGGCCACCGGACACGGGTTCCACGACGCCACCACGGACCTGGATCAGGTGCAGGCGTGGTGGCGGCAGTCACCGGGGGCGAACATCGGTGTCCCGACCGGCGCCGACTCCGAGGTCGTCGTGGTGGATGTGGATGTGCACGGCCCCGTCGATGGGCGCGCCAGTTTCGACCGCGCCGCCCGTGCCGGGCTGGTGGACGGGTGGGAGCTGCTGGTCCGCACGCCCACCGGCGGGCTGCACGCCTCCTACCCGGCGACACCCGGGACGGAGCAGCGGTCGTGGCAGGCCGGGCGGGCCGGGATCGACTTCCGCGGCGACGGCGGCTACATTATCGTCCCGCCCTCCCTACGCTCCATTGAGGGCAGGACGGTCGGGTACGGGGTCGAGACGATTAACACCGGTCCGACTGGCCTGCTGGACTCCGACGCGCTGCGGGACTTCCTCGATCCCCGTCCCGTGTCTCGGCCACGGCCCGAGACCTGGCAGCCGGTGGGCCGGGAGGATGCGCAGCGGTTGGCGGCGTGGCTGGACCGGCAGGACACCGACCGCAACCTGAAGCTGTTCTGGGCCTCCTGCCGTCTCGCTAAGGGCGGCGTCCCGCTCACCGATGCCCTCGACGCCGTGCTGACAGCGGCGAAGTCGGACTTCGGGCCGCGGGAGATCACCGCCACGGTCCGGTCCGCCTACCGCACCGTCCGCGGCGAACCGCTCCGACGCGGCCCATCGTCGTCGCCGGTGCGGGGTGAGTCGCCGCAGATCGCGGACGGCTGGTTCAGCCGCGACGCCAGCACCACACCGGAGACCTCGAGGGTGCGAGGGCTGTGATGACCACCCCGATCACGAGCAGCACGGTCGCGAGTAGGACGGCGGGGCACCGGTGGGCGGTGGTGACGGCGGTGTCGGGGACGGTGTTCATCGCCGCCGGCGCGTTCTGGCTCAGTTTCACGGCCCTGGCGGACCTGGCGGCCCGGTCGGGTGTGGGATCGGGACAGGCATGGGCGTGGCCGCTGATCGTGGACGGCATCATCGTTGTCGCCACCGTCGCCGTCGTCGCCCTCGCAGGTCAACGGTCGGCGTGGTATCCGTGGGTGCTGCTGATCGGCGGCGCCGCGGTGTCGGTGACCGCCAACGCGATCCACGCCGTGGTCGCCGCCGAGGCCGACGTGCCCGGCGTGCTCGCCGCCGCGGTGGCGGCGGTGCCGCCGGTGGTGCTGCTGGCGATCACCCACCTGACCGTCATCCTCACCCGCCCCGCACCCGACACCGCCAGCGCCGATGACCTTGCCGGTCTCGCGGCGCCCGAACCCGCGGTCCTCGACGCGCCGACGCAGCCACGCCGTGTGGAGCTGACCGTGCCACCCCGCCCAGATGACCCGGCGCCCGGAATGCAGGCGCTCACAAGTGACACGCCAACCACCGCGACGGAGCGAAGGAGCCGGGCGGCCGAGCTGCGGCGTCGGGGCTGGTCGAACAAGCGCATCGCCCGCGAACTCGGGGTGCACCCCTCCACAGTCGGGCGCTGGTTCGCCGGTGCGCACCTTCCAGACAGCAACGAAGGTGAGGAGGCGACCCGATGAACGGGAACCCACACGAACAGCACGAGCAGCACCAGCGGCGACGGTCGACCCCCGAGCCAGTGGACGAGCGGTCGGAACCGGTCGAGAGGACGGGCACGCCGGATGCGGTGGAAGCTGCGACGGTGACATGCGACGACCAGGACAACGCGCTCGCGCGTCAGAGGCGGGCGCGGGGTGTGGAGTGGGTGCGTCCCACGGACCTGATCGCCCGGCATGGGGCGACGCTGTCGGGGCGGGGTATCGACTTCGAGGCCGAGTTGGCCCGCCGCGCCCGCGCCCCGATCGCGAACCGGGTGCACGACCTGACCGACCGGGCGCGACGGTTGCCGCCGTTGTCCGCCTTTGGTCGCAGCGCCACCAGCCCCACGGGTCCGGTGCGCTCTGGTGTCGGGATGAACAGGTGACCGGCCATGTCCACGACGACACACCACGACCACGACGAGGCCGGCGAGGACTTCACGACCGGTGAGGGCCTGCGTGCCCTGCTGAACCGGCTGCACGAGGCGGGCGAGGGGACATGGGCGTCCGACCCCCTGGCGCGGGAGCTGATGGCCTACGCGGCGGAGAAGTACACGCCGTTGGCGCGCAAGCACGGCCTCGATCCGTGGGAGGCAGCGTCGGCGGCGTTCGATGCGATGCAGTACGCCTCCACCCGGCGCGCGGACGATCCGTGGGCGATGGTCACCCACGGGGTGCGGATCACCTGCATCTTCGAGGAACGCGCCCAAGGGCTGCTCTGCTCGGTCCACCAAGCACGCCGCCCGCACGTGTCGGCGTTCCACGACCCGGAGCGGTTCGGCGACCGCGACAACCCGCTCACCGACTACCACCCCGCCTTCCACATCCACGACCCCTATCCGGGCGGCACCGACCCGGAGTCCGCCGCAAACGGCGACAGCTCCGGCAGCGGTTCGGGGTCGGATCGGGCGTGCATGTCCGCGGGCTCGGCGAGCGAGGATGCCATCGGCCTGTTGTGCTTGCTGGGCTGGGCACCGGAGACCGCGCGGGCGTCGGGGAGCACGTGTGCGGGGCGCTGATGCGGGCTGGCACCCGGCAGAGCGCCTATGAGGGGCTGCGGCGGGACCGGCATGCCCGCGTCCTGCTGGACCTGCCCGGCCGATCCTGGACGGTGCTGCTGCGGTCGCTGCTCGGCAACCCCCACCCCGCCTACGCCGCCACGAACGCGGGCAAGGGGGTGCTGTTGCGGCTGCTGATCGGCGAGACGCTGCCGGTGCTGCTGCGCGACGACGACCTGGTGCTGGCCCTGTCCCTGGCCGCCCCAGCCCATCGCGACCGGAACCGCGACCGAGATCGTGGCGGGGGTGATGGGGTGTGAGTGAGGTGCAGGCCGGCGGGGTGCAGCTCGACCGGGTGGTGGACTCCATCATCGTCGGGACACGGCACCGTGCCGACCTGGGCGACATCGACGCCCTGGCCGCCTCCATCGAACGCGAGGGCCTGCTGCAACCGCTGACGGTCACCATCGACGGAGTGCTGGTGTGCGGGGCACGGCGACTGGCGGCGATCAAGCAGCTCCGCTGGCGCACCGTCAACGTGTGGGTGAGAAGCGGCTTGTCGGATCGTCTCGGGCAGTTGCTGGGCGAGCAGGACGACAACGCTCTGCACAAGCCGCTGACCCAGCTCGAAGCCGCCGCCCTGTACCGGGAGCTGAAACAGGAGATGGCCGAAGACGCCGCCCGGAGGCAGGCCGCGACGCGGTTCACCAGCGACCATCAGCCCGGAAGCGACGGTGGTGGACAATGTCCACCACCGTCAACCGGGTCAGACAAGCAGTTCGGTAAGACCCGCGAGCAGGCCGCCGCCATGATCGGCGGCGGCGCCTCCTACAAGACCTTCGAGCGGATCGGCTACCTCGAACGCATCGCCGCCGACCTCGCCCAACCCGAACCCCTGCGCGCGCAAGCTGCCGCGGGATTGGAGCAGATCGAGGCAGGCGCCCCGGTGCATCCCATCTTCCAGGCCGTCCGCGACGCCGCGACCATCGCGCAGGATGTACGGGAGGTCGACCTGCACCAGATGGCCGACGAGGCCGTCGCCCGCGCCACCGCCGCCAAGAAGCAGAAAGGCAAGACGCCGGCTCCCCGTCCGGTGCCGCTGACCGATGTGGATGGGGAGCCGGTGCGGTATCCGGTGCGGGCCTTCATCCACACCTGGGGCGAGCTGACCCAGTGGTGGACCCACTACGACCCAGACCAGCTCGCCGCCGAACTGAGCGACGAGCAGATCGAGTCCTTCCTGGACACCGCCGTGGGCACGAGCCGGTTCGCCGAGGAATTGCGCGCCGCCCGCGACCGCGAACCGGCCAACGACGCCCCATCGGCCCGAGGGCACCTGCGCGCCCTCTGACTCCATCGTGCTGAGCGCGAGGAAAGGGTGCGCGCACCTATCGGGCATGAAGACTCCTTTCGCTGCCTCTGATGCTCGTTCCCGTCGCCGGCTCATCGCCCTGCTGGCCGCTCTCGTGGCGGTCGTGGTGCTGGCCGGGGTCGGCGTCTACGGCCTCCTCACCGGACCACCACCCACGAGCGACCGCGGCGCCGATGACGAGGGCGGTACGTCGCCGGGGCCGGTGGTCACCACTCCTGGTGAGCCGACGCCGACCGGAATCCCGTCCCTCTCAGCCCTGCCGGAGGTCGAGGCGTCGGACAACCCGGAGACCTTCGCCCGCAACGTCGCCACCGCGTTGTTCGCGTGGGACACCGCCTCGGGCTTGATGCCCTTGGACTACAGCTCGGTGGTCCTCGCGGTGGGCGACCCTTCGGGTGCGGAGCAGGCCGGGCTCGCCTCCGATGTCGCCGCCTACCTCCCGACCAGAGATGCCTGGGTGGAGCTGCGCCAGTACGCCACCGCCCAACACCTCACCATCGACAACACGTTCGTCCCAGATGCGTGGGAGACCGCGGTCGAGCAGGCCCAGCCCGGGCAGCTCGCCGAAGGCACCGTCGCCTACACGATCGAGGGCACCCGCCACCGCACCGGAGTCTGGAACGACGAGCAGATGACCTCGGAGCATCCGGTGGCGTTCACCGTCTTCATCGTCTGCGGCCCCACGTATGACACCTGCCATCTGCTGCGGCTGTCCCAGCTCGACAACCCCCTCCGATAACGGGCCGGGGTGAGTGGTCGTGTTGAAGAAGGTCATCGTCGCCGCACTGGTCTTGGTGTTCTTCGGACCCACCCTGGCTCTGCTGTCGCTCGGGGTGCTGATGAACCCCGCCGCAACCGCGACCGTCACCTGCACAGTCGGGAGCGGGATCACGGTCGGAGACGTCCCCGACTCCTTGACCGTGACGACGGCGAACGGTGAGACGTTGACGCTCAATCGGCAACAGCTCACCCACGCGGCGACGATCATCGAGACCGGCTCGGCGATCGACGGGATCACCCGCGACGGCCTTCAGATCGCGTTGATGGCCGCGCTCACCGAGTCCACCCTGCGGATGCTCTCCAACACCTCCGCCTACCCCGAGTCCGCGGACTACCCGAACGACGGCGACGGCTCGGACAACGACTCCCTCGGACTGTTCCAGATGCGGCCACAGTCGGGCTGGGGCACCGTCGCGGAGCTGATGGACCCCGTCTACCAGGCGCAGGCGTTCTTCGGCGGCCCCGCCGGCCCGAACCATCCCTCGCCGCGGGGACTGTTGGACATTCCCGGCTGGGAGGAGATGGACAAGGGCGAGGCCGCCCAAGCCGTCGAAGTCAGCGCGTACCCGGACCGGTACCGGAACTACGAGCCAGTCGCCGAGACCATCCTTGCCACCCTCACCACCACAACAACGGCCAGCACGAGCAGCACGGGCGGTGAGGTTGTTCCGGTCGGGCAGCCCGGCGGACCGGAGTCGTCGCGGGTGGTGTTCCCGGTCCCGGAGGGCACCTGGGTCCTCACCTCCGAGTACGGGCCGCGGGTGCATCCGATCACCGGAGAGGACTCCTTCCACACCGGCACCGACTTCGCCGCCCCCGACGGCACCCCGCTCCTTGCCGCAGCGGACGGGACGGTGACGGTGGCGGAGTTCTCCGGCGGCTACGGCGGTCTCATCGTCATCGAGCACATCATCGACGGCGCCACGGCCGCCACGGCGTATGCGCACATGTGGGAGCACGGCATCCACGTCCAAGCCGGCGACACCGTGACCGCCGGGCAGCACATCGGCGACATCGGCAGCTCGGGCAACTCCACGGGTCCGCATCTGCATTTCGAGGTCCGCCTCGGCGGCACGAACGGTGAGCACACCGACCCCGCCGCCTGGCTCAACTCCCACGACGCCGCGGACCTGCCCGAACCCGACACCGGTGGCCCCGGCGGCGAGGATTGCGACCCGGACACCGGTGCGCCTGGTGGGGCGTCGGAGCCGTTCGAGGGCGACCCGAACCGCATGGTCGACGACCCCACCACAGGCGGGCAGATCACCGCCCGGATGCTGCACCTGTACACCCAGACCATCGCCGCGTTCCCCGACACGAGCTGGGCCTGCTACTCACCCCGCCCCGGCACCGTCTCCGAACACCCCCTCGGCCGGGCGTGCGACGGGACGTTCGGCAACGCCATCGGCTCCCACCCCACCCCGGCACAGCGTGAGCTCGGCTGGCAGGTCACCAACTGGATGAAGACCCACGCCGAAGCCCTCGGGGTGGAGTACCTGATCTGGGACGGCCGCATCTGGTCGCTGTCCCGCGACGGCGAAGGGTGGCGTCCTTACGGCGGCGGCGGGATGCACGACCCCGGCGACGTCACCGGCGGCCACTACGACCATCTGCACGTCACCGTGTCTCAGAATCCGTGATTGATTGTTCGCCTACATCTGATGCACGAATCATGCATCAGATGTAAGCGCCGGATCAGCCACCGCCCCGGTCACCGCGGCCGCTGAGGCGGCGCCGGCAATCCGAGCGAGGTGCCCCAGTCAGGCGGCGTTTCCGCCGGACCCGGCGGGCCGTGCCGGAGCGGCCTGGGCCGGCGGGTCGCACCTACCGGCATGAGGGCTATTCCGGCAGTTCGATCATCCGACATTCGCGGCGGCGATGCCGCATGAACGTGTTTCCTGACTTCGATGGCCTCGGCGGCATCGGCGACCTGCGGGCGGTGATCGGTGCGCTGCTGACGTTCGTGCTGATCGTCGCGGTGCTGATGCTGATCGTCTCCGCGATCGTGTGGGCCATCGCTGCCGCGAACGGCAACCACGTCATGGCCGGCAAGGGGCGCACCGGGGTGCTGGTCGCTCTCGGCGCCGCCGTGCTGGCCGGCGGCGGAGTGGCATGGATGAACTGGCTGATCGCCCTCGGCGACCAACTCTGACGCCCGCCCTGCGCAACCATCGCCACCGATGCCGTCTCACCCTGCCCCGGGGGGCGGCATCCGTCTGTCGCGGGCCTCTCGGCGGGCGGGCGCGGTGCGTGGACGTGTGCGCGCACCTGATGCGTGAACCCCGTCCGTGTTCCCCGCCCCTTGGCGGGTCCGCATCCGTCAGGAGCCCATCGTGTTCGACCTCGCCACCGTCCTCCTCGCCGCACCCGTCGTGGTGCCGATGGACATCAACATCGACCCCAACAGTGACGGCCTTCCCGGCATCGCGCAGTTGCGCACCATCGTCGGCGCCGTTATGACGGTCGGCCTCATCCTCTCCGTCCTCGCCCTGATCATCAGCGCGATCGTGTGGGGCTTCGGCGCCAACTCCTCCAACCCCCACCTCGCGGGTAGAGGCAAGGTCGGCGTCCTCGTGAGCTGTGGCGCCGCGGTGATCTGTGGGGCGTCGGTGACGCTCATCAATTTCTTCTGGAACGTCGGCCAGCAGGTCTGACCCACCCACCAAACGTCTCGACTTCTGAGGAGTGATCTGCGGTGGGTGTGTGCGATATCCCCCTCGTCTCGACCGTCTGCGACACCGCCGGCGAAGCCGCCGCCTCCCTGGTGTCGGCGCCGTTCGACTGGCTCGCCGGCGCGATGGGCGCCGCAGCCGGCTGGCTGTTCGAGGCCGTCTGGAGCGTGTTCGACACCACCACCCTGGTCGACGTCACGTCGCCGGAGTATGTGGCGGTCTACAACATCCTGTTTGGCATCGCGGTGTTCGTGATGCTGCTCTTCTTCTGCCTCCAGCTCATCACCGGCCTCATCCGACGCGACCCCACCGCACTCTCCCGTGCCGCGCTCGGGCTCGCCAAGAGCGTGCTCGGGTCGTTCGTGGTCATCACCCTGACCGCCCTGCTGCTGGAGATCGTGGACCAGCTCTGCGTCGGGATCATCCAGGCCGCCGGGGAGACCACCGAGTCGATGGGCGACAAGATCGCCCTGCTCGCCGCCGGCCTGGTCGGCATCAACATCGCTGCCCCCGGGGTCGGGGCGATCATCACGATCTTCCTCGCCGGCCTGGCGATCGCGGCCGCCGCGATCGTCTGGCTGTCCCTGCTGGTCAGGAAGGCGCTGTTGTTGGTGGCGATCGTGTTCGCCCCGCTGGCGTTCTCCGGGGCGTCCTGGGACGCCTCGCGGGGGTGGATCAGCAAGTGGGCGATGTTCGTCATCGCCCTGATCTGCTCCAAGCTCGTCCTGGTCGTGATGTTCCTCGTCGCGATCACCCAAGTCAGTGCGCCGATCGACGGGGACCTGGCCTCGGTGGCCGATCCGATCGCGGGGATCGTGCTGATGGCGATGGCCGCGTTCGCGCCCTACTTGACGTACAAGTTCATCGCGTTCGTCGGGTTCGACATGTACCACGCCATCGGCTCCGAACAGGACGCCAAGAACGCCCTCAACCGGCCGGTCCCGGTTCCCTCCAAGCCCGGCGGCAGCGGAAACGAGCCGAAGAAGGTCCTTGACGGCAACGACGACGGCGGCGGCAACGGAGGCGGCAGAGGTAGTGGGCAGAAGCCGCCGGAGCCGAAGAACCCTGCACCAGCGTCCTCTAGCGGGTCGGCCGGCGCCGGCAGCCCGGCCGGGGCAGGTGCTGGTGCTGGTGGCGGAGCAGGCGCGGGCGCTGGGGCTGGTGCGGCGGCCGGTCCGGCAGCGGCCGCGGTGGTGGCAGCAAAGGTCGCCAAGGACACCGCCACGGCAGGCCCCAAGGCCGGCAAGGCCCTCGGCAACCAAGGTGACAGCGCCGCCGACTCCGCGGGCCAGACCGGCAACACCCCACCGCCCGCACAGGCACCACCACCCTCGACTCCGGCTCCCAAGACACCCTCCGCGGGTCCCTCGACGGGGCCGTCGCAGCCGGAGTCGGGTCCGCCGAAGCAGCCACCGCCGCCGGCGCCGAAGCCGACCGGAAAGGAGTAGCCGATGCCTGCGAAGCAGAACGAGCCCACGGCGTCGTCGGGCGAGCTGGTGCCGGTGAAGTTCTCCCGCCTCACCCGTCGCGGCATCCTGCTGGGGTTGTCACTGGCGCAGCTCATCACCCTCGCCATCGGCATCCTCTCCATCGTCGGTGCCCTGTACGCCGGGGGCGGCATCCTGCTCGCCTACACCGCACCCGTCTGGGTCGTAGCGGCCTGCCTGACGTGGATACCGGTGGCGGGGCGCCCGGCGGTGGAGTGGCTGCCGGTCGCGTGCTGGTGGCTCTGGCGCACCACCGGCGGCCAACTCCTCTACCGGCGCCGAGTCGTCAAGCCCCGGCCAGTGGGCACACTCGCGCTGCCCGGCGACATGGCGAGACTGCGGGAGTACACCGACCCCGAAACGAACGCGGGGATGATCCACGACCCCACCGCCGGCACGCTGACCGTGGTCTGCGAGGTCACCCACCCCGCGTTCGTGCTCCTCGATCCGGGCGAGCAGGAGCGCCGCGTGACCTCCTGGGGCCGCGTCCTCGCCACCGTGTGCCGGTCCGGACGCATCGCGACCTTGCAGGTGCTGGAACGGACGCTGCCGGACTCCGGCACCGGACTCGCGGAGTGGTGGGCCAGCCACGGCACCGCCGACGACACCTGGGCCGCACAGACGTACGCCGAGCTGATCGACCGGGCCGGTCCCGCCGGCGAGAGGCACGCGACCACCCTGTCGCTCGCGCTGGACATGAACGCCAGCGCGCGGCAGATCAGGACCGCCGGCGGCGGCCTACGTGGCGCTGCCGCAGTGCTCCGGCAGGAGATGAACACCCTGGTCGCCGCGCTCCGCTCTGCGGACCTGTCGCCCTCGGGGTGGCTGACACCGGGGCAGATCGCAGTGATCCTCCGCAGCGCGTATGACCCGGCGATCGCCGCCACCCTGGAACGCCACGGCCAGCTCGGCCAAGACTTGGCGACCGCCGGCCCGGTCGCGGTCAACGAGTCCTGGGGTCGCATCCGCACCGACTCCGCCCACCACGCGGTGCTGTGGGTCTCCGAATGGCCCAGGTCTCTGGTCTATCCGGGATTCCTGTCCCCGGTCCTGCTCTCCACGGGCATCCAACGCAGCTTCTCGTTGCTGTGCACGCCGATGCGCTCCGACCAGGCCGCCAGAGACATCCGCAAGAAAAAGGTCGAGCACATCTCTGATCAGGCGCAGCGGGCCAAGATCGGGCAGATCGAGGACGCGAGCCAGACCGCGGAGTACCACGACGTCCTCCAGCAGGAAGCCGACCTCACCGCCGGCCACGGCGTCCTCAGATACACCGGCCTCATCGCCGTATCAGCCCCCACCGTGGAAGAACTCGACGCGGGCATGGCGGCGATCGAACAGGCCGCCATCCAAGCCTCCTGCGAGACCCGCCTCCTGGTCGGCCAGCAGGCCGCGGCATTCACCGCCGCCGCGCTCCCGCTCTGCCGCCGCATCTGACCCGCCCGCCGCGGGTTGTTCCGGCGCTCCGGTGGGGCGGGTGCACCTGACCGGTGGCCCCCGAATCGCGGGGGTTCTCGCCCTCGTCTGGGAGGCTGTCATGCCCACGTTCCACGACCCGCTCGCCGATGCCGCCGAAGCATCCGAGGCGATGCGGGGTCTCGCCCACGCATCCCGTGTGTTCGATGACCCGGCCGACACCTACACCGTGTTCGGCGATCTCACCGCGACCATGCGATCGCTGCGGCAGGTACTCGACCAACTCGCCGCCACCCACCTCAGCCACCAGGACCGGGCACACCACGACGACGGCGACCACCTGGCCGGGGACCGCTCCGCGCTCGCCGCCGCCGACGAGCTGCACCAGGCCGGCACCCTTCTCGACCAGGCCCACGACCACCTCAACGCCGCGTACTCCCACTCCGGGCGCATTGCCTGGCACCCCGAACCCCCACAGACCGGCCTCGATCATGACGCCCCCGTGCCCACGATGGTTACCGCTGGGACGCTGCGACTGACGGTCTGGCCAGACACCCCGGTGGGCGAGCATCAGCGCTACGCCTACCGGATCACCGACACCACCACCGGGCACGAGCTGGAGGGCCGGGACCTGTTCACCGGCGCCGGCCAACCCGTCGACCCCGATCACGCGATCCGCGACCTCGCCACCTTCCTCAGTGCCGCCGGTGAAGCCCGCCAATACGCCATCGACAACCCGAAGAGCGAGCCCGAGCACGCGAGCCTGTTCCCCGGATGGGTGGCCGAGGCCGCCCGCACCAACACCGACGCCCTCACCGAACTCACCGAGCTGGCCGAACCCGCCGAACGGACGGCGCCAGCCGAGGCGTCCCGGCCTGAGCGGCAGTGGGTCAGCGTGGTGTTCCTGCAAGGCGAGGAAGCCGACGAAGTGCTGGACCTGATCGAGCGGGACGGCACGCCTGCGGGCATCGAGCACCTGAAAGGCTGGGACTACGGGGACGAGACCACCCAGGCGGCGCTGGAGAACGGCTACGTCTACGACGAGCCCCCGACCGGTGCTCTGGACCGGGTGATAACCAGCGAAGACGGCTACACCCTGACCTACAACCCCTTCGCCGGACACGTCAGCCTCCTCCGCGAGCACCACACCCGACCAGCCGACGCTCTCGACGATGCCGCCGTGGTGCCGGCACGGGAGGCGATCGCCGGGATCGGCGCCCCGCCCGGACCCGAGCCAGCGCAGGCGTCCGCCCCGCAGCGGACGGCCCTCGGCGCGGACAAGGACTGGTTCACCGGACCCGTCCGCGCGAGTGGATCGGCCGGGCGGGGATTGTCCCTGTGACCGGCACCGAGCCCGAGCGGCTGCACACCTCCGTCCTGGTCGCCCCTGCCGCCGAACGCCGCCGGTTGCGAAAGCAACGCCGACAGGCCGCCGTCCGCCTCCAAGCCGAACAACGCCAGACGGAGAAACAGGCGGCGCGAGCGAAGGCCGAAGCCGAGAAGGCGGAGCGGCGCGCGACGACCTACCTGCCGGCCGCCGGGGAACCTGGCCCGGCCGCGCTCAGGTCGCCGGGGCGGTTCCGGATGCCCCGTCATCAGGACACGTCCGCGACATTGGCGGGGGCCTATCCGTTCGTCGCCGAAGGTGGCCTCGGCTCCGACGGCGTGTTCGTCGGACAAGACCTCTACTCCGGCGGATCATTCGTCTACGACCCATGGGTGCTCTACGCCCGCGGGATCATCACCGCGCCCAACATCGTCCTGGCCGGGATCGTCGGCTCCGGCAAGTCCTCCCTCGCCAAGAGCCTCTACACCCGGTCGCTGCCGTTCGGGCGCCGCGTCTACGTGCCCGGTGACCCAAAGGGCGAGCACACCGCCGTCGCCGAAGCGGTCGGCGGCCGGGCGATTGTCTTGGGCCACGGACTTCGCACGAGGCTGAATCCGCTCGACGAAGGCCACCGGCCCTCCGGCCTTTCCGACGAGCAATGGGCCTCCACCGTTTCGTCCCGGCGTCGTGACCTGATCGGCGCCCTCGCCGAGACCGTGCTCGCGCGCGGGTTGACGCCGCTGGAGCACACCGCGATCGACCTCGCCCTGACCCAGACGGTGCGGGAGAACGACGTGCCGATCCTGCCCACCGTGGTCGACCACATCCTCACCCCCACCCACGACGATCACGACGGCGGGCGCCTGGCCGAGGACGGCCGGCTCGTCGGCCACGCCCTACGCCGCCTCGTTGCCGGGGACCTCGGCGGACTCTTCGACGGGCCGAGCACCGTCGCCTTCGACCCGTCGCTGCCGATGATCTCCCTCGACCTGTCCCGCGTCACCGAGAACTCCACGCTCATCAGCGTGCTGATGACGTGTTCGTCGGCGTGGATGGAATCGGCGCTGCTGGACCCGGCCGGCGGGCAACGGTGGGTGATCTACGACGAAGCCTGGCGCCTGATGTCCCACCCCGCGCTGCTCAGGCGCATGGACGCGCACTGGCGGCTCGCGAGGCATTACGGGATCGCGAACATGCTGATCTTCCACAAACTCACCGACCTCGACAACGTGGGCGATCAGGGCTCCGCGATGCGATCCCTCGCCAACTCCCTCCTGGCGAACGCCGAGACTCGGATCGTCTACCGGCAGGAGTCCGACCAGCTCGGACCGACTGCCGCCGCGCTCGGGCTGACCGGGACCGAGCAGAAGCTTCTCCCCACCCTCGGCGTCGGCCAAGGGCTGTGGAAGATCAAGTCCAGAAGCTTCATTTCGCAGCACCAGCTCCATCCCGTCGAGCTGGAGCTGTTCCGGACCGATGCCCGCTACCTGGGCATTCCCCGCAAGTTCAGGAATTCTGAAGCCTGAATCGCGGGAACGTGCGGGTCCCGAGCTGCGGTGAAGGGTTGCGGGGGTGCATGTTCGTGGAACTTGCACCCTGTGTGGCTTCATCGTATCCAGCCTCGCCGCCCTGCGCTCTGGGTGTGGGTGCCGCCGCGATTTGGCGCAACGGCACCCACCCGAGATGAGGTAGCGCGGCCGATAGAGGCCTGTGCGATGATAATGTAAGCGGTGCATACTTGATGGCGGGAGCAATGGGTGAGTTCGGACACGGCGAGGGTGGGCTATCACCACGGCGATCTGCGGGCGACGTTGCTGCGCGCCGCCCTGGAGGGGTTGGAGGCCGGCGAGCCGCTCTCGCTGCGCGCGGCTGCCCGCCGGGCCGGCGTGTCCACCGGTGCTCCGTATCGGCACTTCGCCGACCGGGAGGCGCTGGAGTCGGCGTTGGCGGTTCACGGGCTGCGTGAGCTGATGAGCGATCTCACCACCGGCAAGAAGCCTCCGGCCTCCGCGTCCGAGGTCGGTGAGCTCGCCGTCGAGTATGTGCGTTTCGCACTGCGCAGGCCGGCGTTGTTCCGACTCATGTTCGGGCAGGAATGCGACGACCAGGACGACGAGCGGGTGCGCGCAGCCCGCGCACTGCATGGCTATCTCGAAGCGGTGATGACTGAGGTCTTCCCGCAATCCGACCCTGTCGCTCTGGCGACCGCGGGGTGGTCGCTCGCCCATGGGCTGGCGTTCCTGCACTCGACGGCAAACTTCCCGCCACCGACCCTGCCGCTGTCGACGAGCGCGTGCGATCAACTCTCGCTGCCGTCTTCCCACCCACCGCCTCCTCCAGAATCGAGCGTCCCAATGAGTAAGCGCGTCCTGCTCGTCGTCACCAATGTCGACCACTATGAGATCGACCCCTCGCATCCGACCGGGCTGTGGCTGTCCGAGTTGACACACGCCTACGACATCTTCGCCGAGCGCGGCTTCGAGCAGATGATCGTGAGCCCTGCCGGTGGGAAGTCGCCGCTGGAACCGCGGTCGCTCAAGCGGCCCAACTACGACAAGTCCGCCAGAGCATGGCGCGAGAACCCGGCGCGGATGGCAATGCTGGAGGACACGGCCAGCCCCGAGCAGGTCGACTCCGCAGACTATGACGCGATCTACTTCACCGGCGGTCACGCGGTGATGTTCGACTTCCCCGGCAGTATGGGCCTGCAGCGGATCACTCGTGAGATCTTCGAGCGCGGCGGAATCGTCGGTGCGGTCTGCCACGGATACTGCGGCCTCGTGGACACGACCCTCTCCGACGGCAGCTTCTTGGTCGCGGGCCGCGACCTGACCGGCTTCTCCTGGCGCGAGGAGATCCTGGCCCGGGTAGACAAGCTCGTCCCCTACAACATCGAGGAAAGCATCCAACAGCGCGGCGCGCGCTACTCCAAGGCGCTGCTGCCGTTCGTCTCCAACGCCGTCGTGGACGGGAACCTCGTCACCGGCCAGAACCCCAGCTCGGCCAAGGCAACCGCGACCAAGGTCGCCGCCCTCCTCGCCGACCGCTAACGACCACGCCGAGGTATCGACAGGAAGGGCGGAACGCATGCAGACCGTGCTCGGATCAGGCGGGCAGATCGCCGAAGAGCTCACCCGTGAACTGCGCCGGAGCTTCACCGACGACATCCGCCTCGTCAGCAGGAACCCCCGCACAGTCCACGACACCGATCAGCTCGTGCCCGCCGACCTGATGGACGCCGACGCCACTGACAGGGCGGTGGCGGGAAGCGACATCGTCTATCTCACTGTGGGTCTGCCGATGGACGCAGGCCTGTGGGAGCAGCGGTTCCCGACCATGATGGCCAACACGACCGCCGCCTGCCGCAACCACGGCGCACGACTGGTCTTCTTCGACAACACCTACATGTACCCGCGCACCGCCACGCCCCAGACCGAGCAGACGCCGTTCGAGCCGGTCGGCCGAAAGGCGACCGTGCGCGCGCAGATCGCCGCGACTCTGCTCGCTGAGATGGCCGCCGGCACGATCGACGCGGTGATCTGCCGCGCCCCTGAGTTCTACGGCCCCGGCAAGACCCAGAGCCTGACCAACGCCGCGGTCTTTGACCGGATCAGACGTGGCAAGCGCCCGCTGGTGCCGCTGAGCGCGCGCACCCGGCGCAGCCTGATCTGGACCCCCGACGCCAGCCGCGCCATGGCCCTCCTCGGCAACACCCCCGACGCCTACGGGCAAACCTGGCATCTCCCCGTCGACCCGGACCGACTCACCTACCGCGAAATGATCGACACCGCCTCCGACGTCATCGGCAGGAAGATCCCGTTCACCACAGTGCCCGAGTGGGCGTTCCGGATCGGCGGTCTCGTGAATCCGGCGGTCAAGGAGGCCGAAGAGCTGCTGCCCCGCTACCGGCAGGACAACATCTTCGACTCATCGAAGTTCACGGCACGATTCCCCGACTTCCCGACTACCAGCTATCGCGACGGGATCAGCTACCTCCTCCAGAGTTAGCGTCATCGCACCGCCGGTCGCCGTGTTCGTCGCCGAGCGGACGGCCCGCTGCCGCCCGCGAGCGGTCCTGATGCTGCGAACCGCGGCGAGCCTCATCGCTCCGCCACATCAGCAATCCCGACCGTTCATCACGATTACCTCGAAGCCGTCAGGAATCGTGATGTTCTTTCGCGATTCCAGAGAGCAGTCCTGCCCGCTGCCCGGGCGGGCGCGACGCACCTCATGGGCATGAACTCCTGCAACGAAGATGCGGCTGTAGAGACAGGTCAGTCATGAGTGGCCGCAACTCGCTGCACCGCACCACGTCCCAGCAGCCCGACGAGACACCGGTAGTGCTGCCCCACGTCGTCATCGCCGTCACCGAGAGCGGCGCCCTGGACGTCACCGTCGACGGGACCGCGTTCCCGCCACCGGCGGCGGGTTCGGAGTGGACGCGGGGCACCTTCGGTCCGCTGCTGGACGCGGTGACCAAGGACCGCACCATCGCCGTGCGGATCGAGGTCCGCGAGGTCGACGGGACCGTGTTCACCGACCTCATCCGCGCCCGCAAACCCACCCCACCCCAGCCAACCGACGACGATCCGGCCATGCCGGGCACACGGCGCGCACGCCGCACCAAGCAGCCGCCGGTGTTGGTCGAGGTCACCGGGGAGGGGTTCGTGCCCGGCGAAGACATCGCCGTCGCGGTGATCGTCTCCCGCACCGACGCCACCGGCACCGGGGCGGCGCGCGCCCTGCTCGACAAGCACCAGCTTGACTCCGTACCGCCCGAGGGTCCCGGCGAGGTTGTCCTCTACGGGCGCATCTCCGGCACCATCGTGGTCAGGCGGGTGCCGTGAGCGGCCCGCAGGGTCGGCAGGCCAGCTCGTTCGGGGACGAGCTGACCAACGCCGCTCTGATCGGCCTGGTCGGCATGTTCGGTGTCGCGCTCGTCCTGCGCGCCGCCGGCAGCGTGGCGGCGTTCCTCACCGGCACCGCCCAACCCGCCGCGGGACCGGCGTCCGGGCTCGGGGTGCTGTTCAACTCCGCCGACCCCGCCGCCGCGCTCGACGCCGCCGGGCTGAACCCCGTCGTCTACTGGATCGTCACCGCCGTCCTGCTCGCGGGGCTGTGCGTCGGTGGCGGGTGGGTGTGGGGGCGGCTGCGCCGCCACACCCGCAAGACCGAGACCGACCCCCGCCGCCTCGCCGGCACCGCCACCGGGCATGAGGTCGCCACCACCGCCTCCGGGAAGGCGCTGCTGGGCCGCGCCGGCACACTGCGCCCCTCCCTGGAGGCTCCCGCACCGGCGGATGTGGGCTATCTACTCGGCGCCAGCCACGGCAAACAGGTCTGGGCGTCGGTGGAGGACTCGATCCTGCTGCTCGGGCCGCCCCGCTCCGGGAAAGGGCTCCACGTGGTGATCAACGCCATCCTGGACGCGCCCGGCGCCGTGGTCACCACCTCGACGCGGCCGGACAACCTCACCGCCACCCTCCGCGCCCGTGAGCACGACGGTCGGCCGGTGGGGGTGTTCGATCCCCAGCACCTCGCCGAAGGCGTCCCCTCCGGACTGCGCTGGTCCCCAGTCCGCGGCTGCGAAGACCCGCTGACGGCGATGATCCGCGCCACCGGCCTCGCCTCAGCCACCGGCCTATCCTCCGGCGGCGTCGAGTCCGGCGGGTTCTGGGAAGGCAAGACCCGCACCGCACTCCAAGCGCTACTGCACGCCGCCGCCCTCGACCACCGGCCACCGGCCGAGCTGTTCCGATGGACGCTGGACCCCTCCATCGCCGCCGAAGCCGTCGCCGTCCTCACCAACCACCCCAACGCCGCCACAGGGTGGGCCGACTCCCTCGGGGCGATGATCGACTCCGACCCCAAGACGCGCGACTCCATCTGGCAAGGCGTCTCCCTCGCCCTCTCCGCCCTGGCTGACCCGCGCGTCCTGGACGCCGTCACCCCACGAGCTGGTGAGGACTTCGACCCCGAAGCCTTCCTCACCCAACGCGGCACCCTCTACCTCCTCGCCACGGGCGCCGGGGCCGGCGCGTCCGCGGCCCTGGTGGCGGCGTTCGTGGAGGACCTCGTCGAAGCCGCCCGCCGTCTCGCCGCCCGCTCACCCGGCGCCCGGCTCGACCCGCCACTCCTGCTCGCCCTGGATGAGATCGGCAACCTCTCACCGTTGCCCTCGCTGCCGACGCTGATGGCCGAAGGCGGCGGCACCGGCATCACCTGCCTGCCGGTGCTCCAGTCCCTCGCCCAAGCACGTGAGAAGTGGGGCGACAACGCCGCCGGCGCCATCTGGGACGCCAGCATCGTCAAGATCATCCTCGGCGGCGCCTCCAACTCACGCGACCTCCAAGACCTCTCCTCCCTCATCGGCGAACGCGACGAATACACCGACTCCGTAACCCTCGGCGATCAAGGCACCAGGTCGAACCAGCGCTCCGTGCGCCGGGTGCCGATCCTGCCGCCCGACCGCATCCGCACCTTGCCGTTCGGCACGGGCATCACCCTGCTCCGTAGTGCGCCGCCGATCGTGACCGACCTACGCGCCTGGACCACCCGCCCCGACGCCACCCAGCTCGGCCTGGACCGCTCCGCCATCGAGGCACTGCTGCGGCGCCCGGCGGCCACCTGACGCGGGGAGCCGGTCGTGCACCTGCCTGACATGAGCGGCCCTGATCGGCGGGGTCGCGTGAGTGCCAGGAGGAGAGTCCAATGGCCATCCAGACTCAGCAGTCGTTCTCGGGGTTCGTGGCGTCCGACCCGCAGCTCACCCGAACCGAGAACGGTGATGCCCGGCTGTTCATGAAGGTCGGCAAGGAGCACTACCGGCAGGAGCAGGACGGGTCGTTCACGCAGTTGGAGACCACCTTCCACAACCTGGTCGCGTTCAAGGCCGCCGCCGAGCAGGGCCACGAACGGCTCGCCAAAGGCGACAAGATCATCGCCGAAGGCTATGTCCGCGAGTACAGCTATCAGCGCGACGGGCAGAACATGGAGGGTGAGGAGTTCGTCGCCCGCCGGCTCGGGCACGACATGGCCCGCACCCGCTACGACGTCGACCGCACCCCCCGACGCACTGCGCCTGAGCGTGACGCGGCCGCATTCGCCGCGCCCGCGCGCGCCACCGCCCAGTCGGCTCCGGCCGTGAGCATGTGACCGGAAGGGCTGACCACGATGGATGAGTACACGCCCGAGCCTGACGAGCCCGACCACTTCGACCCGGACGATGAGCCCGACACCGCAGCGGATGACGTGGCCGAGCCGCCGCACCCGGTGAACTGGAACCTGCTGTCCGCCGACGATCTGGAAGTCGAGTGGCTCGCGCTCAACGACTGGGTGGCGTGGCTGCGCCGCACTTACGGGCTGCCCGCCAGTGTGGTGCCGCCGTTCTGGCACCGCCATCCCGAACTCGTGTGGGAGCTGTCGGCCCTGCATCTGCACTGGCTGGGCGCCTACGACCCCGAGCAGGCCGGGTCCGCGCCGTTCGGCTGGCATCGAGACTTCACCGACGCCCGGAACCGGCTCCGCGAATGGGTCGCGGCCTCCGGCACCCGGCTGGACCACGACCGGCCCACCAGGCAGACCACGTGGCCCGGCGAGGAACCGGCCCCACCTGTGGAGGACGTGTTTATCGCCGACCGTGGGGAGGACTTCGTGCAGTTCGTGTTCGAGCAGGTCGAGGCCCGCCGCGAGGCCGAGGAGGCGTTCTTCCGCACCCTCGGTGAACACACCGGAGGGCTCTCATGACCGCGCTCAACCGCGACGAACGGCTGCCCGACCGGATGCGCGACTACCGCATCGAGGCTGAGCTGCGTGAGAGTCCTGACTTGCACAAGCTCGCCCGATTGTTCATCGGCATGGCTCGCGCCCGAGCCGAACAGGACCGCTCCAACCCCGCGCCAGACCGCATGCCGCCAGATTCCGGCGCCTGTCGGAGTGCCGGGGTAGAATTGGAGCAGCAAGAAGCCAAGGACTGAACCTCCACGGGTTCGGTCGTGGTGCGCAGTCCTGTTTGGCCTTCGTGGCTTACCCGGCTCGCTCCCTCGGAGCCGCCGGGTCGTGTTTCCCCGTTACGAGTCGCACCGCACCAGCGGTCCCGCGTCCGCTCGTGCTGGCCCCAACTCACTGGGGAAGGAAACACGACCCATGACCACCACGACCACGACGCAGCAGCCACCCGCCGCCACCGCGCTCGACCGCATCGGCGAGACCACCACCCTCGCGGTCTCTTACTTGCGCGTCTCCACCAAGGAGCAGGCCTCCAAAGGCGGCCGGGACGAGGGGTTCTCGATCCCCGCGCAGCGCGAGGCGAACCTACGCAAGGCCCGCGAACTGAACGCGATCATCACCGACGAATTCGTCGACGCCGGCGAGTCCGCACGCAAGGTCGACCGGCCTGAGCTGATGCGGATGATCGAGTACGTCAAGACCCACCAGGTCGCCTACTGCATCGTCCACAAGGTCGACCGGCTCGCCCGCAACCGGGCCGACGACGTGACCATCCACCTCGCCCTCAAAGAGGCCGGGGTCATGCTCGTCTCCGCGACCGAGAACATCGACGAGACCCCCTCGGGGATGCTGCTGCACGGCATCATGTCCACCATCGCCGAGTTCTACTCCCGCAACCTCGCCAGCGAGGTCTCCAAGGGCATGAACCAGAAGGCCCAAGGCGGCGGCACCAACGGCAAGGCCCCGATGGGCTACCTCAACGTCACCCGCCGTGACGAACTCGGCCGCGAGGTCCGCACCGTCGAGATCGACCCCGACCGAGCACCGCTGGTCAAGTGGGCGTTCGAGGCGTACGCCACCGGCAACCACTCCACCATCAGCCTGCGCGAGGAGTTGATCGACCGGGGCCTGACCACCGTGCCGACCCCGAAGCGGCCGTCCAAGCCACCGGTGCTCTCCACCATCCACAAGATGCTCACCAACCCCTACTACAAGGGCAGCGTCCGCTTCCGTGGCGCCAGCTACGACGGCCTGCACGAACCCCTCGTCGCCCCCGAGGTCTGGTACCGCGTCCAGGCAGTGCTCACCGCCCACCAGACCTCCGGAGAGAAGACCCAGAGCCACGACCACTACCTCAAAGGCAGCCTCTACTGCGGCCAGTGCGGATCACGCTTGACGTTGACCAACGCCAAGAGCCGCCGCGGCGTGATCTACCCCTACTTCATGTGCACCGGACGGCACGCCAAACGCACCAACTGCGAACGCAAGTCCATGTTCGTGCCCGACATCGAAGCCGCCGTCGAGGACCACTACCGGCGCGTGGAGATACCCGAACACGTCCTGCCCGCGCTGCGTGAGCTGGTCACCAGCGAGTTCGACCGTCTCCACCAGGTCGCCAAGCAAGAGGCCCAGGGGTACAAGGCCGAACGCGATGCGTTGCGCGACGAACGGACCAAGCTCATGCAGGCCCACTACGCCGGCGCCGTCCCCCTCGACCTCCTCGCCACAGAGCAGGACCGCATCGCGCGCCGGCTCGCGTTCCTCGACGCACAGATCAACGCCGGCGACATCGAGTACGAGCAGGCCAAGACGCACCTGGACGACTGCCTCGCCCTCGCCAGCGACATGCACGCCATCTACATGAGCATCGACGACTCGCTACGCCGGATCGCCAACCAAGCCTTCTTCGACAAGCTCATCGTCACCGACGACGACACCATCGACGGCGAACCCGGCGTGCCGTTCAACGTGTTCCTCAACCCGGACGTCCAGACCCTCGCCCTCCGCCACCAAGGACGGAAGGCGAAGTCTGGAACTCAAACCGGTGATGTCGCTGGTTTGAACAACGACCTTCTGGTGGAGCTAAGGGGATTCGAACCCCTGGCCTCTTCCATGCCATGGAAGCGCGCTACCAACTGCGCCATAGCCCCAGTGTCACCTTGCGGCGACTCGTAGAACTTTAGCGCACTTTGGCCGTCTTGAAAAATCGGGGGTTCAGCGACATCCAATCGTGCTTTGACTAGGCATGGGACCGCATACAGCGAGGCGAACCGGGCACGCGTCGACAGGCTCACCGTCAGGCAAGTTACGCGGCTGCGATTCGCCCACCGTGAAGGTGAGAGCGCTGCGCCAGCTGTCGGCGTCCGAAGGGGAACGGGGCGTCTGCGGTCGTGGCCAGAGCCTTTCGACGACGCCTCGCACGACTACGTGTCGCGGAGGCTGATCACGGAACGGGTCAGCTGGGCCGCTCGCGAAACGGTTGGCTCCGGGCGCGGCTCCCCCTGACGACGTGGTTCAGGACCTGCCGTGCTGCTTCTTCAGCGTTCGGGCGAGGCCGGCGACGCCGTAGGTGTCCTTCGTCGTCGCGACGTCGAGGACGGGCACGTCAAACTCCTTCAGCGCGGCCGCCGTGTCGTCGTCCCAGGCGAGGACGGAGACGCCGTCGCGATGGCCCAGCAGGTTGGCGTAGGCACCCGCGAGCGAAGGCTGGCTGAGCAGGATCGCGTCCCAGGCCCCCTCGTCCCACTTCTCCTTCAGCTCCGGGTACAGCTCGTCGACATCGGCCATCGTGTAGATCTCGCACCGCTCGACGGTGTAGCCCTTCTGGCGCAGGCCGACCTCCAGCTTCGTGGAGAGCTGGTCGGCGCACACGATGACGACCCGCTGCTCCCCCTCAGCATCCGGGAAGGCCTCGACCAGGCGCGCCGAGCTGGCGGTGCCGTCGGGGCTGATGTCGACGGTGTAACCGGCCTCCTCCACGATCTGCTGCGTGGTGGTGCCCATCGCGGCGATCTTCTTGGACGACGGGATGTCCCAGCCCCGCTCGCGCAGCGCCCACATGGTCTGCCCGGACGGGATGACCACCCAGTCGGCCCAGCCCATGATGTTGTCGGCAGGCAGCAGCTTCGCCTCCTGCAGGGTCGCCGTGTCGACCCGCAGGCCGTTGGCCCGCAGCGTCTGCGCGAGGCGTCCCTCCTGGCGCGGCAGCAGGACCCGGATGCGGTCGTCGTCCTCACCGCTGTCGATGAAGATCGACTCGTCGTCATGTTCCCCGGACAGATCGATGTTCTCGATCACGTCGGGCGCGAAGAAGCGCTCCGCCTTGCGCTGCAGCAGCGCGTTGGCGACGTTGTGGCCGGTGCGCTGGGCGTGCAGCTCGGAGGTCGGGAGGCCGATCTCGAGCACGACACGCTTGGTGCCGTCGATCGAGAACACGCCCGCCTTCAGGCTGAGGATGCCGCGACGGGAGGCCAAGGCCCCAACCGGGGCGACGTAGGTGGTGTACAGCCCGGTGAGCACGGCCCGCTCAGCATCGATGCAGATGCGCGTCTCGATGTCGTCCAGCACTGCGACGGCCTTGACGACGTCCTCGTCGCCGGAGCGGCATTCCAGCGCGAGCGCTCCCTGACCCGGTGCGGGAAGGATCGGCAGGTACTCGGCGATCCGGTCCTCGAGGCCGAGGGCCTTCAGGCCGGCGGCGGACAGCACGACGCCGTCGAGGTCGCCGGGCTCGAGTCGGCGCAGCCGCTCCTCGAGCGTTCCGCCGACGTCGACGAAGGTGAGGTCCGGGCGGAGTGCCCGAAGCTGAGCCATCCGGCGCAGCGACGTGACGCCGATGCGCGACTTCCGCGGCAGCGCCGCGAGCGCGACGCCCTTGAGGGTGACCAGCGCGTCGCGATGGTCTCCCCTGGCGAGGACGGCGGGAACCGTCAGGCCCTCCGGCTCGTCGGTCAGCGGGATGTCCTTGATCGAGTGCACGACGACATCGCAGTCGCCGGAGCGCAGAGCCTCGCGCAGTTCCTTGGCGAAGACGACGACCGAGTAGCCGTCCGGCATGTGGTTCGAGTCCACCCCGGACGTCGCGACGCGCACGATCTCGACCTCGTTGCCTGCCGCCCGCAACTGCTCGGCCACGACCTCCGAACGTGCGAGTGCCAGCGCCGATCCGCGCGTGCCCAATCGAAGCTTCACCAGTGATCCTTCCTCATTGTGACAAGACAGTTTCTCACGAATGCGCCGCCGCCCGCGCCGCCCCCGGCAAGGCCTGCAGGATTCGCCCCATCGCGGCGTCGTCATGGGCCGCGGACAGGAACCACGCCTCGAAGGCCGAGGGCGGCAGGGCCACCCCCTGATCGAGCATGGAGTGGAAGAACCGGGCGAACGCCGACTGGTCCTGAGCCTTCGCCTCGTCGTAGTTGCGCACCGGCTCGGCGCGGAAGAACACCGAGAACAGGCTTCCCGCGCTGTTGACGGTGTGCGGCACCGACGCGGCCGACAGGGCCTCTGAGACGGCGCGCTGCAGCTCGACCGAGCGGCGGTCGACGGTGTCGTAGACACCCGCGTCTGCGAGCCGGAGCGTCGCCAGCCCCGCTGCGGTGGCGAGCGGGTTCCCCGACAGGGTTCCCGCCTGGTAGACGGGGCCGACCGGGGCGAGCAGCTGCATCAGGTCGGCGCGGCCACCGAGCGCGGCGAGTGGCATGCCGCCGCCGATGACCTTTCCGAACGTGACGAGGTCGGGCGTGTAGCCGCCCTCGAGGCCAAGCCATCCGCCCGGCCCGACGCGGAAGCCGGTCAGCACCTCGTCGAGGATCAGGAGCGCGCCGTGTCGCTGGGTGAGCTCGCGCAGCGCGGCGTTGAACCCGGGCGCGGGCGGCACGACGCCCATGTTCGATGGCGCGGCCTCGGTGATCACCGCGGCGATCCGGTCGCCTGCCTCGGCGAAGACGCCCTCGAGCGCGTTGAGGTCGTTGTAGTCGACGACGATCGTGTCGGCCGCTGCCGCCTGCGTCACACCGGCGGAGCCGGGAAGCCCCTGGGTGGCGACACCGGAGCCTGCCGCGGCGAGCAGCGCGTCGGAGTGGCCGTGGTAACACCCGGCGAACTTCACGATGGCGTCGCGGCCGGTGGCCCCGCGGGCAAGCCGGATCGCCGTCATGGTCGCCTCGGTGCCCGTCGAGACGAAGCGGACCTGCTCGGCCGCGGGAACGCGGGCGCGCACCGCGTCGGCGAGCTCCACCTCCGCTGCGGTCGGCGCCCCGAACGAGAGCCCACGCGATGCCGCCGCCTGCACGGCGGCGACCACCTCGGGATGGGCGTGCCCGAGCAGCGCCGGGCCCCAGGAACACACCAGGTCGACGTACTCGCGGCCGTCGACACCGGTGATGTACGGGCCGCGGGCCGAGGACACGAACACGGGGGTGCCGCCCACCGAGCCGTAGGCGCGCACCGGGGAGGAGACCCCTCCCGGGATCACCTCGCGGGCGTGCTCGAACAGCGAGTCGGGGTTCACTTCAGCCATCCGGCCATCTCCTCAGCCCAGTAGGTCAGCACGATGTCTGCGCCCGCCCGCACGATGGCGGTCACCGACTCCTCGACGGCGCGACGCCGCTCGATCCAGCCCCGCTCGGCGGCGGCCTCGATCATGGCGTGCTCCCCCGACACCTGGTAGGCGGCGACGGGAACGTCGGCGATCGCGGCTACATCGGCGAGCACGTCCAGGTAGTACCCGGCGGGCTTGACCATCACCATGTCTGCGCCCTCATTGAGGTCGAGGGCCGCCTCACGGACACCCTCGCGCCGGTTCGCCGGATCCTGCTGATAGGTCTTGCGGTCGCCCTGCAGGGTGCTGGTGACGGCCTCACGGAACGGACCGTAGAAGGACGACGCGTACTTGGCTGCGTAGGCGAGGATCGACACATCCTCGAAGCCCGCACCGTCGAGTCCCGCGCGGATCGCGGCGACCTGTCCGTCCATCATCCCCGACGGAGCCACGACGTGGGCGCCCGCAGCGGCCTGGGCGAGCGCCATCTCGGTATAGGCCACCACGGTTGCGTCATTGTCGACGCGGCCGTCCTCGAGGACGAAGCCGCAGTGCCCGTGGGTGGTGAACTCGTCGAGGCAGGTGTCTGCCATGACGACCGTCTCGTCCCCGACCGCTTCGCGCACGGCGGAGAGCCCGCGCTGCAGGATGCCGTCCTCGGCCCAGCCCTGCGACCCGAAGTTGTCCTTGTCGTCGTCCTCGGGGACGCCGAACAGCATCAGTCCCCCGACGCCGGCGGCGACGGCGCTCTCGGCCGCCCTCTTCAGGCCGTCGAGGTCGTGGCGCCTGACGCCGGGCATCGATGAGATGTCGGCGCCGTGCTCGGCGACGAACATGGGGAGGACGAGCTGCGACGGGCGCACCTCGATCTCCCGGACGAGCCGCCGCATGGCGGGGGTTGTGCGCAGCCTTCTCGGTCGCACCTGGACCATGTCTCTCCTATCCGAGCGAGGCGATCGCGGCGATCAGCCCCGCAGCATCCTGCGTCCCCGCCACGGCGTCGGGTTCGACCCCGAGCGCACGCAGGGCGGCGGCCGAGGGTGGGCCGAACGCGATCACGCGCGCATGCCACCCGAGCAGCTCTCCGACGGCGGCCCCGATGGAGCCCGACGTCACCACGACGGCGTCGAAGAGGCCCTGCCGGTACTCGGCGGCCACCTCCGACGGTGTCGAGGACAGTGCCTCCACCGTATACACATCGACCCGGTGTACCTCATTGCCCCTCGCGAGGAGACCGTCGACCAGTTCACCTGAGCCCAGCGCCGAGCCGGGGACGAGCACGGTGCCCACGGCCTCGGGCCACACCTCCAGGAGCGCGGCCGCGCTGGAGCGCGGGCCCGCGACGAGGTCGACCTCGACGCCGCGCTGCCTCGCTGCACGGGCCGTTGCCTCACCGACGGCGGCGATCCGTGCCCCGCTGGGCAGGCTCAGGCCGAGCTCGTCGAGCACCTCGAGGGTCGCCGGCGACGTCAGCGCGACCCAGTCGGCCGAGGTCTGCCAACCGGCCGGGCGAAGGGGCACCCGTCGGGTCACCGGGCAGGCGACGACCTCGGCCCCTGCGGCGCGGATCCCCTCCGCGAGCGGCCCGTCCTCGCGGGCGAGCAGGACGCGGGTGCCTGCGAGGACGGCGGGGCCGCCCCAGAGCGACGAGTCGTCGTGCAGCTCGGCAAGGCGTGAGGGGCGCGAGGCCCCGAGGTCGACGATCCCTGCCGCACCGTCGGCGAGCAGCGCCAGGGCCGCCCGCTCCCCGGCCCCGGCGTCCAGCGACGTCTGGGTGCGGAGCTGGCGGCCACCGTCGAGCGCGAAGACGCCCGCGGTGAGTGTGGAGCCGCTGCCGAGGGCGGCGATCGGCGCCGCGCAGCCACCTCCCAGTGCGGCGAGCACCCGACGCTCCGCATCGACCGCGGCGTGCGTGTCCGCATCGTTGAGCGCCGAGAGTGCCGCGATCACCTCGGCGTTGTCGCCTCGGCACTCCAGCGCGAGCGCACCCTGGCCCGGCGACGGAAGGATGTCGAGCAGGTCGGTGGCTGCGGAGGTGAAGCCGAGCCTTTCGAGGCCCGCGGCCGCGAGCACGACGGCGTCCAGGTCGCCCGAAGTGACCCGCGCCAGGCGCGTTCCCACGTTGCCGCGGACGTCGACGTACACGAGGTCGGGGCGCTGGGCGCGCAGCTGCGCGACCCGGCGAGGTGAGCCGGTGCCGACGCTCGCCCCCGCGGGAAGTGCCGCGAAGGTGAGCCCGTCGCGGGCGCACAAGGCGTCGCGATGGTCGGCGCGCACCGGGACGGCGGCGATGCTGAGGCCGTCGACCGGTTCGGTCGGCAGGTCCTTGAGCGAGTGGACGGCGAAGTCACACGCCCCGTCGAGCAGGGCGGTGCGCAGTTCGGCTGCGAAGACCCCCAGGCTGCCGGTGCGGGCAAGCGAGCCCTGGGTGACGTCCCCGAACGTCTTGACCCTGACCAGTTCGACCTCGTGACCGAGCGCGCGCAACTGGTCCGCCACCTGCTCGGACTGCGCAACAGCGAGCGCCGATCCGCGGGTGCCGAGGCGAAGCCTCATGCCTGAACCCGTTCGCAGCCTGCCAGGACGTTGACCACTCCGTTGCCGTCGAGCCAGGCGCCGACCAGGTCGATGCCGATGTGTGCTGCCTCGGAGATGAGATAGTCGCGGTTGGCTGTCTCGATCCGGGTGGGCATCGCGTCCCAGCTCACGGAGGCGAGGCCGGTGACCTCGGAGTCGGCCAGCGCCACGCCGGTGAGCAGCGAGGCGTCGGCGATCACCTCCTGGCGCGTGGGGAACACGTGCTCCGGGTAGGAGAGCCGCAGCACCTCGACGCCCTCGGACGCCGCCCAGGGCCACTTCGCCGAGTAGTGGGTCAGGGCCTTCGCCCGCACGTCGGCGCGGCTGGCGACCAGCACTCCCGAACCGACGGGGTGTTCGGCCAACGCGGGGTTGGTCGAGGCGATGATCACCTGGCGGGTCTTGTTCACCGGAGGCGCGGCGAGCTCGACACCCAGCGGGGAGAGCAGCCTGACGCTCACGCTGGCCGGGGTGGCGAGCACGAGACGCTCAGCCTGCAGATCCTCGCCGTCGTGGGTGTGCACCTGGAACCCCTGGCCGCTGCGCCTGAGGTGCGTGATCGCGGCGGCGGCTCTGACGTCGGCCCCCAGATCCTGGAGCCTGTCGACCAGCGCCTCGACCAGCTGGAACAGCCCTCCTACCGGCTGCTCGACGGTCGGCGTCCGGTTGGCGCGCATCGAGGCGACCGCCTTGATCAGCGACCCTTCGGCCGCGATTGCGTCGTGCAGCCCGGGCGCCACCGCCACCAGCGGCAGGTGGTCAGGCGTTGTGGCGTAGACGCCTTCGGCGACAGGACCGATCAGCTTCGACACGGCGGCCTCTCCGAGCCGGGCCTTTGCGAGGGCACCGACGGTGAGCGCGTCCGAACCGACTGCCGGGTCCATGGTGAGATCCTCGGCGAGCCGGGCCCGTTCCGTGTCGGTGAGCACCTCGAGCGCCGGATCGTCCAGGCTGCCCGGGATGCCGAGCACCCCGTCGGCCATCGGGTGCGAGCCGTCGCTCCACCAGATGTGCGGCGTTCCGACAGGGCCTGCGACCTCCAGACCGAGCTCTGTGCACAGAGCGTGGGCGAGGCCACCGCGGACGGCATAGGCCTCCGCCCCGGCGTCGACGAGGATCCCGCCGACCTCGACCGGGGAGATCATGCCGCCCCAGTGTGGAGCGGCCTCACGAACGGCGACCTTGTGTCCGGCCAGGGTGAGTCGGTAGGCGGTGTAGAGGCCGGCGAGTCCGCCCCCGACGACGACGGTGCTCACAACTCGTGGAGGAAGGCGACCAGATCGGTCAGCACTTCCGGGTCGGTGGTCGGCGGGACGCCGTGACCAAGGTTGACGATGTGGGCAGGTGCCGCCTTGCCGCGCTCGACGACATCGGCGGCGTGCCGCGAGAGGGGTTCCCATCCGGCAGACAACAGGGCTGGGTCGATATTGCCCTGGAGTGGAATCTCTGGCAGCAGCCAGGCCGCCTCGTCGAGCGGGGTGCGGTAGTCGACCCCCATCGCCTCGACGCCGAGGGCTGCCATGTCGGTGAGCAGGTGCCTGGTGCCGGTCCCGAAGTGGATCCGCGGCACCCGCCCCTCGACGGCGGAAAGGGCCTTCGCCGAGTGGGGCGCCACGGAGGCGACGTAGTCGACGCGAGTGAGGCTCCCGGCCCAGGAGTCGAACAGCTGCACCGCCCTGGCCCCTGCGTCGACCTGCGTGGTCAGGAAGCGGCCCGAGATGTCGGCACACCAGTCGAGCAGCCGCCGCCACGACTCGGGGTCGGCGTGCATCATGGAGCGCGCGGCCAGATGATCACGCGAGCCACAGCCCTCGACGAGGTAGGCCGCGAGGGTGAACGGTGCACCAGCGAAGCCGATCAGCGGCGTCTCGTCCCCCAACTCGGCGACCACCAGCTTCACCGCGTCGGTGATCGCCTGCGCATCGCCCGGTTCGTGCGAGACGAGCCGGTCGACGTCTGCCGCGCTGCGCACCGGGTTCTCGATCACCGGCCCCACCCCGGCCACGATGTCGACATCGACACCCGCGAGGACGAGCGGGGTCATGATGTCGGAGAAGAAGATCGCCGCATCGACGCCGTGCCTGCGCACCGGCTGGAGCGTGATTTCCGCCGCGAGGTCGGGCTTCAGGCACGCCTCGAGGATCGTGGTGCCCTTGCGGGCCTCCTTGTATTCGGGCAGGGATCGGCCCGCCTGGCGCATGAACCAGACGGGGAGACGGTCGGGACGGTGGCCGCTGAGTGCGGAAAGCAGGGAACTCATGGTGACTCCGATTCTGCCGTACCGGCGGGCAGTGGTTGAATAGGGCCCACTGTGACTTTGCGGATCTTCTCCATTCAGCACGACCGGCAGGGCCTTTCCGAGGTCGAAAGAATCAGCGCGCGACTCGACGGGGTCGCCGGGCAGCTGCATGCCTACGACGGGGTCACCGGCACCGTCGTGCTCAGCACCTGCAACCGGGTAGAGATCCTCCTCGACACCGAGGGCGAGGTGCCCAACGCATGCCTCCGCTCGGCGCTGAACGAGTCCTTCGACACCCCTCCCGCCTGGGACCTCTTCCTCGGCGAGGCCGCCCTCGGCCACGTCTTCCGGGTCGCCTCCGGGCTCGACTCGATGGTCGTCGGGGAGCGCGAGATCGCAGGCCAGCTGCGACGCGCCTTGTCAGAGGCGCAGGACGAGGGGCGCACGTCGCTTCCGTTGAAGATCGCCGTCGATGAGGCGCTGAAGACGTCGCGTCGCGTGGCACGCGAGACGAAGCTCGAGGGCGCAGGCCGCTCCGTCGTCTCGGCCGGCCTGCAGTTGGTCGACCATCCCGACTGGCCCAGCGCCAAGGCGCTGATCATCGGCACCGGGTCGTACGCGGGCGCCGTCGTCGCCGCGCTGCGCACCAGGGGCGTCACCGACATCGCCGTCCACTCCGCCAGCGGTCGAGGGGCCGACTTCGCCGCGAGCCATACCACCCGCTATGTGGAGTCCGTGGCCGAAGGGCTGGCCGGCGCCGATCTTGTGGTCACCTGTCGCGGCCTGGGCAACCACGTCGTCACTCCGGCCGACGTGCTGCGCCCGGCGACCTACCTGGACCTCTCCCTCAAGCGTGACGTCGATCCCGAGATCGCCCGGATCCCCGGCATCCGGGTCGTCGATCTTGCCACCATCCAGGAGGCCGTGGGCGGGGAGATCGCCGAGGACACGCACCGGGCGAAGACGATCGTCAACGAGGGCATCGCCGAGGCGCTCACCAAGCTGCGGGCACGCGTGGTCGACCCTGCGGTCGTCGGCCTCCGAGAGTCGGTGATGGGTCTCGTCGACGACGAGGTGGCCCGACTCCCCCAACGCCCGCTCACCCACGACGACGCCGCCCTCGCCCTGCGCCGCCTCGCCACGCGGCTGCTGCACATCCCCTCGACGCGCGCGAAGCTCGCCGCAGAGCAGGGTCGCACCGACGAGTACCTGCACGCGATGGCCGAGCTGTACGGCATCGGCGACGACGAGATCAACCCGAACCAGTTGGAGGAGCAGACATGCCCGGTGACGAATCTGAAGGTCTGCGACCTGGAGACTTTGCCGAGCGTGCAGGAGGCGATGTGAGCCTCGCCCCCTACACGGCGGTGATGTTCGCCTCCTACGGCGGCCCCGACCGGACCGAGGACGTGCTGCCGTTCATGCGCAACGCGACCGCAGGCAAGAACATCCCCGACGAGCGGCTGATCGCCGTGTCGAAGCATTACGACCTGTTCGGCGGGAAGTCGCCGATCAACGAGCTCAACGCCACCCTGATGGAGGCGGTCAGGTCGGAACTGGCCACTCGTGGCGTCGACGTCCCGGTCGTGATCGGCAACCGCAACTGGCACCCGATGTTCGACAAGACGGTGACGGAACTGGTCGACGGCGGTCACCGGCAGGTGCTGGCGCTCGCCACCTCCGCCTACCAGTCGTACTCGAGCTGCCGCCAGTACTGCGAGGACCTGGTCAAGGCCGCCGACGGCACACAGCTGAGGATCGACAAGCTCGATCCGTTCTGGTCGGCCGAGGGCTTCGTCGCGGCCAACGCCCGCGCCCTCGTCGACGCCGTGCGCGAGCTGCGCGCCTCGATCGGCGAGGCCGAGCTGCGCGTCCTGTTCGTCACGCACTCGATCCCGACCGCCATGAACGAGGCCTCCTCGACGGGCGAGCCGGAGAACCGCTACGAGGCGCAGCACCTGGCCGTCGCCGAGGCGGTCGCCGCGGAGGCCGGAGCCACCCTTGGCGAGGACCTGAGCTGGGAGCTGACGTTCTGCTCCCGCTCGGGGGCACCGCACATCCCGTGGCTGGAGCCCGACGTCAACGACCGGATGCCCGAGGTGCAGGCCGAAGGGGTCGTGGGCGTGATTGCCGCGCCGATCGGTTTCATCTCCGATCACATGGAGGTCGCCTACGACCTCGACACCGAGGCCAAGGCCACCGCCGCCGAGCTGGAGCTGCCCTACGTGCGGGCCGCGACCGTCGGCACTGATCCTGGCTTCGTCGCGATGCTCGTCGACCGGCTGCTCGACCGCGCGGCCGTGGCCCGTGGTGAGCGTGACGAGCCGAGCATCTGCCACTTCAGCGGCGGCGCCTGCTGCCTCCCCCGACCCGAAGGAGCCACCCGATGACAACGATGCACCCCGGACGCGACGAGCGCGACGAGACCGACGTCGACCTCGAGGCGATCAACGCGATGCCGCTGTACGCCATGTACTCGGTGTTCGCGACCGCCTCCCCGCTCCCGAGCGACACCGCCGCGCTGGCGGCCGCACAGCAGGAGGTCGAGGCGACCGGCGTGAGAGTGCGCGGCTTCTACGACGTCGGAGGCTTCCGCGCCGATGCGGACCTGATGGTCTGGACGCTCGCGAACGACGCCGAGTCGCTGCAGGCCGCGTACCACGCGCTGCGCCGCAGCGCGCTGGGCGACTACCTCGAGCCGGTGTGGTCGGTCGTGGCCGTGCACCGTCCCGCCGAGTTCAACCGCCTCCACGTGCCCAGCTGCTTCGCCGGCTTCGCGCCACGCCCCTGGCTGACCGTCTACCCCTTCGTGCGCAGCTACGACTGGTACTTCCTGGACAACGAGCACCGCTCAAAGATGCTCTACGAGCACGGCATGGCCGGCCGCGAGTACCCCGATGTCGTCGCGTCGACGCTTTCGTCGTTCGCGCTGGGCGACTACGAGTGGATCCTCGCCTTCGAGGCCGACGAGCTGCACCGTCTGACCGACGCGATGCGCCACCAGCGCGGCGTCGAGGCACGACTCCACGTCCGCGAGGAGACCCCCTTCTTCACCGGGCCCCGGGTCGAGCTGACCGACTGGATCGAGCGCCAGCCCCGCGTCTGAGGCGACGGGGTGGAACGCGGCGCGACCTTCGACGAATGGGCCGCACGACGCGGGTGAGCCTCAGGGGCCGACGTTGTGCGAAAGCAGGCGCCACGCCCCGTGATGGAAGCCAAGCCCCGAGTAGTGGGCGTTGCCGAGGCCGCCGAGGACCCGCCCATGGAGGCCGAGCATCGCGTGCAGCACGCGGTTCAGCAGCAGGCCATGGGAGACGATCAGGACCGACTCGTCCGGATGCCGGGCGGCGATCTCCTCAACCGCGGGAAGTCCGCGGGCGACGACGTCGGCAAGGGTCTCCCCCGTCGGTGACCGTCGGAAGTCGACGCCGTTGGCGTACTTGGACTCGTAGCCCGGCATGAGATCGGTGATCTGGTCCCACGTGAGCCCTGCCCAGGAGCCGACGTTGATCTCCATCAGGCGCGGATCGGTGTGGATCGACGCCTCCGGGCACACCAGTCGGGCCGTCTCGTAGGCCCGTTGCAGCGGGGAGGCGTAGACGACGTCGAAGTGATGGCCGGCCAGCGCCAGACCCGCTGCCTTCGCCTGCGCGACGCCCTTGGTGTTGAGCGGGATGTCGCTGTGTCCCTGGAACCGGTGTTCGAGATTCCAGTCGGTCTGGCCGTGGCGCAGCACCACCAGATCGGTGGTCGGATCAGGTCGCACGACCTACTCGGCCTCGGGCTCGGCCTCGCGAGCGGGGGCGTCGACGTGCAGCGGGATCTGCGGGCAGTCCTTCCAGAGCCGCTCGAGGTTGTAGAGCGTACGCTCCTCGGTGTGCTGGACGTGCACGACGAAGTCCAGGTAGTCGAGCAGCACCCAGCGGTTCTCGCGGTCGCCCTCGCGTCGGGTGGGCTTGAGCTTGTGCTTGAGCAGTGCCTCCTCGACGCCGTCGACGATGGCGCCGACCTGCCGCTCGTTGCCTGCCGAGGCGATCAGGAACACGTCGGTGATGCTCAGCTGCTCGGACACGTCGAACGCGACGATGTTGTCTGCCAGCTTGTCTGCGGCGGCCTTGGCGGCGATCTCGACGGGCTTGAGGACGGAGTCAGGAACGGTCATGCGGAACCTTTGAGTCGAAGGACGGGTAGAGCCCCCGCTTGGCGATGTACTGGACGATGCCGTCGGGCACCAGGTACCAGATGGGCTGCTGGGCGCGGACGCGCTCGCGGCAGTCGGTCGACGAGATCGCCAGTGCGGGCACCTCGAGCAGCGTGACGCTGCCTTCGGGGAGGTGGGCGAGGTCGTCGCGGGTCATCGGCACCCCTGGGCGGGTCACGCCGATGAAGTGCGCCAGGTCGAACAGTTGGTCGACGCCGCGCCAGGTGAGGATCTGCCGCACCGCGTCGGCACCGGTGATGAAGAACAGGTCCGTGTCCTCACCGCGCTCCGCGCGCAGGTCACGCAGCGTGTCGACGGTGTAGGTGTCGCCGGGGCGGTCGATGTCGACCCGCGAGACGGAGAAGCGGGGGTTCGAGGCTGTCGCGATCACCGTCATCAGGTAACGGTCCTCGGCGAGCGAGACCTCGCGGTCTGCCTTCTGCCATGGCACGCCGGTCGGGACGAAGACGACCTCGTCGAGGCCGAACTTGGCCGCCACCTCCGAGGCGGCGACGAGGTGCCCGTGGTGGATCGGGTCGAAGGTGCCGCCCATCACGCCGAGACGGTAGCGGCCGCTGCGCCCGGCGCGGGCCAGCGCGAGTTCGGTGGAGGTCACTTCGAGTGCGGGCGACCCGAACCCATACCGATGATCCACACCAGCACGGACAGCAGGATGAACAGCACGATGGCACCCATCACCCAGGAGGGTACGAGCAGCTCAGACTCCAGAAGAAGGCTCATGGCAGGCGATCGTAGCAATGTGTGAGCCTCCCTTGCGCCTCTCGGCTAGGCACGGACCTGTCCGTCACCCTCGATGACGTACTTGGTGCTCGTCATCTCGGGCAGTCCCATGGGGCCGCGGGCGTGCAGCTTCTGCGTGGAGATGCCGATCTCGGCGCCGAAGCCGAACTCCCCGCCGTCCACGAAACGGCTGGACGCGTTGACCAGGACGGCGGCCGCGTCGATGCCCGCGACGAACTGGTCGGCCGACCCGGCGTCGCGGGTGATGATCGTCTCCGAGTGCCCGGTCGTGTGGCGACGGATGTGGTCGAGGGCCTCGTCGAGGGAGTCGACGACCCGGGCGGCGAGGTCGAGCGAGAGGTACTCCTCGTCGTACTCGGTCTCCGTCGCCGCGACGACGGCGTCGGAGTAGGAGCGGGTCGCGTCGTCCCCGTGCACCGTGACCCCGGCCTCGGCGAGCGCAGCGAGGGCGCGGGGAAGGAACTCCGGCGCGATGTCCCGGTGGACGAGCAGCGTCTCGGCCGCGTTGCACACGGAGGGACGCTGCACCTTCGCGTTGAGCAGGATGGCGATGGCCTTGTCGAGGTCGGCGGAGGCGTCGACGAAGATATGGCAGTTGCCCGTGCCCGTCTCGATCACGGGGACGGTGGAGCCCTCCACGACCGCACGGATCAGGCCCGCTCCCCCACGCGGGATGAGGACATCGACGAGCCCGCGGGCGCGCATCATGTCGCCGGTGATCTCGCGGCCACCCTCGACGAGGTGGATCGCGTCGGGGGCGATGCCCGCGGTCTCGAGGCCGCGGCGCAGGGCGGCGATCGTGACCCGGTTGGTGTTCAGGGCCGAGGACGATCCGCGCAGCAGGGCCGCATTGCCGGACTTGAGGCAGATGCCTGCCGCGTCGGCGGTGACGTTGGGGCGGGCCTCGTAGATGATGCCGACCACGCCGAGCGGGACCCGCACCTGGGTGACGCGCGCACCGTTGTCGAGCCGCCAACCGCGCACGACGTCGCCGACCGGATCGGGAAGGGCGGCGAGATCGCGCAGCCCCTGGACCATGCCTGCGATGCGCGCCGGGTTCAGCGCGAGGCGGTCGACGATCGACTCGTCGGTCCCCGCCGCACGGGCGGCCTCGACATCGACGGCGTTGGCCTCGAGCAACTGCGGCTCGGCTGCCGCGAGCGCGTCCGCCATGTGGCCGAGGGCGGCGTCCTTTGTCGCGCGGGTGAGGGCGGCGAGCTCGATGGCAGCGGCGCGCGCGGCGACCGCCTGGTCGACGAATTCCATGGCCCGGAGTCTAGCCGCGGCCGGGTGGGCGGGGCCGCGCCGTCCAGCCTGCTCAGACGGCGAGGGCGAGCTTGCGTGCCCTCGCCTGCCGGACCAGGCAGATGGTGAGGTTGATCGAGGCGATCACGATCATGGTGCCCACGCAGATGATCAGGGCCCAGTCTCCGTGACCGATCCCGTAGACGAACCAGAGGCTCTGACCGAACACGAAGATACCGAGGAAGCCTGCCGAGACGCCCGCCGGGTTCGCGGTGGTGAGCAGGGCCCGCAGCTGGGCGGCCTGGCCCACGAGCTGCGGAAGCACGATGAGAAGGCCGAACACGACCGCACCCCACTGCAGGTCGACCAGCGTGAGAGCGACGGCGAGCAGGGTCGGCAGGATCAGCTCACGCAGGACGGGGCGCTCGCGGTCGCGCAGCACGAACACGACGATCGCGAAGGCGAGCGCCGCGCCGATGATGTTGGGGACCTGCAACTGGACCGAGCCGATGATGAACCCGTGGGCCCCCACGCGGCTCCCGTTCCTGCCGTGATCTGCCACATCCGCAGGGACACCCCTGCGCTGTTGCCCGCGCGCAGGATCCGCACGAGTTGCGGCACGATCGAGCAGATGCCGATGGCCGCCGCCACCCAGCCGAAGATCAGTCACACACACGAGCCTACGGTGGTGTATCGCGGCGCAACCAATCGCCCCGGCACTCACTCATCACTGCTGAGGGAAACCCGCCGCTTGGGGCTCGCCCGTCTAGTCCGAGAGGATCAGGTGGTCGCGATGGATCACCGGACGCAGGGTGCGGTGCCCGGCCTCATCGCTGGAGTGGCCGAGCTCTCCGGCAAGGTCGGCGCTCGAGTAGCCCACGAAGCCGCGTCCGACGGGCTCACCGTCGGGCCCGACGATCTCGACGGGCTCCCCCTCGGCAAAGGTGCCGCGGACCTCGGTGATGCCCGCGGCCAGCAGAGAGGCGTGCTTCTGGACGAGGGCGCGCCGGGCGCCCGCGTCGACGTGGACCCAACCGCGCGGCTCCGCGGCGAAGGACAGCCACAGCAGGCGGCGCGGGCGCCGCTTCTTCCGTGCCGGGAAGAACGTCCCGACGTCTTCGCCCGCCAGCGCATGACCGAGGTCGTCGGCGTGGCCGAGCACGACGGAGACACCGGCCTGGGTGGCGATGTCGGCGGCCATCAGCTTGGTCCGCATCCCTCCGGTGCCGACCTTCGACCCGACGCGTGAGGTGTCCACCTCAAGGGCCGAGATGTCCTCGACGCGGTCGATCCGGTGCGCCCCCGGGGTGTCGGGATGGGCGGTGTAGAGGCCGTCGACGTCGCTCATCAGCAGCAGCGCGTCGGCGCGCACCAGGTGGGCGATCAGAGCCGCGAGCCGGTCGTTGTCGCCGAAGCGGATCTCGTGGGTGGCGACGGTGTCGTTCTCGTTGACGATCGGCACGACGCCGAGCCGGAACAGCCGTGAGATGGTGTTGAGCGCGTTGCGGTAGGTCCTAGGCCGCAGCACGTCCTCGACGGTGAGCAGCAGCTGCGCGACCATCACGCCGTGCTCGGCGAACGCGTCGGAATAGGCGCGCACCAGCAGCCCCTGGCCGACGGCGGCGGCCGCCTGCTGGGTCTCCAGGTCGCGGGGTCTGCGCCGAAGCCCGAGCGGGCCGAGCGCTGCCGCGATCGCTCCGGAGGTGACGAGGACGACGCGCACGCCACGCTCATGGATGCCAGCGAGAAGCTCGGCGAGCTGGGTGATGCGGGCCGGGTCGAGCTGGCCCCGTGCGTCGGTGAGGGAGGATGAGCCGACCTTGACGACGACGCGCTTGGCGCCCTCGATCTCAGGCCTCATCGTCCTCCGACTCCTTCTCGTATCCGCTGGTTGCGTAATCCACGGACTTGGCCGCGTGGTACTCGGCGTCCATCTTCTTACGCCGCGTCACCGCGGGGCGTTCGGTCTCAAGGCGGACGTCCTCGCCGCGGCGGCTGAGGATCTCAGCCCCGATCTCGACCTGCGGGGCGAAGTCGAACACGACCGCGTCTTCGCCGCCGATCGCCACGGCGTCGCCTGGGCGGGCGCCGATCTCGAGCAGCTTCGTCTCGACACCGAGCCGGTTGAGCCGGTCGGCCAGGTAGCCGACGGCCTCGGCGTTGTTGAAGTCGGTCTGCCGGATCCAGCGTTCGGGCTTCTCGCCGCGGACGCGCCAGACGAAGCCACCCTCGCCGTCGCCCTTCTTGACGATGGTGAACTCCTCGACGGCACCCTTCTTGGAGGCGACCGGCGCGGGGCGCAGGATCTTGCGTGGCTCGGCAGGCGGGAGCGCGGCGCGGCGGGCGGCGACGATGTCGGCCATGGCGAACTTGAGCTCGCCGAGGCCCTCGCCGGTCTTGGTCGAGATCACGAAGATCGGGAAGCCGAAGCGCTCCAGCTCCGGCTTTGCGATCTCGGCGAGCTCGTGCGCGTCGGGCAGGTCGACCTTGTTCAGCGCGATCAGCCGCACGCGGTCCTCGAGGCCGCCGTGAGCGGAGAGCTCGGCCTCGATCACCTCAAGGTCGTCGACCGGGTCGCGGCCCGGTTCGTAGGTACCGAGGTCGATCACGTGGACGATCGCCTGGCAGCGCTCGATGTGGCGCAGGAAGTCGAAGCCGAGGCCACGCCCCTCGGAGGCGCCCTCGATCAGGCCGGGCACGTCGGCGACGGTGTAGGTCACGTCGCCCGCCACGACGACGCCGAGGTTCGGCACGAGCGTGGTGAACGGGTAGTCGGCGATCTTCGGCCTTGCCCGCGAGATCGCGGCCACGAGCGAGGATTTCCCCGCAGACGGGAAGCCGACGAGGCCGACGTCCGCGACGACCTTCAGCTCCAGCTGGATGAGGCGTTCCTCGCCCTCCTCGCCGAGCAGCGCGAAGCCTGGGGCCTTGCGCGCGGCCGTCGCGAGGGCCGCGTTGCCGAGGCCGCCGCGACCGCCCTGGGCGACGACGAGCTCGTCGCCTGGATGGGTCAGGTCGGCGAGCACCTCGCCCGACTCGGCGTCCGTGACGACCGTTCCCGCGGGGACGGGAAGCACGATGGACTCGCCGCGCGAGCCGTGCTGGAAGTCGCCCTTGCCTGGCTGGCCGTTGGTGGCCTTGCGGACCGACTGGCGGTGGTACTCGACAAGCGTCGACAGCGAGTCGTCGACGCGCAGCGTGATCGATCCACCCTCGCCGCCGTTGCCGCCGTCGGGGCCGCCGAGCGGCTTGAACTTCTCGCGGTGGATGGAGGCGCAGCCGTGCCCGCCGTTGCCGGCCTGGACGGTCAGCTTGACGCGGTCTACGAAGGAGGGAATAGCCATAGCGTGGTCAGTCTACCCGGCCGGACCAGGTCGGCTCCGCCGATGGACACCTGCGTCACGTCACCGCTCAGCAGCCACGCCGCGGCCCACAGGTCTCCCCCACGAGCCGCGACGAACCTGTCGGGGGTCGCGGAGGTGACCCAAGCATTGCAGTGCGATGAGGACTGGTCCGTCTCCTTTGACGACCAGGAACGAAAAAAGAGCCAGGCCCGCCCCGAAGGGCGAGCCTGGCTCGAAGTTCTGCCTGGATCAGGCGGGAACGATGTTGACGACGCGGCGGCCGCGCTTCACACCGAACTCGACGGCACCGTCGACCAGGGCGAACAGGGTGTCGTCGCCACCGCGACCGACGCCTTCACCCGGGTGGAAGTGGGTGCCACGCTGGCGGACGATGATCTCGCCCGCGCCGACGACCTGGCCGCCGTAGCGCTTGACGCCGAGGCGCTGAGCGTTCGAATCACGACCGTTGCGCGTCGAGGACGCGCCCTTCTTGTGTGCCATGGCTGTCTCCTCAGGCCTTGATGTCGGTGACCTTGACCTGGGTGTACCGCTGGCGGTGACCCTGGCGCTTCTTGTAACCGGTCTTGTTCTTGTACTTCAGGATCCGGATCTTGGGACCCTTGGTCTCGCCAACCACCTCAGCGGTGACGCTCACCTTGCCGAGGCCATTGGCATCAGAGGTGATCTTGTCGCCGTCGACCAGCAGCAGCGGCTGCAGGGTGACGGTACCGCCGACCTCTTCGGACACCAGATCGATGTCCAGGACGTCGCCGACAGCAACCTTGTGCTGACGACCACCGTTGCGCACGATCGCGTACACGACTGACCTACCTTCGTTTAATTCAAAGTTCATCGGGTGCCCATCCAGACTGATCATCTAGGGGCAAAGCACCGATGGACTACTTTACGTGTCCCGGGCTGAGCGGTCAAACCGGACGGGGTCGTCACGTGGTGACGACAACCGGGACGATCATAGGGCGTCGGCGCAGAGACTTCGCGACCCACTGCCCCACGGCGCGTCGCGTCACCTGCTGCAGCCTGTGCGGGTCGTCGACGCCGTCGCGCATCGCGTCCTTCAAGGCGTCGCTGACGCGCTGCTTCGCCTCCTTGAACACGCTGTCGTCCTCGGCGAGGCCACGGGCCTGGATCTCCGGGCCGGAGACGATCGAGCGGTTGTGCAGGTCGACGACTGTGATCACCGAGACGAACCCCTCCTCGCCCAGGATGCGGCGGTCCATGATCGAGTCGGAGATGTCGCCGACCGTAGAGCCGTCGACGAAGATGTAGCTCGCGTCGATGGTGCCGACCTTGCGGGCCACGCCCTTCCTGAGGTCGATCACGTCGCCGTCTCCTGCCACGATGACGCGGTCCTTCGGGACGCCGGTCTTCTCGGCCAGCTTGCCGTTGGCGATCAGGTGGCGGACCTCGCCGTGCACGGGCATCGCGTTCCTGGGCCGGATGATGTTGTAGCAGTAGAGCAGTTCGCCTGCCGACGCGTGGCCGGAGACGTGGACGAGCGCGTTGCCCTTGTGCACCACGTTCGCCCCGAGCTTCGACAGGCCGTTGACCACCCGGTAGACGGAGTTCTCGTTGCCTGGGATGAGCGAGGAGGCGAGCAGGACGGTGTCGCCCGGGCCGACCTCGACCACGGGATGCTCGCGGTTGGCGATGCGGCTGAGCGCCGCCATCGGCTCGCCCTGCGACCCGGTGGACACGATCACGACCTCGTCGTCGGCGTACTTGTCGATGTCCTTCAGCTCGATCAGGGTGCCCGCGGGAACCTTGAGGTAGCCGAGGTCGCGGGCGGTGGACATGTTGCGCACCATCGAGCGGCCGACGTAGACGACCTTCCTGCCGTGCTTGACCGCCATGTTGAGCACCTGCTGGACGCGGTGCACGTGCGAGGCGAAGCAGGCGACGATCAGCTTGCCGTTCGCCGCGTCGAACACCCGCGCGATGGCCGGCTCCACGTCGACCTCGGGGGTGGTGAAGCCGGGCACCTCCGCGTTGGTCGAGTCGGCCATGAACAGGTCGACCCCCTCCTCGCCGAGCCGGGCGAAGCCGCGCAGGTCGGTGATCCGACCGTCGAGCGGGAGCTGGTCCATCTTGAAGTCGCCCGTGTGCAGGACGGTGCCCGCCTTGGTGCGGATCGCGACGGCCAGCGCGTCGGGGATCGAGTGGTTGACGGCGAGGAACTCGAACTCGTAGTTGCCGATCTCGAGGATGTCGCCCTCTTCGACGGCGTCGAGGTTGAAGTTGCGGATCCGGTGCTCGCGCAGCTTCGCGGCGAGGAACGCCAGCGTCAGCTTCGAGCCGTAGACGGGGATGTCGGAGCGCCGCTTGAGGAGGTAGGGCACGGCTCCGATGTGGTCCTCGTGGCCGTGAGTGAGCACGAGGGCGACAATGTCGTCGAGCCTCCCGTCCAGGTAGTCGAGGGCGGGAAGAATCAGGTCGACGCCCGGATGGTTGTCCTCCGGGAACAGCACGCCGCAGTCGACGAGCGCGATCTGGCCGTCGATCTCGAAGGCGGTCATGTTGCGGCCGACGTCTCCGAGTCCTCCCAGCGGGATGATCCGCAGGGTTCCAGGGGCCAGTTTGGGTGGTGTCTTGACGTCGGTCATGGGCCCAAGGCTAGTGGATACGATGGGCCCCATGTCTGTCACCGACACCGTGCGCCTCGCCATGCCCGCAGAAGCCGTCGACCTCGCCCGCATCCAGCGCAGGGCCTGGTCTGAGAGTGATGCGCTCTCGGACGCGGTCGCCGCGACGGCCGCCGACGAGGCCACCCGTGCCTGGCACGAGGCCATCGTCCGCCCGCCGCTCGCGCACTTCCGGGTGCTCGTCGCCCTCGGAGAGGCGGGTGTCGTCGGCTTCGCCGTGACCGGCCCGAGCGGCGACCCCGACGCCTCCGAGCGCACCGGCACGATCGGCGAGTTCATCGTCGACCCGAAGCACCGCCACAAGGGGCACGGATCGCGCCTGATCAACGCCGCCGTCGACACGCTGCGCACCGACGGCTACGAACTGGCCACGATGTGGGTCCAGGCAGCCGACGACGCCGTGCGCGCCTTCCTGACCTCCGGCGGATGGGAGGCCGACGGCGCCCATCAGGAGGTCGCGGTCGACGAGGAGGGACGTCACCTCAAGCTCGTGCGCCTCCACACGGACATCACGCCCGCCTGAGGCAGTTCGACGGCTCAGATGCCGAGCACCTGCTCCATCTCCAGGGTCAGCCCGGGATGCTCGACGATGTAGCGGATGCCCGCGACCACGCCGGGCATGAACGACTCGCGGTCGAAGGAGTCGTGCCTGATGGTCAGCGTCTCCCCCAGCGCGCCGAGCAGCACCTCCTGGTGTGCGACGAGCCCCTGCAGGCGGACGGCGTGGATGTGGATGCCGTCGACGACCGCTCCCCTCGCCCCGTCGTCGTGGACGGTCGCGTCGGGAACCGGGTCCATCTGCGCGGCGTCGCGCGCCGCCGCGATCTTGCGCGCGGTCGTCGCCGAGGTGCCGGATGGGGCGTCGGCCTTGTTGGGGTGGTGCAGCTCGATGATCTCCACCGACGGGTAGAACGGGGCGGCCTTCGCAGCGAACTGCATCATCAGGATCGCGCCGATGGAGAAGTTGGAGGCGATCAGGATCCCGACCTCCGGGTGCTTCGCCACCAGGTCGCGGACGGTGTCGAGGCGCTCAGGCGTGAAGCCGGTGGTGCCGATCACCATGTTGATGCCGCGCTCAACGCACCACTCGATGTTGTCCATCACGGCGTCGGGATGGGTGAAGTCGACCACGACCTGCGCCCGCTCGACCTGCTCACGCGGCTCACCGAGATCGGAGCCGCCCACCACCGTCATCCCGTCGGAACGCCCGACCGCCCGCACGACCTCGCTGCCCATGCGTCCGCTGACGCCGAAGACTCCAACCTGGATGTCGCTCATCTGTCCTCCTAGATCTGCAGCCAAGTCAACCAGCCCGACCGGCGCTGGGCAACGGACGAGGGGCGGGTCTCACCGACCCGCCCCTCGCGTGTTGCACCTGTCCGCGTCAACCCTTCCGGTTGTACTGCCTGAGGCTGTCCAGCGCCACCGCGAGGACGATCACGACGCCCTTGATGATCAGCTGGTAGAAGAACGGCACGTTCATCAGCACGAGGCCGTTGGACAGCACGCCGATGATCAGCGCACCGACGAGGGTGCCGAGCACGCGACCGCGGCCGCCCGCGAGGGCCGTGCCGCCGAGCACGACCGCCGCGATGGCGTCGAGCTCGTAGTTGGTGCCTGCCGTCGGCTGTGCGGAGAGCACGCGGGCCGAGAAGATGATGCCCGCAAGACCTGCCGCGGCGCCCGCGATGGTGTAGACGAGCAGCAGGACCCGCTTGGTGTTGATGCCGGCGAGGCGGGCGGCCTCGATGTTGCCGCCGACCGCGTAGACGTGTCGGCCGAAGCGGGTGCGCTCCAGCAGGAACCAGAACGCGATGTAGACGACCACCATCACGACGACGGGCGTCGGGATGCCCGCGACGGTGCCGTTGCCGATCCCGCGGTAGGCCAGGTCGGAGGCGACAAGCGGCTGCCCGTCGAGCAGCGAGTACGCCGTGCCTCTGAGATAGGTCATCGAGCCGAGGGTGACGATGAACGCGGGCAGCGTGAGCCACGCGACGAACGCCCCGTTGACGAACCCGGCCGACGGGGATCGACATCGACACCGTCACCTTCGACAACTCGCGCGGCTCCCGCTCAGGGGTCGCGACGGCGGTCAAGCTGGGCAGGCGCAACTTCGTCACCATCTCGGCCGGTCCGCAGCTGACCACGATGGGGCCACGGGTCGCGGGGGCCGCGGAGGCGCTCAGCGCGGCAGGCCTGGTCGCGGCCCTTGGCAGTGGCTCGTACCGGCACGCCACCGTGTCCGACGCGGGCAGCGAGGAGGTCAGCGTGGAAAACGTCGACGCCATCCTCGGTAGCCGAAGCGAAGCCGTCGTGGACGCGGTCGCCGCCGCCGACTTCGTGGCCACCGCGGTCGGTGCGGCGAACCTGCGCCACCTCGCTTCTGCCCTGGCCGACGGCATCCGTGGGCGCTCCGGTCGCCCCCTCGACGTGCTGCTCGCCGAGAATCTGCACGACGCGGACGAGGTCGCCCGCGGACTGGTCGCCGAGGCGCTCGGCGACGATGCGCACCTCCTCGGCGAAGTCGGCTTCCTGCGCACCTCGATCGGCAGGATGATCCCCGTCCCAACGGCCGAGCAACGCGCCGCGGACGTGTCGTGGGTGGCCGTCGAGCCGTACCGCGAACTCCCCTACGACGCGGCCGCCGCCAAGGCGCCGCTGCCCGACGTGCCGGACCTGGTCGGCCGCACCGACCTGCCGTTCGCCTTCTACGCCGACCGAAAGCTGTACCTGCACAACCTCGGGCACGCGCTGACCGCGTACCTGGGCGGGCTGCTCGGCCACACCGAGATCGCCGAGGCCATCGAGGACCCCCGCGTCCACCGTCTGGTCAACGCGGCGATGTCCGCAGCGACGCAGGCCCTGTCTTGTGAATACGGGGAGCCGCTCGAGGCCGTGGCCGCGAACCGCGACGACCTGCTCGCGCGCTTCGCCAACCACGCCCTGCATGACTCCGTCGAGCGGGTGGGCAGGGATCCCCGACGCAAGCTCGCCCCCGGCGATCGCTTCCTCGGAGCAGTCGAACTGACCGCCCGGCATGGACTGCAGGCACCGGTGAGCGTCGCCGTCGCCGTCGGGACGGACGCACTGCTCAAGGAACTCGACCCGAATGAGCGGCCGAACGCCCTCGCGGCGCTGCGGGAAAGGGTCGCGGCCGCGGGCCCGGCTGAGGCCGCGCGCTTCGACGCGGCCCTCGAGGCGGTGTCCCCCGTCGCAGACCTGGAACGGCTTGCGGAACTCGGCAGGTGACACACCAGGGTGGCCTGCTTCGACGGAGGGCGGCTGGAATAGGCTGACGGTGTGGCGGAGGTTGTAGGCGGAAGACGTGGGCAGTTGAAGTCCTCCGGGCTGCGCCCGGGATGGACGACGGGTGCCTGCGCCGCTGCAGCCGCGACCGCAGCCTGGGTTGCGCTGCACACCGGCGAGTTCCCAGACCCGGTGCGGGTCCTTCTGCCAAAGGGGCACGACCCCGAGTTCGCGCTGACCCAGGAGGAACTGGCTGACGGGGTGGCGATGGCCGCGGTGCAGAAGGACGCGGGCGACGACCCGGACGTCACCCACGGCGCCGTGGTCAGGGCGCGCGTCCGGCGCGGTGCACCCGGCACGGGGATCGAGTTTCGAGGCGGTCCCGGCGTCGGCCGGGTCACTCTGCCCGGCCTGCCGCTTGCCGTCGGCGAGCCCGCCATCAACCCAGGCCCGCGCGGGTACATCGCCGAGAACCTTGCCCGCGCCTCGGCTCGTCTCGGCGTCGTGACCGACGCCGTCGTCGAGGTCTCGGTCGACGGCGGGGAAGAGTTGGCGCACCGGACCTGGAACCCGCGGATCGGCATCGAGGGCGGCATCTCCATCCTTGGCACCACCGGCGTCGTTGTCCCGTATTCCTGCTCCGCATGGATCGACTCGATCCGGCGCGGCGTCGACGTCGCCCGCGCCGCGGGGCTCACCCACCTGGCGGGGTGCACGGGGTCGACGTCCGAGCGGGTGGCGATGCAACTGTTCGGACTTCCAGAGCTCGCGCTGCTTGACATGGGCGACTTCGTCGGCGCGGTGCTGAAGTACGTCTCGCGTCATCAGGTGGAGCGGCTGACCCTGGTCGGGGGGTTCGCGAAGCTGAGCAAGCTCGCCGCGGGCCATCTCGACCTGCACTCGCATCGCACCGCGGTCGACACGACGCACCTGGCCGAGTTGGCCTCCTCTGCCGGCGCCTCCCCCGCTCTCGCTGAGGCGGTTCGCTCGGCGAACACGGCGATGGGTGCGCTTCAGCGGTGTCAGGCGGGAGGCTTCCCCCTTGGCGATGTGGTCGCCGCCGCCGCCCGCGCGCAGGGTGAGCAGGTGCTCCGCGGCGCCCCGGTTCGCGTCGGTGTCGTCTGCATCGACCGCGCTGGGGCCGTCGTCGGGTCGGCAGGATCCCCACCGATGCGCGGTTTCGACGTCTGACCGGGGCAGCCCTCGATGGAGGCGGCTCGGGCGCCGAGCGCCACAAGCTGCGTCACGGGAGGTCGAGCGCGGCCACGTCCCCGATCACGACGATCGCAGGCGGGCGGACGGCGTTGGCCTCGGCCACCTCGGCGATGTCGACAACCGTGGCGCTCCAGAACCGCTGCTCCGGCGTCGATCCGTCCGCGACGATGACCGCAGGGGTGGTGGCGCGCAGGCCCGCGTCGACAAGCGCCGCGGTGATCTCCGGCAGGAATTTCACGGCCATCAGCAGCACCAGGGTTGTGCCGGTGCGCGCGAGCGCCTTCCAGTCGACCTGGCTGCGCGGGTCGCCGGGGGGCACGTGGCCGGACACGACGGTGAACCCCTGGGACAGGGAGCGGTGCGTCACGGGGATCCCTGCCAGCGCGGGCACCGCCACCGCCGAGGTGACGCCCGGGATGACGCGCACGGCCACCCCAGCCTCGGCGCACGCCTGCCACTCCTCCCCGCCCCGGCCGAAGACGAAGCTGTCACCGCCCTTGAGGCGCACGATCCGCAGCCCTCTGCGCGCCCGGTCGATGAGGATCGCGTTGATCTCCTCCTGCGGCGTGAACGCGCCGCGGGGGATCTTGCCCACGTTGATCAGCTCAGCGCCGGGACGGGCCTCCTGCAGCACACTGACGGGCCCGAGCCGGTCATGGACGATGACGTCGGCCTGCCTGACGGCCCTGAGACCTGCGACGGTGAGGAGGTCTGGGTCCCCGGGGCCTCCGCCCACGAGGACCACCTCACGGGGGGTCAGTTCTTTCTGCACAGAGTCTCCTGTAGGTCGACGAGGGCCGCGACCAGCCCAGCGTGGTGGTCGGGGGTACGGGCTGCCAGCCGCAGCCAGGTGGGCCCGAGGCCCGGGAACGACTCGCCTCGCCTGACGGCATATCCGCGTGCCGCCAGTGCCTCGCGGAGAGAGCCGGGGCCGAATCCGGCTGTGTCGACGAGGACGAATGGTGCCACCCCGTCGACGGGGGCGAGGCCGATGTCGCGGAGCCGGCCTGCGAGGTCGGCACGGGCCGCCTCTCCGGCGACGGCGAGCCGATGCGCCTCGTCGCGGCGCCCCGGGGAGAGGCAGGCAACAGTGGCAGCGAGGGCCGGCGTTGACACCGACCAGGGCGGCTGCTGGGCGGAGAGCAGGGCGATCGTCCGTGGATCGCCGACGACGTAGCCTGCCCTGATCCCTGCCAGCGCCCAGGTCTTGGTGAGCGAGCGCAGCACGATCCGGTTACTCATGTCGCCGCTGATGAGGCTCTCCGGCTGGCCGGGTACGGCGTCGAGGAATGCTTCGTCGACGACGAGGGTCCCTGCCCGCAGCGCGAGCAGATCACGGCGGCGGTGCAGCACGCCCGTCGGATTGGTGGGATTGCCTACGACGACGAGATCGGCAGCAGGCACCGCGCCGGGGTCGAGCAGGAAGCCCTCGGTGGCGGAGAGGATATGGCGAAGGGGTACCCGGCCGGCGGCGACGAGCGCCGCCTCCGGTTCGGTGAACTGGGGGTGGACGACGACTGCGACACCCTCGAGCGCCCTTGCGATCAGCGTGAACGCCTCCGCCGCCCCGGCAACGGGCAGCACCATGTCCTCATCGACGCCGTGGTGGGCCGCGATGGCGGCGCGGGCAAGGGCCGGGTTCGGGTAGGCGGCCCAGTTGGCGTCACGCGTCACGGCCTCGACGAGCCAACCCGGGGTGCGTGGCTGTCGTACGTTGACGGCGAAATCGACAAGGTCCGGCGCGAGGTCCTTGTCGCCGTGGTGGGCAAGGTCGGGCTCCGACGCAGGGTCGGTGGCGGCGGCCCCCGCCCACCGGCGGTGGACGGCGTCGGTGAACCTCTCCGCCAGTTGCGGGTGTCCCGCCCAATGTGTGTGCAGGTAGGAGGCGTGGATGGACGAGGTCGCCACGCCGTCCGGTCTTCCGGCGAGCAACCACGCCGGAGGGTCGCCGGGGTCGGCGGCCGTGCGGTGGAACTCGTGCCCCGTGATGGTCTCGCCCACCCTCCCGAGGAGGGAGTCCGTCTCCGCGGTCGCCTCCCGGTATCCCATGGTCAGCCGCGCGGTCATCGCCGCGGTTCCCTCAAGCGCGCCGACCATCGGCTCGCCGTCAAGCTCACGGCACAGATAAAGCAGACCCGCACACTCCGCGACCGTGGGCATGCCGTCGGCCACCGCGTCGCGGATCGCGGAGAGAAGGGCGGTGTTGGCCGCCAGTTCCCTCGCGTGCACCTCCGGGAAACCGCCCCCGAGCCAGAGGCCCGCCGTCCCGGGGGGCAGCGCGGTGTCGCTGAGCGGGTCGAAGACGACCGGCTCGCAGCCAGCGGCGATGAGGAGTTCGTCGGTCTCCGGGTACCGGAATGTGAAGGCACGACCGCCCGCGATCGCGACCTTCGGGCGGCGGGCTGCCCCTGCCCCGGCGGGAGGAGAGAGGGGAGGCCGCCACGGTTCGGCCGCAAGCGCAGGCGCGGTCCCGGCCAGCGCCAGGAGGGCATCGAGGTCGACGTGACTGGCCACGACCTCGCCCATTGCGACGATGCCCGCGTCGTCGCGCTCGGCCGCGGGGACAAGGCCGAGGTGCCGAGCGGGGGCCTCGATCTCAAGGTTGCGTGGCAGTGATCCCAGAACGGAAACGCCCACGCGTTCCACGGAGGCGCGCGCCTCGGCCTCGTGGCGGGGGCTGCCGATCTGGTTGAGTACCACGCCTCCGATCCGCAGGTCAGGGTCGAAAGTCGCCATGCCGAGCACAAGGGCACCGACGCTGCGGGAGGTGTGCCTGGCGTCGACGACGAGGACGATGGGGGCGTCGATCAGGCGGGCGACGTGCGCCGTCGACGCGAATCCGTCACTGCCCAACCTGCCGTCGAACAGCCCCATCACGCCTTCGACGACGGCGACGTCGGCGCCGCGGGATCCGTGCAGTAGCAGCGGCGCCATCAACTCCTCGCTGCAGAGGAACGGGTCGAGATTGCGGCCCGGTCTCCCCGCCGCGAGCGTGTGATAGCCGGGGTCGATGTAGTCGGGCCCCACCTTGAACGGGGCCACCTCGACGCCGCGGCCGCGCAGGGCGGCCATGAGCCCGGTCGCCACAGTCGTCTTCCCGTGGCCAGAGGCGGGGGCGGCGATCACGAAGCGTGGGATCACCATTCGATCCCCGCCTGGCCCTTCTGGCCCTTGTCGAAGGGGTGGGTGACCTTCGTCATCTCCGTGACGAGGTCGGCGAGGTCCAGGATCGGCTGTGGGCATCGCCGACCTGTGATGACGACATGCTGCGTTCCCGGGCGCGATCGAAGGGCCTCGACCACCTCGTCAGTCTGGACCCAGCCCCAGGCCATGGGATAGGTGAACTCGTCGAGTACCCAGAGCCGGTGCCGCTCCTCGGCGAGGCCTTGCCGGACGTGGGCCCAGGCCGCCACTGCGGCCTCCTCCGCGCTCACCTCGCCACCGTGAGCCGACCGCATCCAGGTGCAGCCGGTGCCCATCCGCTCGAAGGTGACGTCGCCGTCGAGTTCCCCGAGCCTCGTCAGCGCCACGTACTCCCCCGTCCGCCAGGACGCGGACTTCACGAACTGGTAGATGCCGACGGCCCAGCCTTGCGCCCACGCCCTCATGGCCATGCCCATGGCCGCGCTCGTCTTGCCCTTGCCTTCCCCTGTGTTGACGATGAGCAGGGGCCTGTTCCGGCGCCCCCTCGTCGTGAGGCCGTCGTCAGGCTCGACGGTGATCCGTCCTCTGGTCACGATTCCTCCAATACGATGTGGGCATGATCATCGACCGTGACGGCGCGTTGTTCGGGTGCACTCCAGGGCTGCCGGACGAGGCGTTCGAGAGCGACGGCCTCATCACCAAACGCGTTGTGCGTGCGAGTGCGCTCGCGCATCTGAGGCCGCTGCCCGGGCAGCTCTTGTGGGACATCGGCACGGGCGCTGGTTCGATCGCCGTCGAATGGTGCCGGGCGGCCGACGGGGCCCGCGCCATCGGAGTCGAGCGCCGGGCCGACCGAGCGTCGAGGGCGCTGGCCAATGCCGAGCGACTCACGCCCCAGGGAGCCTTCCACCTGGTCGAAGGGCTCGCAGGCGATGTGCTCGCCGAACTGCCCTCCCCCGACGCGGTCTTCGTCGGCGGGGGCGCAACCATGCCGGTGCTGGAGCTGGCCATGTCGGCTCTCCACGCAGGCGGCCGCCTCGTCGTGCACGGCATCACCGTCGAGGCCGAGCTGCTGTGCATCGCGGCCCACGAGCGTTGGAAGGGGCACCTGTCCCGGATCCAGGTGGAAAACGCTGAGCCGCTGGGTTCGCTGCTCGGCTGGACGCCGTACCGCACCGTCATCCAGTGGGCGGTCGAGAAGGCCTGATCTCACTGGATCGCTCGTGCCACGTCGTCGACGCTGCGGGGCAGCGGGTTGGCGGAGAGGCCGAGCCGGTGCAGGAGCTCGAGCTGCCACGGGCGGCGGAGACGGGCGGAGGCGAGCAATTCCGCGTCACCAAGGATCGAAGGGTCCCCCTGGCGGACGCGACGACCACTCACCACCGCGACCTCGTCGGCCCAGCTGAGCGCCAGATCGACGTCGTGCGTGGCCAGCACGACAGTCGTGTCGAGGCCGTCAAGAGTGGCCATCAACTCGGCGACTCCTGCAGGGTCTAGCCCGGCGGTCGGCTCGTCCAGCAACAGCACGGAGGGGCGCATTGCCACGGCGCCCGCGATGGCGACGCGCTTGCGCTCGCCGTAGCTCAGTTGATGGGTGGGCCGCTCGGCGAGGTGCGTGATGGCCAGCAGCTCGAGCGCCTCTTCGACGCGAGCTCGGGCGCCGGCCTCGCCGAGGCCGAGGTTCAGCGGACCGAAGGAGACGTCCTGCGTGACGTCGGCGGAGAAAAGTTGGTCGTCCGGGTCCTGCAGCACCAGCTGAACCAGCCGCCGATGCGCACGCAACGACGCCCTGTCATGTGCCAGCGCTGTTCCGTTCGCGCGGATCGTGCCGCGGATCGGCGTGAGCGCCCCCGCCAGGCAGCGCAGCAGGGTCGTCTTGCCTGAGCCGTTCTGTCCGAGCAACGCCATGCGCACGCCACGCCGGATCGATACGCAGGCGCCGTCGAGCACGGGCGGGCTGCCAGGGAATCCAGCCGTCAAGTCCAAGGCACCGAGGATCTCGGTCATGCGGCAGCCAAGCAGAGGAGCCACACACCAGACACGCCGACCGCGGTCATCGCGACGAAGGACCAACTGCGGCGGCGGATGGGCGCCAACGTGACGAGCGAGTCCTCGTAGCCACGGCCCTCGAGCCCGCGTTGCAGACGGGCGGCCCGGTCCCACGTGCGCAGGATGATGCTCCCCGTCGTCGCAGCCACCGTTGCCCAACGCCGTCGGAACGTGGCCTCATCGCCCAGCCGCGCCTGCTGCGCGCCTCGCACCGCGATGGTGGTGGCCAGCAGCAGGAACAGCAGGCGATAGGTCAGTGAAGCGACCTCGAGGAGCGGGTCAGGCAGGTGGACTCCGCGAAGCCAGGTCAGGACGTCGATCATCGGTGTCGTCGTGGCCAACACCATGATGGCGAGCGTGCCCGCGATGCCGTGGACGAAGAGCCCTGCCGCGGTGGTCAGCCCCTCCTGCGTGAGCCGCAGCGGGCCGACGCCCCACCCGTCGCCACCGAACTGAATGACAACGGGAAGGGTGCCGAGCAGCAGGAAGGTCAACGGCGCGACGAGCACAGTGGCAAGCAGTGAAGGACGGATGCGGGCCGGGCCGAGGATCAGGAAGACGGAGAAGAGTGCCACGGCAACGCATCCGGGCCAGGGGGGTGTGAGCAGCGCGGTGAGTACGAGCGCGAGGCTGAGCAGCATCTTCTCCCCCACTCGACGGCGCCGCCACGGGCTGCCCCAGGCGGCGTCGTCGATGGAGTAGGTGGTCATCCTCGTGCCGACTCCGGCTCGCGCCGGGCCGCAGCCCTGCCGCGGAGCTGGCCAAGGGCGAAGCCGAGAACTCCCGCACCGAGCGCCGCCTGGACAGCGAACAGGCCCGACTCGATCTCGCCGCTGCCGGGCTCGAAGATCGGGGAGAACCAGGGCAGGGCGCCGTGCTCGTCCTCGAGAATCGCGGTCACGGCCGCGTCGCTGCCCGCGAATGCCTCCTCGCCTTCCGCGGGCTTCGGGGCCATGGTCAGCGAGAACGCAAAGATCGCGACGATGACGGCCACGAGGGCCAGCCCGATGAACCAGTCCTTGCGCTCAAACATGAACGACCTCCTTGTCCGACGCGGTGACGCCCAAGCGCGCCAGCTCGGTCGGCGCGACGCGGGTGAAGAACCCGAACAGAAGCACCCCGAGGACACCTTCGGCGATGGACAGCGGGATCTGGGTGACGGCGAAGACGCCGAGGAACTTGGCGAGGGCGCCCAGGAAGCCCGTCGTGGCGTCGGGGTAGGCCAGTGCCAGTTGCAGCGACGTGACGCAGTAGGTGAACAGGTTCGCCACGGCCATGGCGAAGAACACGCCCAGCCAGGTGGGGGCCTTCGCCGCCTTGAACAGGCGCCAGACGCCGTAGCCCGCCCAAGGGCCGGCGATCGCCATCGAGAACACGTTCGCGCCCAGCGTCGTCAGGCCACCGTGCGCCAGCAGCAGGGCCTGGAAGAGCAGCACGACCGTGCCGAGAAACGCCATGACTGGCGGCTTGAACAGGATGGTCCCTGCCCCGGTGCCGGTGGGATGCGAAGAACTCCCGGTCACCGACGGCAGCTTGATGGCCGAGAGGACGAAAGTGAAGGCACCCGCGGCGGCGAGCAGCAGTCTGTTCTCCGGTGACTTCCTGGCCTCGCGGACGACGGCACGGCCGCCATGAATCACGAACGGGGCGGCGACGGCGAACCAGGCCGCGCATTGGAGGGGTGGGAGAAACCCTTCTGCTATGTGCATCTGCACTCCTTCTGCCGAGATTCAGCGTCCCGGGCATTGGTTCGTACAGGCTGAGTTTCTGACTTTCCCTGAAGGGGCTCACAGTGGCGCGACCGTCCCGGACAACTCCCGGGTTCCTGTGCCTGCACGAAGCGGTTTCATGTTGTGAGGCGAGTCTGCCAGAGCCCCTTCCTGTGGCCTTGGCCGGGGTCGCGTAAGCGGGCCGCCACGAGCTCGGACTCGTGCTGGTCCCGCTGACAACGGCTTCAGTCCTGCCGGGAGGTGTTGGTCAGTTCGTCGGTGCTCGCGATCGCGTTGACCGCCGCGACCGTCATGGCGCTGCCGCCGCGGCGACCGCGGACCACCAGGTAGTCGAGGCCGAACGGATTGGCGACCAACGCCTCCTTTGATTCCGCGGCTCCGACGAAGCCGACCGGGATGCCGATCACAGCCGCGGGCCGGGCACCGGTCTCAGCAACGATCTCCAGCAGGCGGAACAACGCCGTCGGGGCGTTTCCCACGGCGACGACGGCGCCCTCCAGGCGCGGCAGCCACAGATCGACAGCGGCCATGGTCTTCGTGATCCCCCTCGCGGCAGCGATCTCGACCAGCGCGGGGTCCTTGATGTGGCAGATCACGTCGTTGTCACGGGGCAGCCGGGAGCGGATGATGCCAGTTGACACCATCGACGAGTCGCAGAAGATGGGTGCACCCGCCCGCAGTGCGGTGTTCGCCGCCGCGACGACGCCGGGGGTGAAGTTCACGTCATCGGCGATGTCCGTTGCCCCCGCCGCGTGCACCATGCGCACCACTGCCCGGCTCACGTCGGCGGGGAACCTGGCCAGGTTCGTCTCAGCGCGGATGATCCGGAACGACTCCTCGTAGATCTCTTCCCCGGTCCTCAGGTAGTCGGGCACTAGGTCTCCTTGGAGAGGGCGGAGCGGACGGAGGCGAGCAGCGCGTCGCGGACGCGGCGGGAGCGGACGGGGTTACGGCTGCCGAGCACGCCTACGGTGACGCCGTCGGCGTTCATCGTGGTCGGCGTCCAGGCGGTGCCGCCGGTGGCGTCATCGGCCCGCACGCAGAATGTCCGGCTCGCCTCTGCCTCCGCCGCGACGAGCGCGTTGATCTGCGGGATGTCAGTGTGGGCCAGAACGTACCAGGCGCCGCGGAGGTCGCCGTCCAGGTAGGGTCGGCGCACCCACTCGAGGCGGCCGTCGGCGGCAAGCGCGTCGAGCGCAGGGGTGGCGGTCGGCGAGATCAGCGTCACGTCGGCGCCCGCGTCGAGCAACCGGGGAACGCGACGGGTCGCGACCGCCCCTCCCCCGACGACGACGACGCGACGACCGCGCAGCCGCAGGCCGCTGAGGTAGGCAGGGGCGCCGTCACCTGGGGTGTCCACCAGCGTCTCGCGGTAGCGGTCGGCGACAACCCGTGCCAGCTCATCGCACGCTCCGATCACTTCGGCGACGCGCACCTGCGCATCCGGGTGCGCGGCGGCCCACGACTCGGCCTGTTCAAACGTCCACGTGCGAAGCCTGCCGGGGAACAGCCAGTGCCCCATGACGACCAACTGACGGCCGCCGGCGGAGTAGGCACGATCGAGCGCCTCCGGCAGCGACGGCCGCGTGACCTGGATGAAGCCTGCCTCCACGCCTCGCCACCCGCCGGTCTCGAAGTGGTGCCGGGCGAGCCACACATGGTCGGCGTTGGACTCCGCCATCCGCGCGCCGCGGCCGATGAGGACCAGCGTCGTCTCGGCAGGCAGCCAGTCACCCATCACGTCGGCGATCCGCTGCCGCACGGCGTCCATCAGCCTCGGGTCCGCGCCGAGGTGTGCCGCGTAGTCGATCCGCGCGCCGGGAACCGCCTCCAGCGTCTCCTCGATGAACTCCGGGATGTCGACGCGGACGTGTCCGCCGGTGCCGAGCATCAGGGGGACGACGACGGCGCGCGGCTCGGCCTCGTCCCCCAGGACCCCGATGAGGGCGTCGGGGATCGACGGCGAGCTCAGCTCGACGAAACCGAGCGCGACGCGGCGCTGTGGCAGCAACTCCTGCACCCGGACGGCGAGGGCGCGGCACACGGCCTCGCCCTCAGCGTCGCGGGTGCCGTGCGCGGCGATCACGAGCGGCACTGTCATGCGGGGTACTCCTTGGTGTCGGTCGGCATCCATGTGTAGTCGCGCGGGGTCACGATCATCGTGCTTCCCCCACCAGTGGTGACGAACTTCGTCGTCGACGAGCCCACCACCACCAGGGAGTTCATATCCACCCACTCAGGTCGGAACTCGCGGAGCGTGCTCGTGATCACCTTCTGCCGCTTGCGGCAGGCTTGCTGCACGACGGCCACGGGCGTGTCGGGCGCGCGCTTGGCGCCGAGGATCTCCAGTGCGCGCGGCAGGTGCTTCAGCCGGGTGCGGCTGCGCGGGTTGTACAGGGCGACGACGAAGTCGCCGTCAGCGGCTGCGAAGAGGCGCTTCTCGATGTTCTCCCAGCTGGTGTGCAGGTCGGAGAGTGAGAGGGTCACGTGGTCGTGGCCGAGCGGCGCGCCGAGGATCGCCGAGACGGCGAGGCTGGCCGTGACCCCTGGCACGATATCGACGTCGATGCCGTCGGTGCCCTGCTCCAGGACGGGGCTGGCCATCGCGTAGATGGCAGGGTCGCCGCCGCAGACAAGGGCGACGTTCTCGCCGCCGCGCGCCGCGTCGATCGCAGCAGCGGTGCGCATCTCCTCCGTGCCCATCTTTGACGCCAGGACGCGGGTTCCGGGACGGATCAGGTCGCGGATCTGCTTCACATATGGCCCGTAGCCGACGATGAAGGTGGCCTGGCGGAGTCGCTCGACGGCGCGGGGGGTGAGCAGGTCGCGGGAACCCGGCCCAAGGCCGACCACGCTCAGCCTCCCCCTCACGGGGATCCGCCCGATGGCGCACGTCGCATCGGGGTTGCGATGCTTCGGCACGAGCAGTTCGGCACCATGCGCGAGCACAGATGCCTCGGCGACCGACGGCGTGCCGACGTGCCCCTGCACCAGCGCGCTTGGCGTTGGCACATCCTGCTCGGCCAGCGTCTCCGGTGTGAAGTCGAGCAGTGGCACACCCAGTTGCTTGACCAGTTGCAGCAGGCCGAGCTCTCCCGCCTTGAGGTCGACGGTCGTGATCGCCGTCACGGACTCGAGGGCCAGATCGTTGGCGGCCAGTGTCTCGGTGAGCAGCGCGCGCATCGTCTCGATCGGGGTGCCGCGGTTGCAGCCCATGCCGACGACGAGGCTCTTCGGGTGCAGCACCACAGTCGGCAGCTCCGACGCGGACACGCTCACCCGGTCGGTGACGACGATCCTCGCCCTCGCGTCCACCGCATCCACCGATACGTTGGCCGGCAGCGGGGGCAGCGGCCACGGGTGGGCCTTCTCGATCAGCACGGGGGCGCCGTCGATCAGCGCGCGGGTGACACCCGCGACGTCGCCTGAGTAGGCCCAGCCGAGGGTGTCGAGCGCCGGGAGGTCGAGCGCATCGGTGGCGGTGGTGAGGACGGGGGTGCTGCCGAGGCCCTCGGCGATCCGGCGGGCGAGGTCATTGGCGCCGCCCGCGTGGCCGCCGACCAGAGGCACGGCGAAACGGCCCGCCTCGTCGATGACGACGACGCCGGGGTCGGTCCTCTTGTCGCGGAGCAGCGGCGCGACGAGCCGCGTCGTGGCGCCGAGCGCGAGGTGGCTCACAATCAGGTCACACTCGTTCCAGGCCCGGGGAAGCAGTTCGGAGGCGGGCCCGTCGTATCGGATTGAGGCGACGCCGAGCACGCCGTCGATCTGGTCGGCGTGCCTGCGAGCCGCGGGCGAGTTGGTGACCTGGCCGACGACCGGCTCATGGCCCTCCGTCCGCGCGAAGGAGGCGCCGGAGATCAACGCACGGGTGTCGGGCGTGCCGTCGAGGATCAGGACGACATTGGGCTCGGCGATGTCTTCGACGGCCATGGCCTCGCGGGCGGTCAGCACGCGCACGCGCTCGTCCGCCTCGCCGAGACGCTCGGCAAGGACGAAGGCGCGGCCGAGGTGGCCGACCGCGGCGGCGAGCTCAACGAGACCAGCGCCCTGCGAGGTAAGCACGGCCACCTTCGGGTGCCACTTTGCCGCGGCGACGGCCTCGTCGATGGGCTTTCCGTGCGCAGAGACCACCAGCGCATCGTCCCAGGGCAGCGCGACGGCGGCGAAGGCTGCGGCGACCGAGCTGACCGCTGGGCGGACCCGGACCTGATGGCCCGCAAGGCGGATGCGACGCACAATGCCGTGGAAGCCTGGGTCGCCGCTGGCGACCACCAACGCGTCCTGGTCGGGTCGCAGGGCGCCGAGACGTTCCAGCGCAGGAGTCAGCGCGCCGAGCACCACCTGGCGTTCGGGGGCGACGCCCAGGTCGGCGAGATGACGCCGCCCGCCGACGACGAGGGCGGCGTCCTTCGCGAGGGCGCGGGTGTCGTCGGAGAGTTCCCCGAGATATCCGTGGACATGGATCATGCGGAGTGCTCCTTCGTGTGCACAGAACCGGCCCCGTTGATACGCAGGTCGCGTTGGGCGTCCGCCTCAGCCGCGCGGTATTCGTGTCGGAATCCGGGGTGGTAGAGGTGGCTGCGGGTCCCGCTGTGGCCCTCGGCGAGCGCGGGGCCGACCATCACGATCGTGTGCTTCCACAGCTTGTGTTCGCGCATGATGGCCGACAGCTCGTCGAGGCGGCAGCGCAGCATCATCTCATCGGGCCAGGTCACCCGGTAGCCGACGATGCACGGCGTCTCGGGCGGGTAGCCGCCGGCCAGCAGCTCGTCCTGGAGCTGCTTGTTGCGCGCGGCGGAGAGGTACAGCGCCATCGTCGCGCCGTGGGCGGCGAACCCGCGAACCGTCTCGCGCGGCGGCATGGGCGTGCGCCCGCCCTCGAGCCTTGTGAGGATGAACGACTGGCAGACCTCAGGGATGGTGATCTCCGCGTCCATCCGCGCGGCGGTGGCGGAATAGGCTGAGACACCGGGAACGGTCTCGTAGTCGAGACCGAGCTGACGGCACTGCTCGTACTGTTCCCCCGTCGCACCGTAAATGGACGGGTCCCCTGTGTGCACGCGGGCGACCAGCAGCCCCTCCTCGGCCGCGCGCCGGTAGTGCACCTCGGTGTCTTCGAGCGCCTCGGCCGCGGAGTCGACGATCACCGCACCCGGCTTGGCGTTGGCCACGATCCCGGGATGGACGAGTGAGGACGCCCAGATGACGATGTCGGCCTCGGCTATCACGCGCGCCCCACGCACTGTGATGAGGTCGTCGGCCCCGGGCCCGGCGCCGACGAAGATGACCTTCCCCTTCACAACCGGCCCCCCGTCTCTCCACGGTGAGCGGGCGCAAGCACCGCGCTGAAGTACGGTGCCGAGCGGTCGTCGTCGAGGTCGCTCAGCCGGTGCAGTTCCTGCCCTTCGAGCCCGAGGTTGATGCCGAGCACGGCGTCGCGGCCCTTGCCGCGGATGGTCGCCGCGACCTCGGGAAGTCGCCGTCCGCCCTTGTAGGCGACGACGGTGTCGACGGCGTCGAGCAGTGCGCTGAGTTTCTCCAAGCCTGCGGTCGCGGGCACAAGCGCGAGCGTCTCGGTGCCCTCGACGAGCGGGGTTCGGCTCTCGGCGGCCAGCGCCTGCATGGCTGTGACGCCCGGCACGACCTGGATCTCGACCTCCGGCAGCAGTTCCACGACGTGCGCGGCGAGGTAGGAGAAGGTGGAGTAGACGCTCGGATCGCCTACCGTCGCGAACACGACGATCTCCGCACCGTCGAGGAAGGCACCCACAGCCGCGTCGGCAGCGGCCCTCCAGGATGCCTTGCGCTGCTCGCTGATGCCGCGCCTGCATGTCATGGAGAACGGGATCCGCACGATCCGCGCGTCCGGGCAGTTGACCGTCACGATCTGCTCGGCCCGACCGGGTCCGTCGCCGGACTCCTCCGTTGCGGGTACGAGGACGGCGTCTGCGGCAGACAACTGCCGCACCGCCTTGACGGTGATGAGTTCGGGATCGCCGGGGCCTACGCCTACGCCAACGAGAATCGGATGCGCCACTGCGCCTGCCTTTCTGGGTGTCCTCGCCCATGGAAACGACGTGCACAAGACGAGTTCCTGACTCCCCCGGGCGGGGTAACAGTGGCGGGACCGTGCCGGACTTCCACCGGCTTCCTCGCAACCTCGTGCACCGGTCAGTCTTGCACGCGTCGCTTCAGCGGCGTGCTCCGGGGTCGCTTACCGGGTATCTGCCCTCGGCATCGGCTGGTCGCACCGAACAGACTGTTCGCGAGATGAGTGTCCTAGCGGGCCAGCCCCAGGAGGGCTTCGGCGTCGATGTGCGTCTCGATGCCATCGGCCGTAGTCTCGATCATCCGCTCGCGGAGCGCCGCGAAGCCGCGGCCGCCGTCGCGTGGTTGCCAGGGCGATCCCGCCTCGCGGGCGACCTCAGACAGCCAGGCACGGCGGAAGTCGTCGCACTCCAGGGAGCCATGCCACATGGTGCCCCAGGCGGAGCCCACGTGCGCGCCGTCGAGGAACGGCTCTGTGCCTGGGTCGACGGTGGGGCGGCCATGGTGGATGGTGTAGCCCTCGACGGCATGCCCGCGCCACTGGCCGGTGGGGCGACCGAGGACTTTCTCGGTGTGGAAACAGATGTCGACGGGCAGGAGACCGAGACCCGGCGCGACGCCGACGCCCTCGACGTCGTCGTCGATGGAGCGGGCCAGCATCTGGAAACCTCCACAAACGCCCAACACCGGACGACCGGCGGCGGCGCGGCGGACGATGACGTCGGCGATGCCGGTCTCGCGAAGCCAGGCGAGGTCGTCGAGAGTTGACCGAGATCCGGGGAGGATGACGACGTCGGCTCGCTCCACCTCGACCGGGTCGACAGTGACCACGACCCTGACCCCGGGCTCCTGAGCCAGAGCGTCCACGTCGGTCGCGTTCGAGATGCGCGGGAGGCGGACGGCGGCGACGATGAGGTCGTCAACGGCGTCGGCGACGCGGTCGCCCCGCCAGCGCCCCACCTCCAACGCATCCTCGCCGTCGATCCACACCCCGTGCAGGTACGGCAGCACGCCGAAGTTCGTCAGCCCCGTGCGGCCGGAGATGTGGTCGAGGCCGGGGTCGAGGATGGACTGATCGCCGCGGAACTTGTTGATGACGTATCCCGCGAGCAGCGCACGGTCGGCCTCATCCAGCAGCGCCCAGGTGCCGTAGATGGAGGCAAGCACACCGCCCCGGTCGATGTCACCGACGAGCACCGTCGGGAGATCGAACTGCCGTGCAAGGCCCATGTTGGTGTAGTCACCCCGGCGCAGGTTGATCTCCGCTGGCGAGCCTGCGCCCTCGCAGATGACGAGGTCGTGCGTGGCGGCAAGTTCCTCGTAGGCGGCGTAGGCCGCGTCGGCCAGGTGCGTCCGCGAGGTCGCATACTCCCCCGCCTCGAGCGTTCCGTGCGGCTGCCCGCGCAGCACCACGAACGACCTCCGGTCTGTGCCCGGCTTCAGCAGCACCGGGTTCAGAAGCGACGACGGCACCACGCCCGCGGCGGTCGCCTGCAGATACTGCGCTCGCCCGATCTCCGAGCCGTCGACGCATACCATCGAGTTGTTGCTCATGTTCTGCGACTTGAACGGCGCGACGTCGATGCCTCGCCTCCGTGCCACCCGGCACAGCCCGGTGACGAACAGGCTCTTGCCCGCGTCCGACGACGTCCCCGCGATCAGCAGGCCGGTCATCGCCTGCCTCGGTCCTTGCGCGCAGAAGTCCCTGTACACGCGGAGGACCGCCGAGACCGCCACGCGTTCACCGATGCACACGCAGGTGTACAGCAAAGGACGATCGCCGAGGCCGACGCGACGGTCACGGCGGTGACCAGCCGAGATGCCCTGCGGAGCTCGCGTGCGGTCGGGCGGGGGCCGTCGCCGAGCAGGCCGCGCTCCTCCACCCGGCTGAAGTAGACGTTGCGGCCGCCGAGCTGGACGCCGAGAGCGCCTGCCCACGCGGCCTCGCACCAGCCGCCGTTCGGGGACGGGTGGTCGCGTGCATCACGGTGCATGATCCGCCAGGCGTCCCCGGCGCGCCCGCCGACCAGAGGTGCGAGCAGACAGGCCATGGCGCCGGTGATCCGGGCGGGCAGCCAGTCGGCGGCGTCGTCGAGCCTTGCCGCTGCGGTACCGAAGCGGCGGTAGCGCTCGTTCCTGTGCCCGACCATGGCATCGAGGGTATTGAGGCACCGGTGCACAACCATGCCGGGGATACCCGCGACGGCTCCCCAGAACAGCGAGGCGACGGCGGCGTCGGCGGTGTTCTCGGCCATTGATTCGACCGCGGCGCGGGCGAGCTCCGGTCCATCGAGGCTCGATGGGTCGCGCCCGCACAGGTTGCCCAGCCGGGAGCGCGCGCCGTCGAGGTCGCTGTCCTCGAGCCGGTCGGCCATCAGCTCGCCCTCACGCGCGAGGCTGCGCGCGCCGAGCACGGCCCAGGTGGTCAGCGCGGTAGCCGCCGCGTGGGCTGTCGCGTGGCGGCGCGTGGCGCGCTCGAGGACGATCCCGAGCACGGCCACCGGGGCGACGGCAGCCGCGACGTAGGCCGCCCCGTTGGACCGGTCGTCGGCGTAGAGCGGCTTCTCGACACGGGAGGCCCAGGATCCGAACCACGCGACGGGATGGTGCCTGCGAGGGTCGCCGAGCAGCTGATCCGCCACCACTGCGAGGCCTATCCCGACGGCGCGGCTGAGGGAAGGAGACATGGATGCGAGGGTATCAGTGGCAACTTCTGCGTCAGTGCGCAGGTTCAGCGGTGCCTTCACTCCGGCCGGCACGCCCGGGCTCCCCCGCGTCGAGGGCGCGGGTCTCGACGTGGCCGTTGGGCCAGGTGATGTAGGTGACCCAGTCGACGTCGCGATGGCCGCCGCCGTCGAGGATCGCCACAAGGACGCGAAGAGTGTCGCCGTGCGAGACGAGCAGGACCTGGTCGGAGTCGGCGAACTCGGCGCGCAACCCGGCTACGAGAATGCGCAGCCTCGCCGCGACGTCGGAAAGCGACTCTCCCCCGCCCCACCGCACCTCCGACACGTGCACGCCCTCGGGTGGAGCCTCCTCCTCGAGCTCCCCGTAGTGCTTACCTTCCAGCGATCCGAGGCCCTGCTCGCGCAGCAGCACCGTCTCACGCACTTGCAGAGCGTGCGCGGCGGCGACGACGTCGGCAGTCTGCCTTGCACGCACCTGGTCGCTGCTGAGGATGGCGGCAAGCGGGAGACCGGCCAGCCGGTCGCGGGCTTCCTCGGCCTGGCGGACACCGGTGCCGGTCAGGGGCACGTGATGTGTCTGGCCCTGTACGCGCTCCTCGACGTTCCACACCGACTGGCCGTGGCGGAGCAGGTGCAAGATCACGCCCGTAGCCTACGCGTCGGGCACGGGCGTGCTCCGCTGGGATAGCTTTGCCTGGTGATCCTGGTACTCGGCGGAACGACTGAGGGGCGCGAGCTGTGCGCCGCACTCGACCGACGCGGCGTCCCCAACCTGCAGTCGCTGGCGGGGCGCACCTCAGACCCGCTGGTTTCGGAGTCCGTCCGGGTGGGTGGGTTCGGCGGGGCGGAGGGGCTGCGGCGGTTCCTCGCCGAGAGCGGCGTCACGGCAGTCGTCGACGCCACCCACCCCTTCGCGGTCGGGATCACGCGCAACGCGGCTGAGGCGTGCGCCGATCTGGAGGTCCGCCTGATCCGGGTGAATCGTCCCGGGTGGGCCGGGCATGCGCACGCCGATCGGTGGGTCTGGGTCGACGACCACGCGGCGGCCGCGTCGGCGGTCGTTGCGCTCGACACGGGAAGTGAGGGGATCAACGGTCTCGACGCGACGAGTTGCCACCCTCGGCATCGGCTCGACCAGCGCTCGCCTGTCCCGGTGTTGCTGACCGTTGGCAGGCAGCACACGCTCGACTACTCCCCCGCGCTGGACGACCGCTTCGTGCTCGCCCGGGTCGCCGAACCGCCGTCGGGCGTCCTGCCCGCCAACTGGAGGCTGGAACTGGCCCGCGGTCCGTTCACGCTTGACGGTGAACGACGCCTGTTCGCGGAGCACGAGATCGGATGCCTCGTCACGAAGGACTCCGGCGGAGAGGCGACGGCTGCCAAGCTCTGGGCGGCGGACGAGGCCGGCGCCCGCGTCGTCATGATCCGACGGCCCGTGCCGCCCGACGGCGCGGAGTTGGTTCCCGACGCGACCGCAGCACTGAGGCTGCTGAGCGACTAGGGCTGAGCAGGGCCGAACTCGGCAGTGAACGGATCACAGAGGCGCCCGGGGATCTCTCCCCGGGCGCCTCAGTGATCCGTGCGGAACGGGCCTTACTCGGCCTCGGTCTCCTCGGCCTCCTCGACCACCGGAACCAGCGACAGCTTGCCTCGGTCGTCGATGTCGGAGATCTCGACCTGGAGCTTCTGGCCGACCGAGACGACGTCCTCCACGTTCTCGACGCGCTGGCCGCCCGCAAGGGGGCGCAGCTTCGAGATGTGCAGGAGTCCGTCCTTGCCGGGCATCAGCGACACGAACGCACCGAAGTTGGTGAGCTTCACGATCGTGCCGAGGAAGCGCTCGCCGCGCTCCGGCATGTGCGGGTTGGCGATCGCGTTGATCTGCGCGACCGCTGCGTCAGCGGCCTCGCCGGTCTCTGCGCCGACGTACACGGTGCCGTCGTCCTCGATCGCGATGTTCGCGCCGGTCTCGTCCTGGATCTGGTTGATGATCTTGCCCTTGGGGCCGATCACCTCACCGATCTTGTCGACGGGGATGCGCAGCGAGATGATCCGCGGCGCGTAGGGGCTCATCTCGTCGGGAGCGTCGATGGCCTCGTTCATGACGTCGAGCAGGGTGTGACGGGCGTCACGGGCCTGCAGCAGCGCCTTCTGCAGCTCGAGGGCGGGGATGCCGTTGAGCTTGGTGTCGAGCTGGAGGGCGGTGACGAAGTCACGGGTGCCCGCGACCTTGAAGTCCATGTCACCGAGGGCGTCCTCGGCTCCGAGGATGTCGGTCAGCGCGATGTACTTGGTCTCGCCGTCGAGGTCCTCGCTCATGAGGCCCATGGCGATGCCCGCCACCGGAGCCTTCAGCGGGACGCCTGCGTTGAGCAGCGAGAGCGTCGAGGCGCAGACCGACCCCATGGAGGTCGAGCCGTTGGAGCCGAGGGCCTCGGAGACCTGACGGATCGCGTAGGGGAACTCGTTGCGGGTCGGAAGGACCGGCACGAGGGCGCGCTCGGCGAGCGCTCCGTGGCCGATCTCGCGACGCTTCGGCGAGCCGACGCGGCCGGTCTCACCGGTGGAGAAGGGCGGGAAGTTGTAGTGGTGCATGTAGCGCTTCGTCTTCTCAGGCGAGAGCGTGTCGATCTTCTGCTCCATGTCGAGCATGTTCAGCGTGGAGACGCCCAGGATCTGGGTCTCGCCGCGCTGGAACAGGGCCGAGCCGTGGACGCGCGGGACGATCGCGACCTCTGCGGAGAGCTCACGGATGTCGCTCGGGCCGCGGCCGTCGATGCGGACTCCCTCGGTGAGGGTGCGGTGACGCACGATCTTCTTGGTCAGCGCCTTCAGCGCGGCCGAGATCTCGTTGGTGCGCTCCGGGAACTTCTCGGCCAGCTGGTCGGTGACGTCCTGACGGATCGCGTGGGTGGCGTCGTCGCGGTCCTGCTTGCCCGCGATCCTCATGGCCTCGGCCACGCGGTCGGCCGCGAGCTCGGAGACGGCCTCGAAGACGTCGTCCTGGTAGTCACGGAAGACCGGGAAGTCGTAGGTCTCCTTCGGCAGCTTCGCCGCCAGCTCCGACTGGGCGTCGCAGAGGGCCTTGATGAACGGCTTGGCCGCCTCGAGACCCTGGCCGACGACCTCTTCGGTCGGGGCGGTCTTGCCAGCGCGGACGAGCTCCCACGTGGAGTCGGTTCCGCCGGCCTCGACCATCATGATGGCGACGTCACCGTCGGCGAGCACGCGGCCGGCCACGACCATCTGGAAGGCCGACTTGGCGGACTGCTCGACGGTCGGAAAGCCGACCCACTGGTCGTCGATGAGGGCGACGCGCACGCCACCGATCGGGCCGGAGAACGGCAGACCGGCGAGCTGGGTCGACATCGACGCGGCGTTGATGGCCACGACGTCGTAGAGCACGTCGGGGTTCAGCGCGAGGACGGTCACGACGACCTGGACCTCGTTGCGCAGGCCCTTCACGAAGGCGGGGCGCAGCGGGCGGTCAATCAGGCGGCAGGCGAGGATGGCGCCCTCGCCCGGGCGGCCTTCGCGACGGAAGAACGAGCCGGGGATCTTGCCCGCGGCGTACATGCGCTCCTCGACGTCGACCGTCAGCGGGAAGAAGTCGATGGCGTCGCGGGCGGTCTTCTGAGCGGTGGTCGCCGAGAGCAGCATGGTGTCACCGTCGAGGTAGACGGCGGCCGAGCCGTCGGCCTGCTGCGCGAGTGCGCCGGCCTCGAAACGGACGGTGTGCTTGCCATGGATGCCGTTGTCGATGACGGCTTCGGCGAATTCGATGCCTGGTCCTTCCACGGACAGGCTCCTTTCGGTTGGGGTAGCAGCCCAACCCACGCAGGGTTTCTCCCTGCCGCATCTGCCGGTCTTCGATCGAGATCCGCGGGGGCGTTGCACCCGAAGACCACTACCGAGGACCAGACGGACACCGGTTGGGCGGCTGGACTGTTTCAGTCGGTATGAGGTTGTACGCACCCCATCCTACCGGTTCACGCTCGGAACCGCCCCATGGACGCGCTCCGCCACGGGTGGCCGGAGCGCGACCTCGGGCCGAGGCCGATGAACCGGCCACCGCCGCTGTGCCACGATGGAGCATGGCATCGAGTTCGCTGACGTCCCATGTCGACACCGCAGTCGCCACCGCCCGCAGATGGGCAGAACTGAGCACCGCGTATCCCGAGCCCCGTTCGGCAGGGCTCCTGGCCGATGTCCTCAAACACGAGGGCGGCCTGCGTTTCACGCTCGACTTCGTGGACCAGGTGCTGCGGCCGGAGGACCCACGGGTGGCGGCGCAGGCCCTCCGCCGGCTGGCGGCGAAGCCCGCCCCGTTCCTCCCGGCTCCCCTGCGCCTGGGGCTGCGCCAGGTCGTCGGCCGCGCCCCACTCCCCCTGCTTCCCGTCGTGCGGCGCGTGTTCACGGCACTGGTCGGCGACCTCGTGGTCGACGTCGGCCGCTCTCTCGGCCCGTCCCTCTCCCGGCTGACCTCCGACGGCGCCCAGCTCAATGTGAACCTCCTCGGAGAGGCCGTGCTCGGCGGCGACCACGCCTCCCGTCGGCTCGAGGCGACGACCCGGCTGCTCGCCCGCGACGACATCGACTACGTCTCGATCAAGGTCTCCGCCGTGCTCGGGGCCCACGCACCGTGGGGCCACGCGGCAGCCGTCGACGACGCCGTCGAGCGCCTGCGCCCCCTGCTGCGGCTCGCGGCCGACTCCGGCAAGTTCGTCAACCTCGACATGGAGGAGTACCGCGACCTGCACCTCACCCTCGATGTCTTCCGGCGTCTGCTGCTCGAACCTGAGCTCCTGCGGCTACGCGCCGGGCTGGCGGTGCAGACCTATCTGCGCGAGTCACCCCTTGTGCTCGACGAGGTCGACGACTTCGCGAGGCGTCGCGTCGAGGCGGGTGGGGCGCCCGTGAAGGTCCGCCTGGTCAAGGGCGCCAACCTCGCCATGGAACGCGTCCAGGCGGAGCTGCACGGCTGGGAGCTGCCGGTGCTCGGCTCGAAGGAGGCCACCGACGCCTCGTTCCTCTCCGCGCTCGAGCGCTGCCTCACGCCCGAGCGGATCGCTCGCGTCAACGTCGGTGTCGCGAGCCACAATGTCTACTCGCTGGCCGCCGCCTGGGAGCTGGCACGGGCGCGCGGCGTCACCGAAGGGGTCGACATCGAGATGCTCTCGGGCATGGCCGTGCCGCTGCAGAAGGTGATCATGCGGGAGGTCGGTCGCCTGCGCCTCTACGTTCCGGTGGTGCCGCGCGCCGAGTACGACGCTGCCATCTCGTACCTGGTGCGCAGGCTCGAGGAGAATGCCGCACCGGAGAACTTCATGTCGGGCGCGGCCGCACTCGGCACCGACCGGGAGTTCCTCGACCGCGAGGAGCGACGGTTCAGGGCGGCCGCCGACCGGATCGGGGCCGAGACGCCGACCGGGTGGGCGACCCAGACGAGGCCACGGATCGGGGACGGGTTCGCCAACACGCAGGACACCGATCCCGCGCTCGCCTCGAACCAGGCCTGGGCCGAGGCGATCCGGGAACGGCTCCCCGCACCGGAACTCGGGGCGGAGACGCTGAGCGCGGCCACCGTCACCACGGCCGAGGCCGTCGACGAGGCCATCGGGCGGGCGGAGGCAGCGGGGCGCGCCTGGGCCGCCACACCGGCGGCCGAGCGTGCCCGCCTGCTGCACCGGCTCGGCGACGAACTGGAGGCCGCCCGCGCCGACCTGATCGCCGTCGCCGCCGACGAGGCGGGCAAGCTGATCGACCAGGCCGACGTCGAGGTGTCCGAGGCCTGTGACTTCGCGCACTACTACGCGAGCCTTGCGCTCGAGGAGGTACCCGGCGCGCGCCGGGTGCCTCCGGCGGTGACGCTTGTCGCCTCGCCATGGAACTTCCCCATCGCCATCCCGCTCGGAGGGGTCGCCGCGGCGCTGGCCGTCGGCTCGGCAGTGATCCTGAAACCGGCCCCTCCCGCGCGGAGGATCGGTGCGGTGCTGGCCGAGGCCTGCTGGCGCGCCGGGTTCGACCCGGATCTCATGTGCCTGCTTATCGTCGATGACGGCGACCTGGGCCGGACGCTCGTCACCGACCCCCGGGTCGGCCAGGTGGTGCTGACCGGTGCGGCGGAGACGGCGGAGCTCTTCCGCTCCTGGCGCCCCGATCTGCCGCTGCTCGCCGAGACCTCGGGCAAGAACGCGATCGTGGTGACCGCCTCGGCCGACCTCGACCTTGCCGCGGCCGACCTCGTCACCTCGGCCTTCGGCCATGCGGGTCAGAAGTGCTCCGCCGCATCGCTCGGCATTCTGGTGGGACGAGTCGCCCGCTCGAGGCGCTTCCTCGACCAACTCCTCGACGCAGCGGCCTCGCTGAAGGTGGCCTGGCCCAGCGACCCGGGCGCCGAGCTGGGGCCACTGACAGAGGTGCCGGGAGACAAGCTGCTGCGCGGCCTCACGGAGCTGGGCGAGGGCGAGCGCTGGCTGCTCAGACCCGAGCGGATCGACGAACGGCTGTGGCGGCCGGGCATCCGCATGGGCGTTCGTCCCGGCAGCGAGTTCCACCAGGTCGAGTACTTCGGCCCGGTACTCGGCCTCATGGCTTCAGACACCCTCGACGAGGCGATCGCCTGGCAGAACGGCACTGCCTTCGGCCTGACCGCGGGCCTGCACTCGCTCGACGCCGGCGAGGTGCAGACATGGCTTGACACCGTCGAGGCTGGAAACGTCTACGTCAACCGCACGATCACCGGCGCGATCGTGCGCAGGCAGCCGTTCGGCGGATGGAAGCGTTCCTCCGTCGGCCCGGGGGCCAAGGCTGGCGGCCCGAACTACCTGCACGTGCTCAGCCGGTGGGAACCGGAAGCGTCGAGGGCGGCCGCGGGAAGCGTGACCGGTCCTGCCCTGTCGCGCCTGCTGCGAGCGGCGGCGTCGATCTCGGGCGAGGGGTTCGCGGGCGTGGTCGCCTCCGATGAGGAGGCCGTGCGCACCGAGTTCGGGGTCACACACGATCCGTCGGCCCTGCACAGCGAGATCAACGCGCTGCGCTACCTGCCGGTGCCGGTGACCGTGCGGGTCGAGACCGACGATGTGGACGCGGTGCTGCGGGAGCTTTCCGCCGCGGTGGCGACCGGGTCGCCCGCGCGCTTCTCGTTCGCGGAGGCACCCGAGCCTGCCCTGACCACGGTGCTCCAGGAGGTCGGGCTGGAGTGGGTCGTCCAGGCCGACGCCGACTTCGGCGCGACGGCCAAGGGACGCGTCCGCCACCTCGGCGGCCGTGATCTCGCCTCCGCACTCGGGGCCGACATCGACGTGACGGTGTACCCGGGACCGGCCCTCCCTGGCAGGCTCGCCCTTCTGGCCTACGTGCGCGAGCAGTCCGTGTGCATCACCAACCACCGCTTCGGCCATCAGAGCCCGATCACCGCGCAACTGAGGCTCTAGCCGGTCCAGCCGCGCTTTCCAGGACAACGCAGACGGGGCACCCCCGAAGGGGTGCCCCGCAAGAGAAGCTTCAGCGCGAGATCAGCGACGCAGACCGAGGCGCGCGATCAGCTCACGGTAGTGCTCGACGTCGTTCTTGGCGACGTAGTTGAGCAGACGGCGGCGCTGGCCGACCATGAGCATCAGGCCGCGACGGCTGTGGTGATCGCCCTTGTGCTGCTTCAGGTGCTCGGTGAGGTGAGCGATCCGCTTGGTCAGCAGAGCGATCTGTACGTCGGGCGAACCGGTGTCGCCAGCCGTGGTCGCGTACTCTTCGATGATCTTCTTCTTCGTTTCAGCGTCCATGGTGGGACTCCCTTTCGTTCGCTGCACGGCGCCCCAGTCGCGGATGCTTTCGAGGCTCTTACGAGGCCGTGGCCGATCTGACGGCAACCTGAGCACTCTATCACCGCCGCCGTTTCGCGTCCTAATCCCCCAGGTCGCACTCACCTTCGTCCCAAAGCTCCACGACCCATGGGAGGGGTGACCCGCAGCCGCTAGGGTAGGTTCGACGTAAGCCACCGAACGGGAGAACCAGCCATGGCCATCAGCGTGCGACGAGCCACCGCAGAAGACCTTGACCAGCTGCGCGCCCAGCAGGCCCGCCCCGAGCTCGGCCTGGTAGACAAACATTTCGAGGCCCAGCAGGCCGGTTCGCTGATCTTCGCGGTCGCGTTCAATGACGACAAGCCCGTCGGAACCGCGCTCCTCGACCTCGAGAGCCAGGAGTACAACCCCGAGCTGCGCAACATGTACGTCTACCCGTCGGCCCGCCGTCTCGGCGCAGGTCGTGCGCTGAGCGAGTTCATCGAGGACGAGGCGAAGTCCGCGGGCTTCACCGCCGTCTACCTGGCCGTCGATCCGAACAACGAGAAGGCCGTCCCGCTGTACGTCTCGCTCGAATACCACCCCACCGGCGAGCACATCTTCGTCGAGGATCCCGAGATCCCGCAGGTCGAAGACGGCATCGAGCACAGCAAGCACTACGCGGTCTACAAGAAGTCGCTCACCGTCCGCTGAGCCTCACACGAGGCCGAGCACCTGCTTCGCCCTCGCGACGTCCAGGTTCATCTGGGTGATCAGTTCCTCAACGCCGCTGAACTTCACCTGGCCGCGCAGCCGCTCAACGAAATCGACGGCGATCTCCGCTCCGTAGAGCTCGAGGTCCGTGCGGTCGATCACATAACTCTCGACCCTGTGGTCCGCTCCTTCGAAGGTCGGGTTCGTGCCGACGGAGATGGCGGCGGCCATCGGTTCGGCGTCCGCCTCGTCCAGCCTCGTCACCCAGCCCGCGTACACACCGTCGGCAGGCACAGCCATGTCGGACGGCACGGTCAGGTTCGCCGTCGGGAAGCCGAGCTCGCGTCCGCGCTGGTCGCCGACCACCACCACGCCACGGAACCGGAAGGGCCGTTCAAGGTGTTGGGCGGCCTCCGCGACGTCCCCCTCGGCCAGCAGGCCGCGGATGCCGCTGGAGCAGGTGACCTCCTCGTCCACCGCCTCGAGCGGGAGGGCGAACACGTCGAAGCGTCCCTCGCCCAGCACGGCGAGGGTGGCCACATCACCGGAGGCGCGGCGACCGAAGCGGAAGTTCTCCCCGACCACCACCCGCGCCGGATTCAGGGGCATCAGGAAGCGTTCGACGAACTCAGCGGGGCTGAGCGCGGCGACGTCGCGGTTGAACTGGATGACACGCACCTCGTGTGCCCCGGCCTGCTTGAGCAGGTCGATCCTGGTGCGCAGGTCGGTGAGCAGCTTTGGCGCCTGGTCCGGGCGAAGCACGGTGATGGGATGGGGCCAGAAGGTGACCACCACGAGTGGCAGTTCGAGTCCGCGGGCCGCTTCGCGCAGGACGCTGCGGTGCCCGACGTGGACCCCGTCGAAGTTGCCGATCGCCACGACGGTCCTGGTCATCTGATCCTCCACAACTGACAAATCTGGCACGCTCACGTCAGCACCGCAAGCGGACGCGAACCCGCCTCGGTCGGCTCGTAGAGCGCGATGAGGGCGCCGTCCGGCGCGATCATCCCGGTGGGTGCCGAGGGGACGGGGCGGGCGATCGGGCGGCCGTAGCCGATGTCCGTCGCCTCCTCCTCAGTCACCTCAAGCACGGGAAAACTGAGCCTCGCCGCCTGCGCCATGTCCATCAGGACGGGCGGCTCGTCGCCGAGCGTGACGGCGTCGTCGAGCGAGTAGTTGCCGATCCGGGTGCGGCGCAGCGCCGTGAGGTGACCGCCTACGCCCAGGGCTGCGCCGAGGTCGCGCGCGATCGCCCTGACGTAGGTGCCGGAGGAGCATTCGACGTCGAGATCGACGTCGAGCCAGCCATCGCCGCCGTGGACGGCGAGCACGTCGAGGCGTGAGATGGTGACAGGACGTGCCTTCAACTCGACGCTCTCCCCCGCTCTCGCCAGCGCGTAGGCGCGCTTCCCGCCCACCTTGATGGCGGAGACGGAGGTCGGCACCTGGAGGATGTCGCCCCTCTGGGGGGCGAGGGCCGCGTCCACGGCCTCAACGGTGAGCGCTGAGGCGTCCGCGACAGGCATGATCTCGCCGTCGGCGTCGTCCGTCGTGGAGGACAGGCCTAGGCGGGCGGTCGCGAGGTAGCGCTTGTCGTGCAGCGCAAGGTGGCCGAGCAGGCGGGTGGCCCGGTTGACCCCCAGGATCAGCACGCCGGTCGCCATCGGGTCGAGGGTGCCGGCGTGGCCGATCTTGCGGGTGCCGAGCAGGCGTCGGAGCTTCCCCACGACCTGGTGGGAGGTGACCGCCGACGGTTTGTCGACGATCACCACCCCGGACGGTGAGCTCACTGCTCGTCGTCCTCCTCGATCTCTCGAGGCTTGCGGTACGGGTCGGCCTCCCCCGCGAACTCCTTGCCCGTCGACGCGGCCGCAGCCGCGGCGTCGGTCGCCTGGACCTGCGCGAGCAGATCCTCGATGTGGCGGGCGGAGTCGGGGGTGGCGTCCAGGACGAAGGTCAGCGTCGGGGTGAACTTCATCCCGAGCTGCTGGCCGACCGTCGTGCGCAGCATGCCCTTCGCGGACTCCAGCGCGGCAGCGGTGCCCTTACGGGCCTCGTCGTCTCCGAGCACGGTGTAGAACGCCGTCGCTTCACGGTTGTCGCCCGTGAGGCGCACCTCGGTGATCGTCAGGAAGCCGAGCCTCGGATCCTTGATCCGGTTCTGGATCGTGGAGGCGAGGATGACCTGGATCTGATCGGCCAGCTTCGCGTTACGGGGTCCAACCATCACTCGCGCTCCTTCTCCACCATTTCGTAGGTCTCAATTACGTCACCGATCTTGATGTCGTTGAAGTTCGAGAGCGTCAGACCGCACTCGAATCCCTCGCGGACCTCGGTCGCGTCATCCTTCTCGCGTCGCAGCGACGCGATCGAGGTGTCGGCGACCACGACGCCGTCACGCAGCAGACGCGCCTTGGCGTTGCGGCGGATGGTGCCGCTGGTGACCATACAACCGGCGATGTTTCCGAACTTGGATGAACGGAACACCTCGCGGACCTCCGCGTGGCCGCGGGTCTCCTCGGCGTAGATCGGCTTGAGCATGCCCTTGAGCGCCGCCTCGATCTCGTCGATCGCGGAGTAGATGACCGAGTAGAAGCGGATGTCCACGTTCTCGCGGTCGGCCAGCTGTGCGGCGTGCGGGGTCGGCCGGACGTTGAAGCCGATGATGACGGCCTTCGACGCCGCGGCGAGCGACACGTTGGTCTCGGTGATGGCACCGACACCGCGGTCGATGACGCGCAGCGACACCTCTTCGCCGACCTCGATTTTGCTGAGGGCGTCCTCGAGGGCCTCGACCGAGCCTGCGCCGTCGCCCTTGAGGATGAGGAGCAGCTCCTGCGTCTCGCCCTTCTCCAGCTGCTCGAACAGCTGGTCGAGGGTCTTGCGACGGCTCGCCTTCGCCTGCTGAGCCGCACGCATGCGGGCCTCACGCTTGTCCGCGATCTGGCGGGCCATGCGGTCGTCGTCGACAACGAGCACGTTGTCGCCTGCACCGGGCACGGACGTCAGACCGAGCACCTGCACGGGCATCGACGGCGGGGCCTCGTCCACGTTCTGACCCTGGTCGTTGATCAGGGCACGGACGCGGCCGTGTGCCGAGCCGGCGACGATGGACTCGCCGATGCGCAGCGTTCCGCGGTGCACCAGGACGGTGGCGACGGGGCCGCGTCCCTTGTCGAGGTGCGCCTCGATGGCGACACCCTGAGCGGGCATGTCCGGGTTGGCGCGCAGGTCGAGCGCAGCGTCAGCCGTCAGCACGATCGACTCGAGCAGGTTCTCGAGACCCTGGCCGGTGATGGCCGAGACGTCGACGAACTGCGTGTCACCGCCGTACTCCTCGGGAACGAGGCCGAACTCGGAGAGCTGACCGCGGACACGGGTCGGATCGGCGGTGTCCTTGTCGACCTTGTTGACCGCAACCACGATCGGCACATCGGCCGCCTTCGCGTGGTTGAGCGCCTCGATCGTCTGGGGCATCACGCCGTCGTCTGCGGCAACCACCAGCACCGCGATGTCCGTGGACTTCGCGCCGCGGGCACGCATGGCGGTGAACGCCTCGTGACCCGGGGTGTCGATGAAGGTGATCTTGCGCTCGTTGCCGTCGACCTCGGTCTCGACCTGGTAGGCGCCGATGGCCTGCGTGATGCCGCCGGCCTCGCGTGCCTGCACGTTCGAATTGCGCAGGGCGTCGAGCAGCTTCGTCTTACCGTGGTCGACGTGACCCATGACGGTGACGACCGGAGGACGGGCCTCGAGGTCGTCCTCATCGCCGATGTCCTCGCCGAACTCGAGGTCGAAGCTCTCCAGGAGCTCACGGTCCTCGTCTTCGGGAGAGACGACCTCGATGTTGTAGTCGAGCTCGGCGCCGAGCACCTCGAGGGTGTCGTCAGCGACGGACTGGGTGGCCGTGACCATCTCGCCCAGGTGGAACAGCACCTGCACGAGCGACGCGGCCTCCACGCCAATCTTCTCGGCGAGATCCGTCAGCGAGGCGCCACGGCGCAGGCGAACGGTCTGGCCGTCGCCCTTGCGGACGCGCACGCCACCGATCGACGGGGCCTCCATCTGATCGAACTCTTGCCTGCGCTGCTTCTTCGACTTGCGACCACGCTTTCCAGCGGAGCCGCCACGACCGAATGCGCCCTGCGTGCCACCGCGACCGCGGCCACCGCCGCGACCGCCCATGGGGCCGCCCATCGGCGGGCCACCGGTGCCGCCCGGACGGTTTCCGCCGCCACCTTGGCCGCCGCGACCGCGACCGGGGCCACCGCCACCGGGACGGGACGGACGCGAACCGATCGCCGCGTTCGCGGTCTTCGGCATCATCGCGGGGTTCGGACGGGGCATGCCGGGAAGGCCGCCGGTGCCACCGGGACGGGGCATCCGGTTGTCGGACTGACCGGGACGCGCCGCGCCCGCTCCGGGGCGCTGACCGCCATCGGGGCGGTTGTTCGGGCGACGCTGCTGCGTGCCCATTCCCTGAGCGGGAGCGAACGGGTTGTTACCCGGGCGCGGGGCGCCGGGCTTGCGCGGGCCGGGAGTCGGCGCGGAGCCGCCACCGGGACGGGGGCCGGGCGTCGAGGGACGCGGGCCGGGGGTCGCGGAGGGGCGTGCCGCGGGTGCGGCCGAGCCGCCAGCGGGACGCGGACGCGGCGCGGCACCACCACGACCGGGGGTCGCGGGCCTGGCTTCCGGTGCGGCCGGGCCGGGGCGGGGTGCGGGGCGCGGTGCTGCGGGGCGAGGTGCCTCCGCGGCCGGCGGTGCCGTCGGCTCAGGGGTGCCAGGCGTTGCAGCTGGTGCGCTCTGCTGGGCCGCGGGTGCGGCCGGGGTGGTCTCTGCCGGCTTGGGTGCCGCCTTCGGTGCGGGCTTCTTGGCCGCCGGAGCGGCCGGGGTCTCGTCGGCGCCGCCGAATGCTTCGCGGACGCGACGCACGACGGGTGCTTCAAGGGTGGAGGACGGACCGCGAACGTATTCGCCCATCTCTCCTAGTTTCGCAAGGAGTTCCTTGCTGGTGATCCCGATTTCCTTGGCGATCTCGTGGACTCGAGGCTTAGCCACTACTCTCCTTCGTGGGTCCGACCTCCAAGGCCGGGGTCCCTAGTTGTGCTTGGTCATCGTTGGGTACTCATCGAGTGGTCATGAGCGTTAGCCCACCTTCTGGTTGCCGCCCTACAGGGCGTGGAACGATGTGCCCACGCGAGCGTGGGCCACTGGCAATCATATCTCGCTCAGCCGCGAGCTTCCACCTGAGGCGCGTCGAGCACCGCTGCGGCCCCGAAGGTCCGCCGGATCGCCTGGCGCTGCTCGGCGAGAGCGAAGCAGCCCGCGTGCAGGTAGGCCCCGCGCCCGGGCAGCCGCGGCGCGGTCCCGTCGACCACGCGGTCGCCTCGCCGGACGAGCCGGATCAGCGTGGCCTGGTCGGCGCGCCCGCGACAGGCGATGCAGGTGCGTTGAGGAGCATTCACAGCAGCTCAGTCTACTGAGTTCTGGCCAACCTCCCAGGTTCGCCATAGCCCCGGCGCAGGAAGGGCCAGCACCGTGGTCTGTGCCCGGAAACCGTTCCGGGAAGCACCGAAAGGCACACGATGACGAAGAAGATGATTGTCGGGATCTCCGCGGCGGCGATGGCCGCAGGACTCGGAGTCGGGCTCGGCCAGCTGGCCAGCGCCGATGGCACCCCCACCCCGTCCTCCAGCCCCTCCGCCAGCACGCCCGCCTCCCCGTCGGACGCGGGCGGCGACAGCGACCCCGGCGAGCGCGGAGGGCGCGGACACCGCGGTGGCGGTGGTGGTGTGGACACCTCGGCGCTCGCCGAGAAGCTCGGCGTGGACGAGTCGAGCCTGGAGGAAGCCGTCAAGGCGGCACGAGAGGCGACCCGCCCCGAGGCGCCAACCGAGGAAGGAGCCAAGCCGACCGAGACGGAGCGGACCGCGCGCGAAGAGGCCTTCGCCAAGGCGCTCGCCTCCGAGCTGGAACTCGACGAGCAGAAGGTCGTCGATGCGATCGAGGAGCTGCGCACGCAGCGCGACGCGCAGCGGGCAACCGAGGCCAAGGAGAAACTGGCCTCCGCAGTGACCGACGGGACACTCACGCAGGCCGAGGCAGACGCCGTCCAGAAGGCCCTCGATGAGGGGATCGTGTCGCTGCGCGGCGGTCAAGGCCGCTGATCCGGGGTGACATGGAGGGCCGCGGGGACCGGTTGCGATCCCCGCGGCCCTGCCGTCTGCTGCGGCGCGTCACTTCTCGGCGCGGAAGGCCTCGTACAGGTTCTCCGTGTCGATGTACCACTTGAGCGCGAGGTCGGTCTGCTCAGCGATCCACGCGGAGTCGGTGCTCGCCGCGAGGTCGTTCGTCTCGTACGGGTCGACGGAGAGGTCGAAGACCTCATCGCGCCTGTCACCGAAGTGGTGGATGACCTTCATGTCGCCGTTCATGGTCGCGGTGCACTTTCCCCTCGCCCAGCAGCTGGCGACGACGGGCCCCTGCGGTTCCCCGCTCGCCAACGACGGCCGGTAGGTCTGGTCGCTCTCCAGCTCGAAACCGAGCAGGTCGACCGCGGTCGGCAGCACGGCAAGCTGATTGGCCGGCCCCTCCACCAACTCGCCTTCGCGCGAGGGGTCGAGGATCAGGTACGGGATCCGCAGTCCCTCGTCATAGACGGTGTTGTCGTGCTGGAACAGTCGGTGCTCCCCGAAACCCTCGCCGTGGTCACCCACGACGACGAAGACGGTGTCCTCGTAGAGGCCGAGCTCCTTGAACATGTCGATCACGTTGCCGACGAACTGGTCCTGGTAGTGGATGCCGTTGAGGTACTTGTTGAGCAGCGGGTCGTCGACGAAGTCGATGAGATCGAAGTTTTCCAGCGCGTAGTCGTGATGCCCGGTGACGGTCAGCATGCCGAGCATGAACGGCTTGTCCCGGTTCTGCTCGATCCACCTGCGTGACGGCTCGAGCATGATGTCGTCTTCGTAGCCGAAGTAGTTGGCGCGGTTGAAGCCGAAGTGGTCCATCTCGTCGACCGGGGTGAAGTGCTCGTAGCCGAAGTTGGCCACCGTGCCGCGCCTGCGCTCGAAGTGTTCGGTCGCGGTCTGGAAGAACGCGGTGCCGTAGCCCTGCTCGCTCAGCAGCTGGGGCAGGCACTTACCGGGAAGGCTGCCTGCGTCGGCTTCGGTGTTGTCGCTGTCGAGCGGCGGCGCGATTCCGCAGTGCACCGCGGTGAGGGCCTTCGACGTGTGCGGGAGGACCGTGTAGCCGCGTTCGGGGCGCAGCGAATCCTCGGCCAGCGCGTCGAGCACCGGGGTGACCGGCTGGCTGGTCTCCGGAAGGGTCGAGGTGGCGCGCTGCGATTCGAGCGTGATCACGACCAGGTTCTTGTGCCTGCCTCCCCCGTCGACGAGCTTCGTGGACTCGGGAGTGGGGACGAGCGTCTCGTCAGCGAGCGAGTCGGGGTAGGCCAGCGCCTCACGCACGGGGGTGACGGCAAACTGGACCGGGGCCGCGAGCGCGAACGCCGCCGACACCGTCGGGGCGCTCCAGACCGACGCCGCGAGCAGCACCGCGACCCCTGCCAGGCTCACGTACTTGAGCCTGCGGTGGGGACGCCGACGGATCAGCCGCGAGACGGCGGGGCCGAGTAGGAGGGGCAGGACGAGGACCCCGAGCACCACACCGACCAGGAGCGCCACCGCGGAGGAGCTGAACTGCGACTGCAGCAGGGCATTCAGCTCGCCCTGCTGGTTCCACGCGTACTCGATCTGCCGGAAGGTCAATGGCGATCCGGTGCGGATCATGTACTCGTGGTTGATCACGGTGAAGATGCCGAGCACGAGCGTCAGAGCGTGGGCGAGGTAGAACACCACCGCCCGGGCAGTTCCCTTCGCGAGCCAGCACAGCAGCATCCACAACAGCAGCCACGCCGCGCTGAAGGCGACGTCCGAGGAGACCTTCGCGAGCGTCTCGGAGGCACCCGCCCGGGGGAAGAACTCCTCGATGCGGATCAGCTTCAGCACGACCGCGAGCACCGCGAACGGGATGAGCAGCACCAAGAGGCGCCCCCACACGTGGCGGGGGTCGCGTAAACGGTCAGTGAACGATCGGCGAACGGAAGTCATCGTGGGTAAATGTTACGCGACGCCCCCAGCACCCCCGAAAAGTCGTTACGCTGCCCCGCCTCAGCTCTGGGCGGCCACGTCCGGCTGGATGTCGATCCTCCAGCCGGTCAGGCGGGCGGCGAGACGGGCGTTCTGCCCTTCGCGGCCGATCGCGAGCGAGAGCTGGTAATCCGGGACGATGGCACGGCAGGCGCGTGCCTGGTCGTCCACGACGGTCACCGAGAGCACCTTCGCAGGCGAGAGCGCCGCGGCGACGAACTTGGCGGGATCGTCCGAGTAGTCGACGATGTCGATCTTCTCGTCTCCGAGCTCGTTGGTGACTGCGCGGACGCGCTGCCCCATCGGGCCGATGAAGGCGCCCTTCGCCGACACGTTGGGATCGTGGGACTCGACCGCGATCTTCGTGCGGTGGCCCGCCTCGCGCGCGATCTCCTTGATCTCGACGATGCCCTTTTCGATCTCCGGCACCTCGAGCGCGAACAGCTTGCGCACCAGGTTCGGGTGCGTGCGCGAGACCACGACCTGCGGCCCGCGCAGCTCACGGCGGACGCTCACCACGTAGACGCGGAGGCGGCGGCCGTGCGAGTAGTCCTCTCCGGGGACCTGCTCGGCAAGCGGCATGATCGCCTCGAGCGTGCCGAGGTCGACGCGGACGGCGCGGGAGTCGCGGTCCTGCTGGATGGTGCCGACGAGGATGTCGCCCTCGACGCCGGAGAAGTGACCGAACTTCTGGTCGTCCTCGGCCTCGCGGATGCGCTGGAAGATCACCTGGCGGGCGGTCGCAGCGGCGATCCGGCCAAAGTCCTCCGGGGTGTCGTCGAAGTAGCCGATGACCTCGTCATCGTCGTCGAACTCCGGGGCGAGCACCGAGACCTTTCCGGTCTTGCGGTCGACCTCGACCTTCACTCCCCGCAGGGCGTGCGGGGTCTTGTTGTACGCGTTGAGGAGGGCGTCCTCCAGCGTCTTGAGGAGGTAGTCCATCGGGATCTCACGGTCCCGCTCGATGGCCTTCAGGGCAGCCAGATCAACATCCATCTCAGTTCTCCTCTTCGTCCTCGAACGACCGGTTCATCTCGACCTGGACAACCGCCTTGTCGATCTCCGCCAGCGGAACCTCGCGCTCCGCGCCGTCGACCTCGATGGTGACGGCCTCGTCGGTGACCGACCGGATCCGGCCGGTCACCTGATCGTCGCCCAGCCACAGCTTGACGAGGCGGCCCGCGTTGCGGCGGAAGTGTTTGGGTTCGGTCAACGGCTTGCTGACACCGCGGGTGCTCACCTCAAGGGTGTAGGGGGCCTTCCCGACCGCGGGGCTGACGTCCAGCGCCTCCGAGATGGCCGACGATGCCTGGGCGATGTCGTCGAGCAGCGGGCCGTTCCCGTCGGGACCGTCTCCGTCGACGGTGACCCTCAGAACCGAGCGCTTCCCGATCGGGGTGACGTCGAGGCGGTCCAGCTCAAGACCGTGGGCAGACAGGATCGGCTCAATGAGAGCAGCGATCTGCGATTCCTGCATGGCGAGGCTCCGTATCCGGTTGTTGACCTGATTGTGAGGGACCAGCATACCGGGGTTGACCGTGGGAGGCCTCCCTCGACCCGGGCACTAAGCTGAGCCCATGCCTCTCCCCCGTCGCGCGGTGCTCGCCGCCCTTGTCGTAGGCGTCAGCGGATGCGCGGCCAGCCCGGTGATCTCCGGGGCACCGGCCGTCGCCCCCACCTCTCCCCCACCGACCCAGAGCCCCGAGGCCTCGGCCGCCCAGCAGGCGGTCGTCGCCCTGCGCTCAGCCGTCGAGGCACTCTCCGGCGTGAGCGGGTTCGAGGCGAAGGACTGGGCCGCGGCCGCGCTGGCCCAGTGCGATGCCCACCTCGCCCTGCTCGCCCTTCCTGACCCCTTCGGCGCCGACGACCAGGAGCCCTTCGTCGTCCAGACCCCTGCGGCCCCGTCGCTTTCCACCCTCGAACAGGGCACAGCCGAACTGACCGAGCGGATCACGGGGGCGGTCGAGGCCCTCAAGTCCGCGGCGGGAGCGGCCACCGAGGGCGATGTGCGTCTCGTCTACGCCTCGGCGGCGGCAGGGGCGACGGCACTCGGCAACACGGCCGTCGTGCCCGCCACCTCTGAGGTGGTGCCGGTCCGGCTCCAGCCCACCACCCTGGAGGCCTCCCTTCCGATCGCACTCGGCCACGCCTGGGCGCTGGTCTACGGCCTCGGCGTCGGACTCGGCCGGCTCGACTCCTCGGATCCGCTGCACGCCCTCGGGACGACCCGGATGGCGGCCGCGAAGGAGATCCGCAACGCCCTCCGCGACGCCGTCGACGAGGTGCCCGAGCAGCCGGCGGCGTTCGAGCTGCCGAACGAGATGTCGACCCCGGACGAGATCAGGGCCGGCTGGGCCGTGCTGGAGACCCACCTGCTCGACGGGTTCGCGCGGCTCGTCGCCGCCTCCGATGAGGGACTCTGGCGCGACCGGTTCCTCGCCCAGGTCGCGCCGGTGCAGGCGGTCGGTGGCCGCCTGGGGCACTGGCCCGGTTGGACCGCCTAGCAGTACACCTAGCCGGAGGGCCTTGACACAGGCACGTCGGGGGCACGAATCTCTGGCCATGACGATGGCGCAGAGCAGGCTCGGGTGGCAGATCGTGGCAGGCGTGCTGCTGACGGGGGCGGTCGCCTGGATGATCTTCCCCACCTATCCGATGCAGTGGATGGGCGACCCGAACACCGGTGCCGACGGGCCGGTGACGTATCGCAGCTGGGTGGCTCCGATTGTCTGGGGCTACGGCGCCTTCCACGCCCCCGTGCTGGTGCTGTTCGCGCTGATCGCCGCGATCGGGGCATGGCTCGGCGTCGTCGTGCGCAGGCCGAACCGGGTCCCCGCCTGGTGGGCGCTGGCCGGCGTCGTCATCTTCCTGGCCTGGTCGATCGTGCTGGGAGGACTCATGCCCGTGACGATCGTCCCTCTCGCGCTGGCGTCGGGCGGGGCGGCGGCAGTACTGCTCGCCGCCCACCGCGCCCTGCCTCCCGTGATCAGCGGGCCAGCAGCTCGCTGATCGCGGTGACCGCGTCGCCGACGGCGATCTCGGTCTTGTCCCCGGTGCGCCGGTCGCGCAGTTCGAGCTTGCCTTCGGCGAGCCCGCGGCCGATCACGAGGATCACCGGCATGCCGAGGATCTCGGCGTCGGCGAACTTCACGCCCGGGCTCGCCTTGCGGTCGTCGACGAGGACGTCGATGCCGAGGGCGTCGAGTTCGCCCGCGATGCGTGCCGCTTCGTCGAAGACGGCCTGGTCCTTCCCGGTCGCGACGATGTGCACCGGGTAGGGGGCGAGCGCGACGGGCCAGCAGAGTCCCTTGTCGTCGGAGGTGGCCTCGGCGACCGCTGCGACGGCACGGGAGACGCCGACGCCGTAGGAGCCCATGGTGACGACCTGGAGCTTGCCGTTCTGGTCGAGAACCTTGAGGCCGAGCGACTCGGCGTACTTCTTCCCGAGCTGGAAGATGTGGCCCATCTCGATGCCCCGGGCGAGCGTCAGCGGGCCGGAGCCGTCGGGGGCGGGATCGCCCTCGCGGACCTCGGCGACATCGAGGACGCCATCGGAGGTGAAGTCGCGGCCTGCGGTGACGCCGGAGAGATGCTGGTCGACGACGTTCGCCCCGGTGACCCAGTGGCTGCCGTCGACGACGCGGGGATCGGTGACGTAGCGGATGCCGGTGCTCGACTCCTCGCCGAGCACACGGGCGCCGTCGAGGCTGACCGGGGAGATGAAGCCGATCTTGAGCTCCGGGTACTTCGCGAAGTCCTCGGGGGTGAAGGTGGCCACCTCTGCCGGCTCCATGGCCGCCTCAAGGCGCTTCACGTCGACCTGGCGGTCGCCGGGAAGGCCGAGGGCGAGCGGGTACGAGGTGCCGTCGGGGGCGCTCACCATGAACAGCACGTTCTTGAGCGTCTCAGCCCCCTCCCAGGCGCGGTCCTCGCGAGGCAGCTGGGCGTTGAGCAGTTCGACAAGGCCCGCGATGGTGCCGACGCCCGGCGTCGGGAACTGGGCCATCTCGGGCGCGGCAGCCACGTCGAGCGCCTCGGGCGGAGCGATCCGCACGGCCTCGACGTTGGCGGCGTAGCCGCCGGGCGAGCGGACGAAGGTGTCCTCACCGTTGTCGGCCACCGCCAGGAACTCCTCCGAGCGGGATCCGCCCATGGCGCCCGCCATGGCGGTGACGATCACGAACTCGAGGCCGAGGCGCTCGAAGATGCGGATGTAGGCCTCGCGGTGGCGCGCGTAGGCGGCATCGAGACCTTCCTGGTCCAGGTCGAAGGAGTAGGAGTCCTTCATCACGAACTCGCGGCCGCGAAGCAGCCCTGCGCGGGGACGCGCCTCGTCGCGGTACTTGGACTGGATCTGGTAGAGGGTCAGGGGCAGATCCTTGTACGAGGAGTAGAGATCGCTGACCAGCAGCGTGAACATCTCCTCGTGTGTGGGGCCGAGCAGCATGTCTGCGCCCTTGCGGTCGACGACCCGGAACAGGTTGTCGCCGTACTCCGTCCACCGGTTGGTCAGCTCGTAGGGCTCACGCGGCAGCAGCGCCGGGAAGTGCACCTCCTGACCGCCGATCGCGTCCATCTCCTCGCGGACGATCGTCTCGACCTTCTGCAGCACCTTCAGGCCGAGCGGCAGCCAGGTGTAGATGCCGGGGGCGGCGCGACGGATGTAGCCTGCGCGGACCAGCCAGCGGTGGCTCGGCACCTCGGCGGCGGCGGGGTCGTCGCGGAGCGTGCGGACGAACAGCTTGGAGAGAGTGGAGATCACGAAGCGACACTCTAGCGCCGGTGGCGCGTCGCGTACGAAGCGGTGCTGCGCCCCGTCAGTAGTGGACGGTGGCGAGCGCGCCGACCTCGACGAAGCCGAGCTTCTCGTAGGCCTTGATGGCGGGCGTGTTGAAGTCGTTGACGTAGAGGCTGATGGTCGGGAACTCCTCCATCGCCAGGCGCAGCATCCCCGAAAGGGCCGGGACGCTGATCCCTTGTCCGCGGAGGTCGGGTGAGACCCACACGCCCTGCAGTTGCGCCTGCCCGCCGAGCTTCGGGCCAAGGTCCGCCTTGAAGATGACGCGCCCGTCTTCGACGATCCCGTAGGCCTCCCCTGCGCGGAGCCGCTGCATCACGAACCGCTCGTAGCCTGGGCCGTACTTGAAGGGCGAACTGCCGATCTCGTCGGTGTACATCGCGACGGAGGCGTCGAGGTAGCTCGGGTAGTCGTCGACGGTGAGCCTGCGCACCCGCGGATCCGGCGTCGGGTCGGGAGGCGCCTCGAGCAGCATCAGAGGCTGGCGGCTGCGCACGTTGGAGATCGACCCCCATGCCCCACGCCAGCGTTCGGCCAGCCTGATGAAGAGGCCGAGCACGGAGATGGCCGGCCCGAGGATCGAGGTGCAGCGACGGATCGGCCCCAGCTGGTTGACGAACAGCGGAAGCGCATCCGGGTCGAAGCCCGCGACGAACACGGTTCCCCCGTCGAGCAGGATCGACGCGATCTGCCCGTCCCGCTCGAAGGCGTACAGCTTGCCGAGGCGGCGACGGTCGATGCCGTAGGCGTCGACCTTGGACGAGAGAAACAGGTTCTCGACGGGGCTACGAGCCAGGAAGTCCAGCGCGGAGTCCCGATCTGCCGCGCCAAGGGCATGCAGTCGGGGATTCATGCTGGAAACCTTAGCCTGCCCCGGCCCTGCGTCGGCGCCGCGGCGCAGACCGGGCAGGGTCGCGCCCACTGTCAGGGCGCGGCAAGATCAGGAGACGCTGACCTCAGGCTGACCGACCTCGCCCATCTCGGCCGCGATCCGGCGCGCCTCGGTGAGCAGGGTCTCGACGATCTCGTCCTCCGGGACGGTCTTGATGACCTCGCCCTTGACGAAGATCTGGCCCTTCCCGTTGCCGGAGGCGACGCCGAGGTCGGCCTCGCGCGCCTCGCCGGGGCCGTTGACGACGCAGCCCATGACTGCAACGCGCAGCGGCGCCTCCATGCCCTCGAGTCCCTTGGTGACCTGCTCGGCGAGCGTGTAGACGTCGACCTGGGCGCGACCACAGGACGGGCAGGAGACGATGTCGAGCTTGCGGGGCCGCAGGTTCAGCGACTCGAGGATCTTGAGCCCGACCTTGACCTCCTCGGCCGGTGGCGCGGAGAGGGACACCCGGATGGTGTCACCGATGCCGCGGCTCAGCAGCGATCCGAAGGCGACGGAGCTCTTGATGGTCCCCTGGAAGGCCGGCCCGGCCTCGGTGACGCCGAGGTGCAGCGGGTAGTCGCACGCCTCGCTGAGCAGTTCGTAGGCGCGCACCATGACGACCGGGTCGTTGTGCTTGACCGAGATCTTGAAGTCGTGGAAGCCGACGTCCTCGAACAGCGAGGCCTCCCACAGCGCCGACTCGACGAGCGCCTCAGGCGTGGGTGCGCCGTACTTGGCGAGCAGCCGCTTGTCCAGGGAGCCTGCGTTGACGCCGATCCGCAGGCTGACTCCCGCGTCCGCGGCGGCCTTTGCGATCTCGGCCACCTTGTCGTCGAACTGCTTGATGTTGCCCGGGTTCACGCGGACGGCAGCGCAGCCTGCGTCGATCGCCTTGAACACGTACTTGGGCTGGAAGTGGATGTCCGCGATGACGGGGATCTGCGACTTCATCGCGATGATCGGAAGGGCGTCCGCGTCGTCCTGGCTCGGCACGGCGACGCGCACGATGTCGCAGCCGGTGGCGGTGAGCTCTGCGATCTGCTGCAGCGTCGCGTTGATGTCGGTCGTCTTGGTCGTGGTCATCGACTGCACGGAGATGGGGGCGTCTCCCCCGACCAGCACCTTGCCCACCTTGATCTGCCGCGTCTTGCGACGCGGGGCGAGGGTGAGGGGTACGGGCGCGGGCATACCGAGGTTCACGGACATGGTCACAAGATTAGTATGGACGGTGAACTGGTCAGAACAGCTGGATCGGGCTGATGATGTCGGCGAGGATCAGGACGATGCCTCCGAGCAGGAGGAAGCCCCCGACGAAGTAGGTCAGCGGCAGCGCCCTCGCCGTGTCGACGGGGCCGGGATCGGCCTTGCCGAACAGCTTCGCGAGGTTGCGCTTGATCCACTCGTAGATGGCGCCTGCGATGTGGCCGCCGTCGAGTGGAAGCAGCGGGACGAGGTTCAGCAGCGCGACGAACAGGTTCACGGAGCCGAGCAGGGAGAGCCAGGTCGCCGCCTTGTCGGAGGTGCTCATCTCGGTGCTGACGCCGATCTCGCCCGCTACGCGGGAGGCGCCGACAATCGACAGCGGCGAGTTCACGTCGCGCGGCTGCCCGGTCACGAGGTCGGCTGCGACGTTGTAGACACGCACCGGGAAGCTGGCGAGCGCGACGGCCGACTGCTGCGTCATCGTCCACATCTGGTCGACGGTCTCGACCGGGCCGCCGTGCACGAGTTCGCTCGTCGGGGACACCCCGAAGAAGCCGGCCTGGATGTACCTGGTCGGGTCGAGCCGGTCGGGCACGTAGTTCAGCTTCGTCTCGACGGTCGGCAGCGTGATCAGCTCTCCCCCGCGCTCGACGACGACGGTCGCCGGCTGGTCGCGGTTCTCGCGGATCAGGTCGCCCAGCTGCTCCCAGCTGGTCAGCTGCACGCCGTTGAAGCTCACCAGCTTGTCACCGACCTGGACGCCCGCCTCCTTGGCGGGAGTGAGCGGATCGGCGTCGGTGCAGGTCTGGTCCTCGCGGTCGGAGCGCACCACGCATTCGGAGACGCTGGCCACGGTGAGCGTGGACTGGTAGGTGCCGTGGAACACGTTGAGGCCGAGGAAGATCAGGAAGGCGATCAGGATGTTCATCGCCGGCCCGCCGAGCATGATGATGATCTTCTGCCAGGTCTTCTTCTGGTACATCAGCTTGCCGTCGTCCTCGGGCTTGATGTCCTCGTACTCGTAGGAGCGGGCCTGGTCGGCCAACCGCGTCAGCCAGCCGGGCCGCGCGTTCTTCTTCTCCGGCGGATACATGCCGACCAGGCGGACGTAGCCGCCGAGCGGGAAGGCCTTGAAGCCGTACTCGGTGCCGCCTTTCGTGCGGGACCACAGCGTCTTGCCGAACCCGACGAAGTACTGGGTGACCTTTACCCCGAACAGCTTGGCCGGAACCAGGTGGCCGACCTCGTGCAGGGCGATCGAGGCCATGATCAGCGCGAAGAAGAGGATCGCGAAGACGATGGTGAGGAAGACGGTCATGCGCGTGCCTCCACGAGTTCGGCCGCCCGTTCACGCCCCCACCGGTCGGCCGCGAGCACGGCCTCGACGGTGAGGTTGTCGTCGGCAACGTGGCCGGAGGCGAGGTGCTCGTCCAGGCAGGCGGAGATGATCTCGGTGATGGCGAGGAACCCGATCCGGCCCTCGCAGAAGGCGTCGACGGCTGCCTCGTTCGCGGCGTTGTAGACGGCTGGTGCGGTGCCACCCGCCTTGCCCGAACTGCGGGCGAGTTCGATCGCGGGGAAGGTGTCGTTGTCGACCGGTTCGAAGGTCCAGGTCGCCGGGGTCGACCAGTCGCATGGACGCGCCGCGTCCGCGAGGCGGTCCGGCCAGGTGAGCGCGATGCCGATGGGGAGGCGCATGTCCGGCGGCGAGGCCTGCGCGATGGTGGACCCGTCGTGGAACTCCACCATGGAGTGCACGATCGACTGCGGGTGGACGGTGACCACGACGTCATCGAGGGCGACGTCGTAGAGCAGGGCGGCCTCGAGCAGTTCGAGGCCCTTGTTGACGAGGGTGGATGAGTTGATGGTGATCACGCGGCCCATCGCCCAGGTCGGATGGGCCATGGCGTCGTCGGGGGTGACTGCTGCCAGGTCCTCGCGGGTGCGGCCTCGGAACGGGCCGCCAGAGGCGGTCAGGACGAGTCGTCTCACCTCGTCGGCCCTTCCCGAGCGCAGCGCCTGTGCGAACGCGGAGTGCTCGGAGTCGACGGCGACGATCTGGCCCGGCCGCGCGGCGCTGGTGACGAGCCTGCCGCCGATGACGAGGGACTCCTTGTTGGCGAGCGCGAGGGTGGTGCCCTTCGCGAGCGTGGCGAGGGTCGGCAGCAGCCCGGCCGCGCCGGTGATGGCGTTGAGCACCACGTCGACGTCGGCGGCCGCGAGTTCAGTCGCGGCGTCGGGTCCGAGCAGCAGCTTCGGCAGCCGGAAGTCGCCTGCGTTCCAGCCGCGCTTGTCTGCCTCGGCGTAGAGGAGGCCCTGCAGCTGGTTCGCCGCGGCCGGACGGGCGAGCGCGACGGTCTCGGGCTGGAACTCGACGATCTGGGCCGCGAGCAGCTCAAGGTTGCCTCCCGAGGCACCGAGCCCGACGACGCGGAACTGGTCGCGCCGATCGCGGATGACATCGAGGGTCTGGGTGCCGATGGAGCCGGTCGAGCCGAGCAGGACAATGGTGCGCACCCGGCAAGTCTAGGCGTCCGACCGGACTACGAGCATCGGCGAGGCGACCGGGATGCGCTGGACCGGCGGGCGCTGCAGGCCTGCGCCGACCGGAGGCACGCCGCAGGTAACCTGTATTCCGGAGACGTCCTCGGCGTCCTCTTGGTCGCGCTCGACGGGGCCCGGAGCTGGGCGCCGTGTGGGGCTTCACCCCGGCCGTTTGACCGGTGTGCCACGATCGAGGCATGACTCTGTCCGGCCCTCCCCCAGCAGGCACCACCGTTCCCGGGCTCATCACACGGTGGGCCGGTCAGCACGGACGAAGCGTCGCAGAGCTGGTGTGGCGCAACGAGCTGGGCGGGATCACCGCACGGCTCGTCGCCGACGACGCGAAGGACCTGTTCGCGAAGTGGAGCCCGGTCGATTTGCTGCCCGAGGCAGAGCGGATGAGCTGGCTGTCGAGCCGCCACCCCTCACCACGGGTGTTCGACTACGTCGACGAGGACGACCAGTGGCTGATCGTCAGCGGCGCCCTGCCTGGGTTGTCGGCAGTGGCCGGGCGGTGGACGGCCGAGCCGGACCGCGCTGCGGCCGCGATCGGCCATGGTTACGCCGTGCTGCACTCGCTCGACCCGTCGGACTCGATGTTCGGCCCCGTCGACTGGGTCGGCGATGAGACCGATGTCGACCGGCTCGTCATCGCTCACGGCGACGCCTGCGCGCCGAACACGATCATCGGGGACGACGGGCGCTTCGTCGGTCACGTCGATCTCGGCAGCCTCGGGGTGGCCGACCGGTGGGCCGACCTCGCGATCGCCTCCTGGTCGATCGACTGGGACTACGGCCCCGGGCACCAGCAGGCCTTCTGGGACGCCTACGGCATCGAGCCTGACGGGGCCAGGATCGCCCACTACCGCGACCTCTGGGGGCCGGCGCCGGTGTCGCACCCGGCCTGAGTCACAGCCTCAGGGTGTAGAAGACCGACAACGGGTCGTCGGTGTAGCTGCCGAACGGCTGACACCTGACGAAACCCTCGCTCTCGTAGAGCGCGCGGGCGGGGACGAACAGGTCTTCGACTCCCGTCTCGAGCCAGAGGCTGCGGTAGCCGGCCTCGCGACCCGCGTCGATGAGCCCGCGCAGCATGGCCCGACCGGCGCCCGTCCCCCGCCGTGCCTCGACGGTGCGCATCGACTTCAGTTCGCCCCGCTGGGCGTCGAGGCGCTTGATGGCCCCCATGGCCACCAGCTGCCCGCCGTCCCATGCCGTGTAGAGCATCGTGCCGGGAACCGCGAGCTCGTCGGCGGCCTGGACGTGGCAGCTCTCCGCTGGCGAGGTGGCACGCATCTCGGCCACGTGCTCGTCGATCAGAGCGAGGGTCTCCGGGGAGGTGAGGTCATCGGGTCGCAGTCTCAGCACCGCCCCATTCTCGCCCTTCCAGCCAGCCGGGCCAAGGGACCAGCCAGTGGTCCCGTGGCCGGCGCTGCTCGCCTGATCACGAAAGACGGCGGGCGCCCGCTCAAGGAGAGCGGACGCCCGCCGTCATCGTCGAGGATCAGACGAGGCCGAAGGCCTGGATGGCCTTCGCCACCTTCTCGAAGCCCGCGATGTTCGCGCCGACGACGTAGTCGCCGGGGGCGTCGTAGCTGTCCGCGGTGACGGCGCACTGCTCATGGATGTTCTGCATGATCTCGGTCAGGCGTTCCTCGGTGTGCTCGAAGCTCCACGAGTCGCGGCTGGCGTTCTGCTGCATCTCCAGCGCAGAGGTGGCGACGCCACCCGCGTTGGCCGCCTTGCCCGGGCCGTAGAGCACTCCCGCCTCCTGGAAGACGTGGATGCCTTCCGGGGTGGTGGGCATGTTTGCGCCCTCCGCCACGGCCTTCACGCCGTTCTTGACCAGCGTCGCGGCCTGCTCGCCGTTCAGCTCGTTCTGCGTGGCGCAGGGCAGCGCGACGTCGACGGGAACGTCCCAGATCGAGCCGGAGGTGCCGAGCTTGGCCGACGAGCGGCGGTCGACGTAGTCGGAGACGCGTCCGCGCTCGACCTCCTTGATCTGCTTGAGCAGGTCGAGGTCGATGCCCTTGTCGTCGACGACGTAGCCCGAGGAGTCAGAGAAGCCGACGACGGTGGCGCCGAGCTGGGCCGCCTTCTCCGCAGCGTAGATCGCGACGTTGCCGGAGCCGGAGACCATGACCCGCTTACCGTCGAAGCTCTCACCGCGCGTCTTGAGCATCTCGTTGGCGAACACGACGGTGCCGTAGCCGGTGGCCTCGGTGCGAACGAGCGAGCCGCCCCAGCCGATGCCCTTTCCGGTCAGCACGCCGGACTCGTAGCGGTTGGTGATTCGCTTGTACTGGCCGAACATGTAGCCGATCTCGCGGCCGCCGACGCCGATGTCGCCCGCGGGCACGTCGGTGTACTCGCCGAGATGGCGGTACAGCTCCGTCATGAACGACTGGCAGAAGCGCATGACCTCGGCGTCGGACTTGCCGCGCGGGTCGAAGTCCGAGCCGCCCTTGCCGCCGCCGATGGGCAGGCCGGTCAGCGAGTTCTTGAAGATCTGCTCGAAGCCAAGGAACTTGATCACGCCGAGGTAGACGCTGGGGTGGAAGCGCAGGCCGCCCTTGTAGGGGCCGAGCGCGGAGTTGAACTCGACGCGGAAGCCGCGGTTGATGTGGACCTCGCCCTTGTCGTCCATCCACGGCACGCGGAAGATGATCTGGCGCTCCGGCTCGCAGATGCGCTCGAGCATCTTCATGTCGAGGTACTCGGGGTGGCGGTTGATGACCGGGCCGAGGCTCTCAAGGACCTCGCGGACGGCCTGGTGGAACTCTGCTTCTCCAGGGTTACGGGCGATGACCGCCTCGTAGACCTTCTCCAGCTGCTGGTCCATGCTTCTCCTCTTGTTCACGGTCAGGGCCGCAGCGGATTCTACCTCCGCGCCCCTTCCAGCACCCACAACGATCATCCGGTGGACGTCAATGTGGCCGTGAGTGCGGGTTGTGCCCGGCAGATTCCCGGTTCAGTGGGAGGACGGCGACCAACCAGTGGGTCTTCAACAACCAGTCCTGTTCAAGGACTGACGCTCAGGAGAAGGCGATCCGGAACCCGCGCAGCCGGTACCCCGCCACCAGGTCGTCCCACGTGAGCGTTGGCTCATCGACGATGCGCGCCCCCGCTTCGAGCAGACGGATCAGCAGCGCGTCTGCCTCGAGCAGGGCCAGGCTCTGCCCGGGGCAGGCGTGTGCCCCGTCGCCGAAGCTGAGGCCGACGGGGCGCACTCCCTTCACGGGGCAGCGGTCAGGGTCGAGGCGGTGCGGCTCGGGGCCCACCGCCTCGGCGTCGTGGTTGGCCTCGCGGACGCACACGTCGATCAGGTCCCCCGCCCCGGCCTGCTCGTCGTCGTCGAGCTGCACGCTCGCGGTGGCACGGCGATACAGGTTCCCGACAACGGGGTCGAGCCGGATGATCTCCTCGAGGATCCGGATCCGGCCAGGCCGATCGGCCCCTCGGAAGCGCGTCGCGAGCGACAGGTTCCCCAGGAGGTGCCAGAGCGCCATGGCCATGAACTCGCGCGTGGTGACCATGCCCGCCGTGCCATAGGTGAGGCACTCGACCAGGATCTCGGCTGCGCTGTACCCCTCGTCGAGAAGGTGGCTGATCACGTCGTCGCGGCGGCCGCGTCTGCGTTGCCGGATCGCGGGGCGCACGTCGCGCAGGTGGAAGGCGATGATCGGGCCGAGCCCGCGGGCCGCGGCCTGGGCCCACTGGCGCCGGGTCCGGCCAAGACCTGGCTTGGTGAGGTCGAACGGCGGCTGGTTGAAGAAGGCCTCGAGCCGCCTGGAGAGTCCTGGCACATCGGAGGCGGTCAGCCCGACGATGTCACGGGTCACGTCGACGGCGAAGTGCAGGGCAAGCTCGTCCACGAGACACTCCCCCGCGGCGACGACGCCAGCCACATACCGTGCGGCCGCCTCGTCGATGGGCCCCGTGTAGCGCCGCTCGACCACCGCCGGCGCGAAGAAGCGGCCGAGCTTTCGTCGTTGCTCGTCGTGCTGCGGGCCGTCGGAGATCAGGATCGGCCGGTTCTTCAACGGACCCTGCGGGATGTACTCGGCCGTGAACCCGGCCTGGGCGGTCGACGAGCGCGCCTGCAACACCCGCCGGGCGGCGGCCATCGCCCTGACCCGCACGAAACCGGGTCCACGCTCGATGGCCGGTCCCGAACCGTCCCGGACTGCCCGACGATCATCCATGCGGCCTCCTCGCGACCACCGTAGCCAGATCGCCACCATCTGACGAGACCCGTCCGGGCGCCGGGCACCGTGGCCTAGGATCGACGAAGCGGAGGGAGCGACGTTGGACAACTGGCAGTATCTGATCGTGCTGGGCCTGTGCATCCTCATCACCCTCCCCCTCGAGTTCGGCTTCGGCGCCCGCGTCTACCGCAATCCCCGGCGGCTGGTCCTCGCCATGGCGCCGATGCTTGTCATCTTCATCGCCTGGGACATCCTCGGCATCCTGCGCGGCCACTGGTGGTACAGCGAGCGGTATCTGAGCGGGCTGAAGATCGGCGTCATCCCGATCGAGGAGATCGCCTTCTTCCTCGTGATCCCGATCTGCGGGCTGCTCACCTATGAGGGCGTCAGGAAGGTGTGGGCCGTGCTGACCACACCCGGACGCATCACGTGGAGCCTGCGCGACGGGCTCGAGCGCGTCAGCGAGGAAGCCGATGCCTGAGTACACCGTCCTCACCGCCGTCTCCATCGTCCTGGTGGTCGCCTTCGAACTGCTGTGGGCGAGGACGGGCATCTTCCGCTCCGGCATCTACTGGGGCTCGATGGCCATCGTGTTCTTCTTCATGATCTGGGTGGACGGCTGGCTCACGAAGCTGAGCGCCCCGCTCGTGCTCTACGAGCCGGCCATGATGCTCGGGGTCCGTTTCCCCTGGGACATTCCCGTCGAGGACTTCGGGTTCGGGTTCTCCATGGTGACCTTGACCATCATCTGCTGGATCCGGCTCGGCCGGGAGGAGAAGAAGGCGTGAGCGAACTTCGAGACGCGTTCGACCGTGGGGCCGCCAGATACGACCTGCTGGTCGGACTCAACCCCGGCTACCACGCGCACCTGCACTCCGCCGCGGCGTCGCTTGCCTCCCGGATCCCGGCCGACGGTCTCATCCTCGACCTCGCCTGCGGTTCGGGCGCCTCGACCGCGGCCCTCGGCGCGGCGGCCCCGGCGGCCCGCCAGGTGCTCGGTGTCGACCTGTCCGACGGGATGCTCGAGCGCGCGAGGTCGAAGCCATGGCCCGCGAAAGTGTCCTTCCAGCAGGGGCGGGTCGGCGACCTCGACCGTGAGCGCGTCGGCACCGGATGGGACGGCGTGTTCGCCAGCTACCTCATGCGCAACGTGCCCGCGGCCGAGCGCGACGCGGCGCTGCGCGAGATCCACTCGCTGCTGGCCCCCGGCGGCTGGCTCGTGCTGCAGGAGTACAGCGTCGAGGGCGACCGCCTCGCCACCGCCGTCTGGGACGCGGTGAGCTGGGGCGTGATCATCCCCCTCGGCACCGTGATCGACCGCAATCCTGGCCTCTACCGCTACCTGTGGCGCAGCGTGCGCGACTACGACGCGAAGCACGTCGCGCTCGAGCGGATGGCCCGCGCCGGTTTCGTCGACCTCGCCTCGCGCACCGTCGGTGGGTGGCAGCGCGGCATCCTGCACACGTTCATCGGAAGGAGACCGCTGTGAGCGGGCTTCCCGGGCGCGACCGGCGCGCCGTCCTCCACCGGGCCGGAGGCGGCACGCCTCAGGTCGCGGAGCCGCGTAGCGCCATCGTGATCGGGGGCGGCATCGCCGGCCTGGCCGCCGCGTCTGCCCTGTCCAGGCGAGGGGTCGCCGTGCGGCTCCTGGAGTCCGACGACCGGCTCGGCGGCAGAGTGGCTGCTTGGCCGCTCGGCGACGGACGCACCATGAGCCGCGGCTTCCACGCGTTCTTCCGGCAGTACTACAACCTGCGCGCCCTCCTCCGCACGGCCGACCCGGATCTGGCGCGGCTGATCCCGGTCGAGGACTACCCCCTGCAAAGGCCCGACGGGATGCGCGACAGCTTCGCCTCCATTCCCCGGACCCCGCCGTGGAGCGTGCTCGGGTTCGTCGTCAAGTCTCCGACGTTCACGCTGCCCTCGCTCGCGGCCGTGAACGTGCCTGCCGCGCTGGAACTGCTGCGGGTCGGGTTTCCCGGGACCTACTCGCGCTACGAGGGCGAGTCGGCCGCCGCGTTCCTCGACCGGCTGCGCTTTCCCCTTGATGCGCGCGACCTTGCGCTCGAGGTGTTCGCCAGATCGTTCTTCGCCGACCCTGAGGACTTCGCCGCGGGCGAGCTCGTCGCCATGTTCCACACCTACTTCCTCGGCTCTGCGGAGGGGCTGCTGTTCGATGTCCCCGACGATGACTACGACACGGCGCTGTGGGCCCCGCTCGCCGAGCGACTGCGCGCCGACGGCGTAGAGATCCTCACGTCGACACCCGTGTCGTCAATCCGGCTCGACGAGCGGCGCGCGGCAGTGCTCAGCGACGGTGGCGCCTTCGAGGCCGACGCCGTCGTCCTCGCCACCGACCCGCGCTCCGCGCGCAGCCTGGTGGCGGGCATCGACTCCTCCGACCTGAGCGGTTGGCGGGAAAGGGTGGCCCGGACCCGCAACGCTGCGCCGTTCACCGTGGTGCGGCTGTGGTTCGACGGGCAGGTCTCGCCGGAGCGGGTCGCCTTCCTCGGCACGAGCGGCTACGGCCCGCTCGACAACGTCTCGGTGCTGGAGCGCTTCGAGGCGGGGGCCGCCCGCTGGTCGGCGCAGGCCGGAGGATCGGTCATCGAACTGCACGGCTACGCCTCACCCGCCGAGGTGATGTCGGACGATGCCGCCGCGGCGCGGGTGGTCGCGGACCTCGAGGCGCAACTGGCCCGCGTCTATCCCGAGACGGCGGGCATGAAGGTGCTGCACCGCGAGGTGCAGATCCGCGACGACTGTTCCGTGATCGGCCCGACCGGCTGGGACGAGCGTCCCGGTGTCGAGACACCGTCCGGGCGACTGGTCCTGGCCGGCGACTGGGTGCGCTGCGACTATCCCGTCGCGCTGATGGAGCGAGCGGCCACCACGGGCTTCCTGGCGGCCAACAGCCTGCTCGCCCGCTGGGGCGCGGCCGGTCAGGACGTCTGGACGGTCCCCATGCGTGGGCTGCTCGGGCCCCGCCGCTAGAGGGAACTCAGCGGTCCCGGGCGGTGATCGCCGCGGATGTGCTTGAGCACCACCTCCGCGCTGATCAGGCACATCGGCACGCCGATGCCGGGAGCGGTCGTGCCGCCGGCGTAGAACAGGCCCTCCACCTTCCGGGAGCGGTTCTGTGCCCTGAACATGGCGCTCTGGCTGAGCACGTGGGCGGGGCCGAGCATGCCACCGCTCCACGAGTTGTAGTCGCGCGCGAAGTCGCGAGGGCCGACGGTGCGGCGCAGCACCACCCGCTCTGCAAGGTCGTCGATCCCCGCCCAGTCGGCGATCTGAGCGATGGCGCTGTCGGCCACGGCCTCCACCGACGGGTCCCCGGCGCCGTCGTCGCCTCCGGATCCGATGCCGGTGTCGGCGGGGACGGGGACGAGGATGAACAGGTTCTCGTGGCCTTCGGGCGCCGCCCCCGGATCGGTGGCGCTGGTGCGTGACACGTAGATCGACGCCGGCTCCGGGATCCGCGGACGGTCACCGAAGATCGCCTCGAAGTTCTCGTCCCAGTCCTCCACGAAGAACAGGCTGTGGTGCGGCAACTCGTCGAGCCGGCCGCGCACACCCAACATCACCAGGACGGCCCCTGGGCCGCTGATCTTGCGGTCCCACCAGCGCTGCGGGTAGGTGCGCTCCTCCGCCCGCAGCAGCCGCGTCTCGGTGTGGTGGAGATCCGCCGCGGAGACCACGAGGTCGGCCGCGCTGTGGTGGCGGAGGCCGTCGGCATCGACCCACTCCACGCCCGTGGCCTTCCGCTTCCGGCCTCTCCCCTCACAGGTGGTGATCGCCGTGGCCGTTGCGCCGAGCGTGATCCGCACCCCGTTGTCGCGCGCCAGCCGCTCGAGGGCCGCGATAATGCGGGTGAACCCTCCCTGCGGGTACCGGACTGCGTCGCCGAGGTCCAAGCTGCTCATCATGTGGTACATCGAGGGCACCATGGCGGGCGCCGCACCCAGGAACACGGCGGGATATCCGAGGATCTGCCGCAGCACCCGGTCATCGAAGCGCCTACCGATGTGGCGGTCGAGCCGCACGCTCAGCAGCGCGGAGAGGCGCGGCAGGTTCCTCAGGACCTCGGGCCGTGCCAGCCGTTCGAAGCGCGTAAACGGGTTGTAGAGGAACCAGCGGTAGGCCAGCGACTTCACGTCCTCTGCGGAGCGCAGATACCTCCTCAGCCGTGCCCCTGCGCCGCGCTCACGACGTTCGAACAGGTCGATCACCTTCTCGGCGCCGCGCGGCACCACCGTCGCGGGCGTCGGCGCACCGTCGGTCCGCGGGCTGAACACGGCGTAGCCGGGATCGAGGGCGACGAGATCGAGCTGTTCCCTCGTGCTGCTGCCGAGCAGCGAGAAGTAGTGGTCGAACACCTCCGGCATCAGGTACCAGGAGGGACCGGTGTCGAAGCGGAAGCCGTCCCGGTCGAAGCGTCCCGCGCGACCACCCAGCTCCTCGCGGGCCTCCAGCAGTTCGACCTCATGCCCGTCGCGGGCGAGCAGAGCAGCTGTCGCGAGCCCCGCGACGCCGCCTCCGACGACGACGACCCGGCTCACGCCCTGACCAGCCAACCGGATGCGACGACCCTGCCGATCAGCAGCGCCTTGACCGAGTTGGGCACGCTCACCCGACGCTGGTACAGCTCCTCGACGCTTGTGCGTTCGATCCGGTCCACGACCTCCGCGAACAGCGCAGTCGCGGAGCGCACCGCGATTCTCGCGTCCCTCGGCAGGAGCCGCACGGCCTCGTCCGCGGTGCGGAGCTGGTCGCGGATCTGACCGATCCAGCTGTCCCGTGCGGCGGTGTCGAGCCGGCCTGCAGCACCGAGATAGCTGCGCGACAGCTGCCCCGTGTCCTCGGCGAGGTCCCGCAGGAAGTTGATGTCTTGGAAGGCGGCCCCGAGAGCGCGCGCCCCGGCCTCCAGGCGTTCGGTCTCCTCGGGGCTGTAGCACCGGCCCTTGACGAAGACGCGCAGGCACATCAGACCGACCACCTCCGCGGAGCCGTAGACGTAGGCGTCATGTTCGTCGCGGTCGAGGCTGCGTTGCTCGGCGAGGTCGGAGCGCATCGACGCGAAGAACGGATCCACCAGTTCGAGCGTGATGCCACATTCGCGGGCGGTGCAGGCGAACGCGTGGATGACCAGGTCGCTGCTGTAGCCGGAGTCCATGGCCCGGTGCGTCTCCGCCACGAACCGCGCGAGCGAGGCCTCCTGCTCACCAAGGGCTAGCCCGGCCCCCGCCGCGACGCCGTCTACCAGTTCGTCTGCGACCCTGACAAGGGCGTAGATGTTGCGGATGTGCTGTCGGTGCCGCCTGCCGAAGAGCCTCGTCGCCGCGCCGAACGAGGTCGAGTAGGAGGCGATCACCTGGTTCGCCGCTCGCTCGGCCGTCGCCCGGTAACGCTGGAGCGGGGTCCCCGTCACGACTGCCTCCCCTCGAGGTCGTGCTGGATCCTCAGCAGGACGAGTCGGGTGGCGCCAGGAAGCGCGCCACCTGTGATGAGCTGCCGGGTCGAGTGCAGCTGCTCCTCCACCAGGTCCTCGACGAAGCGGCGGGCGCCGCACTCCTCCAGCAGGGCGACGATCTCGAGCGCCTGGTCCCCGGTGAGTTCATGCGTGCCGAGCAGGGGCTCGATGCGTCCCCACTGCGCGCTGCCACGGGCATGCGCGACGAGGGCGGTCTGCTTTCCTTCGCGTAGGTCGGACCACCGGTCCTTGCCGTGCAGGCTTGCCTCCCCGAAGGTGGAGAGGAGATCGTCCTGGAGCTGATAGACGAGTCCGAGGCGCCCGCCGATGGCGGCGAGGGTCTCCTCGAGCGCACGCGGCGCACCGGCCAGGATCGCCGCGAGGCGCAGCGGAAGCTCACAGGTGTAGGCGGCCGTCTTCCAGGTGGTCATGTCGACGACGGTCGCGATGTCGGGCTCGATCACCCCGACGCTCAGTGCCACGTCGGCATGCTCCCCCGCCACGGTCTCCGTGACGATCCGCTCGAGGTGGTCGAGCACCCGAAGCCGCACCTCACGGGTCGTGTCGATCCGGGCGAACCGCAGATGGGAGGCGCTCGTGAGCAGGTCACCCATGAGGATCGCGCTGCTGTGCGCCCAGTTCAGGTCGCCATGGTCCTCGACGAGGGTGCCGACCAGGTTGGGATGTCCGCGACGCAGCAGGTCGCCGTCGATCACGTCGTCATGGAGCAGGAACGCGAGATGCAACAGCTCGACGGCGACGCTGAGCTCGACCGCTGTCCGCCACCCGAGCCCGTCCGGGCGGAGCGTGTCGAAGACCTCGAGCAGCATCCGTGGGCGGAGCAGCTTCCCCCCGAGGGAGTTCTCGCGGGCAAGTTCCCACAGCCGTTCGAACTGCGCTCCGAAGCGCATCGCGTCGCGGGAGCGCTCAGCGAAGAAGGCCTCAAGCTCGGCCTGGACCAGTTCCTCCCATGTCGAGGTCTCCGGGGCGGGGGCGCTCACGCGTGGTGCCGCTCATCGCCTGCAGCAGGCGCCTCGAATTCAGCAGTGTTCACTGGTCCCCCTGTCTTCCGATCACCCATCATGACCCATGATCGACCCGAAAACGGGCCGAATCGCGGATTGATCGGCGAACCTCAGGGCCCGGAGACGCTCGCCGCGAGCTGACCGCAGGCGCCGTCGATCTCCTGGCCGCGGGTGTCGCGGAGGGTGACCGGGACCCCGCGCCGCTCGAGGGTCTCGATGAAGGCGACCTCGTCGGCCTTGCGGGAAGCGGTCCACTTCGAGCCGGGGGTGGGGTTCAACGGGATGAGGTTGACGTGCACCCAGCCCCAGTCTCCGCGGCGCTTGAGCACCTTCGCGAGCAGCTCGGCGCGCTCGACCTGGTCGTTGATGTCGCGCATCATGGCGTACTCGATCGAGACCCGTCGCTTCGTCTTCTTCGCGTACTCCCACGCGGCGTCGACGACCTCGTCGACCTTCCACCGGTTGTTGATCGGGACGATCTCGTCGCGCAGTTCGTCGTCGGGGGCGTGCAGCGACACGGCGAGCGTCAGCGGCAGCCCCTCGTCGGTGAGCCGGTTGATCTGGGGGACGAGGCCGACGGTCGAGACAGTGATGTGGCGGGCGCTCATGCCGAAGCCGTTGGGGCTCGGCTCCACGAAGGTGCGGATCGAGCCCATGACCGCGTTGTAGTTGGCGAGCGGCTCACCCATGCCCATGAAGACGATGTTGTTGAGGCGCCCGGTGGCTCCAGGCACGACCCCGGAGGCGATCTGCTGGTCGGCTGCAAGCACCTGGGCGGTGATCTCGCCCTGGGACAGGTTGCGCTTCAGGCCGCCCTGGCCGGTGGCGCAGAAGGGGCAGGCCATGCCGCAGCCGGCCTGCGAGGAGATGCACAGCGTCGTCCGGTTCGGGTAGCGCATCAGCACCGACTCGAGCAGCGAACCGTCGTGCAGCTTCCACAGCGTCTTGACGGTGCTGCCGTCGTCCGTGGTGCGGCGGGTGACCTGCTCCAGCAGGTTCGGGAACAGCTGCTCACCGAGATCCGTGCGGATCGCGGCGGGCAGATCGGTGAAGTTGGCGGCGTCGACCTCCAGCCGGTCAAAGACGTGCCGGGAGATCTGGTCGGCGCGGAAGCGCGGAAGGCCGAGCTTCTCCGTCGCCTCGACGCGCTCCTCGGGAGCAAGGTCGAGCCAGTGCTTCGGCGGCTTCCCGCGGCGGGGAGCCTCGAACACGAGAGGCAGGGAGGTTGGAGACACGCGCTTGTCCTTCCGGCGTCAGCCGCCGACGGTGAGATGGAGAATCGCCCAGCCCACCGGCATGGCCACGAGCAGCGAATCGAGACGATCCATGATGCCGCCGTGACCCGGCAGGAAGTTGGACATGTCCTTCAAGCCTACGTCGCGCTTGATCAAGGATTCAACCAGGTCGCCGACGGTGCCAGCGAGGCTGAGCAGGACGCCGAGCAGCAACCCGATCACCCAGGAGATGTCGAGCAGGAAGATCGCGGAAAGCACGCCGATGGCCCCCGCGAAGACGAGTCCGCCGACGAAGCCCTCCCAGGTCTTGCTCGGGCTGATCTTCGGCGCCATCTTGTGCCTGCCGAGGGTCACTCCGGTCACGTAGGCACCTGTGTCGGAGCCGATCACGCACATCACGATCACCAGGATCCGCAGCGTTCCGTTCTCGGCCGCGAGCAGCAGCGGAACGGAGCCACCGAGCAGAGGGATGTAAGCGAGGATGAACGCGCTGGCCGACACGTCCTGGATGAAGCCGTCCTGTCCCCCGCGCAGGCGCAGCGTGAGCGAGACGATCATCGTCAGGCACAGGCAGATCAGCATGAACGCCGTCGGCGTCACCGTCAGCTTGGCCATCACGGCTGCGTAGGCGCCGAGGATGGACACGACCGTCCCGATCACGATCGGCACGATCTCGGAACGCATGCCCTTGAGTTGGAGCGCCCGGTGCACCTCGACGGTGCCGAGCGCGAGCGCGGCGCCCGCGAAGAGGGCGAAGAACCACGGGGCCCACAGCAGCCCGACGGCGACCGCGGCGAACAGGCCGACTCCGACGCCGATGGCAGCCGGGAGGTCCCGGCCGGCCTTCGACGTCTTGGTGATCGCAGCCTGCCCGTCGGTCATCAGACTTCGGCCAGCTCGGCTTCCTTGGTCTTGAGCACCTCGTCGACGCTCTCCACGAACCTCTTCGTGGTGCCGTCGAGGGCCTTCTCGGCGCGGACGAGGTCGTCCTCGCTGATCTCGCCGTCCTTCTGGAGCTTCTTCAGCTGGTCGTTGGCGTGGCGGCGGATGTTGCGCACGGCGATGCGCGCGTCCTCGGCCTTGCCCTTGGCCATCTTGATGTACTCCCTGCGGCGTTCCTCGGTCAGCTGCGGCATCACGATGCGCACGGCGTTACCGTCATTGCCGGGGTTGACGCCCAGGTCGGCATCGCGGATGGCCTTCTCGATGGCACCGATGGCGCTGCGGTCGAAGGGGGTGATCAGCAACGAGCGGGGATCGGGAGAGGTGAACTGGGCGAGCTGCTGCAAGGGCGTCGGCGCACCGTAGTAGTCGGCCTGGATCTTGCTGAACATCGCAGGATGCGCGCGTCCCGTGCGGATCGTGGCCATGTCCTCGCGGGCGTGGTCCACCGCCTGCTGCATCTTCGTGGAGGCTTCCTGCTGGATTTCGGCGATCATGTTTGACGGCTCCTAATGCCTGGACGGTTTTCTTAGCGGGTGACGATGGTTCCGATGGGCTCACCCGCGACTGCGCGGGCGATGTTGCCTGGCTCGGACAGGGAGAAGAACACGAGGTTGAGGTTGTTGTCGCGGGCAAGCGAGATCGCGGTGGCGTCTGCGACCTTCAGATCCTCGGTCAGGAACTGGTCGTGCGTGAGGGTGTCGAACTTCTTCGCGTCCGCGTGGACCTTCGGGTCCTTGTCGTAGACGCCGTCGACGCCCTGCTTGCCCATCAGGAGCACCTCGGCACCGATCTCGAGGGCGCGCTGCGCTGCGACGGTGTCGGTCGAGAAGTAGGGCATGCCTGAGCCTGCGCCGAAGATCACGAGTCGGCCCTTCTCCAGGTGGCGCTCGGCGCGACGCGGGATGTAGGGCTCTGCGACCTGGGCCATCGAGATGGCGGACTGCACGCGGGTCTCGATGCCCGCCTTCTCGCAGAAGTCCTGCAACGCGATCGAGTTCATCACGGTGCCGAGCATGCCCATGTAGTCGGCGCGGTCGCGGGCCATGCCGTTCCTGGAGAGCTCAGCACCCCGGAAGTAGTTGCCGCCTCCGACGACCACCGCCACCTGGGTCCCGCTGCGGACCACGTCGGCGATCTGCTGGGCGATGTTCGACACGATCACAGGATCGACGCCGAGCTTGCCCCCTCCGAACTCCTCGCCGGACAGTTTCAACAACACTCGCTGGTATGCCACCAGACCTCCTCGACTGACTGTGCTTGGACATGGCACGTGCGCCGCGACCCTCACAGGTCGCGGCGCACGTAACTCTACTTCACTGAGAGCGGAAGCGCTCAGGCGCCGATGGCGAAGCGCACGAAGCGCACGATCTCGGTGTTGCCGTCCCGGAGGGCGGCGCCGACGGTCTTCTTGTCTTCCCACACGGCGGGCTGGTCCACGAGGACGACGTCCTTGTAGTAGCCACCGACGCGTCCCTCGACGATGCGCGGGAGGGCGGCCTCGGGCTTGCCCTCCTCCTTCGCGGTCGCCTCGGCGATGCGACGCTCGTTCTCGACGAGGTCGGCCGGGACGTCCTCGCGGTGGACCCACTGCGGGGACATGGAGGCGATCTGGAGAGCGACGTGGTGAGCCAGCTCCTCCGAGCCCTTGTACTCGACGAGCACGCCGACCTGCGGGGGCAGGTCAGCTGCACGACGGTGCAGGTAGAGGTGCGTGTCACCGTCGAAGTTGGCGACGTTGGCCACGGACAGGTTCTCGCCGATTTTGGCGCCCAGCTCCTGGACGGCGTCGCCGACCTTCGCGCCGGAGGCCAGCGGGGCCTCGTTCGCGGAGGCGACGTCGGTCGCACCGGAGGCAAGGACGGCGGCAAGGATCTCATCGGCCAGGCCGACGAACTCGGCGTTCTTCGCGACGAAGTCGGTCTCGGCGGCGAACTGGACGAGGGCGCCCTCGCGGCCTGCGACGATGCCGTTGGTGGCCTCGCGGTCGGCGCGCTTGGCGGCCTTTGCCAGGCCGGAGATGCGCAGGCCCTCGACGGCCTTGTCAAAATCGCCGTCGGCCTCGACGAGGGCCTTCTTGGCGTCCATCATGCCCGCGCCGGTTGCGTCGCGGAGCTTCTTCACGTCAGCGGCAGTGATTGCCATGGATGCTCGTTTCTGTGTGTCTCGGTGACTCAGTTGGCTTCGGTGTCTGCGGGCTTCTCGGCCTCGGTCGCCTCAAGAGCGTCCGCGGCCTCGGCCAGCTCGACGGCAGGGGTCTCGGCGGTCTCGCCTGCGGCCTCGGCCAGTTCCTCAGCCTGCGCGTCAGTGGCCTCGGCGACAACCTCGGAGGGCTGCTCGGTGGCCAGGAGCTCGCGCTCCCAGTCGGGCATGGGCTCAGCCTCGGTCTGCTCGCCACCACGGCCGGAGGAGCGGTCCATCAGGCCCTCTGCCGCGGCGTCGGCGATGATGCGGGTGAGCAGGGCGACGGAGCGGATCGCGTCGTCGTTGCCCGGAACCGGGTAGTCGACCTCGTCGGGATCGCAGTTGGTGTCGAGGATGCCGACGATCGGGATGTTCAGCTTGCGGGCCTCGTCGACGGCGAGGTGCTCCTTCTTGGTGTCGACGATCCACACGGCCTGGGGAACCTTGACCATGTCACGGATGCCGCCAAGGGTCTTGTCGAGCTTGGTCTTCTCACGCTCGAGCTGCAGGAGCTCCTTCTTGGTGAGGCCGCTGCCCGCGACGTCGCTGAGATCCATGCCCTCAAGCTCCTTGAGGCGCTGGATGCGCTTGGCGACGGTGTGGAAGTTGGTGAGCATGCCGCCCAGCCAACGCTGGTTCACGTAGGGCATGCCGACGCGGGTCGCCTGCTCGGCGATGGCCTCCTGGGCCTGCTTCTTGGTGCCGACGAACAGAACCTGGCCGCCGCGGGCGACGGTCGACTTGACGTAGTTGTACGCCTTGTCGATGTAGCGCAGCGAGAGCTGGAGGTCGATGATGTAGATGCCGTTGCGCTCGGTGAAGATGAATCGCTTCATCTTGGGGTTCCAGCGGCGGGTCTGATGCCCGAAGTGGACGCCTGCCTCGAGCAGCTGGCGGGTGGTGACGACGGCCATGGCCGGTCCTTTCGCGGCGAGCCACCGGCCCGCCTCAATTGGGTGGACGCGAACGCCCACGAGTGGTTACGTGTGACCCCTGACGAGGCCTTCCCTGATGCGCCCGGATGCCGCACCCGCCGTGAGGCGGGACCACGCGGAAACCGCTTGGCGGCGCATGCGAAGTCAACCCATGAAGGTTGCCGGTCCATGTTACCCCGCGCGCGGCGACGGCGACAAACCAGTCGAGGCCGCTCTGTCCACAGCCACGAAGGCACCTGCAACGACCGCCGGCGGGTGGCCGATCAAGAAGTCATGCGCACACCGGTCCTCGCCATCGTCCTGCTCGTCCCGCTGCTCCTGGTTCCGCGGGTCGCGGCGGCCGACGGTCTCGCACTCGCCCCTCCTGTCGAGGGCGCCTCCGTCCGCGCGTTCGAGGACGTCGGCCGCTATGAGAAGGGCCACCGCGGCGTCGACCTGTCGGCAGACGTCGGTGTGAGGGTCCGGGCCGCCGCCGAGGGTCGCGTGCACTTCGCCGGCTCCGTCGCGGGCGTGCCGACCCTCAGCATCGATCACGGCAACGGTTGGCGCACGACCTATCAGCCCGTGCTCGCGTCCGTGAGTCGTGGCGAGGCCGTCGAGCAGGGCCAGGTGGTCGGTTCGCTTGGCGCGGGCCACTGCGTTCCCCGGGCCTGCCTGCACTGGGGCCTGACCGACGGCACGCGGTACGCCGATCCGATGGCCTATCTCACGACGCCGGAGATCCGGCTCGTTCCGCACGGCACGGAGCCGGTCCCTCCTCCCCCGGTGCTTGGCGCCGCCACGGCAGCGGGCCCCGTTGGCGGGCTGCCGGTCAGGGGAAGGCACACCTCCCCCTTCGGGATGCGCCGTCATCCCGTGACAGGGGTGTGGAAGCTGCACGACGGCACCGATCTCGCGGCCGCCTGCGGCACACCCGTCGTCGCACCGAGCCCAGGCACCGTCACAAGGGCCTACTTCCACGCGGCCTACGGCTGGCGGGTCTTCGTCGACCATGGCGGCGGGCTCGTCACCGCGTACAACCATCTGCCCGGGCTTGAGGTGCGCCCAGGCGTGGTGCTCCGGGCGGGGCAGCGGCTCGGCGTGGTCGGCAACACGGGGCTCTCGACGGGCTGCCACCTGCACTGGATGGCCTGGCAGGCGGGGCGCCTGATCGATCCGCTCACGTTGGTCACGTGAGCTCAGGCGCGCGGGTGCGCCTGTCGATAGGCGGCGCGGAGCCGCTCGGTGGTGACGTGCGTGTAGATCTGGGTGGTGGCCACCGACGCGTGGCCGAGCATCTCCTGCACGCTGCGCAGATCGGCGCCGCCCTCGATCAGATGCGTCGCCATGGCGTGCCGCAGGGCGTGCGGGCCCACCTCGGCGCCGGGTCCGGCGGCTCTCGTCGCCTCGTGGACGACCCTTCGCGCGACCCGCGGGTCGAGCGCCCCTCCGCGCGCGCCGAGGAAGACGGTGTCGGGGCTCGCCGGGCTGGCGACCTCCGACCTGCGCCCGAGCCAGGCGTCGAGCGCGGTCAGCGCAGGCACCCCGAGCGGGACCGTTCGCTGCTTTCCTCCCTTGCCGAGGACCGTCACCGAGCGACGCCCCCGGTCGACAGCACCGAGGCCGAGGGCACAGAGCTCCGAGACCCGCAGTCCGCTGGAGTAGAGCACCTCGACGAGGGCGAGGTCGCGAAGGGCCAACGGGTCACCCTCCTCGAGGACCCTCGCCTCGGCGGCGCCGATCGTGTCTCCGATGGCCGCGCCCGTCGGAACCTTCGGCAGCCGCCTGCCCCGCTTCGGAGCCTTGAGCCTCGTCGCGGGGTCGTTCCCGACCAGCCCCTCACCGGCGGCCCAGGCGAAGAACCCCCGCACGCTCGCGACCCTGCGCTGGATCGTCGAAGATGCCGCACCTGCCTCCGACATGTCGGCCAGCCAGCCGCGCAGCCGAGAAAGCGTCACCTTTCCCGGCTCCACCTCGACGGCCGCCGCCAACTCGCGCAGGTCCGTGCTGTAGGCGCGAACGGTGTGCTCGGAGAGGCCGCGCCCGGAGGCGAGGTGCGCCGCGTACTCCTCGATCAGGGCGCGCCAACCGGCACTGAGTTCCATGTCGCAAGTCTCGCGCAGCGGCAGCAGGGCGGGCGGGCACGACACCCGTTGCGGCATACTTGTATCGGCCCTGAGCACCCGAACCACTGGAGGAGCCACATGTCCGGAGCCGACCTGACCCAAGGTGGCAAGGTCCTGCCCATCACTCGCTGGGGCACCCCGGTTATGCACGCGAAGACGCGGCCGGTGACCGATTTCGGCGACGAACTGCACCAGCTGATCCGCGACATGTTCGCCACCATGCGGGCCGCGGACGGGGTCGGGCTCGCCGCGACCCAGGTGGGCGTCGACCTCGCGGTGTTCGTCTACGAGTGCCCCGATGCCGACGACCGGATCCAGATCGGCGTCGTGTGCAACCCCGAGGTGACGCTGCCCGAGGGCAACGCCCGCAACCTCGAGGCGGCCGACGAGGGCTGCCTCTCCTACCCCGGCGGCTACCAGAGCCTCGCCCGGCCCGACCACTCGACCTGCACCGGCCAGGACGCCGAGGGCAACGACATCACCGTCACCGGGACCGGGCTCCTCTCCCGCTGCCTGCAGCACGAGACCGACCACCTCAACGGCATGGTCTTCGGCGACCGGCTCTCCGCAAGGTCCCGCCGCCAGCTGGACAAGAAGGTGGCCGAACTCGCCTTCCGGTACCCGGACGACTGGCCAGTCTCGCCGAAGGCGAAGGCCGCCACCCCGGAGTCAGCCGACGCCTGAGCCTGGGCGGCCTCGCGCCCGCCCTAGCGGGTGCTAGCGTCCTGCCTTGATCCCTGCGGCGTCACGCCGCGCCGACGACGTCTTCTGGAACGTTGCCATGTCCACCCGCCGTACCGGCCTGCTCGCCACCCTGATCGGGCTGCGCGGCAACGGGCGCGCCTGCGTCTAAACCGAGCCCATGTGGGGCCTCTCCATGGTTCTCGTCCTGCCCTACGCGTCGGTGTTCATGCTGGCGCTCGGACTCGACGACGGCACCATCGGCCTGCTCGCCACCATCTCGACGCTGTCGCAGGTGGTCTTCGGGCTGCTCAGCGGTGTGATCACCGACAAGCTCGGACGCAGAACCACCACGGCGGTCTTCGACCTGATCGCCTGGTCGCTGCCCTGCCTGATCTGGGCCTTCGCGCAGAACTTCTGGGGGGTTCCTGGCAGCCTCGCTGATCAACGGAGCCTGGCAGATCACCCAGAACTCGTGGGACTGCCTGCTCGTCGAGGACGTCGACCGGCGCCAGATCCCGCACGTCTACTCCCTGGTGAAGGTGGCCGCCGACCTGTCGGCGGTCTTCGCCCCCATCGCTGCGCTGCTGGTGGCCCAGTTCGGCCTGGTGCCCGCCGTGCGCATCCTCTACCTCAGCGCCTTCCTGATCATGACGGCGAAGGTCTACCTGCTGTGGCGCTTCTCGAAGGAGACCACCACCGGGGAGCAGCGCAAGGCCCAGGTCCGCGGGGTCAGCCTCTGGACCTCGCTCAAGGGTTACCGCGGGGTGCTCGGGTTGATCCTGCACTCCAAGGGGACGCTGTTCTCACTGGCGGTCTCCGCGATCGTGGCCGCCGTCACGCTCGTCACCGGCACGTTCTGGCAGGTCGCCATCAACACGCGGCTCGGCGTGCCCGACGCCCTCCTGCCGTACTTCCCGATGGTGCGGTCCCTCCTGTCGATGGTCTTCTTCTTCAGCCTCATCCCCTACCTCACCGGCGGGAAGAACCTGAAGCGCCCGACCCAGCTCGGCTTCCTCGTCTACCTGGCAGGTCAACTCCTGCTCCTCGCGATCCCCGTGCCAGGTGGGGCGGCGACGACCCAGACCTATCTGCTGCTCGGGGTCTGCCTGCTGCTCGACGCGTTCGGCTCCGGCATCCTCTTCATGCTCGCCGAGTCGCTCGTCGCGCTGCACGTCGACCGCGACGAACGCTCGAGGGTGATGGCGATCCAGCGCACGGTGGTGATGCTGGCGGCGTCGCCCTTCGGCTGGTTCTCCGGCTGGCTGTCCGGGATCGACAGGTCGTGGCCGTTCTGGCTCACCTCGGCCCTGCTCGCCCTTGGCCTCGCGATCAGCACCTGGCTGTGGGCGACGACCCACGAGCACGACGAGACCGACTCCTAGGCCCGACCCGGATCAGCCGTCTTCGGGCATCTCCTGCTGAGGGAGTTTGCCCGCCGTTCACCCCCAATCCCCCAAAACGTTGTTCCGATCCGCTTAGGCTCCCGGGTACCCATCGTTCCCCACGGAGGCGCAATGTTGATTTCCCGACCACCCGTGATCGCGGCGGCCGCAGCCCTTGTCTGCAGCCTCGCTGTCGCCCTACCCACCCAGGCCACGGCCGCACCGTCAACGCTGATGATCAGCGGCTACCTGGAGGGCTTGAGCAACAACAAGGCCATCGAGCTCTACAACCCCACCGACGCCCCCATCGCCCTGAGCGACTACTCGCTGCGCATGTTTGCCAACGGCGCCACGAGCCCCACGAACACCTGGACCGGGGCGGCCGGAGTACAGCTGGCCCCCGGCGAGCACTTCCTGATCGTGCACGGCCAGGCTGTGGCCGCGCTCAAGGACAAGGGCGACATCGTCCACGCCGTGACCAACTTCAACGGTGACGACGCGCTGCAACTTCTGACCGGTTCCACCGTCGTCGACTCCTTCGGACAGACCGGCGTCGACCCGGGAGACGCCTGGATCGGTGCAGACGTGACCACCAAGGACTCCACGCTGTTGCGCAACGGCTGCGTCACCGACACCGACCCGAGCGACGCGTTCGACCCGTCGGCGCAGTGGGTCGGCCACCCGAGCGACGCGTTCGACCTGCTCGGCACCTTCTCCTGCGACGGCACGGTCCCGACCCCGACGCCCACTCCCACCCCCAGCCCGACCGCGACGCCAGGCACCGTCATCCCGATCGGCGCGGTCCAGGGCGCGACGGACGTCAGCCCCATGAACGGGCAGAGCGTCACCGTCGAGGGCACCGTCACCGGCAACTTCCAGACCGGCGGGTTCGCCGGCTACTTCCTGCAGGACGAGGGCGACGGCGACGACGCCACCTCCGACGGCATCTTCGTCTACTCGCAGTCCAACCCCGCCAACGTGGCGGTCGGCACGAGGCTGCGCGTGACGGGCAAGGTCGCCGAGCACTACAACCAGACCCAGATCACCCCGACAACCGTCAGCGTCCTCGACGGGACGGCGACCGTCGCGCCAACCGACGTGCAGCTCCCTCTCGAGGACAAGGAGCGCTACGAGTCGATGCTGCTGCGCTTCCCCGACAAGCTGACCATCCTCGAGTACTACGACTACGACCGCTACGGCACCCTCGTGGCGGGCACCGCCCGCCAGGACACGCCGACCGCCGTGGTCGAGCCCGGCAAGCCGGCCCAGGACCTGCTCGCCCAGAACGAGGCCAACCGGATCATCCTCGACGACGGCCTGACCTCGCAGAACCCGACCCCGCTTCGCCACCCCAACGGGAAGTCCTTCGCCCGTGACAACTACTTCCGCGGCGGCGACTCGGTGGCCAACATCACCGGCGTGCTCGTCTACAACTTCGACGAGTGGAAGATCGAGCCGACGGCCGGAGCCGACTACGAGGCCGTCAACCATCGTCCCGAGGTGCCGGAGGTCGGCGGCGACGTGAAGATCGCCTCAATGAACGTGCTCAACTACTTCACCACCCTGACCAGCCAGGACAAGAACGCGCGCGGCGCGGACAACGTCGAGGAGTTCGAGCGTCAGCAGGCCAAGATCGTCGCGGCGCTGGCCGCGATGGACGCCGACGTGGTCGGCATGATGGAGATCGAGAACAACGGCACCGCCGTGGAGAACCTCGTCAAGGCGCTCAACGCCCACCTCGGCACCGAGACCTACGCCGCGGTCAACACCGGCGTGGTCGGCTCTGACGTGATCTTCCAGGCCTTCATCTACAAGCCGGCGACGGTGTCGCTCTCGGGCAAGTGGGTCGCCTACGACTACAAGGACTCCCGCAACCGGCCCACCCTCGTCCAGACCTTCGAGGAGAAGGCGAGCGGAGAGAAGTTCAACGTCGCGGTCAACCACCTCAAGTCGAAAGGCTCAGCGTGTGACGCCTCCGATCCGAACACCGGTGACGGTCAGGGAGAATGCAACCTGACCCGCGTAAACGCCGTCAAGACCATGACCACCTGGTTGGCGGGCGACCCGACCGGACAGGGCGCAGACCGCACCGTCGTCATGGGTGACCTCAACGCGTACGACCACGAGGATCCGATCGATGCTCTCACCGAGGCCGGCTACGTCGATCTCGAGAAGAAGTTCGGTGGGGAGCATGCGTACAGCTACGTGTTCGACGGCATGATCGGCTATCTCGACTACGCGCTGGCCAACAAGGCGCTCGAGCCCCACGTCACCGGCTCGGCCGCCTGGCACATCAATGCGGACGAGTCCGATCTGTTCGACTACGACACCTCGTACAAGAAGCCGAACGAGCAGGCCCTGTGGGCGGCTGATCCCTACCGTTCCTCCGACCACGACCCGGTCCTGCTCGGGTTGAAGCTGACCGACGAGCCCACCACCCCCAGCCCCTCGCCGAGCCCCTCTCCGTCCGCTTCACCGACGCCGAGCGCATCGCCGACGCCGACCGCGACACCGACGCCCAAGCCGACGGCGACCCCGACGCGCCCAGGTGGGGTCTACACGACCCCCGGCTACCACGTCTCGGGTGGGCGTCGCTGGTTCACCGAGTGTGAGTCCTACTCCGTGACCGAGCGCTGCTTCACCTACATCTGGGCCACCCAGATCAAGCAGGTCGGCGGCCGCTACGTGCAGAGCAACGGGTGGGTGTTCAACAACCTCACCTACCTGCCCTCGCCCCGCTCGGTGTGGGCGGGCAACCCGCTCGCCACCCCGGGCCGCCACGTCGTGGCCGGCCGCACCTGGGTGACCGAGTGCGACACCCCCAAGACCGGCCGCAACGGCTGCCGCTCGTACGTCAAGGCCTCGGTGCTCACCCAGGTCCGGACCTCCGGCGGGACCAGTTACGCGCCTGGGTCGACAAGTTGGTGTTCAACAACATCGTCATGTTCTCCTGAACCGACGATCGGAGGGGGCGGGCCGCGCGTGCGGTCCGCCCCTTCTCATCTGAGCGCGTAGGCGAGGATGGCCGCCGCGGTGGCGACGTTGAGCGAGTCGACCCGGTCGGTCATCTCGATCCTGACGTGGTCGTCCGCGGCCGCCTGCCACGCCTCGCTCAGGCCCGCGCCCTCCGTCCCGAGCAGCAGCGCCACCTTCTCCGACGGCTCGAAGCGGGAGAGGTCCACCGCGCCCGGTCGAAGCGTCGCGGCGACGAGCCGGAAACCGGCCTCGCGCAGGGCGTGCAACTCGGCCTCGCCGGTCATGCGACGCCACGGCAACTCGAGCGAGGCGCCCATCGACGACTTGATCGCCCTGCGGTACAGAGGGTCCGCCGAGCCCCCGGTGACGAGCAGCCCGTCCCACCCGAGGCCGGCCGCCACGCGCACGATGGCGCCGAGGTTGGCGTGGTCGACGATCTCCTCGCAGACGACCAGTCGCCTTCCGCCAAGCAACGAGCCGAGAGGCGCCTGGGCCGGTCGTTCGAACGAGCCCAGCGCCCCGCGGTGCACATGGAAGCCGCTGACCTGCTCGATCATCGTCTCCTTGGCGACGTAGACGGGAACCTCCGGCCAGTCCTCGAGCACGTGCCGCAGCCCCTCCAGCCAGCGCGGCTGCAGCAGCAGCGACCTCGGCGTGCAGCCAGCCGCGAAGGCACGCTCGATGATCTTCAGCCCCTCGGCGATGAACCGGTCCTCGTCGCGGCGCAACTGCGCGTCGCGCAGCCCCGCGAAGTCGCGCAGGCGTTCGTCGCAGCGGTCGTCAACCTCGATCAGCACGCGCCAAGGTTAGCCCTCCACGCGATGCTGTTCGAGGACGGCCACCCGGGTCGCCTCGAGTGCCGACTCCAGATCGTCGAAGCGCAGCTGTGCCACCCGCACGAACAGGAAGTCGACGACCGCCAACTGCGCCATGCGACTGGCGAGGGCGGCCGCACGCAGTTGGGCCTCGCGCGCGCTGGTGAGCAGGACGATGTCGGCGGCCTTCGCCACCGGTGACTCGGGAGCGTTGGTCACGGCGACGGTGAGCGCCCCGCGCGCCCGCGCCAGCTTGACGCTCCGGTACACCTCGACGGTGGAGCCCCCGAACGAGAACGCGACCAGCACGCTGTCCGGCGAGGCGAGGGCCGCCTGGGTCAGCTGGACGTGGGTGTCGGGCGAGTACTGGCACATCAGGCCGATTCTCTGCAGCTTCTGCGCCAGGTCCCCCGCGGCAAGACCCGATGCCCCGACGCCGATCGCGCACGTCTGGCTGGCCTCCGCGATCGCGTGGGCGACGGTGTCGAGGTCGGCGTGATCGATCAGCCTCGCGGTCTGCTCGATGGAGCGGGCCTCGTGGAAGGCGAGCTTTGTCACGACATCCGCGAGTGAGTCGGTCGAGTTGATCTGCCCCTCGGCGATGTCCGAACGCTCCAATTCGACCTGCCTGCGCGACAGTTCCCTCGCGAGCGCGATCCGCAGTTCGGGCAGCCCCGAGAAGCCCAGCGCCCTGGCGAAGCGCACGACACTTGCCTGCGATGCCTCGGCGTTGGCCGCGAGCGAGGCGACGGTGCTCGTCAGCGCCGCGTCGGGGTCGTCAAGCACGGCCCGCGCCACCCGCGCCTCGGCCGGGCGCAGCGTGTGGACCGCGCGCCGGATGCGGTCGATCACGTCATCCATGTTCCCTCCCCGCCTCACCGGTCGGTGAGCCAATTCTGGCACAGCCGACCCACCGCAATGTAGTAACGCTTCACAGATAAGGGTTCTCATGCAAGAATGCTTCAGATCCGATCACCCCCGAAGGAGAGGGCCGTGACGAACACAACGGAGTCGCGCAACCCGCGCACGCTCAACCTCGACGAGCTGGGCACGGAGGAGTTCCTCACCGTGATGAATGACGAGGACCGACGGGTGCCCGCCGCGGTCGCCGAGGCACTGCCCGAGATCGCCCTGGCCGTCGATCTGATCGCCGAACGCATGCGCAGCGGTGGGCGACTCATCTATCTGGGTGCTGGCACGAGCGGACGGCTCGGCGTGCTCGACGCGGCGGAATGCCCGCCAACCTTCGGTACCGACCCCGGCGAGGTCATCGGCCTGCTGGCCGGCGGTGAGGGGGCCATGTTCCGAGCGGTGGAGGGAGCGGAGGACTCGGCGTCGCTCGGCGCAGACGACCTGCGCGGCATCAACCTCACCCTCGACGACGTCGTCGTGGGAATCGCCGCTTCAGGGGGTACCCCGTACGTCATCGGTGGTCTCGACCACGCCCGCGGCATCGGGGCAGGAACCGTCTCGCTGACCTGCAACCGCGGAGCCCCGGTCAGCGACCACGCGGACGTCGCGATCGAGGTCGACAACGGGCCCGAGGTCCTGACCGGATCGACAAGGCTCAAGGCGGGCACCAGTCAGAAACTGGTGCTCAACATGCTGTCGACAGCCACCATGGTGCGGCTCGGGAAGGTCTACGGAAACCTGATGGTGGACGTGAAGGCGACCAATATCAAACTCCGCGACCGCGTCATCCGCATCGTCCGGGCGGCCACCGACTGTTCGGCCGACGAGGCGAAGGCGGCCCTCGATCAGGCGGACAACCACGCAAAGACCGCCATCGTCATGATCCTCTGCGGCGTCGATGCCCCGACGGCACGCGAACGCCTCGCCACGGCCGACGGCTTCGTCCGCTCAGCCATCACCCGGCAGTGAAGCCGACATTCCACCCAGGAAGGTAGACAGACCATGAAGTACGACGAGCTCAGTCGGCAGATCGCCGACCTGGTCGGCGGTGTCGACAACATCGACACCTTCACCAGTTGCATGACGCGGCTCCGCCTCAACGTCGATGACCCGGAGGCCGTCGATGTCGAGGCGCTCAGGAAGCTCGACGGTGTCCTCGGCGTCGTGCCGGGCAGACAGGTCCAGGTCGTGGTCGGACCCGGCCACGCCCAGCGGCTCCGCGAGGCCTTCGCCGAAGCCAGCGGCATGTCCCCCGAGGCGGAGGTCGACGCCGACGACGCCGCGGGGCCAGAGGATGACGTCGACGTGCGCGACGTCTCCGGCGAGACGAAGGCCAAGGTGAAGGCGAGGCAGTCGACCTCCGTGCACGCCGGCTTCCGGCACATCGGCAACATCTTCATGCCGATCATCCCTGGCTTCATCGCCTGCGGCATCATCACCTCGATCGCAAACATCTGGAAGCTGATCAACCCGGGGATCGTCGCGAACCCCTGGTTCCTCGCCTTCGCCGCCATCGGCGGAGTCCTCATCGGATCGCTGCACCTCATCGTCGGGCACAACACGGCCAAGGAGTTCGGGGGCACCCCGGTCCTCGGCTTCATCGCGGGCGCGGTGCCGTACATGCCGGCGCTCGCGGGCATCGCGGCGACGGTCGGGGCCGACGGGGTCGAGACCGCGCCGGCCCAGCCGTTGACGATTCCGCTCTTTGGCAACCTCGCGCCTGCGCTGGGCGGCGTGATCGGCGTCATGATCACCGCATGGCTGTTCGCGGTGATCGAGAAATGGCTCCGCAAACGGATCCCTGCCTCGCTCGACCTGTTCATCATCCCCGCGCTGACCGTGCTGATCGGTTCGCTGATCTGCCTCTTCGTGATCATGCCGATCTCCGCCCTGATCATGCAGGGCCTCACGTGGCTGCTCGTCGACTTCGCCCTCCAACAGGGCGGCGTGTTCGGCGGCTTCCTGCTCGCGACGCTGTTCCTGCCGATGGTGATGCTCGGCGTGCACCAGGGACTCACCCCGGTCCACGCGCAACTGATCGCGGACCACGGGTTCACCCAGCTCCTGCCGATCCTCGCCATGGCCGGCGGCGGCCAGGACGGGATGGCGATCGCGGTGTGGATGAAGACGCGCAACCAGAAGCTCCGCAAGATCATCAAGGGCGCGCTCCCGCTCGGCCTGCTCGGCATCGGCGAGCCGCTCATCTACGGCGTCTCGCTACCGCTGGTCACGCCGTTCATCACGGCCTGCCTCGGGGCCGGCTTCGGTGGCGCCTTCCTCGCCTGGGGCATGCAGGTCAGCGGCGCGTTCGGCGCGCAGGGGCTCGGCCTCTCGGGCCTGCTGATGACCGGCGTGATCACCCCCGGCATGTGGCTCTGGTACGTCGGCGCCCTCGCGATCGCCGTGCTCGCCGGCTTCCTGCTCACCTACTTCTTCGGGTTCAAGGAGCACATGGTCTCGCGCCTTGCGTGAGCACACCTTAGGAGAGAGATGTTCCTCAGCCTCTACCCCACAGACTGCGAGGAGACCCGGGAGGGCGTCGTCGATGCCGCCCGGGCCCTCGGGGCCGAGGTGTTCACTTCACTACACATCCCCGAGAGCGACGACCTGGCCTCCTACGGCACGTACCTGGCCGACCTGCACCGGCGGGAGGGACTGAACTTCTGCGCGGACATCTCCCCCACGACGCTGCAGAAGTTGTCGATCGGGCTCGACGACCTGACGCTGCTGCACGAATGGGGCGTCGGGATCGTGCGGATCGACTTCGGATTCACGACCGACCAGGTGCGAAGGATCGCCGACGACGGCGGTTTCCGGATCGCGATCAACGCCTCAACGCTCACGCAGGCTGAGCTCGACGCCCTCGACGGGATCGACCTGGTGGCGTGGCACAACTACTACCCGCGTCCGGAGACGGGCCTCAGCACCGGGTTCTTCACGAATCAGAATCGCCTCCTCGCCGACCGGGGATGCGCCATCTACTCCTTCTTCCCCGGCGAGGTCAGCTTCCGTGCCCCGCTGGGGCTCGGACTGCCCACCTTGGAGCACCAACGCCATCGCAACGCCTACGTCAACCATCTCGAACTGGCGACGCTCGCTCCTGGAACGGGCGCCGGTTGCGCGGAGGGCACGCTGCTGCCCCACCACCTGGAATGGATCGGACGCTACGAGCGGACGGGTGAGATCACCGTCCCGGTCGCCGGCCTGGATCCGGCGGTCTCCTTCCTGCTTGACGGGGCGCGGGCACTGCGCATCGAAGGGACCGGCATCTCGCACCGCATCGAGGGGACGCGGCAGCCCAGGAATGCGACACGGATCCTCAACGCCGACTCCCGCGAGGCCGGAAGCCTGCAGATGGACACGGAGCGCACCGGCCGCTACTGCGGCGAGATCCACCTCATGACCACTGACCGGCCGCTGACGGCCGACCAGGTGCGCGTCGGCCAGATCGCCACCCCTTACCGGGGTCTAGTGGACCTGCTGCGCCCCGGGGCAGCGGTGCGCTTCGTCCGCGCCTGACACCTGGGCCCCGGCGTCGCCTCGGCCATTACCCTTAGCCCCATGGACCCGTTCGTGTTGCTTGACGATGCGCTCTCAGGCGACGCGACCCTCCTGACCGGGCTCGCCCGGGTCGATCTGGTCACCTTGGCCGACCTCGACGACACGCTTGCCTCCGGATGGCTGGACGGCCTGCACTGCTTCGCCTGGCTGCCCTACGACCTGGGCGAGGCAGAGCTGCGCGTCGGCGACGGCGCGAGCGGCGCCCTCTACTGGTTCCGTGAGCGCACCCCCGGCGCGCACCCTCCCCCTGCCACAGGCCAAGGCTGGGTGGCCGACCTCGGAACGAGCAGCACCGAGGCCGAGTTCACGGCGGCCGTCGAGCGGATCCAGGCGGCCATCGCGGCGGGATCGACGTATCAGATCAACCACACCCACCGCCTCGTCGGTCGGCTGCTCGGCGACCCGCGGGGCCTCTACTCCGCGCTGCGGGCGAGGCAACCGGTTGCCTTCGGCGTCCTCGCCCACCTCCCCGGCCCCGCCGCTTCGTGGACGCTGAGCCTCTCCCCCGAACTGTTCCTCTCGGTCGACGGCGAGGTCGCGACCACACGTCCCATGAAGGGCACGGCACCGGCCGACACCGATCCGGAGGCACTGCGCGAAGGGCCGAAGAACCGCGCGGAGAACCTGATGATCGTCGACCTCTTGCGCAACGACCTCAGTCGCGTCGCCGTGCCGGGGACGGTCGAGGTGCCGAGCCTGTTCGACGTCGAGCGGGTCGGGGCGCTGTGGCAGATGACCAGCACCGTGACGGCGCGCCTGCATCCGGGCACCACCCCAGCCCACCTGCTGCGGGCCACCTTCCCCTGCGGCTCGATCACCGGCGCGCCGAAGCTGTCCAGCATGAGGATCGTCCGGGGCCTCGAACCCGACCGCAGGGGGATCTACACGGGATCGCTCGGCACCATCACGCCGACGCCTGACCCACCTGGCTGGTCCATGACGCTCAGCGTCGCCATCCGCACCCTCGAGATCGATGACGAAGGGACCGTCCGGCTCGGCATCGGTTCGGGCATCGTCGCCGACTCCACCGCGGCCGGGGAGTGGCGCGAGGGCCTGGACAAGGCGCGCTTCATCACCGACCACCGGCCCACCCTCCGGGTGAAGGAGACCATGGCCGTGGTCGACGGCGCCTGCCGCCTCGCGGACGCCCACCGGGCCCGCCTCGCGGCCTCCCTGCGGGCGCTCGGCTTCGCCCCCGCCCCGTACGCCGTCGACGAGGCCGTCGCCGCGACAGGGCCTGGGGCCTGGCGCGTCGCGCTCGAGGTCGACGCCGACGGCGGCTCGCACGTGGCACGGGCCCGCCTCGAACCGACCCCCGAGCCGGTCAGCGCACTGCTCGCGCCGACACCGTGGACGGTGGGCCCACTCTCGCGCCACAAGACGAGCGAGCGCGCCCACCTCGACGAGGCCGTCGCCGCCGCGACCGGCCAGGGAGCGTTCGACACGATCGGCCACGACGAGCGCGGCATGGTGCTCGAGGGCGGGCGCAGCAACGTCTTCGCCCGGATCGGCGGCCGCTGGCTCACCCCTGCCTCCCGCCTCGGCATCCTGCCCGGCATCCAGCGGGCGGAACTGCTCGCCGATCCCGGCCTGATCGGGGCCGAGACGATCGACGAGGCGGAGTTCACCGTCGAGAACCTACGCACGGCCGACCGGGTCGTGCTCACCAACGCACTGCGTGGACCGCTCGTCGCACGCGTGGAGGACCTGGCGTGAAGTTGAGACTTGATCCGAACCTGATGTTCATCCTCGCCGCATTGGCGCTCGGCTTGCTGCTCCCGGTCAGCGGAACCTCCGGCGAGGTGCTCGACGTGGTCACGAAGGTCGCCATCTTCGTGCTCTTCTTCGGCTACGGTGCCCGGATGTCGGCCGCCGAGTCCCTCGCGGGGCTGAAGAACTGGAAGCTGCACGCCGCGATCCTCGGGACCACGTTCGTGATCTACCCCCTGATCGCGGTGCCGATGCTGTGGCTGCCCGAGTGGTTGGCCTCCGAGCCGATCCGGGTGGGGCTGATCTTCCTGTGCCTCGTTCCCTCCACGGTGCAGTCGTCGATCACCTTCACCTCGCTCGCGGGCGGCAACGTCGCCTCGGCGATGGTCTCGGCGACGGCGTCGAACGTGCTGGGCGTGATCTTCACTCCCCTGCTTGTGATGCTGATGATCCCCGATGCCGGCGGCGGCTCCATCGGGTTCAGCCAGATCTGGGACGTCGTGCTCCAACTGCTGTTGCCGTTCTTCCTCGGCCAGCTCTCCCGGTTCGTGACCGCCGGGTTCATGGAGAGGCACAAGGCGCGGCTGCGCTACCTGGATCAGGGCATCATCTGCCTGATCGTCTACGGTGCCTTCTCGGACCTGCGCGTCTCCGGGGTGTGGCGTGAACTCCAGCTCCGCGACCTGCTCACCGTCGTGGTGATCGTGGCTGCGCTGCTGGCCTTCATGTTCTGGCTGACCTGGGCGCTGGGCGGCTGGTTCGGCTTCCCGCGCGGCGACCGGATCGCGCTGTTGTTCTGCGGAACGAAGAAGTCGCTCGCCACCGGCGTGCCGATGGCGAGCGTGCTCTTCAGCGGGCCGGTGGTCTCGGTGCTCGTGCTCCCGTTGATGCTGTACCACCAGGCCCAGCTGATCGTCAGCTCGATCCTGGCGGGACGGCTCAGGAACCACTCACCCGAGGGGCCCGCCGGTCAGGGCTGAGGCTGCCCCGGCCCCTGCGGCGGCTGTCCGGGGCTCATCGGCCACTGCTGCTGCGGCGGCACGGGCGGCTGCCCCGGTGCGGGCGGCTCGAAGCCCATCTGCTGCGGATCACCCAGCGCGGACGGCGTCTCGTCCGGGGAGTTGAGCGGCGGCACCCCACCTTGACCGAGCGCCGGGGTGGACGATCCACGGCGGCCGACGGCAGGCTTCTCGAGCGACTGGGCGTCGGCGATGGCCTTCTCGACCGTCTCGTTCGAGCGCTCCCGGTCGCGTTCGGCCTGCTCCTCGATCTCCGCATGCACGTCAACCTTCTCCGGGGCCTCGAACTTCTTCGTCGCCTGCGAGACGTAGTCGCGCACCTCGGGCATGTTGGTGACCTGGCCCAGCCCCTTCAGGGCGTCGTTGAGTTCGGAAGGGACGATCCAGACCTTGTTGGAGTCGCCGCGGGCGAGCTTCGGCATCATCTGCATGTACTGGTAGGCCAGCAGCGCCTGATCCGGTTCGGCGGCGTGGATCGCGCCGAACACCGTCGAGATGGCCTGCGCCTCGCCCTCGGCGCGCAGCATCTGCGCCTGCCTGTCTGCCTGGGCGCGCAGGACCTGGGCCTCGCGGTCGCCCTGAGCGCGGAGGATGGCCGCCTCACGGTCACCGCCTGCCGACAGGATCTGGGACTGGCGCTGGCCCTCCGCAAGCAGGATCGCGGCGCGCTTGTCGCGCTCGGCGCGGGCGCCCTTCTCCATGGCGTCGCGGATCGTGGGCGGCGGCTCGATGGCCCGCAGCTCCACCCGGTTGACCTTGATGCCCCACTTGCCTGTGGCCTCGTCGAGGACGGCCCGCAGCCTCTGGTTGATCTCCTCGCGGGAGGTCAGCGCGGCCTCGAGGTCCATGCCGCCGATGATGTTGCGCAGCGTGGTCATGGTCAGCTGCTCGATGGCGGCCTGGTAGTCCTGCGCCTCGTAGGCGGCACGGACGGGGTCGACGACCTGGAAGTAGATCACCGAGTCGATGGAGACCATCAGGTTGTCCTCGGTGATCACGCCCTGGGGCGGGAACGGGACGACCTGCTCGCGCATGTCGAGGGTGTAGCGGATCTGGTCGAAGAACGGCACCACGAGATGCGGGCCGGGCTCGAGCGCCTTGCGGAACTTGCCGAGCCGCTCGACGAGCGAGACCTGCTGCTGCCGGATGATCTTCAGCGTCGCGGCCAGCAGCAGCACCACCACGACGACGAGGGCGATCAGGATGATGAGGGACGGTTCGGGCACTTGTGCCTCCTAGGGTGCGTGCCGGGGGTCGTGGGAGACCCCTCAGCTGGTGAGCGGTCGGGATTTGGGGTAGACGATCAGCGTGATGCCTTCGAGGCCGAACACCTCGATGGCCTCGCCCTCGGCGATCTCCATCGAGGGGTCGTAGGCGCGGGCCTCCCAGACCTGCCCGTCGACCTTCACCTCGCCGGCGTGCGCCGTGATGGCGGCGGTCGCCCTGCCGGACGCGCCGACGAGGGTGTCGAGGGAGGAGCGGTAGCCGGGTGCCTTGCGCACCTTCGCCAGGAGGGTGGGGCGCAGCAGGAAGAGGGTGGCCACGGCGGTGATGATGGCGACGAGGACCTGCAGCCAGATCAGACCGGGAAACACGAGGGCGGTGACCCCGCCCGCGAGCGCGCCTCCCGCGAGCATCAGCAGGGTCAGATCGAGCGTGAGCAGTTCGGCGGCTGCGAGGCCAAGGGCGAGCACGCCCCATCCCGCCCAGAGGTTCTGGCGGACCCACTCCATGAACTCGTTCATCTGCGACTCCTCGCGTGCCAGCGGCCGTCGGAGTGCTCGACGGTGAGCGGGAGCCCGAAGGTCTGGCTCAGGTTCTCCCCGGTCAGGCTCTGGTCGATGGGTCCGGCCGCGACGACGTCGCCGTCCTTGAGCAGCAGGGCGTGCGTGATGCCCTCGGGGATCTCCTCCACGTGGTGCGTGACGAGGATGGTGGCGGGTGAGGCCGGGTCGAGGCAGATGCCGGAGAGGGTGTCGACGAGGGACTCGCGGCCCGCGAGGTCGAGGCCGCTCGCCGGCTCGTCGAGCAGCAGCAGCTCCGGGTCTGTCATGAGGGCACGGGCGATCTGCGTGCGCTTGCGTTCCCCCTCACTCAGCGTGCCGAACGTCCGGTCGGCGAGGTGATCGATCCGCAGCGAGCGCAGCAGGTCGTCTGCCCGGTCGACGTCATACTCGTCATAGTCCTCGCGCCACCGGCCGACAACGGCGTAAGCGGCCGAGAGGACGACGTCGCGGACCTTCTCCCCCGCCGGGATCCGCTCGGCGAAGGCGGAAGAAGACAGCCCGATCCTCGGCCGCAACTCGAAGACGTCGACGGCCCCGACGACCTCGCCGAGCAGCCCGACGACGCCGTCGCTCGGGTAGAGCTGGGCTCCGAGCAACTGCAGGAGGGTGGTCTTACCCGCGCCGTTCGGGCCGATCACGACCCACCGCTCGGACTCGTCGACGATCAGGGACACCGAGTTGAGCAGGACCGCATTCCCACGTCGAAGGGTCACACCTGCAAGTTCTGCCACCGCTGCCATGGCCTCAACGCTACCGGACCCGGACACACTCCGGCAGGAGGCACCCCGGCTGATCGGCGTCCCCGCTCAGCGACCGGCGATCCTTCCATCCACGTCCCACAGGTCGAGCCTCGAATCGGCCCCCTCCCAGAGGAAGACCTGCCCCTTGATCAGGCGGTTGTTGCGCTCGACGCCGCGCAGCGCGTCGACCTCGGCAGGGCTGAACGGCTCCCCGCCGAGGGCCTCGAGGTTTGAGCGCAACTGCTCCTCCTTCACGGAGAACGGGATCGGGATCTGGCCCCGCTCGACCGCCCACTTCAGGCACACCTGGGCAGGGTGCAGGCCGCGCGACTCCGCGATCGACACCACGGCCGACGCCTCGAGATCGACGGCGTCCTCGGGGGCGCGGTCGCGTTCGGGCCTCGAAGGTGAGCCGAGCGGCGAGTAGCCGATGGGCTGGATGCCGTGGTCGACGGCGAACTGGAACAGCTCGCCCTGCTGGACGGTGGGGTGCAGCTCGGCCTCGAGGAACGTCGGGGCGATCCGTGCGTCGGCCAGGATCAGGCTCGGCTTCGCGATCGACACGTTGGAGACCTCGAGCGCCGCGACCGCTCCCTCGTCGACGAGCGACTCGAGCGCCGCCCACAGCCGCATGAAACCCTCGTCGTCGTAAGGGCTGGCGTGCGGGTCGCGCGAGTCGACGTCCACGCCTGCCGCATGGTGGTTCGGGAACGGCCAGTGCACGAATACGACGTCGACCCGGTCACAACGCAGGTCGGCGAGCGAGTGCCGCACCGAGGCGACGGCGGCTTCGGGCTCGTGGGCGTCGTTCCAGACCTTCGTCATGATCCGAAGCTCGGAGCGCTCGATGCCCAGCCTGGCCATGGCGGCCTCGATGGCGGAACCGATCTGCGCCTCGTTGCCGTAGACCGAGGCGCAGTCGATCAGCCGGTAGCCGAGCCTGAGCGCCGTGGCGACCGCCGCCGCGACCTCATCTGGCCCGTAGCGGTCGGACCCGAAGGTGCCGACCCCGATGGGTGGCAATCCGTCAGCGACCCTCGGAACGCCCGCTCCCCGTCAGGCGCCGGTCGAGTGGAGGCCGCCGTCGACGTGGACCATCTCGCCGGTTGTGGCGGGGAACCAGTCGCTGAGCAGGGCGACGATCGCCTTAGCCGACGGGACGGCGTCGCTCGGGTCCCAGCCGAGCGGGGCGCGCTCGGCCCAGATGTCGTTGAACGAGGAGGCACCGGGGATGGCCTTCTTCGCGACGGTGTCGACCGGACCGGCCGCGACGAGGTTGCAGCGGATGCCGTCCGGGCCGAGGTAGCGGGCGAGGTAGCGCGAGGTCGATTCGAGCGCGGCCTTCGCAACGCCCATCCAGTCGTAGGTCGGCCAGGAGACGGTCGCGTCGAAGGTGAGGCCGACGACGCTGCCCCCCTTCCCCATCATGGGCTTGGCCGCCATGGTCAGCGACTGCAGCGAGTAGGCCGAGATGTGCACGGCGTTTGCGACGGCGTCCCACCCGGTGCTGAGGAACTTGCCACCCAGCGCCGTCTCGGGATCGGCGTAGGCGATCGAGTGTACGATGCCGTCGAGCCGGTCACCGAAGTGCTCGGACAGCGTCTGCGGAAGCGCGGCCAGGTGGTCGGGATCGGTCACGTCGACCTCGATCAGCGGCGGCACCGTTTCGAGCTTCGAGATGGCCCGCTGGGCCGGGGCGACGGCGCGGCCTGCGGCAGAGACCACTACGTTGGCGCCCTCACGCTGGGCGATGTCGACGACCGCGTAGGCGATCGAGGTGCGCATGGTCACGCCGGTGACCAGGATGTTCTTGCCTTCGAGGAGACCCATGTTCGGCCAGCCTTTCTCAGTGACCCATGCCGAGGCCGCCGTCAACTGGCAGCACGGCACCGGAGATGTAGCCGGCGTGATCGCCGGCGAGGAACAGCGCAGCCTGCGCCACGTCGTCGACCGAACCGAGCCGGCCTGCGGGGATCCGCTTCGTGTAGTCGGAGATGGTCGCCTCGTCGAGCACCGCCGTCATGTCGGTCTCGATGAACCCGGGCGCGATCACGTTGGCGGTGACATTGCGGCTGCCGAGTTCCCGGGCGAGGCTGCGGGCCATGCCGACGAGGGCCGACTTGCTGGAGGCGTAGTTGATCTGGCCCGCCGAGCCGAGCAGCCCGACGACCGAGGAGATCAGGATGACGCGGCCGAAGCGGGCCCGCATCATGGCGCGGCTGGCGCGGCGCACGACGCGGAAGGTGCCTGTCAGGTTGGTGTCGATGACCGTGTTCCAGTCCTCGTCCGACATGCGCATCAGTAGCGTGTCCTTCGTGACGCCCGCGTTGGCGACCACGATCTCGACGGGCCCGAGTTCGGCCTCGATGGTCTCGAAGGCCTGGTCGACCTGTCCCTGGTCGGTGATGTCGCACACCACCCCGAGGACGCCGTCGGGGACCCCGCCGGAGCGGTAGGTCGCTGCGACGCTGTACCCGGCGTCGCGGAAGCTCTCTGCGATGGTGCGCCCGATGCCCTTGGAGCCACCGGTGACCAGGACCACTCGTGATTGTTCTGCCACGGGGAGCAACTTACCGCAGGCCCGAGCCGGTCACCCGGCTTGTCTGAGGCGGATGCTCAGTTGCAGCGCGCCGCCATGAAGCCGATCAGCCCCTTGTCCTCGCGGTCCGTCTCGAGGTTCCAGCTGGCCTTGTCCCGCGCGCCGACCATGTGGCAGGCCAGCTGGTTGAGCGAGCTGGACGACTTCAACCTCGGGTCGTCTCCGACCTGGGCCATGACCGCGTCGACGAGCGCGACGGCCGCGACCGGGTCGGCGGGCGCGAGCCGCCGTCCGAGCCCGCTCGGCGTGATCAGGATCCGGCTCTCCGACTCCCAGACCGCCTGGTCGACGAGGCGCTCTCCCGCGAAGAAGCTGACCGATGCGGGAAGGGCCGTCGAGTCCGGTACCTGGATGACGACCCCTCGCCCGTCCGCAACGAACGAGGCGGACACCGGCTCGCCTTCCGCGTCGGTGACGACCGGTCGGCTCACATGGGCCGCCCCTGCCTCGAGGACACCGGCGACGAGGCTCCACCGGTCCCCCGCGATGACCAGGCCGAGCGGATCGGCGGAGTCCAGGCTCACCGTGACGGCGCTCCAGCCCTCCCCCTGCTCCACCACGGCCTGCTCGGGCAACCCGAGGACGGTTCCTCCGAGATCGACCTGCAACGCGTCGTGCCACGCCACCGCCGAGGTGGTCGGCGATGCAGCGGGAGTCGTCGGGACCCTGGAGACGGGCCGCGACGGCGGTGGGGAGCTGGGCGCGCTGCTCGCCGAGGTCTCGCCGGGTGACGGGCTCGGTGCGACCTCTGCCTGCGCGCACCCGGCAAGCAGCAGCAGCGCCACCCCGAGCGTTCCGATTCCCCGCACGGACGCAGGATAGCCGTCGGGTCCCACCCTGCCGAACGGGACTAAGCTGGATCCATGGCCAGGACGACCGACGCGACGATCATCACGGACGCGGGTCGCAGCCAGTCGCTGGAGCTCGAGGAGCGGCAGAAGCGCTACCTCATCACCATGGGCATCCGCACGGGCTGCTTCCTCGCGTTTCTGATCGTGCCCGGCTGGTGGAAGGTCGCGGCGTTGCTCGCCGCGGCCGTGCTGCCTGCCTTCGCCGTCCTGCTCGCCAACAACTCGGACCACCGCCCTCCCGCGATGGCCCACGACGAAGCAGAAGAAAGGCCGGCCCTCCCGTCCTCCGTGGTGGTCAGGGGATCGGTCGAGGAGGACACCGACACGTGAGTCGCCAGGTCAAACGCTGGATCGCGATGGGCGTGCTCGGCGCGATCCTCGCGGTCACCTTCGTGCAGTTGGGCCAATGGCAGCTGCGCCGGCTCGAGGAGCGTCGCGAACGCAACGCCACCGTCGTCGCCCACGAGTCCGAGGGTGTGCAGCCCTACGCAGACGTGATGAACAAGGTGATCGAGGAGGAGGACCAGTGGTACCGGGTCACCGCGACCGGCACGTACCTCCCCGACCAGTTCCAGGTCAGGTACCGCTCGAACAATGACGCCCTCGGCAGCGAGGTGCTCGCCGTGATGGAGACCGATCAGGGAGACACCCTCCTGGTCGACCGCGGCTTCATGGTGCGTCAGCCGGGCCAGCCCGACGGCGAACTGCCCGCAACGGCAAGCGGGACGGTGACCGTCACAGGCTACGTCCGACGCAACGAACGCGGCGACGAGAACGCCATGACCCCGCACGAGTCGTCGATCCGTCTGATCAACTCCGACGTGCTGTCAAGGGCCCTTGGCACCGACCTCGTCAACGGCTACATCACCGTGATCGAGTCCGACCCGGCGGAGGCAGAGGTCCTCGTCCCGGTCGCGCCACCCGCCCTCGACGAGGGACCCCATCTCAGCTACGCGCTGCAGTGGTTCGCGTTCACCGTGATCGGCGTGATCGGCATCGGCGTGCTGGTGCGCGCCGACCTGCGCGACAGGAAGAAGGCGAAGGCGGCACGGGAGAAGGCCGGAACCTCCCCGGACGAGGCGGTCGACGAGGAGCCCTCGACCCCCGCACCGCACGAGGTCGGGTGAGCGGCCTCGACTGGACCCGCTGCCCCGTGTGCGGAGAAGCCCTCTCCGCCGTGGGCGGTGCGCTGCGGTGTCCGACCAGGCACTCGTTCGACGTCGCACGCCAGGGCTATGTGAACCTGCTCGGAAGGGCCGCGCCCGCAAACGCGGACACCCCCGCCATGCTCGACGCGCGGGCGCGCTTCCTCGCCTCCGGGCACTACGACCCGATCGCCGACGCCGTGGCCGGGGCCGCGCGGGGTGAACGGATCGCCGAGGTCGGCGCGGGGACCGGGTTCTACCTCGCACGGGTCCTGGACGCCCACCCCGAGGCAGAGGGACTCGCGACCGACGTGTCCGTCGCCGCCGCGAAGCGGGCGGCCCGCGCCCACCCGAGGGCGGCATCGATCGTGGCCGACACCTGGGCCGGCCTGCCCATCGCCGACGGCGCGCTGGACTGTGTCGTGTGCGTGTTCGCACCCCGCAACCCGGAGGAGTTCGGCCGAGTCCTCGGGCCGGGAGGGAGGCTCGTCGTCGCCCAGCCCTCGTCCGAGCACCTGATCGAGCTGCGCGAGCGCCACGGCCTGCTCGGCGTCTCACCCGACAAGTCCGACCGGCTCGGCGCGGCCTTCCCCCACTGGGCGGTGGCCTCGCGCGACGAGCTGCGTTACCGGGCGGAGCTCACCGCAGGCCAGGTCGCCGACCTGATCGCGATGGGGCCAAACGCCTTCCACGGCCTTCCGGCCGAGGCGGACCGGGCAGACGTGAGCATCGCCGTCGACGTGGTCACCCTGATCTCGCCGGAGGTCGCCCGCATCGGCTGAGTGCGTCACTACTGTGTGCCCATGGACATCGATGCCGATCTGCGCGCCTTCCTCAGCCAGTTCGTGAAGGTCGGGGAGCTTGCCGCGACGATGCGCCCGGAGGGCTCCTCGGCGCTGCTCGCGGACGTGCTCACCGAACATCTCGGCCGTCCCGCTGGCGAGATGGCGACCGTGACGAAGGAGATCGTCGGCTACCGCTTCGCCGACTACGACGTCGCCTTCGAGCTGCTGGCAGGCCCGGACGTGGTCGCGATCGGGATCGGCGGGGGCGAACATCGCCACCACGCCTCCCTCTCCGACCTGGTGGGCAGCCCATGGACGAACACCCCCGTCGGTCAGGTCGACTGGGCCGACGTCGCGGTCGGCGCCGACCAGACCCGTCGGGTGGTCGCGCTCGGCGTGCGGCTCTTCCACTTCCACGACCAGCCGGTCGCGGTCCTGACCCGTCGCAACTCGCGCGTGCACGGCAACGGGGTCGGGGTGATCGAGGTGCTCTGTCCGGACTCCCAGACGGCGAGCGACCTGCTCGCCGAGGCGACGGAACTCGGCACGCAGCGCTCCGTGCTGCGCGGCAACGTGGTCAGCCTCGACCTGATGGGCTACGAGGCCGAGGGCGACGGCTACCGCTTCCACGCCCGCCCCGACGTGCCCGTCGAGGCGGTCGTGCTTCCCGAGGGTGCCCTCGAAAGGGTACGGGGTCACGTGCTGGGGGTGGCCGAGCACGCCGAGACCCTTCGCCGTTACGGCCAGCACCTCAAGCGCGGCATCCTGCTCTACGGACCGCCCGGGACGGGAAAGACGCACACCGTCCGGCACCTGATCAGCGCCGCGACGCACCACACCGTCATCCTGCTCTCGGGCCAGACGCTGCACTATGTCCGCCAGGCCTCGACGATGGCGCGCCACCTGCAGCCGGCCATCGTGGTGCTGGAGGACTGCGACCTCGTCGCCATGGACCGGGAGATCGGACCCACCGGCCAGCCGCTGCTCTTCGACCTGCTCGACGCCCTCGACGGGCTCGACTCCGACACGGACGTGGCCTTCGTGTTGACCACCAACCGCGTCGACGTGTTGGAGGAGGCCCTCACCCAGCGGCCCGGGCGCGTCGACCTCGCCGTCGAGATCCCGCCGCCTGACCGCGCCGCCCGACGTCAGCTCCTCGAGCTTTACCGGGGAGACATCGGGTTCTCCTCGGAGGCGCTGGACGAGGTGGCGCGGCTCAGCGACGCCAGGACCGCGTCGTTCTTCAAGGAGCTGATCCGCAGGGCCGTGCTCTACGCCGCGGAGGAGGGCGTGGAGCCCGCCGACGCGCACCTGCTCACCGCGCTCGACACGCTGTTCTCCGATCAGGAGACGCTTTCACGCAACCTCGTCAGCGGCTTCCTCGACCCCACCCCCGGGCTCGACTGATGCGCACCCGGCTCGGCTTCGGGCTCGGCACCCTCGGGCGCGACATGGTCGCGGCGCTCGTGTCGATGTACCTGCTGTTCTACCTGACCGATGTGTTGGAGATCAGCGGGCCCGAACTGGCGGTGATCACGGCGATCCTGGTGCTGATGCGGGTCTTCGACGCCGTCAACGACCCCGTGATGGGCGTGATCGTCGACAACACGAGGAGCCGGTGGGGGAAGTTCCGTCCGTGGATCTTCTGGGGTGCCCTGCTCTGGGCCGTGGCCACCCTGCTGATGTTCTTCGACTTCGGGGCGACCGGATGGTCCTACGTCATCGTGTTCACCGTCGTCTACATCGTCTACGAGATCGCCTACACGATCAACGACATCTCCTACTGGTCGATGCTGCCTTCGTTGACCCAGGACCAGAAGGAGCGCGAGAAGATCGCCGTGGTGGCCCGGATCTGCGCCAACGTCGGCCTGTTCTCCGTCGCGGTAGGCCTCGTCCCCGTCACCGGCATGCTGTCGGATGCGCTCGGATCGACACAGATGGCGTGGTTCGTGGTGGCCCTCGCGCTCGTGGTGATCATGCTCGCCTTCCAGTCGCTGACGCTGATCATGACGCGCGAGCACGTCGCGGCGACGACGGAGTCCACCCCGCTGCGTGAACTGTTCTCCGTGATCCTGCGCAACGACCAGTTGCTGTGGGTGACGCTCGCCATGGTCGCCTACATGGCAGGCTACGGCGCGACCACCTCGTTCGGCCTCTACTACTTCAAGTACATCTTCGGCGACGAGGGCGCCTACCCGATCTTCGCCGCGATCCTCGGCGTCACCCAGATCACCGCGCTCGCCCTCTTCCCACTCGTGTCCCGAAGGCTGCGCCGGGGACAGATCCACCTGCTTGCGACGGTCTTGTGCGTGCTCGGCTACCTGGTGTTCCTCGCCGCGGGCACCTCGCTTCCGCTCGTCGCCGTGGCAGGCGTGCTCCTGTTCACCGGCCAGGGCGCCATCCAATTGCTGATGGTGATGTTCATCGCGGACTCCGTCGAGTACGGCCAGTGGAAGCTCGGCCGCCGCAACGAGTCGGTGACCTTCTCGCTCCAGCCGTTCATCTACAAGCTGGGCAATGCCATCTCCAGCGGCATCGTCGGCTACACGCTGATCCTCTCGGGGATCGACGTGGCCACGTCGGCCTCCGATGTCACTGACACGGGGGCGGCCCAGTTCAAGGTGGCCATGCTGGTGATCCCCATGCTGTTGATGGTGGCGAGCTACCTGATCCTGCGTTCGCGCTACAAGCTGGACGAGGAGACCTACGCGGGGATCCTGCGTGACCTGAAGGAGAGGCGAGACGATGGCGTTCCAGCCACTGACCAGGCGTAGCACCGTCCGCGATGTCTACCGCACCGCCGTCGGCCGTGACGTGATCGACAAGCTGCTGCTGCAGTCGGGGGTCCCACGGGCGGCCGTCTCGGCCGCCGGAGCGCTGCGGCTGTCTCTGATCGACCGGCTCACCTCCCGCTTCACGGGTCCAGGGTTCATCGATGCCATCATCAAGTTGGTCAACTCCGAGGCCGACCTGCCGCTCGAGGGGCTGTCTCCCGACCCGGTCCCGTGGTGGCAGGAGGCGGTGTTCTACCAGATCTATCCCCGCTCGTTCGCCGACTCCGACGGCGACGGGATCGGCGATCTGCGCGGCATCATCTCCCGCCTCGATCACCTCGCCGACCTCGGTGTCGACTGCGTCTGGCTCTCCCCCATCTTCGACTCCCCCAACCAGGACATGGGCTATGACGTGCGTGACTACCGCGCCGTCATGGAGGAGATGGGCACCCTCGAGGATCTCGACGAGCTCATCCGCGGCTGTCACGAGCGCGGGATGCGGATCATCCTCGACCTCGTGGTCAATCACACCTCCGACCAGCACGCCTGGTTCCAGGAGGCGCTCCTGGACCCGGACGGCCCGTACGGCGACTACTACTTTCTGGAGCGGGGCGATCCGAAGACCCCTCCGAACAATTGGACCTCGTTCTTCTCGGGCCCGGCGTGGCGCTGGTTCCCGGAGGCAGGGCGCTGGGCGCTCCACCTGTTCGCCGACGGCCAGATGGACCTGCGCTGGGACAATCCGGACGTGCGCCGGGAGGTGGCAGACATCGTCGGCTGGTGGCTCGAGCGCGGCATCGACGGCTTCCGGCTGGACGTGATCAACTACATCTCCAAGCCGGAGGGGCTGCCCGACGGCAACGCCTTCGTGGGCGCGCTGATGGGTTTCGTGGGGGTCGAGCATTACTTCTACGGACCGCGCCTCGGCGAGTTCCTGCGCGGTCTGCGCCGCGACGGCTTCACCAGGGACCGGCCGCCAGCCTCGACCCCTCGACGACGACTTGACGACGGCTCTCTCGGCGACCCGCTACCCCCTGACCCCGTCGGGGTGATGGTGGGTGAGACGCCCGGAGTGGGCGTGCAGCTCGGCCGCCTGCTCAGCGGCGGTGGTCGCGACCAGCTGGACCTGATCTTCAACTTCGACGTCCTCGACACCCCCGGACACACGCGCTGGGACGACTACGTCTACGACCCCGAGTACCTGAAGCGCTTCTACCGGACCTACCTCAGCGAGCTCAGCCCCAATGACTGGATCGCCGTGTTCCTCGACAACCACGACAATCCCCGGATGCTGAGCAAGCTGGCGGGAGGGGCGGAGCGGGATCCGGCCGTGCGGACGGCGGTCGGGAAGCTGCTCGCCACCGTCCAGCTCACGATGCGCGGCACCCCCTTCCTCTACCAGGGACAGGAGCTGGCCGCCGTCAACCAGGGCTTTGAGCACATCGACCAGCTCCGCGACGTCGAGTCGGTGAACCGCCACGCGGAGCTGCTGGCGGAGGGGGTGGGCCCGCGTGCCCTGTGGCGTCAGATCCTCGCCGGGTCGCGCGACCACGCGAGGGTGCCGATGCGCTGGACCCGGGAAGGCGGGTTCGGCGACGCCGTCGCCTGGTTGGAGGGCCGCGACGAGGCGCCCGGGTTCTCGGCGGCCGAGCAGGTCCCCGATCCCGCCTCCGTCTACGCCTGGCACCGTGACCTGATCGCGCTGCGGCGTCACCATCGGGCGCTGACGCTCGGCGACCTGACCTGGGTCCGTCCCGAGGTGAAGGGCTATCTCGCCTACGAGCGCAGCCTCGACGGCGAGCGGTTCCTGATCGAGACCAACCTGAGCCCGAAACAGCGCAGGCGGCCGAAGCTGACGGGGCGGATCGTCCCGGTCCTCGGCGGCCCGAGGGAGTCCACCATGCGCCCGTGGGAGGCGATCGTCAGCCGGATCGACTGAGTCCTCCACCGGTGTGCTCCAGCCCGGACTGCCGGCCTTCGGGGCCCTGCTGCGCCGCGACGACCTGGTGGCGTTGCTGGACGAGGCGGCCTGAACGACGCACGGCCCGGCACCCTCCGGGGTGTCGGGCCGTCGTCTACCGGTCAGAGGCGGAGGAACTCGCGGAACTCGTCGCAGCACTTCTCGGCGCGCTCGCGGCTCGGCAGCTCGCAGAAGATGCGCAGCAGCGGCTCGGTGCCAGAGAAGCGGGCGATGATCCAGCCCTCCTCGAAGTACACCTTGCAGCCGTCCTCGTACGAGGTGCGCACCACCGGCTCGCTGAACTCGGGGAGCTTCTTCTCCACCATCAAGGTGTTGAGAATCTCGGGCTTGCGCTCCGGGTCGAAGGCGAAGTCGGTCTCCGCCATGTAGTGCGGTGGGAACTGCCCGGTGATCTCCTCGTAGATCTGGCTCATCGGTTTGCCCACCACGGCGATCATCTCCACTAGCAGTGCGGCGGCGTAGATGCCGTCCTTGCCGGAGATGTGTCCGCGCACGGTCAGGCCTCCGGAGCTCTCGCCGCCGATGATCGCGTCGGTCTCGAGCATCTTGCCCGAGATCCACTTGAAGCCCACCGGTACCTCGTAGGCCTGCTCGCCGAACTTCGCAGCCAGGTCGTCGAGCAGGGACGTGGTCGCCACGTTGCGCACGACGGCACCCTTCCAGCCCTTGTACTTGAGCAGGTACCAGTAGAGGATCACCAGCAGCTGGTTGGGATGCAGGAAGTGGCCCTTGTCGTCGATGATGCCGATCCGGTCGGCGTCACCGTCGGTGGCGATGCCCAGGTCGCAGTGGTTCTCGACCACGAAGCGCGAGAGGGCCTGCAGCGTGTGCGACGTGGGCGAGGGAAGCCGACCGCCGAACAGCGTGTCGTGGCGGTCGTTGATCACCTCGACGTCCACGCGGGCGGTCATCAGGATCGTCTGCAGCGAGGTCTTCGAGACGCCGAACATCGGGTCGAGGGCGACCTTGAGGCCCGCCTCACGGATGGCCTCCATGTTGATCTGGGAGATGATCGAGTCGATGTAGCCGTTGAAGGTGTTGACCTCCTGGATCTCACCGGAGGCGATCGCCTTTGCGTAGGCGACGCTCGGGATGTCGGCCTCGGGCGCCCCCTCGAGGGCCTCCATCCGGCGCTCGACGTCCAGCGTCACGTCCTCGTCTGCGTCCTTGCCTCCACGGGTGAAGACCTTGATGCCGTTGTAGAGGGCGGGGTTGTGCGACGCGGTGATTGCCATGCCGTAGGGGAAGTCGCGGTCCTTGACGGTCCACATGATCAGCGGGGTGGGCGCCTGCGCCATCTTGATCACCTGGGTGGGGATGCCGTAGCCGGCGAAGACCTCCGCCGCCCACTCTGCCGCGACGTCGGAGAGGAACCGTCGGTCGTAGCCGATCACGATGCCCTCCCCCGCAACGCCCTCGTCCTGCATCCTCGTGGCGAGCGCGGCCGCGAGCAGCCGAACGTTCGCCCGGGTGAATTCGTCGCCGATGATCGCGCGCCAGCCGCCAGTTCCAAATTTGATTCGAGCCACGGTGCAACCCTAGACCCGCCGCACCGCGTGAGCGGTCACCAGAGCGAGCGAATGCGCACAGTGTTTGCGCGCACCGCTCAAACAGGTTGTGCGTTTGGCTGCGGCTCAGGCGAGGTCGATCAGCTCGGCGTAGTCGTCGGACCAGAGGTCCTCGACGCCGTCGGGAAGCACGAGGACGCGGTCGGGCTGCAGGGCCTCGACGGCGCCTGGATCGTGGGTGACGAGGACCACCGAGCCGGCGTAGGTACGCAGCGCGTTGAGCACCTCGGCCCGCGAGGCGGGGTCGAGGTTGTTGGTCGGCTCGTCGAGGAGCAGCACGTTGGCCGCGGAGACGACGAGCATGGCAAGGGAGAGCCTCGTCTTCTCGCCGCCCGAGAGCACCTTTGCGGGCTTTGCCACGTCATCGCCGGTGAACAGGAACGAGCCGAGCACCTTGCGCACGTCGGTGTCGTTCAGGTTCGGCGAGGCGGAGACCATGTTGTCGAGCACGCTGCGCTCCACGTCGAGGGTCTCGTGTTCCTGGGCGTAGTAACCCACGCGTGCCCCGTGGCCGAGCTCGACCGTTCCGGCGCTCGGCTCCTCGATGCCGTAGAGGATGCGCAGCATGGTGGTCTTTCCCGCACCGTTGAGGCCGAGGATGACCACCTTCGAGCCACGGTCGACGGCGAGATCGACCGCCGTGAACACCTCGAGCGAACCGTAGGACTTGCTCAGCCCGAAGCCGCGTACGGGGGTCTTGCCCGACGGGGCGGGATCCGGGAAGCGGATCTTGGCGACCTGGTCCTGCGCGCGCTCCCCCTCGACGCCTGCGAGTAGCTTCTCCGCGCGCTTTGCCATGTTCTGCGCGGCGACGGCCTTCGTGGCCTTGGCCCGCATCTTGTCGGCCTGGGCCATCAGCTGGGCGGCCTTGCGCTCGGCGTTGTGCAGTTCGCGCCTGCGTCGCTTCTCGTCGGTCTCGCGCTGCAGCAGGTAGCGCTTCCAGTCCATGGAGTAGATGTCCAGCTCTGCCCGGTTGGCGTCGAGGTGGAAGACCTTGTTCACGACGGCCTCGAGCAGCGCCGTGTCGTGGGAGATGATGATCAGCCCGCCGGAGAATCCCTGCAGGTAGCTGCGCAGCCAGACGATGGAGTCGGCGTCGAGGTGGTTGGTCGGCTCGTCGAGGAGCAGGGTGTCGGCATCGGAGAAGAGGATCCGTGCGAGCTCGATGCGTCGCCGCTGACCTCCCGAGAGCGTCTTGAGTGGCTGGGCGAGCACCCGGTCAGGCAGTCCGAGGTTCGACGCGATCCGCGCGGCCTCCGACTCGGCCGCGTAGCCGCCTGCCGCGAGGAAGGCGGCCTCTGCGCGAGCGTAGGCCGACATGGCCTCGTCGCGCTCGGCGCCGTCGGTGCTCGACATGAGTTCTTCGGTGCGCCGCATCCTGGCGATGGCCTGGTCGAGGCCACGGGCGCCGAGGATCCGGTCGCGGGCGATCTGCTCGGGATCGCCGGAGCGTGGGTCCTGGGGGAGGTAGCCGAGCTGGCCGCTGCGATTGACCGTCCCGCCAGCCGGCTGGGACTCCCCCGCGAGGATCCGGGTCATGGTGGTCTTTCCCGCGCCGTTGCGGCCGACCAGTCCGATCCGGTCTCCCGGGATGATCTGGAAGCTCACTGGCTCCAGCAACAGACGGGCCCCTGCCCGCACCTCGAGATCCTTCACCTGCAACACCGATCCAGTCTCGCGGTCCGGGGCCGCCTGAGCAAACTGGAGGGGCGCGATCATAGCCTCAGGGGGCGGCAAACGCGCCCCTCTTGGGCGTCTTCATGGACGAAGGGATACCCTGCTGACATGGCGCAGATCATCCGGGTTCTCCTCGCGGAGGACGATCCACTCGCCCAGCGGGCGGTGGCGGCATATCTGTCGCGAACCAGGGACATCGAGCTCGTGGCCACCGCAGCCGACGGCGTTGCCGCGGTCCAGCAGGCGACCCGGCTGCGCCCCGATGTCGCGATCGTCGACATCAACATGCCGAAGCTGAGCGGCATCGAGGTGACCCGGCGGATCACAGTCGAACCGGTCGACTCCAAGGTGGTGTGCTTCACCGCCCTCGGCGACGATCTGACGCTCAGCCGGGCCCTCGCGGCAGGGGCCTCCGGCTTCCTGCTGAAGACCGACAGCCCCGGACTCATCCAGCACGGGATCCGGGCCGCCTTCAACGGCGACGCCCTCGTCTCGCCGCAGCTCGTCACGGGGCTCCTGCGCGCGCACCTCCAGGTGCACAGCGAACCTCCGCCGGACCTGTCGCCCGCCGACCTGCGGCTCCTCGGTTTGCTGGGTCAGGGGCTCAGCAACGCGGAGATCGGCGAGAAGATGTTCCTCGCCACCAGCACGGTCAAGAGCTACGTGAGCAGGCTGCTCACGCGGCTGGACCTGCGCAACCGGACCGCACTCGCCGCGAGAGCTCACGAATGGGGCCTCGTGCATGAGGGATAATGGTCGCACTGAGGGCGCTAGCTGTTCACCCCGGATAGGTTGGGTACGCGCGCGGCTGGGGGATGTCCCTTGAGCGCGGTGTGGCCTCGGTGGTGATTGTAATGGTGCAGCCATTGGTCGAAGGCGGCGACTCGCTGGGTTTCGGAGGTGTAGGGCTGGGCATAGGCCCATTCCTCGAGCATGATGCGGTTGAACCGTTCGACTTTGCCGTTGGTTTGGGGTCGGTAGGGGCGGGTGCGTTTGTGTGTGATGTCGTCGCCGAGAGCCTTTTTGAAGGCGTTGGAGCGGTAGCAGGCGCCGTTGTCAGTCAAGACTCGTGTCACGGTGATCCCGGCGGCGTTGAAGAAGGCGTTGGCGCGTTGCCAGAACGCGGCGGCGGTTTCCTTCTTCTCGTCGGTCAGGATTTCGCTGTAGGCCAAGCGGGAGTGGTCGTCGACGGCGTTGTGGATGTAGGCATACCCGGGCCGGCGGTTCGTGGCGGTTCTGGTCTTGTTCCGGGTACCCGCGGCACGGCCCAGCACTTTGTGGCCGCCGCCGTCGGGGATCCGGCCGAGTTTCTTGATGTCGACGTGGACCAGGTCGCCGGGGGCGGCGTGCTCGTAGCGGCGTTTCTCGGCGCGTGAGGTTTTGATCCTGGCTCCGGTAGCAGGATCGGTCCATCGCAGGGGTGGGCAGCCGTAGCGCCTGATGACCTTGTGGACCGTCGAGGGGTTCAGGTGAAGGTGGTAGGCGATCCGGGCCGGGCCCCAGCGCTTGGTTACACGCAACCCGACGATGCGACGCTCGGTGCGCTGCGAGAGTTGATGCGGGCAATGCTTCGGGCGAGAGGACTTGTCGACCATCCCGGCCAGGCCCTGTTCGCGGTAACGCTGCGCCCAGCGGCGGGCGGTGTTGACCGCGACACCGAAACGTTCCGCGGCTCGCCGCAGGGTCCAGCCCTGGTCAACGACGAGCTGGGCCAGGTGCAGACGTCCGGTTTCGGTGAGTATGGCGTTACGGTGGGGCATGGAAGACCTCTGTTTCGTGAAATGGGTTCTGTCGTAAGTCCCACACTTCACTCAGAGGTCTTCCCCTATGTCCAGCAGACCCGCCGCGCGTACTCAATCTCCGTGGTCAGTACAGCTAGCCATCAGATCGGATCGGAGGCAGCTATGCACAATCTTCCAGAGTTGATCACCATCGTGGCGCCGACCGCGTCACTACTGTGGCCGTACTATCGGCGGCTGGTCCGCATCGGTTCCCGCCCGACGCGGCCTCAGGGACTCTGCAACATCATCCCGTCCCTCTGCAGTCGCTGGTGACGCATCCGACCTCGCGGCCTCTGCCCCAGTCCCCCTATCTGGAGGTCGTGCTCGCAGGCACCGCGCTGGTCGGAGTCATGGGCGTGCGAATCTTCCTGCAGTCGTACCAGCCCGCACCCCATTGGGTCGCAGACATCGTGCTGTGTGCCGTCGCGATGCTCGCCGCGAGGCGGCCGCTGGCCGCGGCCCTCACACAGGTCGGCGTGTTCGCCATGATTCTCGCGTTCCTGCCCACCTACGTCGGGATGGGCTTCCTCGGCGCCTTCGTGGTGATCTTCGCGCTGTTTCGGCTTCAAGTTCCCTACCGCTGGTGGATGAGCGCCCTCGTGTGGGGCTTCGGTCTCTGCGTCTTCGCACGAGTCACGCGATCGGTGGGCGAAACGCTCAGCAGCGCGCTGCTGATGCTCGTCCTCCTGCTGCTCAGCATCGGCGGCGCTGTCGTCTGGCGCAGGATGGCTCTTGCCGCCGAGCAGACCCGGGAACTCTCGGCACGGCGGATGTCCGCGCTTCGGGTCGCCCTTGCCCGCGACCTGCATGACACGGTCGCACAGACCCTCTCCCACGCGGCGATGCGCGCCTATCTCGCCTCGGACGACGACTCGCTCTCCCCCCAGGCCCGCCAGGACCTGGATGCGATCGCCGAGGAGTGCACCAACTCGGCACGGGACCTCCGCCAGCTGTTGACGGCGCTGCGTGAGTTCGAGGGCGAGACCGTTGAGACCGGGGACACCCCGTCCGATGCGGTCGAACTCGAGGCGAGCATCGAGCGCCAGCGCGAGCGGCTCCTCACCGCAGGGCTCGACCCTGACATCGCGCTCGACCTGGCAGACCTCAGCCCTGCCCAGGCGACGACGCTTGCGAAGATCACGGTCGAGGCCGTGAGCAACATGATCAAGCACGCCCCACCCGGTAGCCGGTGCGCGATCCGGCTCAGCTCCGACGAGTTGGTCGCCACCGCGCGCTACTCCAACCCCTCGCGGGCCTTGACCCCGCCGCAGCCCGGCACCGGGCTGATCGGCGTTCACGAGCGCGCCGGACTCCTCGGCGGCACGAGCGAGCAGACGCTCTCCGACGGCATCTGGGAACTGCGGGTCACGCTGCCGCTCGACTACCAGAGCGGCACCGCCGAGCGGTCGGCTCAGGCCAGACGCTCCTGACTCGCGGCGGCCCGGTTGCGGCGCCCGACGAGGACGGCGTCGACAGCGAACGCCGCGATCGCCAGCCACACGAGGGCGAAGCCGGCCCACCGCGACGCGGGCATCGGCTCATGGAAGACGAGCCAGCCGAGGAGGAACTGGCCGATCGGCGCGATGTACTGCAGCATCCCGAGCGTGACCATCGACACGTTGCGGGCCGCGTCGGCGAACAGCAGCAGCGGCACGGCGGTCACAATCCCGGTCGTGGCCATGAGCGCCCCGTAGCCCGAGAGCGGCTCCACGGTCGCGCCGCCGGTCGCCGCGAGGTAGCCGAGGAAGCCGATGGCGATCGGCGCCACCGCTCCCGTCTCGAAGGCGAGGCCAGGCAGCGGCGCCACGGAACGCCCCGCCAGCTTCTTGACGAGCGAGTAAGTGCCGAAGCTGAGCGCGAGCGCCAGCGCGATCCATGGCACCTGTCCGTAGCCGACGATCAGCACGATGACGGCGACCGCGCCGAACCCGAGGGCGACCCACTGGCCGGGGCGGAGCCGCTCCCGCAGCACGATCACGCCGAGCAGCGCGACGGCGAGCGGGTTGATGAAGTAGCCGAGCGCGGCGTCGAGGGTGCGCCCTGTCGAGACGCCGTAGACGTAGGTGGTCCAGTTGACTGCGATCAGCAGCCCGGCGGCGGCGAGGTAGGCAGCGACGCGTCTGTCGCGCCAGATGTCGCGGAGGTCGCCCAGCCTGCGCAGCGCGGTGAGCAGGATCAGGCAGAAGACGAGCGACCAGAGGGCCCGGTGGGCGACGACCTCGAAGGCGCCGGAGCGCGCGAAGAGCAGGAAGTAGAGCGGGAAGAGTCCCCACAGCAGGTAGGCGACCACGCCGCTGGCCAGTCCCGGTTGTCTCACGCGGGCGAGGCTACCCGCACCGTCGCATCGCGTCGCGCCGGGTCCGTGCAGGGAAGGGCGGGTCGCCCAACGGCCCGCCCACTCCCCTGTGCCAGGTCAGGCCTGGTCGACCCTCTCCATGAAATCGAGGATCGCTGCGTTCCATTGGGCGGCGTGCGAGTCGTTTGCGCCGTGGGGTGCGCCCTCGATCACCACCAGCTCCGCCCCGTCGACGTACTGCGGCATGCGCTCGCCCGATGCGGCCATCGGCACGTTCTGGTCGCCGTCTCCGTGGATGACGAGGGTGGGCACGTCGATCCGGCGGCAGTCATCGCGCAGGTCGGTTGCCCAGATGAGGATGGTCTCGACCGCGGCCCTGGCTCCCGACTGGCGGGCGAGGCGAAGCCCCTCGTCGCGCACGCCCTCGGACACCTGAAGCCCGCCGTCGGGGGTGCTGTAGAAGGTCGTGATGAAGTCGGAGAGGAACCCGTCGCGGTCGTCGGCGCAGGCCTTCGACATCTTCTCGAACTCCTCGTACGGCATGGCTGCGTCCGGGTTGTTTTCGGTGATGCAGAGCGCAGGGGCGATGGATCCGGAGAAGATCAGGCCTGCGACGCGCGGGTTGCGTCGGCCACCGATCCTCGCGGCCTCGCCGCCACCCATCGAGAAGCCGAGGACTACGGCTCCCTGCAGATCGAGCTGCTCGAGGAGGGTCTCGAGATCGTCGGTGAGGGTGTCGTAGTCGTAGCCCCCCTCCGGTTTCGACGAGGTCCCGAACCCGCGCCGGTCGTAGGTGACCACCCGGTATCCGGCGTCCTGGAGGACGGGGATGTTGCTGGCGAACGCGTCGCCGGAGAGGGGCCAGCCGTGAATCAGCACGATCGGTCGGCCATCACCCCCGGTGTCGGAATAGTTCAGCTTGACGTCATCGGCCGTGGTCACAAACGGCATCATCGCCTCCTCGGGTAGGTCCGTTCAGCCTACGTCGGAGAGGCGATGATGTCGGGCGTTCCTAGAGGTTGTAGCCGATGGCGCGCAGCTGCTCGCGGCCGTCCTCGGAGATCATCTCGAGCGTCCACGGCGGCAGCCAGACCCAGTTGATGGTCACGGAGTTGGCGAGACCGTCGAGCACGTACCTGGTGTCGTACTCGATCTTGTCCGTGAGCGGGCAGGTCGGCGAGGTGAGCGTCATGTCGAGCGTGACGTTGGCCTCGTCGTCGATCTGCGCGCCGTAGAGCAGGCCGAGGTCGACGACGTTGACCATCAGCTCGGGGTCGACGACGTCTTTCATGGCCTCGAGGATCTCGTCCTCGGTGGGGACGATCTTCGTCGGCCCCGTCTGGGTGCTGGTGTCGACGTCGGGGAGCTCGTCCTTGACGAGGTCGCTCGGACGCTGATCCGGGTTGTACATCAGTTCTCCTTGGCGGTGGCTTGCAGGGTGGCGTCACGCAGGGCTGACCACCCGAGGAGGGCGCACTTGACGCGCGCCGGGAACTTGGAGACGCCCGCGAACGCGATGGCGTCCTCAAAGCGGTCCTCGTCCGGTTCGATCCTGCCCTGGGACTGCATCATCTCCAGGAACTCGTCGTGCAGTTCGAGCGCGTGCCCTGTGCTGCCTCCGATGAGCAGGTCGGTCATGACGGACGTGGAGGCCTGCGAGATGGAGCAGCCCTCACCCTCGTAGGAGATGTCCGTGATGGTGTCGCCGTCCACGTGCACGCGGAGCGTCAGCTCGTCGCCGCAGGACGGGTTCACGTGGTGCACCTCGGCGTCGTAGCCGTCGCGCAGTCCGCTGTGGTGCTTCTCGCGGTAGTGGTCGAGGATGATCGTCTGGTACAGCTCGTCGATGTTCATGCGGCCCTCCTCAGAAGCGCGGGGCGAAGTAGTCGCGGGTGAACACGAGCGCGTCGGCGAGCGCGTCGATCTCCCCCGTGGTGGTGTACAGGTAGCTGGAGGCGCGGGTCGAGCTCTGGGCGCCGAGGCGCTTGTGCAGTGGCCGTGCGCAGTGGTGGCCGCCGCGGATGGCGACGCCGCGCGAGTCGAGCACCTGCATGACGTCGTGCGGATGGACGCCGGCGAGGTTGAAGGAGATGGCGCTTCCACGGTCGACGGCCTCGGTCGGGCCGAGGATCCGCAGCCCGTCGATGGAAGCCATCTTGTCGAGCGCGTAGGCGGTCAGCTCATGCTCGTGGGCCTCGACCGCTTCCATGCCAAGCCCGTTGAGGTAGTCGACGGCCGCGCCGAGGCCGACGGCCTGCGCGATCGGCGGGGTGCCAGCCTCGAAGCGGTGCGGCGGCGCGGCGTAGGTGGAGCGCTCCATCTCGACGATCTCGATCATCTCGCCGCCTCCCAGGAAGGGAGGCAGCTCGGCGAGGAGGTCGTAGCGGCCCCAGAGGATGCCGATGCCCGTAGGGCCGACCATCTTGTGGCCGGTGAAGGCGACGAGGTCGGCCCCGAGCGCGGTGACATCGCTCGCCTGGTGCGGGACGGCCTGCGAGGCGTCGACGACCATCACGGCACCGACGGCATGCGCCTTGGCCGCGATGTCGGCGATCGGGTTGCGGGTGCCGAGCACGTTGGAGACGCAGGTCAGCGAGACGACCTTCGTCCGCTCGTTGATCAGGGATTCGCGTTCGGCCTTCTCGAGGTCGAGCCGTCCGTCGTCCGTGATGTCGAACCAGCGCAGCGTCGCCCCCGTGCGCTCACAGACGAGCTGCCAGGGCACGATGTTGGAGTGGTGCTCCATGACGGAGATGACGACCTCGTCGCCCGGGCCGAGCCGCGAGGCGAGGGTGTTGGCCGCCAGGTTCAGCGCCTCGGAGGCGTTCTTGGTGAACACGATCTCCTCGGGCCGGGCCGCCTTCACGAAGCCCGCGACCTTGCCGCGCGCCCCCTCGAACGCCTCGGTCGCCTCCGCGCCGAGCAGGTGCATGGCGCGGGCGACGTTGGCGTTGTGCTCGAGGTAGTGCCGCTCCATGGCCTCGACGACCTGGCGCGGCTTCTGCGAGGTGTTGGCCGAATCGAGGTACGCGAGCGGGTACTGCCCCACCCTGCGCTGCAGGATCGGGAAGTCCTCCCGGACCTTCTCCACGTCGTATGCCATGTCACCTTCCGTTACTGGCTCTGGGCCGTAGCCCGACTTCATTATCCCCCGTCACCCGCCGCAGGGACCGGACAAGCCTCAGGCGTTCGCCGCCGCCTTGACGTACTCCTCGTAACCGTTAGCTTCGAGCTTGTCTGCCAGCTCCTTGCCACCCTCGTCGACGATGCGGCCGTCGACGAAGACGTGCACGAAGGTCGGCTCGATGTAGCGAAGGATGCGGGTGTAGTGGGTGATCAGCAGCACGGCGCGGTCGCCCTGCTCCGAGTAGCGGTTGACGCCCTCGGAGACGACGCGGAGGGCGTCGATGTCGAGGCCGGAGTCGGTCTCGTCGAGGATCGCGGCCTTGGGGTTGAGCAGTTCGAGCTGGGCGATCTCGTGGCGCTTCTTCTCACCGCCGGAGAAGCCCTCGTTGACGGAGCGGGCCGCGAACGACTTGTCGAGCTGGAGCTGGTTGAGGGCGGACTCGACGTCCTTGACCCAGGTGCGGACCTTCGGTGCCTCGCCGTCGATGGCGGTCTTGGCGGTGCGCAGGAAGTTGGCGACGGAGACGCCCGGCACCTCGACCGGGTACTGCATGGCCAGGAAGAGGCCCGCGCGGGCGCGCTCGTCGACGGTCATGTCGGTGAGCTCGACGCCGTCGAGGGTGACCGAGCCCGAGGTGATCTCGTACTTGGGGTGGCCCGCGATGGCGTAGGCGAGGGTCGACTTGCCGGAGCCGTTGGGGCCCATGATGGCGTGGATCTCACCGGGGTTGATGGTCAGGTTGACGCCCTTGAGGATGGGCTTGTTGCCGTCTTCGGTGTGGACGTCGACGTGCAGGTCGGAGATGACGAGCGTTGACATGGGTTGTTACTCCTAGTTGTCTTCAAAAATGAGGGGGTTGTCGGGATCGATCAGGATGTCGTCTCCCTCGATCCGGACGGGGAACACGCGCACCGGCTGGGTGGCGGGCAGGTTCATGGCCCGTCCGGTGCGCAGGTCGAAGGTCGACCCGTGCAGGTAGCACTCGATGGCGCAGTCGATGACGTCGCCTTCGCTGAGCGGAACCTTCGCGTGGCTGCACTCGTTCTCGATGGCGTACAGCTCGCCCTGGTGTCGCACGATCGCGACCTCAAGTTCGCCGTCGTCCTGCCTGCCTGAGCCGGTCTCTGGGACCTCGCAGGCGAGGGGGACGTCATCGGTGAGCTCATCGAGCGTTGCGATGGCGACGAAGCTCACGCCTCGTCCCCCGAGTTCGTGGAGCCGTGGACGAGTTCGAGTTCGCGCTCGACCTGCTCGTAGAGCTTCTTCTCGATCTGCGGGACGCCGATGCGACGGATGATGTCGTTGAAGAAGCCGTGCACGATCAGGCGACGCGACTCCTCCTCGGTGATGCCGCGGCTCATCAGGTAGAAGAGCTGGTTGTCATCGAAGCGGCCGGTGCTGGAGGCGTGGCCCGCTCCCGCGATGTCGCCGGTCTCGATCTCGAGGTTGGGCACGGAGTCGGCCTGGCAGCCTTCGGTGAGCACGAGGTTCTTGTTGGACTCGTAGGTCTCGATGCCGAGGGCGACCTTGCGGATCAGGACGTCGCCGATCCACACGGAGTGCGCGCCCTTGCCCTGCAGCGCGCCGCGGTAGTCCACGTTGGACTTGGTGTTGGGCGCGTTGTGGTCGACGAACATCCGGTGCTCGACGTCCTGGCCCGCATCGGCGAAGTAGAGGCCGAACTGCTCGAGCTCGCCTCCGGGGCCTGCGTAGCGGGCACGCTCGGCGATGCGCAGCGCGCGGCCGCCCATGGTGGCGTGGACGGTGCGGACGCGGGCGTCGCGGCCGACCTCGAGCGAGATCTGGCCTGCGTGGACGGTGTCTCCCGCCCAGTCGTTGACGTAGACGAGGTTGATCTCGGCGCCGTCCGCGACGCGGAAGTCGTACTTGCATGCGTACTGGGCGGAGCCCTCGAAGCGCAGCACGAGGGTGGCCTTGCTGTGGGGGCCGAACTCGGCGACGAAGCTCTCGGCCGCGTGGCCTCCCTTGCCGTTGCCGATGAAGACGATGGGCTCGTCGATCACGGCCTCGGCGGGCACCCTCAGGTACTGGGTGGCTGCGCTGCGGGCCGCCGCGATCGCGGAGATGCGGTCGACGGGCGGCTCGATGGCCAGCTCGCGGCCCTGTTCGGTGGAGAGGGTCTTCCACTCGACACCCTCGGGCACGTCTCCGCTCCAGTCGAGGCCCTCGGCGATCTCGCCCTCCTTCAGGAGGGGCTTGAGAACCTTGATCGGCGAGAAGCGCCAGATCTCCTCGCGGCCGCTTGGCATCGGGTGCTTCTCGATGTCGTAGCTCGGCTCCGGGTGCAGGTGCGACTCGATGGTCTCGATCGCACCGGCGACGTTCGGCACGGTTGCAGTAGTCAAATCAGCATTCACTTTCTTGAAAGCTCGGTCGACGGGGGCCGGCGTCAGCCGACCGCGCCTTCCATCTGGAGCTCGATCAGGCGGTTCAGCTCGAGGGCGTACTCCATGGGCAGCTCGCGGGCGATGGGCTCGATGAAGCCGCGCACGATCATCGCCATCGCCTCGTCCTCCTCCATGCCGCGCGACATGAGATAGAACAGCTGGTCCTCGGAGACCTTCGAAACGGTCGCCTCGTGGGCCATCGAGACGTCCTCTTCGCGGACGTCGACGTAGGGGTAGGTGTCCGAACGCGACACGTTGTCGACGAGGAGGGCGTCACACTTCACCGAGGAGGCGGAGTGGTGGGCACCCGGGTCGACCTGGACGAGGCCGCGGTAGGAGGCGCGTCCGCCGGAGCGGGCCACCGACTTGGAGATGATGGAACTGGACGTGTTTGGCGCGCAGTGGACCATCTTGGAGCCGGTGTCCTGGTGCTGGCCCTCGCCCGCGAAGGCGATGGAGAGGGTCTCGCCGCGGGCGTGGTCGCCCATCAGGTAGACGGCCGGGTACTTCATGGTGACCTTGGAGCCGATGTTGCCGTCGACCCACTCCATCACGCCGCCCTCTTCGCAGGTGGTGCGCTTGGTGACCAGGTTGTAGACGTTGTTGGACCAGTTCTGGATGGTCGTGTAGCGGACGCGGGCGTTCTTCTTCACGACGATCTCGACGACGGCCGAGTGCAGCGAGTCCGACTTGTAGATCGGGGCGGTGCAGCCCTCGACGTAGTGCACGTAGGAGCCCTCGTCGGCGATGATGAGCGTGCGCTCGAACTGGCCCATGTTCTCCGTGTTGATGCGGAAGTAGGCCTGCAGCGGGATCGAGACGTGGACGCCCTTGGGGACGTAGATGAACGATCCGCCCGACCACACGGCCGTGTTGAGCGAGGCGAACTTGTTGTCGCCGACCGGGATCACCGTGCCGAAGTACTCCTGGAAGAGCTCGGGGTGCTCCTTCAGCGCGGTGTCGGTGTCGAGGAAGATGACGCCCTGACGCTCGAGCTCCTCGTTGATCTTGTGGTAGACGACCTCCGACTCGTACTGGGCGGCGACGCCTGCGACGAGGCGGGCCTTCTCAGCCTCGGGGATGCCGAGCCGGTCGTAGGTGTTCTTGATGTCTTCTGGCAGGTCTTCCCAGGTCTGTGCCTGGCGCTCGGTGGAGCGGACGAAGTACTTGATGTTGTCGAAGTCGATGTCCGACAGGTCGGCACCCCACTTCGGCATGGGCTTCTTGTCGAAGAGTCGCAGCGCCTTGAGGCGCAGGTCGAGCATCCACTGAGGCTCGTTCTTCATCTTGGAGATGTTGGCGACGACGTCCTCGTTGAGGCCACGCACGGCGGTCTCGCCTGCGCTGTCCTTGTCGTGCCAACCCCACTTGTAGCTGGAGAGGGCCTCGATGTGTTCGTCCTGCGTGGCGCCCAATCCGGGAGCCTGCGGTGCGGTCTGCGTCATAGCCGTATCCGTCACTTTCTTTTCGGGATGTTGGGAGTGGGAAGAGGTGTGGGGACATGCGTGGTGCACACGCCGTCGCCGTGGGCGATGGTGGCGAGCCGCTGAACGTGGCTGCCGAGCAGTCGGGAGAACAGCTGGGTCTCGACCTCGCAGAGGATCGGGAACGCGTCTGCCACGTTGGCGACCGGGCAGTGGTGCTGCAGAAGCTGGTTGCCGGAGTGGACGGGCCTGACCGACGGGGCGTACCCGTCGATCTCGAGGGCCTCGACGAGCGCCTCGATGGCCGGCTGCTCCGGCCTTGCCTCGCGGGCGGCGAGGAAGCGTTCCTCGACGCACGCGAACTGGTCGACGCAGAGCTGGCGGACGGCGTCGGGGCCGACCTCCTGCGACAGGCGGCGCAGCGCCGCGATGGCGAGCGCGTCGTAGGACTGCTTGAACTCGGCGCGGCCGACGTCGGTCAGCACGAACACCTTCGAGGGGCGTCCGCGCCCGCGAGCGCCGTACACGCGCTCCTCGCGCGAGGTGAGCACGCCTTCGTCGAGCAGCCCGGTCAGGTGCCTCCGCACGGCCGCCGGGGTGAGCTGGAGCCGCTCGGCGAGCTGGCGCGCCGTCTGGGGTCCGTCGTGCAGGATCAGGTCGACGACCCGGCGCCTGGTGGGGACATCCGTCTCGGCCTCCATCGGGGCTGTCATGTTCACCTCCCACAGCTGGCGTGGCGATGGCCACAACCGTCAATTAGCTTACGCCAGTCTTGCCAATTCTCGTTCAGCTTTCAAGCAAGGGTTGCCTTACCCCGGCGGCCAGGTTCCGACGCGTTGCCGTAGGTCCACTAGGCTTGCGGGGTGCCTGCCCTGGACGCGCGAGACGTGAGAGTCAGCTTCGGTGATGTGAATGCCCTTGACGGGCTGTCGCTCACGGCAGACGAGGGTAGCGTCACGGCCCTGCTCGGCCCCAACGGCGCGGGGAAGACCACGTTCATCCGGTGCTGCACCGGGCTGGCCCGGCCGGACTCGGGATCGCTGTCGATCCTAGGCCTCTCCCCCGGTTCGCCCGACGTGCTCCCCATGATCGGGCTGATGCCGCAGTCGACCGGCGCCTGGTCAGGCGTGCGGGCCGGCGAACTGCTGCGCTACCTCGCCTCTCTCTATGCCGATCCGCAACCCGTGCACGAACTGATTCATCTGCTCGGGATCGCCCAGTTCGAGAAGACCCCGTACCGGCGCCTCTCTGGTGGCCAGCAACAGGCGGTCAACTTCGCCGGAGCGCTCGTCGGGCGCCCTGCGCTCGTCTTCCTCGACGAGCCGACGGCGGGACTCGATCCTCGGGCCAGGCGGCTGTCCTGGGACATTGTGCGACAGTTGCGCGACGCGGGAGTTGCCGTGCTGCTGACCACCCATGACATGGCCGAGGCCGCGGCGCTCGCCGACCGCGTCCACATCGTCGACCGCGGCAAGGTGATGGTCTCGGGGACCGCTGCGGAGCTGACGGTCGACGGTTCGCTGGAGGATGCCTACCTGCGCCACACCTCAGGAGAGAGTCGATGAGCCTGGATTACACGCCGCGCCCGGCCGCGGCGCCGGCCGCCCGGCGGGTGCTCGCCGAGGCGACGATGGAGGCGAGGCTGATCCTGCGCAACGGCGAGCAGGCGCTGCTCGCCGTCGTGATCCCGGTCGCGGTGCTGATCGGGGCCAGGTTCTTCGGGGACCGGCTCGGACTCGGCCTGCAGGAGAGCGCCCCGTCCGTGCTCGCCCTCGCGATGTGGAGCTCGGGCCTGACCACGCTGGCGATCGCCACCGGCTTCGAACGTCGCTACAACGTGTTGGAGCGGCTCGCCGCCACGCCACTCGGCAAGCCGGGCATCCTGCTCGGGAAGGGGCTCGGCATCGCTCTGATCACGCTCGGCCAGGTGCTCCTGCTCGCCCTGATCGCGCTGGCCCTCGGCTGGCGCCCTGTCCTGGATCCCCTTGCGTTCCTGGTCGGCGTCCTTGTCTCGGTGCTGTCGATGGGCGCCTTCGCCGGCATGGCGCTCAGCATCGCCGGGTCGCTGCGCCCGGAAGCGACGCTCGCCGTCGCGAACCTCGCGTACCTGGTGGGCATGCCGCTCGGCATCCTGCTGCCGACCGACCGCTTCCCGGGGATCACCCGCAACCTCGTCGAACTGCTCCCGACCGGTGCCCTCGGAGAGGCGCTGCGTGGGGCTTCCGCCGGCGAGGCCTTAGGCTGGCCGGTACTGGTGGCCGCCGTCTGGTGTGCTCTTATGGCTGCGTTGGCGTGGAAGGTGTTCAAGTGGACGTCCTGAGGAAGTTGGTCGACGGCGAGCGGGCACTGCGCGTGTGGCTGTGGGCCTCGCTCGTGTGCAACATGGGCATCATCGTCACGGGAGCGGTGGTCAGGCTCACCAGTTCCGGACTGGGCTGTCCGACCTGGCCGAAGTGCTCCGAGGACAGCTACGTTCCCCACGAGGCCTACGGCATCAACGGCGTCATCGAGTTCGGCAACCGGCTGCTGACCTTCGTGCTGATCATCGCGGCGCTTGGCGCCTTCATCGCGGCATGGAGGAACCGTGGCGTCCGCAGCAGGCTGTGGTGGATCACCCTCGGCATCGGGATCGGCATCCCCTTCCAGGGCGTGATCGGCGGCATCACGGTGCTGACCCAGCTCAACCCGTTCGTGGTCGCGCTGCACCTGCTGCTCTCGGTCGCCCTGATCGTGATCTGTGTCTGGTCGATCCAGGTGGCCTCCCGACCCGACCGGATCCCGGTTGCACCGCTGCAGAAGGCGGCGGTGATCGCGACCTTCGTCGCCTCCATGCTCGCGATCTGGGTGGGCACCGTCGTCACGGGTTCGGGCCCGCACGCGGGAGACCTCAAGGCGGTGCGCACCGGCTTCGACATCGAGGCGGTGGCGAGGCTGCACGGCCTGTCCGCCTGGCTGGTCGTCGCGCTGACACTCGTCACGCTGTGGCTGGTGCGCCGCAATGCCGAACTGCGCAAGGTGATGCTGATCGTCCTCGGCACTGTCCTCCTCCAGGGCGCGATCGGCTACATCCAGTACTTCCTCGGTGTTCCGGCGGTCATCGTCGCGCTGCATATGGTTGGGTTGTCTCTGCTGACCGCGGCCGTCTCCTGGCCGCTGGTGATCACCTCGAGGAGTACCCATGCCGACCAACCCGGTGCTGACGCGCCAACTGCCGTTCGCGCTTCCTGACTTCGCAGCCATCTCGCCGGAGGACTACCGCTCCGCGGTCACCGCCTCCATGGCGACCCAGCTCGATGCCCTCGCTGCCCTGCGCGACGACCCGTCCCCCGCGACGCTCGAGAACGTGCTGGGCGCCTGGGAGGACGCCGAGGCCGACCTCAGGCGCGCGCTGAGTGCCTTCTTCGCCGTCCGAGCCTCGGACACCAACGACGAACTGGAGGCGATCGACGAGGAGCTCGCCCCGGTGCTCGCGGGCCACGAGGACTCGATCTTCCTCGACCGGGGGCTCTACTCCCGTCTGCAGTCCCTCGAGGGCAGGATCGCCGACGGCGCCGTCGAGGCGGACGAGCAGGACCGCTATGCCCTCGACGAGCTCCTGCGCGCGTTCCGTCGCGCGGGCGTCGAACTCGACGACTCCCAGCAGGTCCGGCTGCGCGAGCTGAACCGTGAACTGGCCGAGCTGTCGAGCCGGTTCGAGACCATGAACCGAGGGGCCCGCAACGCTGGCGGCTTCGACGTCACAGAGGCGGAGCTTGCAGGGCTCAGCGATGACGAGAGGGCGGCCCTGCGCGAAGGCGACGGATACCGGATCGCGCTGGTCAACACCACCCAGCAGCCGCTCGCGGCCAGGCTCACCGACGCCGACCTGCGCCGTCGCCTCTTCGACGCCTCGACCTCCCGGGCGCTGCAGGGAGAGTTCGACACCCGCGAACTGGTCGTGGCGACCGCACGTGCCCGCGCCGAGCGCGCGGCACTGCTGGGCTACCGCGACCACGCGTCGATCGTCGCGGAGGCGGGCTGCGCCAAGTCGACCGACGCGATCCTCGACATGCTCGTCCCCCTCGCCCAGGCCGGCCTGGCGAAGGCACGCGAGGAGGCAGCCGAGCTCAGCGCCCGCTACGCCGAACTCAACCCCGGGGCCAAGTTCACCGCAGCGGACTGGACGTTCGTCGAGGCGATTGTGCGCCGCGAACGGTTCTCGTTCGACGAGGCCGACCTCGGCGAATACCTGCAGGTCGACAAGGTGCTCGCCGCCGTCTACGCCGCGGCCGAGGAACTGTACGCGATCACCTTCCACCCCCGCGCCGACCTGCTCGGCCACGCTCCGGAGACCCAGACCTTCGAGGTGCACGACGCCGACGGCTCGACCATCGGGCTCTTCGTGATGGACTTCTGGGCCCGGCCCACCAAGAACGGCGGCGCCTGGATGAGCAACCTGGTCGACCAGTCGACCCGCGACGGTGCCCTGCCGGTCGTGACGAACAACTGCAACTACACCCGCACCACGACCTCGATCACCTGGGACGAGGTGATCACCATGTTCCACGAGTTCGGCCACGCGCTGCACGGTCTGCTCGCAGACAGCCGTTACGCCTCCCGCTCGGGGACCAACACGCCGCGCGACTTCGTCGAGTTCCCCAGTCAGGTCAACGAGTTCTGGGCATGGACCCCCGGCCGGGTGCTTCCCGCCGAATGGGTCGATCGCCTCACCGAGGCGAGCCGGTTCGGTCAGGGCTATGCAACGGCCGAGACCGAGATCTCCTCCCTCCTCGATCTCGCCTGGCACATGACCCCGCTCGAGGAGCTGCCGACCTCGGCCGACGAGGTGGAGGAGTTCGAGCGGGCCGCCCTCGAGCGCCACGGGCTCGTCGAGCCTCTCGTCCCGCCTCGCTACCGCTCGCAGTACTTCGCCCACATCTGGGGCGGAGGCTACGCGGCGAGCTACTACGGCTATGCCTGGGCGAAGGTGATGGACGCCGACGCCGTCGCCTGGTTCGGCGAGCAGGGCGACGACCTGCGCGCCTCCGGCGAACACTTCCGGCGCACGCTGCTGGCGCCGGGCGGATCCGTGGATCCGATGGAGACCTACCGTCGCTTCCGCGGGCGCGACCCACAACTGCAGCCCCTGCTTGACCGGCTCGGACTGACGCTGCCGTGAGCCTCGACCTGAAGGCGGAGCTGCTGCGCCATCTCCGTGCCTCGAGGGCGGGGCTGATCTGGAAGACCGACTCGCTGAGCGAGCTGGACCTGCGGCTCCCCCGCACCTCGACCGGAACCAGCCTGCTCGGTCTGGTGAAGCACTGCGCCTACATCCAGCACGGCTACTTCGTGGACTGTCTCGGCCAGAGTTCCGAGTTGGAGCTGGTGGAGGTGGACTTCGACGCCGACCCCAACGGGGACCTGAACGCCACGGCCGACGAGACGGCAGAGGGCATCATCACCCTGTTCTCCCAGGTGAACGAGGTCGTCGACGAGGTGATCGAGCGGCTCCCGCTCGACGCGCCGGGCCATGTGCCGTGGTGGGGAGCGGACACGACGCTCGGCGCGCTGCTGGTGCACGTGCTCGACGACGTGACCCGCCACGCGGGCCAGGCCGACATCCTGCGCGAAGGCATCGACTCCTCCGCCGGACTGCGACCAGGGATGGACAATCTCTGGGAGCCCGTCGGAGGCTGGTCTGAACATGTGCACAGGTTGACCCAGATTGCCCAGAACGCCTCGTCAGGGACGCTGAACTGACCCTCGGCTCCCCTACTGTTGGTGCCGCGCGCCGTCGGCGCGCCAACCGATCAGGAGAACCTCCATGCGCATGAAGCAGACCGCTGCCGCCGCCATCACCGCCCTCGCCCTCCTCGGCCTCTCGGCCTGTGGGGGCGAGCAGTCCGTCGAAGAGGCGTGCAAGATCGCCCAGAGCACCGTCGAGTCTGCCCAGACCGACATCCAGTCCTCCATGTCCGACCCGACCAACATCGAGGGCGTCACCGAGGGCCTCAAGAAGGCCTCCGACGCCGTCGGCGACGCCGAGGACAAGGTCACCAACAAGGAGGTCAAGACCGCGCTCGACGAGTTCGGCAACGCCCTCGACTCATTCACCGACCTGTTCGACGGGGTCAAGGACCCGACCGAACTGGCGGATAAGACCGACGAGATGAACAAGGTCTCCGCTGACATCTCCGCCTCCAGCGAGAAGCTCAGCAGCCTCTGCAAGGCCTGAACCGACGCCTGAACCACAAAGGGCGGGTCGACCTGATGGTCGACCCGCCCTTCTGCGTCCCGGGTCAGTGCGCTGCGCCGGCCTGCACCGCGTTCTCGGGGCGACGCACGAAGAAGCCGCAGAACATCGCCGCGGTCCAGATCGCGCCCGCGCCGAGGAACGCCCAGTGCGCGCCCGCGAGCATCGCGGCCGCGTCGCTCGCGACGGCGGGCCTGGCGGCCGCCGTCTGCATCGCGAAGACCGTGACGAACAGCGCCGTCCCCGCGGCGCCTGCCACCTGCTGCACCGCCCCGATCACGGCCGAGCCGTGCGAGTAGAGGTTCGAGGGCAGCGAGCCGAGCGCGACGGTGAACAGCGGGGTGAAGATGCAGGCGAAGCTGGCGCTCATCACCATGTGCGCGATCATGACGGCCCACCAGGGGGTCGCCGGGTTCATGGTCGAGAAGAACAGGAACACGCCGAGCACGAGGACGCTCGCCGGGATCACCAGCACCCGGGGGCCAGCCCTGTCGAAGATCCGGCCGACGATCGGCGAGAGCAGCCCCATCAGGATGCCTCCGGGCAGCATCATCAGGCCGACCTGGAGCGCCTCCATGCCGTAGGCCTTCTGCAGCAGCAGCGGCAGCATGATGATCGAGCCGAACATCGCCATCATGGCGATGGCAAGCATGGTCAGCGAGATGGTGAACGAGCTGTGCGTGAAGGTGCGCAGGTCGAGGAAGGCCCGGTCGCGACCCTGCAGCACCAGCTGCCGGGCGAGGAAGGCGACGAGTCCTCCGACACCGATGCCGATCGCCAGCATGGGCACCCAGAACTCCACGTTCTCGGCACCGAGCAGGCTCAGCCCGTAGATCAGCGGGGCGAAGGCGATCACGCTGAGCGGGATGGAGATCAGGTCGAGGGGGGTGCGCTTCGGCTCGCCCACGTTCTCCAGGTAGCGGCCGCCGAGGAACAGCATCAACAGCGCGATCGGAAGCACGCCCACGAAGATCAGGCGCCAGGAGCCGAAGTGCAAGATCAGTCCTGACAGCGTCGGGCCGATAGCGGGGGCGACGGCGATCACCATGGAGATGTTGCCCATCACTCCTCCGCGGTTGTCCGGCGCGATGATCTGCATGATGGTGGTCATCAGCAGCGGCATCATGATGGCGGTGCCGCTCGCCTGGACGACGCGCCCGAAGAGCAGGAAGCCGAAGCCGGGTGCGATGGCGCACAGGAGGGTGCCGACGCTGAAGGCCGTCATCGCGATCATGAAGACCTGGCGGGTGGTCAGGCGGTCCAACAGCCAGCCGGTGACCGGGATGACGACGGCCATGGTGAGCATGAACGCCGTGGTCAGCCACTGGGCCGTCCGCTCGGTGACGTGCATGTCGGCCATGATCGCGGTGAGCGCGACGTTCATCGTGGTCTCGTTGAGGATCACGACGAAGGCGGCGACGAGCAGGACGGGGATGATTGCCCTGCCGCTGCTCTTCCTGAGTGAGATCTCGTCGGACATGGGAGTCCTCTCGGGGTGCCCGGTGTTGCGGGCGAGCTTCCCGCTACCGGTGGTAGAGCAGCGGGTCGGGGCGGAGATCCGCCTCGTCCGCGATCGTCAGTCCGGGGGCGATGAGCCCGTCGGCTCGGAGAAGCAGTAGTCGCTCGACGACGCGAGATCGAATCGTACCCGGTGCGATCGTGTTCAAGTAAATCTTGCTCGCGCCCTCAAAGCCGGCCAGTGTGGAGACCCTCCACTTCAGCATGATCCGCCACGGCATCGCCGTCGCGACCCCCGGAGGCTGGTAGTGCCACTCCTCGTTACACGCCACGTCCGCCCCGGTCGCGGCGTGCATCGCGTGCACCAGATCCGACATGCCTGCGACCTCCTCGGGCGAGTGCTCCCACGGGATCCCGCTCGCCGCGCGCGAGTAGACCTCGATGGTCGGGTAGCGGTGGCCGAATCCCGCGAAGGCGACGGCATGCTCGTTGTGCGCGATCAGCAGCCCGCGGGAGATGGCCACGTTGACGGCAGCGTCGTTGAACACGTTCGGCGTCGCCTCTGCCCTCGCGATGGCTGCCTCCTGCTGGCTCCCGATCTCGTCGATGGCGACGATCTGCTTGTGCAGGTGGTCGAAGGACGCCCCCGCGGGTTTCAGCCAGTTCTGGAAGACGACCACGTAGCGCGCGGCGGGGATGAGGTCGTAGCCGGATCGGGCCGCCTCGACCGAGAAGGCCGTGTACTCGACGTGCTCGGCAGGGGTCAGGGTCCCTGAGGAGGCGAGCTGGGTGATGTCGGTGGCGCCGTCGACGAAGTGCCGCCTCGCGATGATGACGTCGTGTCCCCCACCGAAGAAGCCGGTGGACTGGGCGAGCACCTCGTCCTCGGTGAGGGCCGACGGGTCGAGCCCTGCCGCCCTCAGCTTTGCGGAGGCGACGGCGAGCACGTGTGCCCTCCCGGCAGCCGAGGCGAGGTAGAGGTCCCGTCGCCTGCGCACCGGGGCGGGCAGCAGGTAGCCGTAGTTGAGATGCCAGTAGTCGTAGCCGAGGATCTCGAACAGGTTGGGCACCCGGCGGAACTCGGCAACGGTGTCGAACAACGCATCAGCGGGCAGGGCGTCGAGCCGAGCCCACGCATCACCCTCACGGACGAGGCGCTGCTTCTCGGGAGGAGTCTCAAGGTAGCGGGCCTGGCAGAAGGCGCACGCGTGGGTGAGGTCCTCCGTCGTGACCGGCCTCGGATCAGGGTGGGTGACGCCGAGCGGCCGGTTGCCCCGTCCCGGGGCAGTCCAGACCTCGGTGCCGGTGAACGGGTTGCGCTGCTTGACAGTGCCGTCGGGCAGATTCACCAGGAAGTCTTCAGCCATGCCTCGACCATAGCGACCACACCCGGCCGTAACCTCCGGCACGGAACGTGGATCCCGGGTCGTGCCCGGGATCCACGCTGCGCGAGAGACGACGAACGACGTTCAGCGGCACTCGGCCCTAAGAAGGGGACCTCATAAGTCCTGGCCGTCTCCACTCCGTCGACAACGGCGGATGCACGAACCGCGATCGTGCCAGATCCGCAAGGACCCCCATGAAAAGAAGCCCAGCGAACCTCCCAGCCACGTACAGGGCAGCCATTCTTCGGCTTCCGGCCACGCCAGCACGCTCTCCACGAACCCCGCAGGCTCAGCATCAGTGATCGCTGCGGCCGCATCCTCCGGTACCGCCAGGAGGTAGACCCGGTTCCGAGCCGTGAGATCCGGAAGTTCCTGAAGGCCCGGGCGGGTGATCAGCACGCGCCGTCCCCCCGTGCAGCAGGCTCGTTGACATCGTCGACCCACCGAACGCCGTCGGCACAGGGCACAAGGTGGCGCTAGGCGCAACCCGACTACTCGATCGACGGGCCTGTGCCAGATCCACCGGGCGGCAGCGTAGGGGAGACGACATTGGAACGGCCCCTTCTGGGCGGCGACGGCTGGTCAGACCATCGGGATGGGATACTCCGGACTCTACGCCAGGCTCCTTATGTGTAGCGCAGACGTCAGCGGAGCCCTGCATCTCGGCTGTCGTGTCGCTGCGCGAAAGGTCGCTCAGCGGTCTTTTGTCCAGCTGTAGAGCTTCTTTCCGGTGATCGTCAGCGCGGCGGCCATGCTGCCGGTCAGGGTCGCGACGAGACATGCGGCAACTCCGACCAGGATGTGTGTGACGAGCCATCGTGCCTCGGGTGCGGTCGTGTTGGCCGTGGTGACGACGAGGGTGATGGTTGTGGCCAATGCACTGGCAGGGAGGGCCCAGCACATAGTCTCCAGTTTGAGTTGAATGTGCTGCTGGGTGGCGCGGACGCCGAGGTGCTGGGCAAGGCTCAGCTCGACTCGTCGTGTCCGAATCAAGGTGTATCCCAGGCACGCGGAGGCCGCAGCGCCGATAACAAGGAGCCATCGGGTCGAGCGTGTCTGGAGCAGGCTGATCGTCGGTGTGGGTGTGCCGAATGCGGGGTTGAGCTGTTGGCGCGCCACGTTGTCGGTTCCCGGGACGACGACGGTACTAAGAAGGGCGAAGGTCGCTTCGTCGTGAGGCCAGATCGTCGCCCAGCAGGCATCGAATCGGCCGGGGGACGGGACCGGTTGAAGGGCGGCGGAAGCGAGTTGGCTGTTGCGTCCGTCGTCGGGGTAAGGGAAGGTTCCCGCGACCAGCGCCGAGGTCCCGTCCGCCATGGCGAGTGGACCGGTGCCGAACCGCGTGGCCATGGCCTCTGATAGCCAGACCCCGGGTGGCCCGGAAGGTTGTGCGTCGAGTGTCGCGGGGATATCTCCAGCCACATCGTAGAGAGCCGGCTTGGAGTGCGGATAGGCGAGCAGGTCGAACCTGTCGCGCACCTCGCGCAGGGCAATGGCGCCGACGACCCCTTTGAGCCCTTGCAGCGCGACGCACCGCTGGCCGTCGATACCCGCAGGCGCTGCGATGATATGGGTTGCGCCGCCACCCGTGCGGACCGCGCGTTGAGCGATGAAGACGTGCTCGACGGCGAGCGCGTCCTGCAGGACGGTTCCAGCGATGATCACCAGCAGCGCCAGTGAGGCGAGCATTGCTCGAATGGTGCCCGATGCTACGTTGCGAGTTGCTTCGGACAGGATCGACGACCATCTCATGGCGCCGCCGGGTCGACCTGAAGGATCTGGTCGCATCTGTTCCTCAGCAGCTCGTCGTGAGTGGCCAGCACAACGATCCGTTCCTCAGAGACCATCTCGCGGATCACGTCACCGATGGTGTGTGCGGTGTCGCGGTCGAGTTGGGCAGTGGGCTCATCGATCAGGATCGCGTCGTAGTCGCTCGCGGCTGCGCGAGCCAGGCACATCCGTTGGGCCTCGCCGCCTGACAGTCGGCGGAACTCCCGTGCCGCTACGTGAGCGAGTCCGAATCGATCGAGCAGATCCCTTGCCTGCGGTTCGGCCTCACGTCGCAAGAGCCCTCGCGCGAGGAGGGGCACGGCAACCTGATCGATTGCGGTGCGTCGCGGGGCGCCAACGGGGTTCTGCATGATCCACCCGATCCGGTCGACGCCGATGGCCTCGATATTGCCGTTGCTGGGGCGCAGCCCGCCGGAGAGTATCGACAACAGCGTGCTCTTCCCCGAGCCCGAGGGCCCGACCAGGCCGTACAGCACACCGGGTCGAAGGTCGAACGACAGGTCGGCGAACAGCGGAGGCTGGCCCGGGAACCGGTGCCCCAGCCCTTCGGCTACGAGCCGCACGTGGCGTCCATCGCGGGATACACGTCGACGGCCGGTGGTGGATCGCCCACCAGCCGCACGTAGGTCAGGCCCAACGCGGAACTGATGACCTCTGCCGCGATGGGGGATCCAGCGCTCAGCACGCACACCCGCGCTGAGGCGTCCCTGACCACCGAGGAAGGCGGTACCGCATAGACCGGAATCGGCGTCGCAAGACGCAACGCCCCACTGACCTGGACGCTCTCCCCGGTTCCCTGGGCGATGGCGGCGGTGACCTCTGCCGTCGCCAGCACGGCTCTGGCGTCTTCCGGATCGGCCAGGCGGAGGTCCTTGTCGAGCTTCACCGTCGTCGCTGCGACGGTCAGGGTGCGGGGCCCATCGAAGAGGTCCGCGGGAGCGGCAAGGCTCACTGTGGCGTGGCCAGAGCTGGCCGTCCCGATCACCGCGCCGACAGCGATGTCCTGCCCCGCGGAGAGAGGGCACTGCGTGAGTATGACCTCGTTCTCAGGTAGCCACACGACCTGACTCAGCCGGAAAACCCCATCCTTTGCGGGCACCTGGGCCTTGGTCGCGGTCTTCTTCCATGCGTCCTGAGTCAAGGTGTCGAACCGCCCGGAGACGGGTATCTCAGCACCGAGATGGTTCAGTGCACGCTGCAGGTTCGCCACATCCTCACCCTCGTCACCGGCCGTCAAGTCCCGGTACCACGGTTCCTGCCCGCTCAATAGCAGCAGCCCTGCCCCGCCCACCGCAACGGGAGACGAGCCCGAGGCCCAATGATCGCCGACCGCGCAGTCGACCGTTGTGAGGATGCCGGACTCCCGTACGATCAGGGGTCTGCCTGGCGCCGGCGCCACGCTGACTTCGACCGGACGCTCGTCGGCGAACTCGCTGCGGGCCAAGGCATAGAACGACTCGCCCGCGTCTCCCAGCGTAGGCTCATCGATTGGCCGGAACGCCGAGAACCAGACGACTCCCACACTCACAGCGGCTACCGCGGACCACGACAAGACGAGCGACGGAAAACGTACGCGCGCGGTCACTCTTCCTTGCCCATGCTGCTCGGGTTCTCCATGCACTTGATCGACTTTTCGGAGTTCACCAACTCCTGAGCCGCCGGATCTACCGGCGTCCCCGAAGAGTCGCCATCCGCGCCAGCCGCCGTCATCAGATCACGAAGATCCTGAGCACCGAACGGTGCCTTCACCAGACCCGCCGCGACAAAGCAGCGCGCGAGCGCCTCGTCCGGATCGAGCTTGTCAGGGTTCATCAGGACATCCACGTACAGCGGCTCAATCAGCGCCGTCGTGCCTCGTGCACACCCATCACTCATGCGGTCGTAGGCGTCGATGTCTCCAGAGACTTGATAGACGTAGTAGCCGCTCTGATCCTTCAGCTCGACGTTGCCGCCACCATCACGAATGCAGGAGATATAACGGGCTCTTCGGACCTGAGTGTGGGGTCATAGTTGGAGTCCGCCGCCGATGAGGAGCATTCTGAGGCGGTAGTTTTCTCGGTTGCGGAACCCGCGTGCGACGCGGCGGGCGAGTTCGATCAGGCCGTTGATCGCTTCAGTCCCACCGTTGCTGGCACCGTCGGTGGTGAAGTAGGCCAGAAACGCTGTGCGCCACTGTTTCAGCGTGTTGCCCAGCCGGCGGATCTCGGGGATCGGGCAGGTCGGGAACGAGGCGATGACTTTCTCCGCGACAACCCGGCCGAGTGCCTTGGTGCGTTGATGGTAGACCGAGCGAAGGTCTTGGGAACAGCGGTAGGCCACCTCGACCTCCACGTGGCGCTCATCAGCGACGAACGCGGCGTGCAGTCGGGCTTGCTGTTTCTCGGTGAGACGCTCCTGCCCGGCGCGCAACAGGTGACGGATCCCATACAACGGGTCACCCTTGCGGCCGCGGTGGCCGTGGATCTCTTGCTGGAGGCGGCGACGGACATCGTCCACGGCGGAGGTGCCGAGTTTCACGATGTGGAAGGCGTCAACGACGGTCTCGGCGTCGGCGAGTTTGTCGTCGATGGCGTTCTTGTAGCCGTGGAACGGATCCAAGGTGGCGATCTTGACCCCGGTCCGGAACACGTCGCCGCGCTCATCGAGCCAGGTCCTGTAGACAGTCCCGGAGCGGCCAGGCACGAGATCCAGTAACCGGGCTTTGACTACTGGTTTCCCGGTCTTCGGGTGTCGGTGGCGGGTCAGATCCACCATGCCGGTGAGTTCTTTGGGGCCACGCTTGCGTGGCGAGACGTGATGCCAGTTGGGTCGGCCTGGGGCGCGGTGTCGGGATTGCTCCCGGTCCGTTTCCCCAGGCCGCCCGCCGAACCGGACGTGCGACTTTCACCGCATCCGGCTCTCCATGAGAGAGGGCTGGTTCAGCTGGTGGTGACAGCTGGCCGGTCCCAGGGGGTAGGGATGTGGTAGCCGCGGTAGCGGTACCTGGTCACCGGGACGCTCGCGGCGCCGGTGAACCGTTTCCCGTTGTGAGCGAGGCGCCAGGTTCCGGGCAGGCAGTACCTGCGGCGGAGTTCTGGCCATCCGAGTCGGCGGTGCTTCTTGCGTAGCCATGCCGTGATCCGCTCCCACGTGTAGGAGTCGATCGCGGCGAAGGTCGCTTTGGCCACCGCATACCGGAAGTAGTTCGCCCATCCCCGCAGCACCCGCCCGAGATAGTCCATGAGGTATCCCGGGTCCCGGTGCAGGGTGTTCCTGTAGGTCATGGTCTTCACCCGCTGTCTGATCGAGGCGATCGCCTTCTTCGCGGGCAGGGTGTAGACGTACCACTTGTTGCTGCCTCGTCTCCGCATCCGTCGGATGTGGAAACCGAGGAAGTCGAACCCGTGGTCGATGTGGACCACGCGGGTCTTCTCCGGCGACAGACGCAACCCCATCGGGGCCAGCACGTCTGCCACCTCGTGACGCAACTGCTCGGCGTGTTCTTGGCTGACCCTTCACCACGATGACGAAGTCATCGGCGTAACGGATCAGCCGGTAGGACGCCTTGCCGTGGTCACGGCGCCAGGCCCGCTTTCCGGCCGTGCCCATCTCATGGTCCCAGCGGCGAGCGAACTCGTCATCGAGGACTGATAGGGCAATGTTGGCCAGCAGCGGGGACAAGATCCCGCCCTGTGGGGTGCCGGTGATCATCCCCTCGGTCGTGCCCACCGTGGTGAGCACTCCCGCTTTCAGGAACGCCTTGACCAGCGCGAGCACCCGCTTGTCACCGATCCTGCACCGGAGCCGGTCCATCAAGGCGGTGTGGTCGATCATGTCGAAACACGCCTCAATGTCGGCCTCCAGCACCCACTCATACGATTTGCTCGCGAAGTGGTGGATCTCGGCGACCGCGTCCTGCGCGCGCCGGTTAGGTCTGAACCCATAGGAGCACGACTTGAAGTCGGCCTCGAAGATGGGTTCCAGCACCAGCTTCAAAGCTGCCTGCACCACCCGGTCGGTCACGGTCGGGATGCCCAACTTGCGCAGCTTGCCGCTGGCCTTGGGGATCATCACCTGCCGCACCGGCACCGGCCTGAACTCTCCAGCCCTCAACTGAGCGCGGAGGTTCCGCAGGAACTCCTCCACCCCGACCCCGGAACTGATCCGTGCCACGGAGACACGGTCCACCCCGGGAGTCTTGGACCCCTTGTTCCCAGCGACGCGTTCCCACGCCATCGTCAAGAACGCCGGATCACACACAAGGTTCCACAGGTCATCGAACCGGCGGCCACCATCGGTGGCCGCCCAACCATGCAGCTTGGTCTGCATCCTCCGTACCCCCAGATAGGCCCGAGCATCGCTGGGCCACCCGGAGGCGCCGACATTCACCGGCGCGTCTTCGGACATTACATTCACCTTCTTCTGCTTTCTCTCACTGCCGCCCTTCCCCATGTGACCGGCTTTCCCGGCCTCGGAGTACTACGACGGCTCCGCCCCACCCACACCCTTCGGCAGGCAACGCACCTATCCCCACCAATGCGGGGAGCGGAATGCGGATGGTTCCCACGTTCACTGTTGTTCGGTTGACGGGCGAGGTGTCCGGCTTTGCCCCTGCGGCATCGTCGTGGCTACGCCGTAGACCTTCACCACGACCTGCCGGACCCGACACATACCACCGTTCCGACAGTTCCCCACCCGCCACGGCCATCAGCGACGGCCCCGACAAGCGGTTACGCACCGCAAACCAGCCCCGATCCACCGGGTTAGAGCTGGGCGACGATCAAGAGGCTTTACGACACCGGTTCCTCTCGTACACCTTCCCGTCTTGCTCACCAGACACGGCCCATCCGGCAGTACCGGACCGTCCTGACTTTGTCACGGCTGCTCCCACCCACCCCAGTCGTTCCCCCAGGACAGGCTGCCGTCAGCTTCACCTGGCCGCTACGACGGCCAACCAATGCAGGTCTCCCACCTCCATCCGATACAACAGCGCCTCGTGGCGCACAATATGCTCATCGACGCCCAAAGAGGTGACACCCTCGAAGCGGGCCTCATCGGCGGCGGCGGCTTCCAATACAGGCTGGATCGCCCGCCACAGCGTCTTCCAGGTGGTGCCGAGCTGACGCGACAATCCCTGGATGGAGGCCTGCTCGTCACGCAGCTGCCCGATGGCCCACCGGATCGCCCGGGTCGTCAGTTTCCGGCCGGCCAACGCGACCGACGGGTCCTGTTCGGCGAAGGAGCCCACCAGGCACGTCGGCTCGGGGCAGATCCATCGGTGTTTGCGCCATCGCAGCCGCACCGGCCGCCCGAAACACGGGGCATCGACGAGCTCTGCCACCGTTCGGCCATGTCCATGCGCCACGACCCCGCAGACCGGGCATCCCATCACCGTCGGCGCCGACTCGATCATGACCTTCAGCTGCCCGTCGTCTTCCTTGACGTCGGTGACGTGGAAGCCGGCCAGGCCCACGAGAAGGTCACAACGCTCGCAGTAGCTGCCTGCAGCGTCGCAGGACGTAGGATCAGTCATCGTCGGGGTCCTTGCCGATCGAGGAGGTTAGAGTCCTTCGATCATCAGGGGCCCCGGCCCCTATCCCCGGCTCACCACGCCGATCAGCGTGTCACGCTCACCCACACTCAGGTCCGAAGAGCCACATAACGCTGCATTGCCTCCTCGTACTCCGCCCGCGTGATCTCCCCATCCTCCAGGACGGCGCGCTCGAAATCCGACGTAGCGAACTCTTTCGCCTGCCGAAAATCCTCCGCGTAGGGATTGGTCGCTGGGGCTGGACCCGAACACCCGGCGCCCGCGATGGCGGTCGTCAACACACACAAGAGGGCTCGCCCGTGGAACTTCACAAGGAACCTACGCTCAGAAGTACATCCAGTCGTTCCAGCTAGAGCTTCCAGCCGAGAGCTGAATCCGCAGACCATGTCCCGCACCAGACACCCCACCGGTGGCTGAAACGTAGGAGTTGCGCGACTTCGGTCCATCTGTGATCGTCGGGTAGTTGGCGATGTACCGCATCACACGCGCCTGCACGTTGCCAGCGCAGTCGTTGCTCTTCGCACGCGTTCAGCTCAGCGAAGAGGAATCCCCCTTGGTGCCAAGCGCCGTGCACCCGCTCGGACTCGGGTTGGCCATCGGCGCAGCCGGTGCCGCGCTTGCTGGTGCAACACTCGCTACTCCGGTCGGAACGAGCGCCGCGACAGCTCCGGAAACCTTCATTGCCTTCACACTCCTTCTCGCAGGTGGTTCTGACCCTAGCATCCGCATGGCGGAGCCACAGGCCGTATGCAGATCCTCAACGATCACAGCATGGCGAACAAGCTCCGAGCCCACACCACCTCGACTTATAACAATTTGGCAACGCTTCTCAAGTTCAGGTAGAAGCGCCTCGAAGAAGGTAGGCTGACTGGCCAACCGTGAGGAGGATTGGGGATGAAAATCGTTCACAGGTTCTTCGCCGCCTTCGTCGTGGGGACCCTCATAGTCTTCGCGGCTCAGCTTGACGCGAACGCCTACACGACGACCGGCTGCAAATGGGGGTCGGGCACCATCAAGGTCGACACTCGCTATGTCAACGGACATTTCTTCACCGCCATCAAGCAGGCGATCTCCAACTACACTTCCGCGACGGACGTCACGATGTCGTATGTCGACGCAAGCGGCCCCGGACTGAAGGCGCAGAACGCTGATTATGGGTATACCGGCTGGGAAGGTAAGGCGGATTGGACATGTGCGTTGGGGCGCTACATCGGCGTTACCGCGAAGATCAACATGACCTACCTGCCGGGAACCTCCAGCACCGACGTCCCTCGCCTGAAGGTCGTCTGGCTGCACGAACTCGGTCATTCAATCGGGCTTGGACACGTATCGACTGTCAAGCGCGTTATGTATACGTCTGCTAGCACGGCATACAGCAATGGTGTCCGCAGCCTGACCAGCGACGAAATCGCTGGTGTGAACGCGCTCTACTAAAATCGGAGGCGATGATCATGTCACGTATCTACACGGCAGCCGTGGTGCTCCTGCTCAGCTTGCTCACCGGATGTGCCGCTGTCACCAGCGGGGGCGAAGTTTCGCGCGTCCGCCTCTACGGATCAGTCAGCGAGATGGCCGAAGACAGCGCCCTGGTCGTCACCGGACGCGTGGTCGAAACCAAGACAGTCCGTGATTTCGACGATGAAACTGACTTCACGCTCTCCACGGTTGAGGTCCTGGAGTCGAACGACGCGAAGGTCGGGGACCTGCTCACCGTTCGTCAGTTCGGCTCAGATAAGCAGGAGCCTGTGGTGCCGTTGCTTGTCACAGGACATGAATACCTGCTTTTCTTGACGAGCTCCGGACTCAAGGGAGATCTGGCCACCCATTACTATGTGACCGGGAGCAACGCGGGTATCTACGAACTGGCTGATGAGTCGAAAGCACGCGGTGGCGTTCGAGAACCATCCGCCCGTCAGATCTCGCCCACAGACGGAGAACACCTCCCCGTAGACCTGGACCAGTCTACGATCGAGCAACTGGTGAGCTAACCAGTGAAGAAGGTGCGGCGTATAGTTCCAGGGCTGGCCGTGATTTTACTCGGCCTGGTAGTCCTCACCGTAACCACGACATTCAGCTGCTCCGAGGCATATTGCGGCCCAATCTACGCCCCCTCCAGCCTTCTGTTCGTCGTCGCCACATTTGTGGCCGGAGGTTATCTTCTGTTCAGAAGAAGGCCCCGCTGAACTACACCGCTCGTGGGTTGCATGCGTTAGTGGCTCTTCACAATCGAGGGTGTAGGTAGCGCTGTTCGGGGTTGCGGCGTGGCGGCTGGCTGAAGGGGTCGAGGCCCTCCGAAGATGGAAGTTCTCACGCTCCCCATCTGGAAGACCTCGACGTGTCCGACGCTACCTTCACGTGCCCTGATCTGACTAGTTTCTGCCGTCTCGACGGCCTCGGGTTGGAAGTCACCGGCCAGCGCATCGAACCCGACCGTGCGATCCTGGCCTGCCGCCCGGTCGACGCCGACGACTGGTGCCGAGACTGCGGCGGCCAGGGCCTCATCCGGGGCTCGGTGGTGCGACTCTTGTCGCATGTCCCGCTGGGGTGGCGCCCTACCGTGCTGCACGTGCGGCTGCGGCGCTATCGGTGCATCGAGTGCGGGCGGGTGTGGCGTCAAGACACCAGTGCCGCAGCCGAGCCGCGTTCGAAGCTGTCGCGCGCGGCGCTGCGTTGGGGACTGGAAGGACTTGTGGTCCAACACCTGAGCATGTCCAGGATCGCCGCCGGTCTCGACGTCGCGTGGAACACCGCCAACGACGCCGTGCTGGCAGAAGGACAGCGCGTCCTCATCAGCGACCTGGCCCGGTTCGACGGGGTCAAGGTGATCGGGGTCGACGAGCATTGCTGGCGCCATACCCGCCGTGGTGAGAAATACGTCACCGTGATCATCGACCTCACCCCCACCAGGGACGGCACCGGTCCGGCGCGCTTGTTGGACATGGTCGAGGGACGCTCGAAACAGGTGTTCAAGACGTGGCTCGCCGCCCGCCCCCGAGCCTGGCGCAAGGGGATCGAGGTCGTCGCGATGGACGGATTCACCGGCTACAAGACCGCGGCGGTCGAGGAACTCGGCAACGCCACCACGGTGATGGACCCGTTCCACGTCGTCCGGCTCGCCGGCGAAGCGCTCACCCGCTGCCGCCAGCGCGTCCAGCAAGACACCTGCGGGCATCGGGGCCGCGCCGGTGACCCACTCTACCGCGCCCGCCGCACCCTGCTCACCGGCGTCGATCTACTCACCGACAAGCAAGTCGCCCGACTGGAGGCACTGTTCGCCGACGAACAGCACACCGAGGTCTACGCGACATGGAGTATCTACCAACGACTCGTCGTGGCTTACCGGAATCCCGACAAGCAACTTGGACGGTTCCTCCTTCAAGGCGTGATCGACTCGGTCAGCACCGGCGTCCCGAGAGACCTCGTCGAGCTCGTCAGCCTGGGCCGGACCCTCCACCGACGGGCGGCCGACGTGCTCGCCTTCTTCGACCGCCCAGGCACCAGCAACGGCCCAACCGAAGCGATCAATGGCCGCCTCGAGCACCTCCGCGGGATCGCACTCGGCTTCCGGAACCTGACCCACTACATAGCCCGGAGTCTCCTCGAAACCGGAGGATTCAAACCCCTCCTACACCCTGCATTGTGAAGAGCCGCGTTAGTTCTCTGACGGTTGTTCCAGGCGTTGAGGTAGACGAGCCCGCCTAGCCGCGTAGCAGCTGCTAGGCGGGCTCGCTTCTCAAGTTCTATCGATGGACCGACCTGCCGTGACCTGATCGTCGTATTATTTTGTTCGCCACTGGGGTTGGGCCAGCACCGGGGACCGTCCCAACTGAGTATTCGCTCTTCTGAGGGCCACTGATATTGGGGTTCAGGGCCACTCGCCGTTCGATGTGATCGTGTCGGTGAGGGCCAGTGAGTATTCGTGTTCGGGGGCACCTTCCTAGGCTCCTTCTGCCGCGTGATAGGCCACGCGGCAGAAGGAGTAATTCGGATGGTGCGCAAGATCAAGGCGAAGCTCGTGCTTCGGTTGCGCGCGGAAGCTCTGACGGGTCGGCAGATCGCCGCGCAGGGAGTGTCCCGCATGAGCGTCGCCGCGGTCATCGACGCCGCCGAGCCTGACCATCCCAGAGCTCGGAACCTGCAAACCCCCCAGCTGCGTCCCGCCCGGTGCCACCGCCAGTGACAGGACCAGTCAGAAGATCAGCGGATCGATCGCGACCGCGAGGAACAGCAGCGCCAAGTAGGTGTTCGACCAGTGGAACAGACGCATGGCCTTCAACTGGGCTCCCTCAAGGCCGCTGTGCGCGCGGCGCCACAACTGCACGGCCTCCCAGATGAACACCGCGCCCAGCACGACGGCGACGATCGGGTACAGCGGCCCGGTCGGTGCGAGCGGCCACAACGCGAGCGACACCGCGACCGTCGCGACCGTGTAGATCACGATCTGGTTCGCGACCTTCGGGGCGGGGCGCACGACCGGGAGCATCGGCACCTTCGCGGCCGCGTAGTCGTCCTTGTACCTGAAGGCGAGGGCCCAGGTGTGCGGAGGGGTCCACAGGAAGACGATCGCGAACAGGATCAGGGGGGCAAGCGCGACGCTTCCCGTGACCGCCGTCCAGCCGATGAGGGGTGGGAAACAGCCTGCGATGCCGCCCCAGATGGTGTTCTGCCAGGTTCGGCGCTTGAGCCACATCGTGTAGATGAACACGTAGAAGGCGTTCGCGGCGAGGGCGAGCAGGGCGGAGAGCCAGTTGGCGCCGAAGCCGAGGATCAGGGTCGCGGCGATGCCGAGCACGACGGCGAAGACCAACGCGGCGCGCGTGGAGACCTGGTGCCGCGGGACGGGCCGACGCCGCGTGCGGCGCATGATCTCGTCGATGTCGGCGTCGAGCACGCAGTTGAAGGTGTTTGCCGAACCCGCGGCGAGGAACCCGCCCACGAGGGTGACGAGGATCAGCTGCCAGGGAGGAAGGCCTCCCGCGGCGAGGAACATGGCGGGGATGGTGGAGACGAGGAGTAGCTCGATCACCCGCGGTTTGGTGAGCGCCACATAGGCCTTCACCACATCGCGAACCCGCGCCTCACTTGGCGCAGCGACAGAAACGACAGCCACACAAACCCCGATTTCGAACGAACGTCCGTGGCAGTCTACCTCGCCCCACGCAGGAGTGCTCACCTGCAATGTGGTATGCACTCACGCAGGGTGCTCGGTGCCCGCTAGGGTGGTCCCTGATGAACAGCTACGACAACCCCCTGCGCGACCCCCAGGATCGCAGACTGCCTCGCATCGCCGGGCCATGTGTGCTGGTGATCTTCGGTGTCACAGGTGATCTTTCGCGCAAGAAGTTGATGCCCGCCGTGTACGACCTCGCCAACCGAGGCCTACTTCCTCCCGGTTTCGGGCTGGTCGGATTCGCCCGTCGCGACTGGGCAGACCAGGACTTCGCACAGGTGGTCCACGACGCCGTGAAGGAGCATGCGCGCACGCCCTTCCGCGAGGAGGTCTGGGAGCAGCTGCTCGAGGGGATCCGCTTCGTCTCCGGCACGTTCGACTCGGACGAGTCCTTCGAGAACCTCAAGGCGACGATCGACGAACTCGACACGACGCGCGGCACGGGCGGAAACCACGCCTTCTACCTGTCCATCCCCCCTTCCGGCTTCGAGCCCGTCATGTCGCAACTGGCGAAGCACGGCCTGGCGGAGCGTCACCCGGGGACCTGGAACCGCGTCGTCATCGAGAAGCCGTTCGGGCATGACCTCGCCTCGGCGAAGGAGCTCAACGCGGTCGTCGAGCGCCTCTTCAAGCCCCACGAGGTCTTCCGGATCGACCATTACCTGGGCAAGGAGACGGTGCAGAACCTGCTTGCGCTGCGCTTCGCGAACCAGATGTTCGAGCCGATCTGGAACAACCACTACGTCAGCCACGTCGAGATCACCATGGCCGAGGACATCGGCATCGGTGGCCGCGCGGGATACTTCGACGGCATCGGCTCTGCCCGCGACGTGATGCAGAACCACCTGCTCCAGCTCCTCGCGCTCACCGCGATGGAGGAGCCGACCAGCTTCGAGGCCTCGCAGCTGCGCGCCGAGAAGAAGAAGGTCCTTGCCGCCGCGAGGGTTCCCGACGACTATGACCTGCACACGGCACGCGGCCAGTACGCCGCCGGCTGGCAGGGCGGCCAGCCGGTGATCGGTTACCTGGAGGAGGAGGGGGTCGATCCCGCCTCCAAGACGGAGACCTACGCCGCGATCCGGGTCGACATCGACAACCGCCGCTGGGCGGGCGTCCCCTTCTACCTGCGCACGGCAAAGCGGATGCCCCGCCGCGTGACAGAGGTGGCGCTCAGCTTCAAGCGCGCACCGCACCTGCCGTTCACCATCACCGACACGGAGGAACTCGGCACCAACGCCCTCGTGATGCGGATCCAGCCCGACGAGGGCGTCACCCTCCGCTTCGGCGCGAAGGTGCCAGGGACGCAGATGGAGATCCGCGAGGTGTCGATGGACTTCGCCTACGGCGGGTCCTTCACAGAGTCCTCCCCCGAGGCGTATGAGCGACTGATTCTCGACGTGCTGCTCGGCGACCCGCCCCTCTTCCCGCAGCAGGAGGAGGTGGAGCTCAGCTGGGAGATCCTCGATCCGGTGCTCGAACACTGGGCCTCGCTCCCCGAGCAGCCGGAACAGTACGAGGCAGGCACCTGGGGTCCGCAGTCGGGCTACGACATGGTCGCCCGCGACGGCTTCACCTGGCGCAGGCCGTAGGGAGGGACACACCATGATCGTCAAACTGAAGAACACCTCCGCCCGCGAGATCTCCGGCGCCCTGATCGAGGCGCACCGGGGCGTCGGCAACGCCACCGGCCTCGTGCTCACGCTCGTGATCGTCACCGACGACTCGCGCTTCGACGAGGTGCTGGAGGCCGCGAAGGCCTCTGCCACGGTGCATCCGTCGCGCGTGATCGTGGTCAACTACGCGAGCGAGGACGAGCGGAACCTGGACGCGACCGTCGAGGTCGGCGAGGGCCTGCCTGGCGACCTGATCGTGCTCGGCGTCTCCGGCGAACTGCGCGAGCACGCCGACTCGGTGGTGCTCCCGCTCCTGCTTCCCGACTCCCCCACCATCGCCTGGTGGCCGCACGAGGCGCCGGACAACCTGGCCCAGGATCCGATCGGATCGCTCGCCGACCGACGCATCACCGATGCCGCCGGCTGCTCCGATCCGGTGGCGGCGCTCGTCCGCAGGGCCCGCAACCATGTGCCCGGCGACACCGACCTGACCTGGACGCGCCTGACCCGTTGGCGGGCCCTGCTCGCTGCCTCACTTGACCAGTCGCAGCAGCAGGTCACCGAGGCGGTCGTCACCGCGGCGCCCGACAACGCGCCTGCCATACTGCTCGCGGCCTGGCTCACCTCGCGCCTGCACGTGCCCGTGACATACGAGCAGGGCGACGGCCCTGGCGTCAACGCCGTGGTGCTGCGCACCCCGGACGGCGACATCACCGTGCGCCGGGTCGCCGAGGGCAGCGCGATCTACCAGGTTCCCGGCCAGCCCGAGCGTAGAGTCGCACTCCGCCGCCGGCCGCTCACCGATCTGCTGACCGAGGAGTTGTGTCGCCTCGACGCCGACGACATCTTCGAGGCCGCGGCCGAGCAGATCGTCGCCGAGTCGGAAGGCAAGTAGATGTACACGCGGGTGGTGCGCCTCGATGACGCGCTCGACGTCTCGATCGTCGTCGCGACGCGCCTCCTCGACCGCCTGATCGAGCTGCAGCGCTCACAGCCCATCGTGCACCTGTGCCTGACCGGAGGCGACGCGGCGAACGCGATGTATGAGATCTTCGCCGAGCTGGCGAAGGACTCCGAGCTCGACGCCTCCAAGCTGCAGCTGTGGTGGGGCGACGAGCGCTTCGTCCCCGCGACCGATCCGGCGCGCAACTCCCTGCAGGCCGTCAGCCGACTCGCGCGGACGGTGTCGATCAAGTCAGCAGACACGCACATGATGGCGGCAAAGGACGGCAGGAAGGACTCCCACGAGTCGGCCGCCGAGTACGAGGCCGAGCTGGGAGACACCGCCTTCGACATCACGCTGCTCGGGATCGGCGTCGACGGGCACGTCGCCTCGATCTTCCCCGCGCATCCGAGCTCCGAGCCGACCAGCCGCGCCGTGATCGGCGTCACAGACAGCCCGAAGGAACCCTCGGAGCGGATCTCCCTGACGCTGCCGACGCTGAACCGCTCGGAGGAGGTGTGGTTCATTGCCACCGGCGAGGGAAAGGCCGAGGCGGTGGCTCATTCGCTCGCCGGAGATCCCGCCTTCCCCGGCGCCGCGGTGCATGGCCGGGTGGCCACCTTCTGGTACCTGGACGAGGGGGCGGCCTCTGAGCTGCCCGCGCAGTTCACCTGCCCCTTCTGAGCCTCATCGCCGCGAGGGCGGGAGGAAGAGCAGCACCGCGAGGATCAGGTGCACCACGCTCGCCACGATGGCGACACCTCCCATCGGCAGGGAGATGCCGACCAGGAGCGCTCCCACCACCCCAATGATTGCGAACACGCCGAGGATCGTGAGGACTCCGCCGACCCTCGGCGCGCCAGGGGCCGCTGCGACGGTGACGATGGCGAGGACCAGCTGCAGGAGCAGCAGCAGCGCGGCGACGCCGAGCCCGATCAGGTAGATGGTGTCGCCGACCTTCGGGTAGCCCTCGTGGAGGATCGTGTCGCCGAAGAGCCACAGCGGGATGGCGATCAGGTGGGTGATGGCGGTGAAGATGGCCGCGACCCTTCCGCAGCCGCCGCCCGAGGCTCGCGCAGCCGGACGGTACTGCTGCTGCCCGTATCCGGGCTGGGGCCCGTACGCCGGCTGAGGTGACCACTGCTGTGCCGGAACCGCCTGGGGCTGCCCCGGCGGATACCCCTGGGGCGCGGCGGGCACCGCCGGCTGGGGACGGGTGTCGGCCAGCGGCGACGGTTGGACGGCGGGCTGCTCGAGAGTCGGGTCTGCGTCGATCGGCTCGCCGATGCCGTATGGATCGTTGGTCACGCTGGCTCCTCAGACGTCGTGTCGCCCGACATCCTAACGGGGAGGCGTCCCATCCCGGGGTGCGCCATCCCCGCGGAACCGACCCGGTGCCCCTATGACAGGGACCCAGGCGATGCCCGGGTCCTTGTGTCAGCTGTGCGCGACGGGGGTCAGTAGATGACCTCGCCGCTGGCGCGACGCGCACGAAGGGCGGTGACCGCCTCCTCGAGGATCTGCGCCGCCTCCGCATCCGTGCGGCGTTCCTTGACGTAGGCCAGATGCGTCTTGTACGGGGTGATCTTCGGCGGGGGCGGAGGGTTGTCCGCGTCCATGCTCGCCGGGAGTCCGCAGCGCGGGCAGTCCCACGTCTCGGGGATCTGCGCATCTGCCGCGAAGGCCGGACGGGTCACGTGCCCGCTCGAGCAGAAGTACGAGACGTGAAGCCGAGGCGCGGAATCGCCGCGCTCGGCCTCGCCCATGGGTCCTGCGCCGACGCGCGTGCCACGAATGGCGTTGCCACCTGCCACTTTGTTGTTCTCCTTGTGAAGAGTGATTCAGTGAGTTTGTCGCGCGCTCAGAAGTCGAGGCGGTACAGCACGAGCAGACCGACGATGGTCAGCAGCCAGACCAGAGCGAGCACGACCGTGATCCGGTCGAGTCGACGCTCCGCCGTGGAGGCTCCACCCATCGAGGTGGACATGCCCCCACCGAACAGATCGGACATTCCGCCTCCACGACCCTTGTGGAGAAGGACGGTGGCCGCGAGCAGGATGCTGAGGATCACCACGATGATCGACAACGTCGTAATGGGCCAGGACACCAGGGGGACAATCACGCGCCCCATGTTATCGGACGAGCCCCGTTATTCCACATTCGCCCCTGCCGATGCTCATCGCCGTGAGCGGGTGGAAAAAAGCCGGTGGCGCCGCCCCCTCAGGGGCGGCGCCACCGGGCTCAGCTCAGAGTTGGTAGAAGCACACGATCGCCGCGAACTCCTCGGGCTGGAGGCTCGCTCCGCCGACAAGGCAGCCGTCGATGTCGGGCTGGTCCATGATCTGCACGACGTTGCCGGACTTCACCGAACCGCCGTACTGGATGCGGACGGACTCGGCGGTCGCCTCGTCGTACAGCGCAGCGACCTCCTTACGGATGGCGCCACACACCTCCTGCGCGTCGGCCGGGGTGGCCACCTCGCCGGTGCCGATGGCCCAGACGGGCTCGTAGGCGATGACGAGGCCGGCGACCTGCTCGGACGAGAGGCCCTGCAGCGCACGGCGGACCTGATCGAGCGTGTACTCGACATGGTTGCCCGCCTTACGGATGTCGAGGCCCTCGCCGACGCACACGATCGGGGTCATGCCCGCGCCGAGCACCTTGAACGCCTTGGCGTTGACCAGCTCGTCGGTCTCACCGAAGAACTGACGACGCTCCGAGTGGCCGATGATGACGTACTGGACGCCGAGCTTCGACAGCATCGACGCCGAGATCTCGCCGGTGAAGGCGCCGTTGTCGTGCTCGGACACGTTCTGCGCGCCGAGACCGAACTGCAGGCGGTCGCCGTCGATCAGGGTGCGGACGGTGCGGATGTCGGTGAAGGGCACGCAGAGCACGCACTCCGACTTCTTGGGGTCCCAGTCCTTGTCGACCAAGGTGTAGTGAAGCTTCTCCACGAGTCCGGTGGCCTCGATGTGGTCGACGTTCATCTTCCAGTTGCCGACCATGATGGGCTTGCGAGTCATCAGTTGTTCTCCTCCAGAACCGAGATGCCTGGAAGGTCCTTACCCTCCAGGAATTCCAGCGACGCGCCGCCGCCGGTCGAGATGTGGCCGAACTCGTCGTCGGCGAAGCCGAGCGCACGAACGGCGGCGGCGGAGTCGCCACCACCGACCACGGAAAGCCCACCGACCTCGGTGAGCGCCTTGGCGACGGCCTTGGTGCCGTCCGAGAACTCCTTGATCTCGAACACGCCCATGGGGCCGTTCCAGAACACGGTCTTCGCGCCGCGGATGGCCTCGGCGAACAGCTTCTCCGACTCGGGGCCGATGTCGAGGCCCATCTTGTCTGCGGGGATGGCGTCGGCCGAGACGACCTCGACCTCACCGATGGGCTTGAGGCCCTCGAAGTCGGCCCCGTCGGCGACGCGGACGTCGACCGGAAGCAGGATGACCTTGCCCTCGGCCTTCGCCTGCTCCAGGTACGCCTTGCAGGTCTCGAGGTTGTCGTTGTCGACGAGCGACTTGCCGATGTCGTGGCCCTGCGCCTTCAGGAAGGTGAAGAGCATGCCACCGCCGATGACGAGCGTGTCTGCGACCTTGAGCAGGTTGTCGATGACGGACAGCTTGTCTGCCACCTTCGCGCCGCCGAGCACGACGACGTAGGGACGCTCGGGCGACTCGGTCAGCTGCTTCAGCACGCCGACCTCCTTGGCCACGAGAGAACCGGCCGCGTTCGGCAGCAGCTTGGCGACGTCGTAGACGGAGGCCTGCTTGCGGTGCACGACGCCGAAGCCGTCGGAGACGAAGATGTCACCGAAGGCCGCGTACTTCTTCGCCAGTTCGGTGCGGGCGGCCTCGTCCTTCGACTCCTCGCCCGGCTCGTAGCGGACGTTCTCCAGCAGGGCGACCTCGCCGTCCTGCAGCGAGTCGACGACGGACTTTGCCGAGTCACCGACGACGTCGCCCGCGAACTTCACCTCGGTGCCGAGCAGCTCGCCGAGCCGCTTCGCGACCGGGGCGAGCGAGTACTTGGGGTTGACCTCGCCCTTCGGGCGGCCCAGGTGGGCCATGATCACGATGCGGGCGCCCGCGTCACGCAGCTGCTGCAGCGTGGGGAGCGCGGCGCGGATGCGGCCGTCGTCCGTGATGTTCTTGTCCGCGTCGAGCGGGACGTTGAAGTCGTTACGGATCAGCACGCGCTTGCCGGAGAGGTCTCCCAGGTCTGCGACGGACTTCATGTTTGGCCTTTCTCTAAAGGTGTGGGACGACCGCGGCCCCGCAACCCCACGAGGGGTCACGGGGCCGTGGTCTTGAGCACAGAGTGTGCGGAGGATCAGAGCTTCGAGCCGACGAGCTCGGTCAGGTCGACGAGACGGTTGGAGTAGCCCCACTCGTTGTCGTACCAGCCGAGCACCTTCACCTGGTTGCCGATGACCTTGGTCAGCTTGGCGTCGAAGATGCAGGAGGCCGGGTCGGTCTCGATGTCCTTGGACACGATCTCGTCCTCGGTGTAGACGAGGATGCGGCCGTCGGCGGCCTTCTTGATGATCTCGTTGATCTCCTCGACGGAGGTCTCACGCGAGGCCTCGAAGGTGAGGTCGGTGGCGGAGCCGGTCGGGGTGGGAACGCGCATGGCGTAGCCGTCCAGCTTACCCTTCAGCTCGGGCAGAACCAGCGAGACGGCCTTGGCCGCACCGGTGGTGGTGGGGACCATGTTCAGGGCGGCGGCGCGCGAGCGACGCAGGTCCTTGTGCGGGCCGTCCTGCAGGTTCTGGTCCTGCGTGTAGGCGTGGATCGTGGTCATGAGGCCACGCTCGATGCCGATGCCGTCGTTGAGGGCCTTGGCCATCGGGGCGAGGCAGTTGGTGGTGCAGGAGGCGTTCGAGATGATGTTGTGGATCGCCGGATCGTACTTGTCGTCGTTGACGCCCATCACGATGGTGATGTCCTCGTTCTTGGCCGGAGCCGAGATGAGCACCTTCTTGGCGCCTGCCTTGATGTGGGCGTCGGCCTTGGTGGCGTCGGTGAAGAAGCCGGTCGACTCGATGACGATGTCAACGCCGAGGTCGGCCCAGGGAAGCTGAGCGGGATCCTTCTCAGCGAAAGCCTTGATCTCCTTGCCGTCGACGGTGATCGAGTCATCGTCGTAGCTGATCTCGCCGGGGAAGCGACCGAGGATCGAGTCGTACTTGAGGAGGTGGGCCAGGGTCTTGTTGTCGGTCAGGTCGTTGACTGCGACGACATCAAGATCGGCACCCGAAGCGACGAGCGCGCGGAAGTAGTTGCGGCCGATGCGGCCAAACCCGTTGATTGCAACCTTAACGGTCATGTGGAATTCGATCCCTTTCGAGCTACCAGCGCCAGAAGGCGCATACGGACAGGAGTAATCCTATCTTCCAGAGCCCGTCGGGCAACAGCGGGGGCCAATTTAACCAGACAGTGTCATTCGCCCTCGCTGAGGTCGGCGGGCAGGCTCGCCTCCGTGTTCGGCACCCCGGCATCGTCTGCAGCTTTGTCCGCCGTCGCCAGCAGACGACGGATCCGGCCTGCGATCGCGTCCTTGGTCAGCGGCGGTTCGTGCAGCCGACCCAGTTCCTCGAGGCTGGCCTGGCGGTTGGCGAGGCGGAGTTCACCCGCTGCGCGCAGGTGCTCGGGCACATCGTCGCCGAGGATCTCCATGGCGCGCTCGACCCGGGCGCTCGCCGTCACCGCCGCGCGGGCGGAGCGGCGCAGGTTCGCGTCGTCGAAGTTGGCGAGCCGGTTGACGTTCGCGCGGACCTCCCTGCGCTTCCTGCGCTCCTCCCAGACGATCCGCGCCTCGGCGGCGCCCATCCTGGTCAGCAGTTCACCGATTGCGTCGCCGTCGCGGATGACCACGCGGTCGACGCCGCGGACCTCGCGGGACTTCACGCTGATCCCGAGCCGCCGGGCGGCCCCGACCAGCGCAAGCGCGGCCTCTGACCCGGGGCAGGTGATCTCGAGCGCCATCGACCTGCCCGGCTCGGTGAGCGAGCCGCGGGCGAGGAAGGCGCCACGCCACACGGCGATCGAGTCCGCCTGCGAACCTCCGACCACCACCGGAGGCAGCCCGCGGACCGGGCGACGGTTCTGGTCAACGAGGCCGGTCATCCTGGCGAGCTGTTCGCCCTCGCGAACCACCCGCACGGTGTAGCGCGGGCCTCGACGCACCCCGGAGCCGTTGATCACGAGCAGCTCCGAGTCGATCGAGTAGAGCTCGGAGATGAATGCGCGCAGCCTGCGGGCCGCTGCCCCGGTGTCGAGTTCGGCCTCGATCACGATCCGTCCACCGACCAGGTGCAGCCCCCCGGCGAACCTGAGGACGGCCGCAACCTCCGCGCGCCGCACCGACGGGTGCGGGGCGGTGACAGTGGCGAGCTCAGCCTTCACCTTCTGCGTCAGAGCCATGGGCGCAGTCTGCCACAGACCGGTCCAACCGGAACCCGATCCACCCGATGCCGGGGCCCCGCAACCGTGTCCCCACTGGGGGTTTCAGCCGGTGATGACCTCGCTGAAAATCGAGGCGAGCCGGTTGGTGTCGTGCAGCGCGGCTCCCCCGCGGAGGGCGACGTCCGCGCGGACCAGCCGGCCACCGAGGGAGGCGACATAGGACTCCAGGTAGCGGTCGGTGTCCGCGAAGCGTCGGTCGGCGATCACCACGTCGAGCCGGAGCCCCGGCGCGTGTTCGGCGAGCAGCTCGATGTGGCGCGACGCGCTGAAGCCGTCTGTCTCCTCCGCGGGCGCGACGTTGAGCACGAGGACCCGCTGCGCCTTCGTCTCGAGGATCGCCTTGGCGAGATCGGGCACCAGCAGGTGCGGGATGACGCTGGTGAACCAGGAACCGGGCCCGAGCACGACGCTGTCTGCCTGCGCGATGGCCTCCACCGCCTCCGCCCTCGCTGGCGGGGCCGAGGGCACGAGCCGCACGCCCTGGACGATCGCGCGCGACTTTGCCACCGTCGCCTGGCCGCTGAGCGTGCAGACCTCGTCGGGAGCGAAGGGGTCGAGGCCGACGACGTCGGCCTCGATCTCGAGCGGGATCGAGCTCATGGGAAGCACCCGACCGCGGGTCCGCAGCAGATCCCCCACCATGTCGAGGCCCTCGACCGGGTCGTCGAACTGCTGCCAGAGCCCTGCGATCAGGAGGTTGCCGATGGCATGACCGGCGAGCGACCCCTCACCGGTGAACCGGGACTGCAGGACGTTGGCCCAGGTCCGTCCGACGTGGTCGTCCGAGCACAGCGCGGCCAGCGCCATGCGCAGGTCTCCGGGCGGCAGGATGTTGAACTCGTCGCGGAGCCTTCCCGACGATCCCCCGTCGTCTGCGACGGTGACCACCGCGGTCAGGCGGTCGGTGATCCGGCGCAGCGCAGTCAGCGAGGCCGACAGGCCGTGGCCTCCTCCGAGGGCGACCACGCGGGGCAGCGAGTTGAGACTCATTCCTTCCCCAGATCCCGGTGCAGCACCGTCGTCGGGAACCCCTTCTCCCGCAGTCGGCCGGCGAGCTCCTCCGACATCGACGTGGAACGGTGCTTTCCTCCGGTGCAGCCGATCGCGAGCGTCACCTGGCGCTTGCCCTCGGCGAGGTAGCCAGGCGCGACCGTCGCGAGCAGGTTGACCATGTGGTCCTGGAACTGCTGGGCCGCGTCGTGCTTGAGCACGTACTGCGCGACGTCGCGGCTGAGGCCGGACTTGGGGCGCAGCTCCGGGATCCAGAAGGGGTTGGGCAGGAAGCGCACGTCGAAGACCATGTCGGCGTCGACCGGGACGCCGTTCTTGAACCCGAACGAGATGATCGAGATCTTCAGCCTGTCGGTCGCCTCCCCGCCGAAGTGGTTGTCGATGCGCTGGGTGAGCTGCCGCGCCGACAGCCTGGAGGTGTCGACGACGATGTCCGCATCAGCGCGCAGGTCGGCGAGCAGCCGCCGTTCACGCTCGATGCCCTCGATCAGGCGGTCGCCACCCTGCAACGGCAGTGGCCGCCTGTTCGACTCCTGTCGCTGCACGATCACGTCGTCGGTCGCCTCGAGGAAGACGCTTGTGACCGTCGCGCCCTTCTTCGTGACCTCGGCCAGCGCGGTCGGGACCTGGTCGAACTGCTCGCGTGAACGTACGTCGACCACCACTGCGAGCCGGGTGACCCCGTCCCGGAGCATGGTCTCGGCGAGCGACGGGATCATCAGCGGAGGCAGGTTGTCCACGACATACCAGCCGAGATCCTCCATCGCATGGGCCGCGGTCCGCCTTCCAGCGCCGGAGAGTCCGGTGATCAGCGCGATCTCGAGCGGGGACGAAGAGGTCATGGCGCCACCCTACTGGCAGCGGCTCCAGCACCCCCACCACCCGGCGTGGATCTGACCCGGAGTGACAGCTTCCCGGCAAGCAGTGAGAAGGTGGGAAAATGAATGACCAACAGATGAGTAACACCGCCGTCCGGAGGAAGTCCGGTCACCCGGCAGGGCTGTGGAACCTGGCCGGCGTGGAGATGTGGGAGCGTTTCAGCTTCTACGGCATGCAGGCGATCCTCGCCGTACTTCCTGATCATCGGCGGCGCCTCCATCGTGGTCGGGATCGTCATGGTGGTGCTGAACCGCTGGATCGTGAAGATGATGCGCGGCCTGCGCTGATCCGTGGACTGGTTCTCCCGGCTGGTCGGCTTCGACGAGTCGATCGGGCCCGACGAGGTGCGTCGGAGGCTGCGCGTCGAGGACGGCGCGCTCGACTTCAGCTGAGTCAGACCCGTCCGGGACGGGCGTGGCCGAGACGGTCGGCCTCCCTTGCCGCCCGGGGCAGCTCCGCGTCGGTTCACGGACCCGGGCGATGTCCTCCTCGTCGAGCTCCTCGAGGTCGAGCAGCGCGTTGTGCGCGTCGGCCGTGACGCGGATCAGTTCGTCGAGCTTCGTCTGGATGGCGGCGGTGTCGCGGTTCTGGGTTGACTGGATGAGAAACACCATCAGGAAGGTGATGATGGTGGTGGAGGTGTTGATCACCAGCTGCCGCGCCTCCAACGACGGACCTGGTGTCCACGACCCACGAAGCGACCGCGCCGCCGGTGGGCCCGTCAGTCGGGGAGGCCGCGCGCGTGCAGGGCCTCACCGGTGCGTTGCGCGTAGGCAACGGCGTTGACGACGGCCGGGATGAGCAGCCGCACCGGGTTGCGGTCCCTCCCGCGCGCACGCGCGGCGTCGCGGGCGTCCTGCAGCGCGCCTGCGAGGTAGGGGATGGAGCGGAGCATGAGCGCGATCGCCACGGTGACCGTGTCCGGGTTGAGGCGAAGCAGCCTGAGCGGTCGCAGCCCGGTCGACAGCGCGTCCATCAGGTCAGGGGTCGACGTCGTGAGGGTGAGCAGGCGCGAGGCGAGCACCGCGGCGAGGACGTTTCCCGGCGAGATGAAGGCGTCCACGAAGTGGGTGGAGAACAGCTGGTAGGAGGCGAGCAGGGCGAGGATCACCCACAGGTACCACCCGACGGCGAGGCTGCGGCGCAGCCCGATCCCCGAGGTGACAAGCGAGAGGATCGCGACGCCGATCGCCGCAGCCGTCGCCCACCACCGCCAGACGAGAAACGGCGGAACGGCGATGGCGAGCATCAACGCGTACTTCCAGCCGACGGGCAGCCGGAACAGCCAGCCGTCACCGGGTCGGAAGATGCCGAGCAGCGAGGTGTGGGCGTTCACGACGACACCATGGCGTCCTCGTACGCCGCGACCGCGTCGGTCGGGTCGCCGTCGGCCAGCACCTTCCCGTACTCGATGACGATCACCCGGTCGGCCTCGCGGGCGAGGTCGAGATCGTGGGTGGAGAAGATCACCTGCTGGGTGAGTCCGGCGAGGATCCGGCGCAGCATCAACCTGTTGCGCAGGTCGAGCAGGGTGGTCGGCTCGTCCGCGACGACCACGCGGGGCCCGACCGCAAGCACGCTGGTCAGCGCCACCAGTTGTCGCTCTCCCCCGCTGAGGTCGTAGACGCTCTGGTTGGCGACGTGACCGATGCCTCTGCTGTCCAGCAGTTCCTGCGCGCGCCGGGTGCGCTCCTTCCGGTCGCGCACCGTCGCGCGGAGGCTGAGCTCGACGTCCTCGACCGGCGTCGACATGAGCAGTTGCGACAGCGGATCGGTGAACACGAACCCGACGAGCGAACGGACCCGCTTCGCGTCCTTGACCGTGTCGAGCCCGTCCACCAGGACGCTGCCGGAGGTCGGGGCGCGCAGCCCGTTGAGCAGCCGCAGCAGGGTCGACTTGCCCGACCCGTTCGCGCCGATCACGGCGATCCTCGACTCGGTGAGCTCAAGCGAGATCCGCTCGAGCAGCACGCGGTCGGGGGCGTCCGCCGTCGGTGCGGGGACGCTGACCGTGACGTCGCGCAGGCTGATCACCGACCGAGCAGCCTCGGGAAGGCCTTGTGCACCGCGACCGCCACAAGCACCGCGACCAGGTTCTTCAGCAGGTCGCCCGGCCAGAAGGTCAGGTCGAGCGCGAAGGCCTCTCGCCAGCCCATGCCGCCTCCGAAGACGAGGCCGGCCGCGCCGAGCGGCCACACGACCACGAGCCGGACCACGACGGTTGCGAGGAAGAGCCAGAGGGCGGCGAGTCGCTCGCGCCTGCGCACGATGATCCGGGCGGCGAGCCCCATCAGGAAGGCGGAGACGAGGAAGGAGGCGACGTAGCCTCCGGTCGGGCCGAGGAGCACGGAGATGCCTGCCCGCCCGCCTGCGAACACCGGGAGTCCTGCGACGCCGACGCCGACGTAGAGCGCGACGGCGGCGAGGCCCCGCCATGGGCCGAGGCACAGTGCCGCAAGGGCGACGCCGAAGGTCTGCAGGGTGATCGGCACGGGTCCGACCGCGAAGGCAGGGGCGAGCGACAGGGCGGCGATCAGGGCCGCGAAGACTGCGACGTAGGCGAGATCGGCCGGGGCGACGGCGCGCTGGGCGGTGGCGGACTGAGCGGTCATGAGCACTCCCTCTTCGGTGGTGTCACCATCTAAGCACCTCGTTTGAACACTGTTCAACTCGGGCGTGACAGCGCGCGTGCGGCGACCCATCAGATCTCCGTTACCTCGCCGGTGGTGAGGTTGATCGCCTCTCCCCCGGTGTCGGCCACCGCCGCCTTGACCGCGGCCGCGAGGGTCGGGCCGAAGCCGGGCACCTGGGCGATCTCCTCGACGCTGGCCTGGCGGAGCTTCCGCATGGAGCCGAAGTACTTCAGCAGCGCCTTGCGCCGAAGCTCACCCAGTCCCGGGACGCCGTCGAGCACCGACTCGACAACATGCTTCGCCCTGCGCGAGCGGTGGTGGGTGATCGCGAACCGGTGCGCCTCGTCGCGGAGGCGCTGCAACAGATACAGCCCCTCGGAGGCGCGGGGAAGGATCACCGGGAAGTCCTCCTCCGGGAGCCAGACCTCCTCGAGGCGCTTGGCGAGGCCACACAGGGCGATCTCGTTGTCGAGGCCGAACTCGCGCAGCACCTCGGCGGCGGCGTTGACCTGCGGCTGGCCTCCGTCGACGACGATCAGCCCTGGCGCGTAGGAGAACTTCGCCGCCTCACCGGTCGTGGCGTCGACCAGCACGTCGGCGGCGCGCTCGTCGACGAGGCGGCGCAGCCTTCGCGTGAGCACCTCCCGGATGGCAGCGACGTCGTCGCTGCCCTCGAAGCCCTTGATGATGAAGCGGCGGTACTGGTTCTTGCGGGCCATGCCGTCCTCGAAGACGACCATCGAGCCGACGACCTCGGTGCCCATGGTGTGCGAGATGTCGTAGCACTCGATCCGCAGCGGGGGCTCGTCCAACTGGAGCGCGTCTGCGACCTCCTCCAGCGCCTGGTTGCGCGTGGTGAGGTCGGTGGCGCGGCGCAGCTTCGCCTGGTCGAGGGCGAGCTCCGCGTTGCGCACGACGGTGTCGAGCAGGGCCCGCTTCTCGCCGCGGAGGGGGACCCTGATGTTGACGTTGGAGCCGCGGCGGACGGTGAGGTGCGCCGCGATCGCGTCCTCGGCCTCCACAGAGGAGAAGATGTGCGGCGGGATCTCCAGATCGTCGGTGTAGAGCTGTTCGAGGAATGCCTCGAGCAGTTCGGTGAGGGGTCGGTCGTCCGCCCTGTCCGCGATCCAGCCACGCTCCCCCAGGATGCGCCCGTCGACGATGTGGAACACCTGGACGGCGACCTGCTGCCCGTCGTCGGCGAGTCCGACGATGTCGGCGCGGAGCCCGTCGCTCAGCACGACGGAGTTCTTCTCCTGCACCCGCTTCAGCGCCGCGAGGGAGTCGCGCAGGACGGCCGCCCGCTCGAAGTTGAGATCGGCAGAGGCCTGGTACATCTCGCGCTCGATCCGGCCGATGATCCCGCCGGTGTTGCCTGCCATGAAGGAGGCGAAGTCCTCGGCGATGTCGCGGTGTTCCTCCGGGGTGACCCGCCCGACGCACGGCGCGGAGCACTTGCCGATGTCGCCGAGCAGGCAGGCGCGCCCAGAGGACCTTGCGCGGTTGAACACGCCCTGCGTGCAGGAGCGCATCGGGAAGACGCGCAGCAGCAGGTCGACCGTCTCGCGGATGGCCCACGCCTGGCCGAACGGCCCGAAGTAGCGGGTGCCGCGCTTCTTGGCCCCGCGACCGACGAAGACGCGCGGGAACTCCTCGCTCATCGTGATGGCGAGCCACGGGTAGGACTTGTCGTCGCGGTACTTGACGTTGAAGCGCGGGTCGAACTGCTGGATCCAGGTGTACTCGAGCTGGAGCGCCTCCACCTCGCTCGCGACGACGGTCCATTCGACCTTGTTCGCGGTGCGCACCATCGTCTGGGTGCGGAAGTGCAGCGCGGCCGGGTCGGCGAAGTAGGAGTTGAGCCGCTGCCGCAGGTTCTTGGCCTTCCCGACGTAGATCACGTTGCCGAACGAGTCGAAGAACCGGTAGACCCCTGGATCGGTTGGAATGCTCCCCGGGCGGGGACGGTAGCTTGCGGGATCGGCCATGGCACCGATCTTAGGTCGGGCCGCCGACGGTGGCACACCCGCTGAGACACACCGCCAAAAGGCGACGATCCGTCCATCTGTGGACCCGAGACCGGGGCGCGGCTATACGGTTGGTCCATGATCGACGACCGACGCCACAGCATGACCCAGGAGTCGGCACCGACCGCGGCCGACAGAGCCAGGTACCACGGGGACCTGGCGCTGTTCCGCCGCCGCAAGCGGCTCGCGCTCGCCGTCGGCGTGGTCAGCACCGTGCTCGCCATCCTCCTGATCGCCTTCGGCGTCGCCCTGGCGCTCGGCGCCCAGAACACGATCTCGGGCAAGTTCCTCGTCCAGCAGCACGTGCCAGGACCCGACGGCTCGATCAGCCTCCCGGAGAACGGGACCTACGCGATCCACAGCGCCGAACGCGACCTGCCCGAGTGCACCGTCACCGACCTCGACGGCGTCCGGCTCACCACGACCAGGAGCACCGCTCCCGAGGCGCCCGACGTGCCGCTCGCGATGTTCGAGGCGGCAAAGGGCGGCTACACGGTCCACTGCGAGGGCGGCAACGACGGGGTGTCTGTCTACTCCACCGACAACCTGGACACCGTGTTCAACGGGTGGCGGAGCCTGCTGCTGCAGGCCGTGCCATTCGTCGTGGCCGGTCTCGCGCTGCTCGCGGTCGCGCGCCTCGTCCCTGCCCGGATCGCGCCCGAGCGGCTGCGCCCCGTCATCCCAGACTGAGCTCAGCCCTCCAGGATCGGCTTCAGGAACGCGCCGGTCGCCGACTTCTTGTTCGCGGCCACCTCTTCGGGGGTGCCGGTCGCCACGACGGTGCCACCGCGCGATCCGCCGTCGGGCCCCATGTCGATCAGGTGGTCCGCCGACTTGATCACGTCGAGGTTGTGCTCGATCGTCACGACGGTGTTGCCCGCGTCGACGAGGCGCTGCAGCACGGTGAGCAGTCTCCGGATGTCCTCGAAGTGCAGACCGGTGGTCGGCTCGTCCAACACGTAGAGGGTGCGCCCGGTCGAGCGCTTCTGCAGTTCGGCGGCGAGCTTGACGCGCTGGGCCTCACCGCCAGAGAGGGTCGTAGCGGGCTGGCCGAGCCTGACGTACCCGAGCCCGACCTCCGTCAGGGTCTTCAGGTAGCGCGCGATGGACGAGATCGGCGCGAAGAACTCGACGGCCTCGCTGATCGGCATGTCGAGCACCTCGGCGATCGTCTTGCCCTTGTAGTGCACCTCGAGGGTCTCGCGGTTGTAGCGGGCGCCGTGGCACACCTCGCACGGGACGTAGACGTCGGGCAGGAAGTTCATCTCGATCTTGATGGTGCCGTCGCCCATGCAGTTCTCGCAGCGGCCGCCCTTGACGTTGAACGAGAACCGGCCCGGCTGGTAGCCGCGGACCTTCGCCTCGGGGGTCTGCGCGAACAGGTTGCGGATCTTGTCGAACACGCCCGTGTAGGTGGCCGGGTTCGACCTGGGGGTGCGCCCGATCGGCGACTGGTCGACCTGGATCACCTTGTCGATGTGTTCAAGTCCCTCGAGCGACTTGTGCTTTCCCGGCACCGCCTTTGCGTTGTAGATCGCCCGCGCGGCCGCCGTGTAGAGGATCGAGTTGACCAGCGACGACTTGCCCGAGCCGGAGACGCCGGTCACCGCGATCAGCGAGCCGAGCGGGAAGGAGACGTCGATGCCGCGCAGGTTGTGCTCGCGGGCCCCCTTGACGACGATCTGGTTGCCGTTTCCCGACCGACGAACGCCCGGCACCGGGATGGCTAGACGTCCCGAGAGATAGGCACCGGTCAGCGACTCCTTCGAGGTCAGGAGTTCCTTCACCGGTCCGGAGACGACGACCTCTCCGCCGCCCTCGCCCGCCCCGGGACCGATGTCGACGGCCCAGTCGGAGGCGCGGATGGTGTCCTCGTCGTGTTCGACCACGATGAGGGTGTTTCCGAGGTCCCGGAGGTGGTGCAGCGTCTCGATCAGGCGCAGGTTGTCGCGCTGGTGCAGCCCGATGCTCGGCTCGTCGAGGACGTAGAGCACGCCGACCAGACCGGAGCCGATCTGCGTGGCGAGCCGGATCCGCTGCGCCTCACCGCCCGAAAGCGTTCCTGCACCGCGGGAGAGAGTCAGGTAGTCCAGCCCCACGTCGAGCAGGAACTTCAGCCGGGCGTTGATCTCCTTGATCAGCCGCTCGGCGATCGCCGCCTCACGATCGGTGAGGGTGAGCTCGCCGAGGAACTCGGCCGCCTCCCCGATCGACATGTCGGCGAGCTGGGCGATGTTGCGGTCGGCCACCGTGACGCCGAGCGAGGAAGGCTTCAGCCTTGCTCCCCCGCACTCGGGGCAGTTGATCTCGCGCATGTAGCCGCCCCAGCGGTCGCGGGCGGCGTCGGTCTCGGCCTCGTCGTAGCGGCGACGGATGAACGGAATGACGCCCTCGTACTTCTGGGAGAAGGAGCGCACGCGGCCGAAGCGGTTGCGGTACCTGACCACGACGTTGCCCTTCGCGCCGAAGAGCAGCAGCTTGCGCACGGCAGGGGTCAGGTCGATCCACGCCGTCTTCATGGAGAAGCCGTGCTCCTCGCCGAGCGAGGTCAGCACATGCTCGTAGTGGCTCTTGATGGTGGCAGCGCTCCACGGCGCGATGGCGCCTTCGTCGAGCGAGAGGTCCTCGTTGGGGATGATCAGCTCGGGGTCCGGGTCGAGCAGGGTGCCGAGGCCGGAACAGCCGGGACAGGCACCCCAGGGCCCGTTGAAGGAGAACTGCCGCGGCTCCAGCTCGTCGATGTTGACGTCGTGGTCATTGGGGCAGCCCATCTTCTCGGAGAAGCGGCGCTCACGCTCGGGGTCGTCGGCGGGAAGGTCGACGAAGTCGGCGATCACCACGCCCCCGGCGAGTCCGAGCGCCGTCTCGATCGACTCGGTGATCCGCTGCTTTGCGTTCGGCCGCACGACCGCGCGGTCGACGACCACCTCGATGTTGTGCTTGCGGTTCTTGTCGATGGCGGGCAGCTCGGTGAGCGGGAACGTCTCGCCGTCGATGCGCACGCGGCTGTAGCCGTCCCCGACGAGCTGCCGGAACAGCTCGGCGTGCTCGCCCTTTCGCCCGCGGATCAGCGGGGCGAGGATCTGGAAGCGGGTCCCCTCCTCGAGCGCCATGAGCCGGTCGACGATCTGCTGCGGGGTCTGCCTGCCGATGACGGCCCCGCACACCTCGCAGTGCGGCACGCCGATCCGGGCGAACAGGAGACGCAGGTAGTCGTAGACCTCGGTGATGGTGCCGACGGTCGAGCGCGGGTTGCGGCTCGTGGACTTCTGGTCGATCGACACCGCAGGCGAGAGGCCCTCGATGAAGTCGACGTCGGGCTTGTCCATCTGACCGAGGAACATGCGGGCGTAGGCCGAGAGCGACTCGACGTAGCGGCGCTGACCCTCGGCGAAGATGGTGTCGAAGGCCAGCGACGACTTGCCCGATCCGGACAGTCCGGTGAAGACGATCAGCGAGTCCCGAGGGAGGTCGAGGGAGACGTTCTTGAGGTTATGGACGCGTGCGCCACGTACTACGAGCCGATCATTCACGCCCGCAATGGTACGTCTTTGATAACTTGGGGCACATGCCGACCAATCGCGCCATGTTCGCCGAGGTGGTGAACGCGGTCCGCGATCACACAGCACTCATGTTGGGGACGACCATCTCCTACTCCGAGGAAGACTGGGCCGCCCCGACCGGACTCAGCGGATGGACGCGCAGCCACGTCGCGGCGCACCTCGCCGACGGCGCCGACGCGATGTTCCGGGTGATCAAGGGCCTCGAAGACGGGGCGCCCATCCGGATGTACGACTCGGCGAAGGCGAAGCACCGTGCCATCGAGCTCGGCGCGCTGACCAGCCCGCTCGATCTGCAGATCCGGCTCGACACCAGCGCGAGCGCCCTGCAACGCGAGTTCGCTGCGCTCGAGGGAGACACCCGGCCTGTCACTCTCCGCGCCGGGTACCGGATCCCGGCGAATCAGATCCCCCTCGCGCGGCTCGGCGAGGTCGTGCTGCACCACATGGACCTCGGCTCCCACTTCACGACGGCCGACCTGACGCCGGACATCGCCGTCGAACTGCTCGCGTTCAACGTCGAGAGGATCGGCCGCCGCGACGACTACCCGCCCCTGCTGCTCGTCGCGGACGAGGGCTTCGAGGGTTCGGTCGGCCGCGCAGGCTCCCCCACCCGGATGCACGGCCCGGCCGGTGACCTGGTGGCCTGGCTCGTGCGCGGCACCGAGTCGGGACGCATCTACCGCTCCGGGGACGCGGGCGCCTGACCGAGCGTGCGCGCGGATCGAGCGACGGCAGGCCCGAGCCGGGCCCGGTGGCCCTCGGCGTGCTGATCGTGGCTGTCGTCCTGCTTGCCACCGGGATCGTGCTCTCCCTCAGGACACCACTCGCGCTCAGGCTCACCGAGGGCGACTGCATCGCGCTCAGCTCGGGCGAAAGGAGAGCTCGATGCGACCTGCCCGAGTACAAGCTCGCCGAATGCGCAGCGGCCGATTTCCGGATCACCAAGGTCGCGGACGAGTCGGCGATCTCGTGCGATCCAGGCTCGGGTCCCTGCGAGTTCCCGAGGACCGGACGAAGCTACTGCGTGGCAGAAGCCGGATGACGCGGTCGAACCGGCCCCGGGTGAGGCCATGTGCTGCTAACCTGCCCCGAGCACCTCGCGACCCAGAAAGACAGAGATGACGCAGCCCCCTGACAACCAGTTCCCCGGCCAGCAGTCGGGCCCCGGCTTCGAGCCTGGCCCCGATGCGCAGTCCGGAGCCCAGCACACCCCCAATCCTGAGGGCCCCGGGCAGCAGCCGGCGGGTGCCCCGTCCCAGCACTCGCAGGGACAGCCCCAGCAGCCGCAGGGCGGATACACGCAGCAGCCGCAGGGACAGCCCCAGCAGCCGCAGGGTGGCCCCGGCGACCCCTACGCCCAGCCGGCCGGTTACGGCCAGCCGCAGGGCTTCCAGCCGATGGCCGAGGAGCCGAAGAAGGGCGGGGTCCGCAAGATCCTCAGCACCATCCTCACCGTCGCGATCCTGGCGGCCGGCGCCTACTTCATGTGGCAGCGCTTCGCCTCCGACGCCGCCCTGAAGGCGGGCAACTGCCTGGAGATCAGCGAGGGCACCGAGGACCTCACGCACAAGGCGGTGGACTGCGACTCGACCGACAAGTACACCTACTACGTGACCGAGGTCATCGACGGTGACGCCGAGTGCGCCGAGGACGCCCTTGCCTACCTGTCCGTGTCCTCCGGCCGCTTCGGCACCAACGAGAAGACCGAGTCGACGACGTGCCTCGTCCCCAACTTCGTGCCCGACACCTGCTACACCGAGGTGGACGGTTCCCTGTACGAGTACCGGATCGAGGACTGCGGCACCGCCGAGTTCAAGGTGACGAAGGTGGAGGAAGCCGCCACCATCTCCTGTGATGCGCCTGCCGAGCCGGTCCAGCTCGCTGCCTCGAACCGCAGCTACTGCCTCGCCTGGAACGAGTGAGCGGGTCCCGAATCTGACGCGCGGGCGGTCCTTCCGGGGCCGCCCGCTTTGTCCCTCGGCGAACGGACCTGGTTCTGTCAGGGGCCCGCACTAGTCTGGATCCATGCGTCCAGTCGAAGACCTAACGCGCCAGGTGGCGCCGCTCGAGGTGATCTCGGAGTTCAAGCCGTCCGGCGACCAGCCGCGCGCCATTGACGAACTCGAGAAGCGGATCGGCTCGGGCGAGCAGGACGTCGTGCTGCTGGGTGCCACAGGCACGGGAAAGACCGCGACGGTGGCCTGGCTGGCCGAACGGCTGCAGCGCCCCATGCTCGTGATGCAGCCCAACAAGACGCTCGCGGCGCAGTTCGCCAACGAGCTGCGCGATCTCCTGCCGAACAACGCCATCGAGTACTTCGTCTCGTACTACGACTACTACCAGCCTGAGGCGTATCTCCCCCAGACAGACACCTACATCGAGAAGGACTCCTCGCTGAACGAGGAGGTCGAGCGGATGCGCCACGCCGCGACCAGTTCGCTGTTGACCAGGCGCGACGTGATCGTCGTGGCGACCGTCTCCGCGATCTACGGCCTCGGCACACCCGAGGAGTACCTGCAGCAGCGCGTCACCCTCCGGGTGGGCGACGAGACGGACCGCGACGACCTGCTGCGCCACCTCGTCGACATCCAGTACGCGCGCAACGACATCGGAGGCGGCCGCGGCACGTTCCGTGTGAAGGGCGACACCCTCGAGATCTTCCCGATGTACGAGGAGAACGCGCTTCGGGTCGAGTTCTTCGGCGACGAGATCGAGCGGATCGCCACCATGCATCCCCTCACCGGCAACGTGATCCACGAGGAGCGCGAGGCCTACGTCTTTCCCGCCACGCACTACTCGGCGGGCGCGGAGCGGATGGAGCGCGCGATCGGGCGGATCGAGACCGAGCTCGCCGAGCGCCTCGCCCAGTTCGAGGCCGAGGGCAAGCTCCTCGAGGCCCAGCGGCTGCGGATGCGCACGAGCTACGACATCGAGATGATGCGCCAGATCGGCACCTGCTCCGGTATCGAGAACTACTCGCGCCACATCGACGGCCGTGCCGCGGGCTCGGCACCGTCGTGCCTGCTCGACTACTTCCCCGAGGACTTCGTGCTCGTCGTCGACGAGTCCCACGTCACGATCCCGCAGATCGGCGGCATGTACGAGGGCGACGCCTCACGCAAGCGCACGCTCGTCGAGCACGGCTTCCGGCTGCCGAGCGCCATCGACAACCGCCCCCTCAAGTTCGACGAGTTCGTCGATCGGATCGGCCAGACGGTCTACCTCTCCGCGACGCCCGGACCATACGAGATGGACCGTAGCGACGGCTTCGTCGAGCAGATCATCCGCCCGACCGGGCTCGTCGACCCGGAGGTCGTGCTCAAGCCGACGAAGGGCCAGATCGACGACCTGATGGCCGAGGTGAAGCTCCGCGTCGAACGCAACGAGCGAGTGCTGGTGACGACCCTCACCAAGAAGATGGCCGAGGACCTCACCGACTACCTCATGGACCACGGCATCCGCACCCGCTACCTGCACTCCGACATCGACACCATCCGGCGCATCGAACTGCTGCGTGAGCTGCGCCTTGGCGAGTACGACGTGCTGGTCGGCATCAACCTTCTGCGCGAGGGCCTCGACCTCCCCGAGGTGTCGCTCGTGGCCATCCTCGACGCGGACAAGGAGGGGTTCCTCCGCTCCGAGCGTTCCCTGATCCAGACCATCGGCCGAGCAGCGCGAAACGTGGCTGGCCAGGTGCACATGTACGCAGACAAGATCACCGACTCGATGGAGGCGGCGATCGGCGAGACGAACCGCCGCCGCGACATCCAGGTCGCCTACAACCTCGAGCACGGCATCGACCCGCAGCCCCTGCGCAAGCGGATCGCTGACGTCTCCGACATGCTCGCCCGTGAGGACGCAGACACCGACGCGCTGCTCGACTCGGCGAAGACCACCGGAAAGGGCGGAAGGAAGAAGGGGCTCGACGCGTCTTCGCTGGCCCAGGAGGAGCTGGCGCAGTTGATCGAGGACCTCACCAGCCAGATGCACCAGGCCGCGGCCGAGCTCCAGTTCGAGGTGGCGGCCCGTCACCGCGACGAGATCTCCGACCTGAAGAAGGAACTGCGCGGCATGATCGAGGCCAACAAGTAGCGTTGTCAGCGCGTAGTCTTGCGCTCATGGAGCAGCCGACCCCGCCCCCGTGGTGCGCCGAATCGGGGCCGCGCCGTCTCCGCCCTGTTGTGGGGTTCATCACGCAAGGCGACGACGGCCCAGGCAACATCGCACACGACGCGGTCGCGGCACGGCTCGACGACCTGGCTGAGCGGTTCGGGCAGCGCCTCGCCCGACTCGAGCGGGCCGGCCTCCCCGTTGCGGACAGTTCCGACTTCTGGCTGCGGTTGACGCTCGTCGACGGGGACGATGAGGTGATCGGGTTTCCCTGGTACGACACGCTCGCCGAGATCGACCACTTCCTCGTCCATGTCCTGCAGGGCGTGAACTCCGGCGACAGCTGGTTCGACGAGGACCAGGGGTGGGAGCTGCACACCTGGTTCACTGCGTCGTCGCTCCACCTGCGCGAGGCCGTCACCGGCGTCAACGTCGTCACGGAAAGGGAGCCGTTCACGCTCCGCGCCGCCGCCCTCCGGGAAGAGGTGCCCGAGGCGATCGCCCTGCTCGCGGGGCGGCTGGGCAGCGACCCCTGGACGGGAGCGCGATGAGCAGCGTCGAGAAGATCCGGGCGGCCACCCTCGCCAGTCTCGCGAGGCGCTGGGTGACGGGCGAGGTCGGCTTCGGGCCGTCGACCACCCGGTTCGTCAACGACACGGCTCGGCACCGCGTGGCCCTTGTCACCCATTTCGGTTCGGACCGGCTCCCCGCCACCCCGAGTCGCTCGGTCGTCGGCCACGACCTGGACCACTCAGGCGTTCTGCTCCCCGAGGCGCTCCGCTGGCTGTGGCGACCCGACCCGACGCCGGCCACCGACGACCGGGAGACCACGCTGGTGCGCCCGCTCGTCGTCACCTGAGCCCGCACCTGCCACGCCCACCCCTCCCGCCGGCGCCCGCCGTCCGCTAGGCTGACGCACGTCGACTCGGGAGAACCGGCCTCGCGCCGGTGCCGAAGGAGCAACCGCCCCGGAAACTCTCAGGCCCCAGGACCGCGCCGACGCTGGAACTCTGGAAAGAGGCCGCTGGCCCGCCGAAGGATACGAAGATCTCAGGCAACCGCGACAGAGGGGGCTTAGGGTGGAAACGCCCGACAGCGCCGTGCGCGGCAGAAGGGGTCCATCGATGGCGATCACCGCACTTCATCCACTGCACCGGGAACTCGGTGCCCGGCTCGTCGACTTCGCAGGCTGGGAGTTGCCCGTCCAGTTCGCGGGCATCATCGCCGAGCACCAGCACACCCGCAGCCACGCGTCACTGTTCGACGTGTCCCACATGGGGCAGGTGCTCGTAACCCCCCTGTCTGGTGATCTCGCCGACGCGGCGGCCGCGCTCGAGAGCCTGATCCCGGCAAGCGCCGCGGGGCTGGCCGAGGGCAGGCAGCGCTACGGCCTGATCACGACCGACGACGGTGGCGTGGTCGACGACCTGATGTTCGCCAACCGCGGCGACCACTTCCTGCTCGTGCTCAACGCGGCCCGCACGTCGGTCGACCTGGAGCGGCTGCGCGCCCTCGACGGCATCACGGTCGAGCACCTCACCGACCGGTCGCTGCTCGCGCTGCAGGGGCCGAGCGCCTCCGAGGCGCTGGCCACTCTCATCCCTGAGGTCGCCGACCTCACGTTCATGGACTCCGTGGCCCTGACCTGGGACGGCACTAAGGTGTGGGTCTCACGCTCCGGCTACACCGGCGAGGACGGTTTCGAGATCTCGGTGCCCAACGAGCGGGCGGTCGAGTTCGCCCGCGCCCTGCTCGCCCTCGACGCCGTCGCTCCGGCCGGTCTGGGCGCGCGCGACTCGCTGCGGCTCGAGGCGGGCATGCCGCTGTACGGGCACGAGCTGAGCGAACAGATCTCGCCGGTGGAGGCCGGGCTCGGCTGGGCGATCCCCAAGGTGCGTCGACCAGGCGGCTCACGCGCCGGAGGCTATCCGGGTTCGGCCACGATCGAGGACCAGCTCACCGACGGCCCCGCACGCGAACGTATCGGCCTGCGAATCGACGGGCGGGCCCCTGTCCGCGAGGGCGCCGCCGTCTTCGCCGACGAGGACGCCTCCGAGCCAATCGGCAGCGTCACCTCCGGCGGCTTCGCCGCCACGCTCGGTGGGCCGGTCGCCATGGCACTCGTCGAGACCGGCTCGGCCGGAGAACGCGTCTACGCCGAGGTCCGCGGCAGGCGGGTCGCCGCCACCGTCACCCCCATGCCCTTCGTCCCGCACAACTACCACCGATAGGAACCGACATGCTGAAGTTCACCACCGAGCACGAGTGGCTCGACCCCTCCGGCGATGACGTCGCCGTCGGCATCACCGACCACGCTGCGAGCGAACTCGGAGACATCGTGTTCGTCGAACTGCCCGAGGTCGGTGCCTCGGTGAGCAAGGGTGACGAGGTCGTCGCCATCGACTCCACGAAGGCCGCGAGCGGCATCACCACCCCCATCGACGGCGTGATCACCGCAGTCAACGAGGAGCTGGCCGACACCCCCGAGTCGGTCAACGCCGACGCGATGGGCACGTGGTTCTTCCGGATCGACCCCACCGATCCCGCCCAGCTCGACGAGCTCATGGACGAGGCCGCCTACCGCGCCATGATCGGCTGACCCTGTGCCGACGTGGGAGAAGGTCGCCTACGACCCTGACGATTTCGCCAACCGACGCCACATCGGCCCCAGCCCTTCCGAGATGGAGAAGATGCTGGGCGCGCTGGGCGTCAACACCCTCGACCAGCTGATCGACCAGGCCGTGCCGGGAAGCCTTCGCCAGGGCGAGGACCTCGGCTGGGAGCCGATGACCGAGGGCGCAGTGCTCGACGAGCTGCGTCGGATCGGGTCCCGTAACCGAGTGCACACCTCGATGATCGGCCAGGGCTACCACCAGACGATCACTCCCCCGGCCATCCAGCGCAACATCCTGGAGAACCCGGCCTGGTACACCGCCTACACGCCCTACCAGCCGGAGATCGCGCAGGGCAGGCTGGAGGCGCTGCTCAACTTCCAGACCATGGTCATCGACCTGACCGGTCTCGAGGTCGCGGGCGCCTCCCTGCTCGACGAGGCGACCGCGGCCGCCGAGGCCATGGTGATGGCGTACAACGCGGCGAAGGGCAAGCGGCAGCGCTTCTTCGTGGCCGACGACCTGCACCCGCAGGTGCGCGCCGTGCTCGCGACGAGGGCGGAGCCGTACGGCATCGACCTGGTCTCCGCTCCCGTCGACGGGGCCACCCCGGACGACACCTGGTTCGGGGCGATCGTTGCCTATCCCGGCACCCACGGCCACGTCCGCGACTACACCGACTTCATCACGCGGGTCCATGCCGCGGGCGCCCTCGCCATCGTCGACGCCGACCTGCTCAGCCTCTGCGTGCTGAAGGAACCCGGCGCGATGGGCGCCGACATCGCGATCGGTTCGGCGCAGCGCTTCGGCGTGCAGCCGGGCTACGGCGGCCCCCACGCCGCCTACCTCAGCTGCCGCGACCCGCTGAAGCGGATCATGCCCGGCCGACTGGTCGGCGTGTCACAGGACGCGGCGGGCAACCGCGCCTACCGCCTCGCCCTGCAGGCCCGCGAGCAGCACATCCGCCGCGAGCGGGCCACCTCCAACGTCTGCACAGCCCAGGCTCTGCTTGCCGTGATGGCCTCCTTCTACGCCGTGTTCCACGGCCCGCTCGGGCTCAAGGCGATCGCCCAGCGCGTCCACCTGATGGCCGCGACGCTTGCTCAGGCACTGCGTGACGGCGGGGCCGTCGTCGAGCCTGAGGCGTTCTTCGACACCGTCACCGTGACGGTGGGAGTCGGCCAGGCGGGCATCATCGCGGCGGCCGAGCAGCGCGGCATCAACCTGAGGCGGGTGGGGCGCGACAAGGTCGGCATCTCCTGCGACGAGACCACGACGCTCGACGTGATCGGCCGCGTGCTCGACGCATTCGGCATCGAGCAGGGCGAGGCCCTCACCGAGACCCCCTCGATCCCGGATGAGCTGCTGCGCGAGAGCGAGTACCTGACCCATCCGGTCTTCCACATGAACCGGGCCGAGTCGGAGATGATGCGCTACATGCGCCGCCTCAGCGACCGCGACCTCGCCCTCGACCGGGCGATGATCCCGCTCGGCTCGTGCACCATGAAGCTCAACGCCGCCGCGGAGATGATGGCCATCACCTGGCCGGAGTTCGCCTCCCTGCATCCCTACGCTCCACGCAACCAGGCCGAGGGCTACCGCGAGGTGATCGACGACCTCGAGGCAAAGCTGTGCCAGGTCACCGGCTACGACGCCTTCTCCATGCAGCCCAACTCCGGAGCGCAGGGCGAGTACGCCGGCCTGATGACCATCCGCGCCTACCACCGCTCCCGGGAGGAGGACCGCGACATCTGCCTGATCCCCACCTCAGCCCACGGCACCAACCCGGCCTCCGCGACGATGGCAGGCCTCAAGGTGGTGCCAGTGAAGTCGGCGGCCAACGGCGACATCGACCTGGCGGACTTCGCCGCGAAGGCCGAGCAGGCAGGCGACCGGCTGGCCGCGGTGATGATCACCTACCCGTCCACGCACGGCGTCTTCGAGGAGACGGTGCGGCAGGTGTGCGACATCACCCACGAGCACGGCGGACAGGTCTATATCGACGGCGCCAACCTCAACGCCATGGTCGGCCTCGTCCGGCCGGGCGACCTCGGTGGCGACGTGAGCCACCTGAACCTGCACAAGACCTTCGCCATCCCGCACGGAGGCGGCGGCCCGGGCATGGGCCCCATCGGCGTCAAGGAACACCTCGCTGCGCACCTGCCCGGCGATCCGGGCTCCGGCGAGGAGGGCGCCGTCTCGGCCGCCCCCTTCGGCTCGGCCTCCGTGCTGTTGATCTCCTGGGCCTACGTCCGGCTGATGGGCGGCGCCGGCCTCACCCAGGCGACGCGGGTCGCGATCCTGAACGCCAACTACCTTGCCGTACGGCTGTCCGAGGCCTATCCCATCCTCTACACCGGGGATCAGGGCAGGGTCGCGCACGAGTGCATCGTCGATCCCCGCTCCTTCGCGGAACACGGGGTGACGGTCGACGACATCGCCAAGCGCCTGATCGACCACGGCTTCCACGCCCCGACGATGTCGTGGCCGGTGCCTGGCACGCTGATGATCGAGCCGACCGAGTCGGAGCCGCTCGCCGAGCTGGAGCGCTTCTGCACCGCGATGCTCGACATCGCCCGCGAGGCAGGCGAGGTCGTCGACGGCACAGTCGCGGCCGAGGAGTCGCCGCTGCGCAGGGCCCCGCACACCACCGAGGACCTGGTCTCCGAGTGGGACCGCCCCTACACGCGCGAGGTGGGCTGCTTCCCACCTGGCGCTTTTCGGGTGGACAAGTACTGGCCGCCGGTCGGGCGGGTGGACAACGCGTACGGCGACCGCAACCTCGTCTGCTCCTGCCCGCCGTGGGAGGGCTCGGAGGCCTGAAAGCACCGACGGACCGGGGCCCATGCCCCGGTCCGCCGGTACCGCGACCTCCGGCTGGTCGACAGCCGGGTGCTCGACGGCGCGATCGCCTACCTGCGCTACCGCGTGGTCAGGCCCGACGAAGGGTGACGCCAGCGAGCACTGCCGCCCCGATCATGAGCGCGACGCCGATCGCCGAGGTGACAACGACCCCCGAGTCGAAGGCCGCCCGCGCCGACTCGAGCAGCTCGGCTGCCGCCTCGGCGGGAAGCGACCGCGCGACGTCGCTCGCGCCACCCAGGGTCTCCCCCGCGGTGGCGGCCTGCTCGGCGGTGAGGCTCGTGGGAAGCGCGACGCCGCCGCGGTAGATGGCCGTGAGCAGGCCGCCGAGGACGGCGGTCCCCAGCACCGAGCCCACCTCATAGGCGGTCTCCGAGATCGCCGACGCGGCGCCCGCCTTCTCGGCCGGGACGCTGGAGAGGATCAGGTCGTTCGAGATCGTCTCGGCCGCGCCGACCCCGGCGCCGAGGAGGGCGAAGGCGATGAGCAGCCCGAGGTCGGAGCCCGTCTCGCCGCTCACCATGACGAGCGAATAGCCGACCGCGTTGAGCAGCAGCCCTGCGACCACCACCGTTCCCGGCCGCACCCGCCGGACCACCTTGACCACGAGCAGGCCCGCGATCACCGTCACCGCGAGCCCCGGCAGCAGCACGAGCCCCGCCTCGACCGGCGTCTTGCCTGAGACCAGTTGCAGGTGCTGGGAGACGAAGAACAGGAACCCGACCAGCGAGAAGACGCTGAGCAGGTTCGCCGCGACGGAGCCGCTGAACACCGGGTTGGCGAAGAGGCGCACGTCGAGCATCGGTGTGGCCCGGTTCAACTGACGCCGGACGAACCAGGTGCCTGCGACGAGCGCGAGCAGCAACGTCGCCGTGACCGTCGTCGTGAAGCCGTGGACGGCGACCGACTTGATGCTCCACACGAGGGCCGTCATGGCGGCGAGCACCAGAACGATGCTCAGCGGGTCGATCGGGCCCGGGTTCGGGTCCTTCGACTCGGGCAACAGCTTGAGCCCGGCCACGAGCAGGGGAAGCAGCAGCGGGATGGCGAGCAGGAAGACCGAACCCCACCAGAAGTGATCGAGCAGGAAGCCGCCGACGATGGGGCCGAGCGCCGCGCCGCCGCTGAACCCGGCGGCCCAGATCGCGATCGCGATCCGGCGCTCCTGCGCGTCGATGAAGATGTTGCGAATCAGCGAGAGGGTCGCGGGCATCAGCATGGCGCCGAAGAAGCCCATGGCCGCGCGCGCAGCGATCAGCGCACCCGCGGTCGGGACGAACGCCGCGATCGCGGAGATCACCGCGAAGCCGGTGGCCCCGATCAGCAGCATGCGGCGGCGGCCGAAGCGGTCGCCGAGGCTGCCCATCGGGACGAGGAGTCCGGCGAGCACAAGCGGGTAGACGTCGACGATCCAGAGCAGTTCGACACCGGTCGGGCGCAGCGCCTCCGAGATCATCGGCACTGCGAAGGCGAGCACGGTGTTGTCGATGGCGACGAGCAGCACCGGCAGCATGAGCACGGCGAGCGCGACCCACCGCAGCCTCGCCGAGGTCGGCGCGGTCAGTTCGGTGACTGTCATGGATCCTCCTTCAGATAAAGCCTCCACGAGCTTAACCGTCTAGACGGTACAGTCCAAGTCGCGATAGGCTCCCGACATGTCTGCACGCGACCGGATCCTCGACACGCTCGAGGCCATCCTGATCTCCGAGGGTGAGCGTGCCGCGACGCTGGACGCCGTCGCCGCACGGGCCGAGGTCTCCAAGGGAGGCCTGCTCTACCACTTCCCCAACCGGGAGGCCCTGATCGGCGGCCTCGTCGGGCGGGCACGCAACTACGCCGCCGCCTACCGCGACGAGCTGCGCTCCTCGCCCGATGGCCCGACACTCGCCTACATCCGGACCTCCGCGGAGACGAACACGGACTTCGACCGCACCCTGATCGCGCTGGGGCGGCTTGGCGGGGACCAGCACCCCGAGGCGGCATCCGCCCTACGCGCGGCGCAACAGGACTGGGTGGACCTGGTCCGCGAAGAGATCGGCGACGAGGCGACCGCCCGTGCGATCGTGCTGATGGGCGACGGTCTCTACTACAACGCCATGTTCCAGGACGCTCCCCCGCGTGACGTGGACGGACTGCTCAGGGTCGTCGAGGTGCTGAGGGCGAGCGTCAGTCGCGGCTGATCTCCTCCCAGACCTCGCCCACGCGCGCGCGCGTCTCCTCTCGGGTTCCCGAGTTGTCGATCACGTGCGAGGCGACGGCGATCCGCTCGTCCCGCGGGGCCTGGGCGTGGATCCGCGCGAGGGCGTCCTCCTCGCTGAGCCCGTTGCGCTCGCCGAGCCGTTCCAGCTGGGTCTCGATCGGGACATCGACCACGATGATCCGGTCGAACCCGGCATGCAGCCCGGTCTCGACGAGGAGCGGGATCACCTGGATCACGCGAGCCCCCTCGGGGGCCGTCTCCTCCCGGCGTGTGGCTGCCTCCCGCACCAACGGGTGCACGATGGCGTTCAGATCGGCGCGGGCCTGCTCGTCCGCGAAGATGATCCTGCCCAACGCCGCGCGGTCAAGCGAGCCGTCCGGCTGGACAATGTCCTCCCCGAACCGCTCAACGACCCGCTCGAGCCCGGGGGTGCCGGGCTCAACGACCTCCTTTGCCAGCACGTCGGAGTCGACGATGGTGGCGCCGAGCGCAGCGAACTCGTCGGCCACGAAGGACTTGCCGGACGCAATGCCGCCGGTGAGCGCGATCCTCAACATGGGTAACAATCTAGCGGCGAACCTCAGAAGCCGTGGGCGGCGCACCCAGCTCAGCAGTTCGTCCTCGCGCAGTTCAGTCGAACTCGGGGCTCTGGGGTGACGAAGAGGTTGTCGATCAGGCTGGACGACAGGTCGCCGGACTCCCCGGTGCCAGTCCGCCGCCACCCGATCGCAGCGCTGTCGAAGCCGACCATCTCCTCGACGAACCAGGACTCGATGCCCCGCCGATCCGCGGCGAACGCATCGAGTGCGTCGTAGCGCCAGTACGCGGTGAGCTCAGGATCTGCCGGGGATTGTATCTTCAGCAGACAATACCCTCAGGCCCCTGCCATCGGCCCACCGGGTCGGGGCAGAGCGCGAGGGGCGCCGATCCTCAGCGGATCGACGCCCCTCGCGGGTGACGCTTGGTCAGTTGTTGCCGGCGAGCTTGTCGCGCAGGGCCTGCAGCGACTCGTCCGACGCCAGCGAACCCTCGGTGGAGGACTCGGTGGTGTAGCCGGTGCCTGTGTCGACCGCGAGCTCGCGCTCGTTGGTCTCGGCCGACTCGACCTGGCGCTTGTGGGCTTCCCACAGGGCCTGGGCCTGGGCGTACTGGGCCTCCCAAGCAGCGCGCTGCTCGTCGAAGCCTTCCTTCCACTCGTTGGTTTCCGGATCGAAGCCCTCGGGGTAGATGTAGTTGCCCTGGTCGTCGTAGGACGCCTGCATGCCGTACAGCAGCGGATCGAAGTCGTCGGCGGTCACGTCGACACCCTCGTTGGCCTGCTTGAGCGACAGGGAGACACGACGGCGATCGAGATCGATGTCGATGACCTTGACCATGCGCTCGTCGCCAACCGAGACAACCTGCTCGGGGATCTCGACGTGACGCTCGGCGAGCTCGGACACGTGGACAAGGCCCTCGATGCCCTCGCCGACGCGGACGAACGCGCCGAAGGGGACGAGCTTGGTGACCTTGCCTGGCACGATCTGGCCGATCTGGTGCAGACGGGCGAAGGTCTGCCACGGATCTTCCTGGGTGGCCTTCAGCGACAGGGAGACGCGCTCGCGCTCCATGTCGACCTCGAGCACCTCGACGGTGACCGGGGTGCCGACCTCGACAACCTCGCTCGGGTGGTCGATGTGCTTCCAGCTGAGCTCCGAGACGTGCACGAGGCCGTCGACGCCGCCGAGATCGACAAAGGCGCCGAAGTTGACGATCGAGGACACGACACCCTTGCGGATCTGGCCCTTCTGGAGCTGGGTGAGGAACGTGTGGCGAACCTCGGACTGGGTCTGCTCGAGCCAGGCGCGACGCGAGAGGACCACGTTGTTGCGGTTCTTGTCGAGCTCGATGATCTTCGCCTCGAGCTCCATGCCGACGTAGGGCTGGAGGTCGCGGACGCGGCGCATCTCGACCAGGGAGGCGGGCAGGAAGCCACGCAGGCCGATGTCAACGATGAGGCCACCCTTGACCACCTCGATGACAGAGCCGGTGACGACGCCGTCTTCTTCCTTGATCTTCTCGATCGTGCCCCAGGCACGCTCGTACTGAGCACGCTTCTTGGACAGGATCAGACGCCCTTCCTTGTCCTCCTTCTGCTGGACGAGGGCCTCGATCTCATCGCCGACCTGGACGACCTCGAAAGGGTCCACGTCGTGCTTGATCGACAGTTCCTTGGAAGGGATGACGCCTTCGGTCTTGTAACCGATGTCGAGCAGGACCTCGTCCCGGTCGACCTTGACGACGGTGCCGGAGACGATGTCTCCGTCATTGAAGTACTTGATGGTGGCGTCAACCGCGGCCAGAAAGGCCTCAGGCGAGCCAAAGTCGTCGACTGCGACAGTCGAGGCCTCAGTAGTGGAGGTCATGTAGTAGGGCTCCGAATAAAGCTGGATCGCACTCTGGCCCGTCAGCACTGCCTGCTCCGTCCGAGTCAGTGCAGGCCATAGCGCCGTCCCAGCCTACCCGCCACGGGCGCACGAGGCAACCCGGCGAGTTGACTCACGCTAGATGCCCGCGTAGGTCGATTCGTTGACTCATCTCAACATGCCCGCGTAGCGGCACGCTACGAGGATGGAGTTGACGATGGCCCAGCGCAAAGCGATCACCACGGCCCAGGCGAAGGCATGGACGAAGGCGACCAAGGCGGAGAAGGCCGCGATTCTGGACGCGGTGGTCCAGGTCACCGGCTGGCATCGCGATCATGCCCGCAAGATGCTGCGCCGCGCCGCGACCGGTCAGATGCCCGGGCCCCGCAAACCCCGAGAGGCGATCAGGCGCTACGACACACACGTCACCGAAGCATTGGTGCGGTGCTGGGCCATGCTCGACGGGATCGCCTCGAAACGTCTCGCAGCCGCCTTGCCACGGTTGCTGGCCGCGCTGGAACGCCTCGACCGACTCGACATGAGCGTCGAGGTCCGTGACCAGCTCCTGGCCATGTCACCGGCCACCATGGACCGGCACCTGCAGCCCTACCGCACCGGACTGATCGCTGCCAAAGGCATCGCCCACACCAAACCCGGCTCGTTGTTGAAGTCCTCGATTCCGCTCAAGACCTGGGCCGAGTGGAACGACACCGAACCCGGGTTCATCGAGATCGACCTGGTCGGCCACGAAGGCGGCGACAACAACGGCACCTTCCACTACAGCCTCAACGCCACCGACATCGCCACCGGCTGGACCGAAACCTGCACCGTGCGCTCCAAAGGCGAACGCATCGTCGCCGCTGGCCTCGACCAACTCATCGGCCGGTTCCCGTTCCTGATCCTGGGAATCCACTCCGACAACGGATCCGAGTTCATCAACCACCACCTCTCCCGCTACTGCAACCTGCGCCAGATCACCTTCACCCGCGGCCGGCCCTCCCACTCCAACGACCAAGCCCACATCGAGCAAAAGAACTGGTCGATCGTGCGCCGCGCCGTCGGCTACTGGCGCTACGACACCGCCCGCGAACTTGACCTCCTCAACCACCTCTGGCCCGCCTGGAACACCCGAAACAACCTGCTGATGCCCAGCCAGAAACTGATCTCGAAAACCCGCACCGGCGCGAAAGTCACCAAACGCCACGACACCGCCACCACACCAGCCGACCGGCTCCTTCGCGACCACCCCGACACGCTCACCCCAGCCGAGCACGCTGCCCTCCACGACCGCCTCGACACCGTCGACCCCATCGAACTCGGCGACCAGATCGCTGTGATCCAAGGCAACCTGCTCGACCTCGCCAAACGCCGCGGAGCCGTCCAGCGACGCGCGAAACGCAACCACGTCTACCTCTCCCGCACCAAAATCACGCGGGCATCTTCAGATGAGGCAACGACTCAAACCAAGCGGGCATCTTGACATGAGGCAACGGGCCCGGTCCGTCCAGCGCGGGCGCGGGGCGGTCCCTGCACATTAGGAATGGCCGTGACGCCCGTTTATGCTGGCCGGGTGAGCCATGCCGCAGTTGAACCCAGAAACAACCGTACCCGGCTGATCATCCTCGTGGTGGCCATCCTGGTCGTGATCGCTGTGATCATCTTCGCGCTGACCCGCCCTGAGCAGCCGACCACCACCGATCCGGTCCCCCCGGTCGAGACGGCTTCCGCCGAGAACCTGGCGTCCCCGTTGAAGACGATCGGTTCCCCTGCGTCGCTCAGCTCGGCCTCGGCGACCCCTTCGGCAGCGCCCTCAAGCGCCGCTGCCGACGCACGCCTTGCCAACTGCACCGCTGTCACCGAGGGGTTCACCCCTGACCGCTACACCATCGAGCGGTTCAACGTGGACGAGGAGATCGTCGCCCTCAACCTCGACGCGGACGGCAACATCGCCGCTCCCCCGTTGGACGAGGCGAGGATGGCGTCCTGGTGGAGTGGCGGCCCGCAGCCCGGAGCCGACCGCGGCAAGGCCGTGCTCAGCATCCACACCTACCGCACGGGCAAGGCGCTCGGCAACGAGCTGTACGCCGACGGCCAGTCCCGGTTCCAGCCCGGGGACGTGATCAAGCTCTACGGCGACGAGGGCCAGGTCCAGTGCTACGAGTACACCGACGCCGAGAAGATCTTCGTCGATGACTACGAGGACGACTCGACCGTGATGGTGGACTTCGAGGGCGACCCCGCCCTGACCATCGTGATCTGCTGGGACTTCGACTCCTCGACGGAGATCTGGGAGTCGCGCGTGTTCTTCCACTTCACGCCGGTCACCGTCTGACCGGTTCCCCCTGACGGCCCGCGGCCGGTCACTTCCCACCCGGAAGTGACCGGCCGCGGCCGCCTGTGCGCTCAGTGCGCTGCGGACTCCCAGGTGGGGCCGACCCCGACGGAGACGCTGAGCGGGACGGCGAGATCGAAGGCCCCGCCCATCTCCCGCTCCACCAGGTCGGCGAGTTGTTCGCGCTCCCCCGGGGCCACCTCGAACACGAGCTCGTCATGGACCTGCAGCAGCACCCGGCTCTTCAGACCCGCCTTGGTGAGTGCCTCGCCCACGTTGATCATGGCCACCTTGATCACGTCGGCCGCCGAGCCCTGGATCGGCGAGTTCAGCGCTGCGCGCTCAGCCATCTCCCTGCGCTGCCGGTTCGTGGTCGTCAGGTCGGGCAGGTAGCGGCGGCGGCCGAGCATGGTCTCCGTGTATCCGCGACGCCGCGCCTCGGCCACGACGCCCGCCAGGTAGTCGTGCACTCCCCCGACCCGGCCGAAGTAGTCGTCCATCAGTTCGCGCGCCTCACCGACCGAGATCTTGAGCTGGTTCGACAGGCCGAAGGCGCTGAGCCCGTAGGCGAGGCCGTAATTCATCGCCTTGATCTTCGCGCGCATCTCGCCCGTCACGTCCTCCGGCTCGACGGCGAACACCAGCGAGGCCATCTCCCCGTGGAAGTCGCGCCCCGAGGCGAAGGCCTCGATCAGGCCGGCGTCACCGCTGGCATGGGCCATGATGCGCATCTCGATCTGGGAGTAGTCCGCCGACATCAGCGACTCGTACCCCTCCCCCGGGATGAAGGCGGAACGGATCTGGCGCCCGACCGACGTGCGAATCGGGATGTTCTGCAGATTCGGGTCGGTCGACGACAGGCGCCCAGTGGCCGCGATGGTCTGCACGTAGGTGGTGTGCACGCGCCCGTCCGGCGCGACGGCTGCGAGCAGCCCGTCGACGGTCTGCCGCAGCCGGATCGCGTCGCGGTGCTCAAGGAGGTGGCGCAGGAACGGGTGCTCCGTCCGTGCGAACAGGTTCTCCAAGGCCTCGGCGTCCGTGGTGTAGCCGGACTTCGTCTTGCGCGTCTTCGGCATCTCCAGCTCGTCGAACAGCACCCCCTGCAGCTGTTTCGGCGAGCCGAGGTTCACCTCATGGCCGAGGACGTCGTAGGCGGCCTGCTGGGCGGTGCCGACCGCGCGGTCGAACTCGTCGCGCAGCCCCTCGAGGCGGCCGAGATCGACGGCGATGCCCACCCGTTCCATGCCCGCCAGCTGGCGCTGCAGGGGCAGCTCGACGTCGGTCATCAGCTTTGCCGCGCCCCGCTCGTCGAGCTGCGCAGCGAGGGCCTCCGCCAGGTCGTAGACGGCCCGGGCGCGAAGCAGCGCGGCGTCGGCCGCCTCGTCCGGTTCGTCCTCGAAGCTGAACGCCGCCTGGGCGTCGTCGTCGGCCGGGGCCGTCGCAGCGCTGAGGTCACGGTGGAGGTAGCGCACCGCGAGGTCGCCGAGATCGTAGGTGCGCTGGTCGGGTCGCAGCAGGTACGCGGCGAGCAGCGTGTCCTGCTCGACGCCGCGCAGGTCCCAGCCGCGGGCCCAGCACGCAAGCGTCGGGCCCTTCGACTCGTGGATCAGCTTCGTCCGGCCGGGATCGCCCAGCCATCGCGCGAGGGCCGCATCGTCGTCGGGGGTCAGCTCGGCCGTGTCGACATAGGCCCCGGTGCCGTCCGCGGACGCGAAGGCGATGCCGGTGACGTCGCCGGTTCCGCTGCCCCAGGATCCGACGAACTCGACGGCGGTGCGCTGCGCCGCATGCTCGTCCAGCCACGGCGCCAGCTCACCCTGGGCGAGGCGACGGCCTTCGACCTCGAAGCTCTCGGTCACGACCGGCTCGGCGGGGGCGAGCTCCAGCAGGCGTTCGCGCAACACGCGGAACTCGAGCGCGTCGAAGAGGGTGTGCACCTTCTCACGGTCCCAGTCGTGGCGCGCGGTGCCGTCGAGGGTCAGCTCCAACTCAAGATCGCGGACGAGGGCGTTGAGCTTACGGTTGCGCACGACCGAGTCGAGGTGGGTGCGGAAGGACTCGCCTGCCTTGCCCGGCACCTGCTCGGCGCGGGCGACCAGGTTCTCGAGCCCGTCGAACTGGGTGAGCCACTTGGCAGCGGTCTTCGGCCCGACGCCAGGGACGCCCGGCAGGTTGTCGCTCGTCTCGCCGACCAGCGCCGCGACCTCCGGGTAGCGCGCGGGCGGGACGAGGTACTTCTCCTCGACGGCCTCCGGCGTCATCCTGGCCAGGTCGGAGACGCCCTTGCGTGGGTAGAGCACGGTGACGCGCTCGTTGACCAGCTGCATGGCGTCGCGGTCACCGGTGACGATGAACACGTCATAGCCCTCGGCGGCCGCCTGCGTCGACATGGTGGCGATCAGGTCGTCGGCCTCGTAGCCCGGCAGCTCGAAGTGCTCGATCTTCAGCGCGTCGAGCACCTCCTTGATCAGCTGCACCTGCCCCTTGAACTCGTCCGGCGACTTGGATCGGTTGGCCTTGTACTCGGGGTACTCGTCGGTGCGGAACGACTCGCGCGCCACGTCGAAGGCGACGGCGAGATGGGTGGGCTGTTCGTCACGCAGCACGTTGATCAGCATCGAGGTGAAGCCGAACACGGCATTGGTGTGCTGCCCCGTACTTGTCGAGAAGTTCTCCACCGGGAGGGCGAAGAAGGCACGGTAGGCCACCGAGTGGCCGTCGATCAGCAGCAGCTTGCGGGCGTCATTCACACCGGCGAGCCTACCGAATGTGGCAGAGTTGCCGGTCATGAACGATCTGCCTGAGTGGGCCGTCGACCTCGTGTCCCCGCTCGACCGGAAGCTCGGCCTCGTGATCACGGAGATGTCCGCGGAACGGACCGTCGGGAGCATGCCGGTGGAGGGGAACGAGCAGCCGATGGGTCTCCTCCACGGGGGCGCCTCCGCCGTCATGGTCGAGACCCTCGGCTCCTTCGCCGCGATGGCGCACGGCTGGCCTGAGCGCGCGGGCGTCGGCGTCGACCTCAACATCACGCATCTGCGGTCCGCGCGCAGCGGGCGGGTCACCGGCACCGCGACCGCGGTCCATCTCGGCCGCAATGTGGTCACCTACCAGGTCGACATCGTCGACGATGCAGGCCGGCTGACCGCGACGGGTCGGCTCACCTGCCAGATGATCTCGGTGCCGCGGCACTGACCGACGCGAAGAACGCCGCGCCCCGGAGGGGGCACGGCGTTCGCGGCTGGTTGAACCGTTGGTTACTTCTTCTTGTGGCTGATGACGCCCTCGGCGACGTCGCGCATCGACTTGCGCATGTCCATCGCCGTCTTCTGGATCCACCGGAAGGCCTCGGGCTCAGTCAGGCCGAGGTCCTGCTGCAGGATGCCCTTCGCCTGATCGATGGTCTTGCGGGACTCGAAACGGTCCTCGAGGCTCGCGAGCTCCTCCTCGATGGCGGTGATCTCCTGGAAGCGCCCCATCGCGATCTCGATGGCGGGCACCACGTCCGAGGCGCCGAACGGCTTGACCACGTAGGCCATCGCCCCGGCGTCACGGGCGCGCTCGACCAGGTCACGCTGGCTGAAGGCGGTCAGCATGACGATCGGCGCGATGCGCTCCTCGGCGATGATCTCTGCGGCGCTGATGCCGTCCATCTTCGGCATCTTGACGTCCATGATGACCAGGTCGGGGTCGAGCTCGCGGGCGAGCTTGACGGCCTCTTCACCGTCCCCGGCCTCGCCGACGACGTCATATCCCTCCTCAGTGAGGAGCTCAACGAGATCGAGACGGATCAGCGCCTCGTCCTCGGCGACGATCACAGTAGGCTTCTTGTTCATTCTTATAGGCACTTTTCCCTCGCCTCCGGGAGGCGAGCTTCGCTGGTCAACCTGCGGAAATACTACCCGCACTCGGCAGATTTTGCCCACTGTGCGTCATTTCCCCGATATCGCTAGAATGTGCGAGGTTCCTGCCCGGGTGGCGGAACGGTATACGCGGACGGCTCAAACCCGTCTGGCCGAAAGGCCTTAGGGGTTCGAATCCCCTCCCGGGCACGACGACACATCGCTCACCGTCAGCGAGCGTTTGGCTGGACTAAGACAGAGGCCGGGGCACCTGATCGGGTGCCCCGGCCTCTGTGCGTCAACTCACCGCTCTTCGAGCTGATCCTTGATCTTGTGGACGCGCAGGTTGTTCGTCTTGCCAGGAACACCCATCGGGGAGCCGGAGACGATGACGATGCGCTCGCCGCCCTCGATCATGCCGCGGTCACGCAGGTGGTGGTCGACGGCCTCGACCATGTCCTCCTGCAGGTTGAACTCGGGCGTGATCTGCGTGTCGACACCCCACGTGAGGGTCAGCGTCTGGCGCGTGGAGCGCTCAGGCGAGAAGACCAGCATCGGGATGGGCGAACGCAGACGCGCCAGGCGGCGGGCGGTGTCACCCGACTTGGTGAACGCCACCAGGTACCGGGCTCCTATGCGCTCGGCGACCTCGGCGGCCGCCTTTGCGAGGATGCCGCCCGTGGTGTGCGGGTCCCAGTCGATGGTGTGGATCTCGGCGTGGCCCTCGCGCTCGGTCTTCTCGACGATGCGGGCCATGGTGGAGACCGTCTCGACCGGGAAGTCACCGACGGAGGTCTCGCCCGAGAGCATGACCGCGTCGGCGCCGTCGAGGATGGCGTTGGCGACGTCGGAGACCTCGGCGCGGGTCGGGCGCGGGTTCGAGATCATCGACTCGAGCATCTGGGTGGCCACGATCACCGGCTTGGCCCACTTGCGGGCGGCGCGGACGATGCGCTTCTGGACCAGCGGCACATCTTCGAGGGGCAGCTCGACGCCCAGGTCACCACGGGCGACCATTAACGCGTCGAACGCGTCGATGATCTCCTGCAGGTTGGCGATCGCCTGCGGCTTCTCCAGCTTGGCGATGACGGGGAGGCGACGGCCTTCCTCGTCCATGATCTCGTGAACTCGCTTGATGTCGTCAGCCGAGCGCACGAAGGACAGGGCGATCATGTCGACGTCCTGGCCGAGCGCCCAGCGGAGGTCGCGCTCGTCCTTGTCGGAGAGGGCGGGCACCGAGACGGCGACGCCGGGCAGGTTGATGCCCTTGTTGTTGGAGACGGGGCCGGGGACGGTGACCTCGCAGATCACGTCGGTGTCGGTCACCTCGACAGCACGGAGGCCGACCTTGCCGTCGTCGATCAGGATCTGATCGCCGGGCTTCACGTCGCCCGGGAGGCCCTTGTAGGTGGTGGAGCAGCGCTCCTTGTCGCCGAGGATGTCTTCGACGGTGATGGTGAACCGGGCGCCGGTCTCCAGGAAGACCTTCTGGTCGTCCACGAAGCGGCCCAGGCGGATCTTCGGGCCCTGCAGGTCTGCGAACAGGCCCACGGTCTTGCCCGTGATCTCGGAGGCGGCACGCACGTTCTTGACGCGGTTGCCGTGCTCGTTGTAGTCGCCGTGGCTCATGTTGAGGCGCGCGACATTCATGCCGGCGTTCAGGAGTTCGACGAGGCGGTCAACTGTCTCGGCCGACGGGCCGAGGGTACAAACGATCTTTGCTCTACGCACGGCCCATACCCTACCCGACCAGACGGGATCGCCCCAGAGGGGTCACCCTCTGTTCACCTGCCGTCGCGGATCTGCTCCAACGCAAGGGCGAGGTCGTCCGGGTAGGGAGAGCTGAATTTCACGTATTCACCCGTGGTGGGGTGGATGAACCCGAGCTCGACGGCGTGGAGCCACTGGCGCACCAGCCCGAGGCGCTGCGCCAGCGTCGGATCGCTTCCGTAGAGCGGATCTCCGACGCACGGATGGCCGATGGCCGACATGTGCACGCGGATCTGATGGGTCCTGCCCGTCTCCAGGTGGATTTCGAGCAGCGTCGCTGCGCGATGCGCCTCGAGGGTCTCGTAGTGGGTGACCGAGTGGCGTCCGCCCTCGATCACGGCCATCTTCCAGTCGGCGCCGGGGTGGCGGGCGATGGGCGCCTCGATGGTGCCGGAGAAGGGGTCCGGGTGGCCCTGTACGAGCGCGTGGTACGTCTTGTCGACCGTCCGGTCGCGGAAGGCCTGCTTGAGCACCGAGTAGGCGACCTCGGACTTCGCGACCACCATGAGGCCGCTGGTTCCGACGTCGAGGCGCTGCACGACGCCCTGCCGCTCCGCCGCACCGGAGGTGGTGACGGCGACGCCTGCGGCAGCGAGATGCTGGGTGATCGACGGGCCTTCCCAGCCGAGGCTCGGATGGGCCGCGACCCCGACCGGTTTGTCGACGACGACCAGATCGGCGTCCTCGTAGACGATACGCACGCCGTCGGCCAGTTCGGCCGTGACGGGCTGCGGGGCGGCCTCCTCGACGAGTTCGAGCAGCTCTCCCCCTGCGACCCGCTGCGAGCCTTTCGAGACGGCGGATCCGCCGAGCAGCAGCTGCCCCGCGTCGATGAAGGTATCGATCCTCGACCTGCTGTAGCCCGAGACCCGTGCGGCAGCTGCGTCCACCCGCTCACCCGCGAGGGCGTCGGGCACGATGAAGAGGCTCACGGGGCCTTCTCCCCCGCTCCCTCGGCCTCGTCCTTGTCCGGGTCGCCTCGGAAGCTGTTGATGATGATGATCGCGGCCGCGAAGGTGATGCACATGTCCGCGACGTTGAAGATCGCGAAGTTCGGCAGCTGGAACATGTCGACGACGTGGCCGTGCAGCGCGGCGGGCGGCTGGAAGATCCGGTCGATCAGGTTTCCTGCGATGCCTGCCATCAGCAGGCCGAGGGCGATCGCGTGCCACAGCCTCGTGATCCTCGGCAGCGCGTAGAACAGGCAGGCGAGCAGCGCGACGATCGCGAAACAGCTGAACACGATCGTGAAGTTGGAACCCATGCCGAAGGCGGCGCCTGGATTGAAGATGAGATTCAGCTTGAGCAGTGACCCGATCAGCTCGACGGGCTGGCCCGGCGTGAGGTAGGCCACCGACGACCACTTGACCACCTGGTCGAGCGCAAGGCCGAAGAGGGCGAGGCCGCCGGCGATCAGGCCGACGCCGCGGCGGCGCACGCTCAGCGTCGTTCCTCGCGCTGCTTGCAGGTGACGCAGAGCGTTGCCCGCGGGAAGACCTGCAGGCGTCCCTTGCCGATCGGCTGGCCGCACACCTCACAGAGCCCGTACTCGCCGTCGTCGAAGCGGGTGATCGCCAGACGGAGCTGCTCGGCCATCTCACGCACGTTCTGCACGAGCGATACCTCCTGGTCGCGCTCGAAGTTGCTGGAGCCCACATCGGCCGGGTCGCGGCCTGCACCGTCGGTGCCGCCCTTCAGGAGCGACTCCAGTTCGGCCTCGGTGGTGGCGATGCGACGCTCGAGACGCTCCAACTCGTCCTGGAGTTCGGCGCGCTGTTCAGCGACCTCCTCCTCGGTCCAGGGGTCTTCCCCTTCGAGTACGGGGAGAACCACCGGGGTCTTTGCGGCGGCTTTCTTCGACGTCGGCATTGGCCTGCTCTTTCTCGGGAGTGCACAGGGTTGACTGTGCGGGAAGGCTACACCACAATCGGCGCAATGCAAGCGGCCGACACCCGAAGGTGTCGGCCGCCGTACGAAGTGGCGTTTGACTACGCGTTATCCCCACTTGCCAGCGCGTCGAGACGCGGCGTGTCGGAACGGTTCTGCGCCAGTTCCGGGACATCGCCGGGCTCGGGACGGTCGTCCTTGATGGACGCGAGGAGCCGCTGCAGGGAACCCGTGAGGTTCTCGCGGTAGTTGTTCTCGAAGCCGCGCAGGGCATCGACCTTGCTCGTCAGCTCGCCCTGCTCCCGCTCGAGGTCGGAGAAGAGCTCACGGCGCCGCTCGCTGGCCTGCGCGTCGACTGCGGCCGCACGCTGCTCGGCCTGGGCGGTCATCTGCTCGGCGTTGACCCGGGCCTCGGACTCGACGCGCTCGGCCTTGGTGCGGGCGTCGGTCTTGATCTCGCTCGCGCGCTGCTCCGCCTCGGCGATCTTGCGCTCGGCCTCTGCCTGGGCCTCGTTGACGAGCGTGGTGGCCTGGTCGGTCGCCATCTGCAGCAGGCGGGTGACGGCCGGTGCGGCGTCCTCGCTAGCGGTGACGGTGATGTGCTCGCCGCCTCCGACGGCGGCAGCCGTGGTGACGCGTTCGGAGCGGGCCTGGTCGAACTCGTTGCGGACCTGGTCGAGCTGGCTGCGCAGCGAGTCGTTCTCTGCCGACAGCTCGCGGATCCGGCTCTCGGAGGCCTGCTGGGCGGCGTTGGTGTCGCCGGCCTGGGAGATGACCGCGTTCAGGCGGTCGACCTCTGCGCGCAGCGAGGCGATCTCACGGTCCTTGTCCGCGACGGCCCTACGCAGTTGCGAGTCGTCACCGACCGCAGGCTGAACGCTGGTCGTCTGCACCGACTCGAGCTCGCGGCGCATGCGCTCGCGCTCCTTGTCGAACTCGTCGAAGGTCAGCTCCACCTTGTCGATGAACGTGTCGACGTCGCCGACCTGATAGCCGGACTCGCCGCGACGCGTCATGCGGAAGCGGATTTGACGGACCTCATCCAGGGTCAAGCTCATGTTTGCTCTCCAAGATCATCGAAAGTACTGACCGTGTGGCCGATTCCTCACACAGTAGCCTAGCCGCAAGTTGCATCGCCAAAACTTCAGGAACCGCTTGAGGGTTTGCCCGTTCAGCTCTGGTTGAAGAAGCCACCCGAGGCGATGCGCTCCTTGTCCTCCGGCCCGACCACCAGGTTCTGGGGGCAGAGCAGGAAGACCTTCGAGCTCACGCGCTCGATGTTGCCGCGCATGCCGAAGATCAGTCCGGCGGCGAAGTCGACCAGGCGCTTGTCCTCGCCGTCCTCCATGTCGGACAGGTTCATGATGACGGGGATGCCGTCGCGGAAGTTCTCGCCGATCACGCGGGCCTCGTTGTACGAGCGCGGCCGGACGGAGACGATGCGGCTCAGGTCGGCCACCTCCTTCTCGGCGACCGGAGTCAACTGCGTGGGGCGACGCGCTGGAAGCTGCGACACCTTGCTCGGCTCATCGTCGACATAGACATCGCTGGTGAGCTCCTCACCCTCGGCATCCCGTTGGTCGTCGTCAACGTAGCGCCCGTCCTCGACGAGCCCCATCCATGCAGCAAGCTTGCGAACGCCCACGATGCCTCCTTGGGTTGGAATTCTGTCCAAAAGGCTATCGCGCCGTGTGCCGGGTTGTCGGATGCGACGCTCCGACGCGCCGGATCACTTCATGAAATCAGGCACGTCCAGATCGTCGTCGTCGTCCACGGGCCGCGGCGCGGGGCGCGGGGCGCTCGGTCGCTGGCCGGGCATCGGGCTGGCCTGCGGGGCCTGCTGGCTGGTCACCGGCGGGTTCGTCGGCCGCGGCTGAGCAGGCGGACGGGTTTCGGCCGGCCGCACCTGCGGCTGGCGGCGCTGGGGCTGGCCGCCGTCGAAGCCGGCGGCGATGACCGTGACGCGCACCTCGTCGCCGAGGGCGTCGTCGATGACGGTGCCGAAGATGATGTTGGCCTCGTCGTGCGCGGCCTCCTCGATCAGCTGCGCGGCGGCGGAGACCTCGAACAGACCGAGGTCGGAGCCGCCGGCGATCGAGAGCAGGACGCCGTGGGCGCCGTCGATGCTTGCCTCGAGCAGCGGCGACGAGATCGCCATCTCGGCCGCGGCGCGGGCACGGTCCTCGCCGCGCGCCGAGCCGATGCCCATCAGCGCGGATCCGGCCTGGCTCATGATGGACTTCACGTCGGCGAAGTCGAGGTTGATCAGGCCGGGCGTGGTGATCAGGTCGGTGATGCCGGAGACGCCCTGCATCAGCACCTGGTCGGCCTGCTTGAACGCGTCGAGGATGGCGACCTGGTGGTCGGTCATCTGGAGCAACTTGTCGTTGGGGATGACGATGAGGGTGTCGACCTCTTCGCGCAGCGATTCGATGCCGGTCTCGGCCTGAGTCGAACGGCGGCGGCCCTCGAAGGAGAACGGGCGGGTGACGACGCCGATGGTCAGCGCGCCGAGCGAGCGGGCGATCTTCGCCACGATCGGGGCGGCGCCGGTACCGGTGCCGCCTCCCTCGCCTGCGGTGACGAAGACCATGTCGGCACCCTTGAGGGCCTCCTCGATCTCGTCGGAGTGGTCCTCGGCGGCCTGGCGGCCCTTCGACGGGTCGGCGCCTGCGCCGAGGCCGCGGGTCAGTTCGCGGCCGATGTCGAGCTTGACGTCTGCGTCACTCATCAGGAGCGCCTGCGCATCGGTGTTGACCGCGATGAATTCGACGCCGCGGAGTCCGGCCTCGATCATGCGGTTGACCGCGTTGACACCGCCGCCGCCGACACCGACGACCTTGATCACCGCGAGGTAGTTCTGAGATGCGCTAGCCATGGAGTGAAGGCTATGTGAGCTTTCGGGCCCAGGTCCAACGGCACGACCGAATCGGGCGCGATTGACCTCAAGTTCTACTTCAGGGTTGCCGACCTCGAGGGTTGAACCTTCACCCCCAGGGACTCACTTCGTCGTCGGATGCCTCGGCGCAGAGACATCGTAGACCTTCGCCTCCACGTCCAGCAGCGCGGCCAGCACGTCGCCCTTGAGCTGCGACTCCTCCGCGCTGCCCCACACGATCTCCCGGTCGTCGGAAAGGGTGAAGCCGATCCGGTCGACCGCCTCGGCCGTGAGCAGGCTCACCTGGGGGCGCAGGTCGTCCGGGATGTTGGCCACGACGGTGGCGATGTCCCTGCGCAGCCGGTCGTCCGCGTCATCGGACTTCACCTGGACGACCCCCGCGGTCGGCTTCGGCGTGGTGTTGAACACCACCCCGTCGCGGTCCACCCAGGAGACTGCCTCGTCGCGGACGAGCTGGTAGACGAGCTCACGCTCGGTGACGTCGAGCCTGACGGTGTCGGGAAGGTCGCGGTGCACCTCGACGTCGAGCACCGGGGCGAGGTCACGCACCCGCTGCGCGATGGCCTCGGTGTCCTGGCGCAGCAGCGGCACGTCGAGTTCGACCGCCGCGGCCTCGGTCACCTGTTCGGGGGTGAGCAGCTCGGTGCCGTCGACCACCACCTGCCGGGCTGCGAACACCGGCGAGAAGAGCGCGAGCCAGATGCCGACGCCGAGCACCACCACGAGCCCGGCGACGGAGCCCCAGATGATCAAGCGGCGCCTGCGCTCCGCCTCTCGCCTGTCCTGGAGCGCCTTGGCGAAGGCCCCTGGTGGCAGCGGCTGGGTCACGAGACCTTGGCGTCCGGGCGCTGCTTGAGCAGGTCGGCCAGCAGCGGACCGACGATCGTCACGTCACCGCAGCCGAGCGTGATGATCAGGTCGCCCGGCTGGGCCATGTCGTTGAGCGCGGCGGGAAGGTCGTACTTCTCCTTGACGTAGACGACCTCCTCGGCGCCGGCCTTGCGGGCCGCGTCCACGACGAGTTCGCCCGTGACGCCGGGAATCGGATCCTCGCGTGCCCCACAGACGTCGTTGATCACCGCCACGTCTGCCAGCGTCATCACCTCGCCGAACTCGTCGGCGAAGTCGACGGTGCGGGTGTAGAGGTGCGGCTGGAAGCAGGCGATGAGCCTGCCCGCGAGTCCGGTCGCCTCGTTGCCTGCCGCGGTGGCCCTGCGGGCGGCGGTGAGCGCGGCGCGGATCTCCGTCGGGTGGTGCGCGTAATCGTCGTAGACGCGGATGCCCGCCGTGTCGGTGATCAACTGGAAGCGACGCAGGGTTCCCTCGAAGCGGCCGAGCGCGTCGACCGCCTGGTCGTGGGTGAGCCCGAGCAGACGCCCGACGGCATAGGCGGCGCACGCGTTTGCCAGGTTGTGGTTGCCGGGGACCTGCAGGATGATCGGCCCCTGCTCGTCGCCGTACGTGAGGGTCGCCTTCACCCCTCCCCCATGCGCGACGACGTCGGTGAAGCGCACGTCGGCGTCCTCGGCCTCCCCGTAGCGGATGACGTCGTGGCCGTCACTGATCAGTTCCTCAGCCAGCGCCCGCGAGCCGTGGTCGTCGACGTTGATCACCACGCGGCGGACGTTCGGCTGGGTCGCGAAGGTGCGGAAGCCTGCGGCGTACTTCTCGGGGGTGCCCCAGTTGACCAGGTGGTCGGCCTCGATGTTGGTGATGACGGCGATCTCGGTCGGGTACTGCAGGAAGGAGGCGTCCGACTCGTCGGCCTCGACGACGAAGGCATCGCCGGAGCCGGCCGCGGAGCTGACCCCGGTGGTCGAGAGGGGGCCACCGATGACGTAGGAGGGGTCGACTCCCGCCTCACTCAGCATCACGGCCGTCATGGCGGTGGTCGTGGTCTTGCCGTGGGTTCCGGCGACGGCGATGGCCCGCTTACCGAGCATCAGGGCGGCGAGGGCAGCCGAGCGGTGCCAGACCCGCAGCCCACGGCGACGGGCCTCGACGAGTTCGACGTTGTCCTCGCGGATGGCCGAGGAGATCACGACGGTGTTGGCGTCGCCGATCTGATCGGCCGAATGCCCGACATAGGTGCTCACGCCGGCGCGCGCGAGGCCCTGCAGGGCGGTCGAGTCGGACTGGTCGGAGCCGGAGGTCCTGATCCCGAGCTCCGAGTAGAGGCGGGCGATGCCGCTCATCCCGGAGCCGCCCGCCGCGATGAAGTGCACCGGGCCCACCTGGTCGGCGGGGACGATCTCAATCGGATCGAGGAGCATCAGTTGTCACCTTCCTGCGCGGCGAGATTGAGCACCGCGTCTGCCAGCACGTCGGCCGCGTCGGCCGGATACATGTCCTTGCAGGTGGAGGCCATGCGGGCGAGCCGAGCACGGTCACCGAATGCGTCCTGCACCAGCGTCGCAAGTCTATCCGGGCTCAGCTGGGCGTCATCGACGAGCCAGCCTGCGTCGGCGGCGATCAGCTCGGCCGCGTTGCGGCCCTGTTCGCCGTTGCCCCAGGGAAGCGGGACGAAGATCACCGGCAGCCCGCTCACCGCGGTCTCCATCACGGTCCCCGCGCCTGCGCGACCGAGCATCAGGTCGGCGGCCGTGTAGGCAACGGCCATGTCGCTGACGAAGGGCACCGGGCGGTACTGGGCGCCGTTGTCGTGCCGCACGACGACGTCGTCGTCGCCGAAGTTCTTCGGTCCGAGCACGTGCAGGATCTGGATGCCCGCCTCGAGGATGCGGTCGCGGGCACCGTCGAGCGCCTTGTTGATGCTGAGCGCGCCCTGCGATCCTCCGCTGACCAGGAGGGTCGGTCGGTCGGGGTCGAGCCCGAACCGTGACCTTGCCTCGGCCGGGGTCAGCTCCGGGTGGGTGATCGAGCGGCGCATCGGCATGCCGATCAGCTTTCCTCCGGGCAACACCGTCTCGGGGAAGGTCGTGCCGACGTAGCCGGCCTTCCTCGCACCGACCTTGTTTGCGATGCCTGGCAGCTTGTTCGCCTCGTGCACGACGACTGGGATCCGGCTCAGCCGGGCAGCGAGATAGGCGGGGATGGAGACGTAGCCGCCGAACCCGACGAGCACGTCGGCCTTCGCCTCCCTGAGCACCTTGCGCGCCTGGCGCACGGAGCGGGTCAGGGTGAACGGGAGCTTGAGCAGGTCGAGGTTGACCGTGCGCGGAAGCGGGACCGGATCGATCAGCTCCAGTTCGAGACCGGCCTCGGGGATGACCTTCGTCTCGAGACCCTTCGCGGTGCCGATGCACACGATCGATGCATCGGAGCGCTCCTGGATGGCCCGGGCGGTGGCGATCAGCGGGGACGTGTGTCCCGCCGTTCCTCCCCCGGCCAGCACGACGCTGGTCATGTCAGTCCTCCTTGGTGGCCGCCATGACGCTCGTCATCCGCGGCCGCGACTTGTCCTTGCGGGCGGCAAGGTACGCGCGTGCCGTCGGCGTGTCGCGCGCGAGGGCCAACAGTACCCCGGTGGCCATCAGCGAGGCCATCAGAGCGGAGCCGCCCGAGGAGACGAACGGCAGCGGGACACCGAGCACGGGAAGCAGGTGCATCACGACGAAGATGTTGATCACGGCCTGGGTGAGGAACCACCCGGTGATGCCCGCGGCGACGACCTTGTTGAACATCTTGTCCGAGCGCATCGCGACAGCAAGCCCGGCCCAGCCGAGCAGGCCGAACAGGGCGATCACCAGCAGCACGCCGAAGAGTCCCAGCTCCTCGCCGATCACCGCGAAGATGTAGTCGGTGTGGGCGCCGTCCTTGAGGCCGCCGTATTTCTGCCTGCTCGCGCCGAGCCCGAGCCCCCACCATCCGCCGCTGGCCAGCGCGTAGAGCGCCGACATGGGCTGGGCGGAGAGGTCGGTGTTGGACTGCGGGTCGAGGAAGATCGCGATCCGGCTCATCCGGTTGCCCGAGCCGTAGACGAGCAGCGCCACGAGGGCGGCCGCCGCGGTGCCGAGGGGCACCATGACGCGCAGCGGGGTGCCGATGAACCACATTATCAGCACCAGGATCAGGCCGATGACCAGGCCCGTTCCCAGGTCGCGCCCGGCAAGGACGAGGGCGAGGATGAGCCCTCCGAGCGGGATCAGGGGGATGGCAAGCTGCGCCGGCTCATGCAGCCGCCCGCGCTTCATGTGGAAGACCGTTCCACACCACACGATCAGGGCGAGCTTCGCGAACTCCGAGGGCTGGAACTGCACGGGGCCGAGCGCGAGCCAGTTCAGGTTGCCTCCGCCCGAGACACCGAGCGGGGTGAGCACGAGGACGAGGAGCGCGACCGCGAGCATCCAGGCGGGCCAGCCGAGCCGTCGGATGAAGTCGGCGTTGATCCGGCTGAAGACCACCGCGAACACGAGACCCACGCCGAGGAAGAGGACCTGGCGGGTGACGTAGTAGTACGGGTCGAGGCCGGAGTACATCGCGAGCACCGAGGAGGCGGACAGCACCATCAGGGTGCCGAGTCCGGCGAGGACCGCGACGCTTGCCGCGATGAAGTAGTAGGGCGCCATGGGTGAGGCGGTGAGCGCCCTGACCTGGGACCAGATGGTCAGCCGCGCCGGGGAAGCTGCGTCGGTTGCCATGGATCACGTCCCCTTTCTACCTGGCCAGGTACTTCTTGACCGCCTCGGCGAAGCTGTCTCCACGGGCGGCGTAGCCGTCCCACATGTCGAGGCTCGCGCAGCCGGGCGACAACAGGACCGTGTCCCCCGGTCGTGCCATCGCGCCCGCGAGCGCGACGACCTCGTCCATCACCTCAGTGTGGTTGTTCTCTAGCACGGTGACGGGGACATCGGGCGCGTGTCGGGCAAGCGTCTCGGCGATCTGCTCCCGGTCGACCCCGATCACGACGGCACCGCGCAGCTTGTCGCGGTGCCTTTCGATCAGGTCGTCGAAGGTGGTGCCCTTGGCCTGCCCGCCCGCGATCCAGACGAACGAGTCGTAGGCCTGCATGGCGGAGTCGGCCGCGTGCGGGTTCGTCGCCTTCGAGTCGTCGACCCAGGCGATCCCGTCGGACTCGGCCACCTGCTGGATCCGGTGGCCCGCGAGCTGGAGCCGCTGCAGCCCTGCTGCCACCGACTTGGCGGCGACGCCGTAGCTGCGCGCGAGCGCTGCTGCCGCGACGGCGTTTGCCACGTTGTGCGGGGCGAACGGCTGCACGTCGGAGACCTTCGCCAGTTCTAGCGCCGAGTCGCGCCGCTGGGGGACGAAGGCGCGGTCGACGATCAGGTCGTCGACGACGCCGAGCATGGAGATGGCCGGGATGCCGGTGGTGAAACCGATGGCGCGTGCGCCCTCGACGACATCGGCCTCCTCGACCATCTTCTCGGTGGCTGGCTCGGCGACGTTGTAGACGCAGGAGTGCGTCACTCCCTGGTAGATCTTGGCCTTGTCCGCGAAGTAGCGGTCCTTCGCGCCCTCCCCCGCGTACCACTCGAGGTGGTCCTGGTGCAGGTTCAGCACGACGGCCGAGTGCAGGTTGACGTTGTTCATCCAGTGCAGCTGGAAGCTGGACAGCTCGACGGCGAACACGTCGTAGTCGACGTCGTCGAGGATCGCCTCGATGATCGGGCGGCCGATGTTGCCTACGGCGGCGGCCTTCTTCCCATCTGCGATCAGCATCGACTCCAGCATCTGGGTCGTGGTCGTCTTGCCGTTGGTGCCTGTGATGCCGAGCCACGGGATGACCCGGTCGGGCTGCATCATGCGCCAGGCGAGCTCGGTCTCGCCCCACACGGGGATGTTCTGGGCCGCGGCCTGGCGCAGGAGGGGCGCGGTGGGGCGCCAGCCGGGCGAGGTGACCACGAGGTCGGTGCCGGGCGGCAGTTCGGCCGTGGCCCCCTTGCCGAGGCGGACGGTGACGTCGAGGCGTTCGAGCAGCGTCGCCTTGTCCGCGTAGGCCTCGGACTCGTCGAGCACGGTGATCTTCGCGCCCAGCGACATCAGTCCGTCGGCGGCAGCGAAGCCGGAGACACCGAGCCCGGCGACCACGACGTGGGCCGAGCCCCAGTCGGAGAGCCGGTTGGCGGTGGTCATCCACTCCTTGGTCACTGTCCGGTCACCCATTCCGCGTAGAAGATGCCGAGCCCGATCGCCACGCAGAGGCCGCAGATGATCCAGAACCGGATCACGACGGTCACCTCCTGCCAGCCGAGGAGCTCGAAGTGATGGTGGATCGGCGACATCTTGAAGATGCGCTTGCCCTTTGTCGCCTTGAAGTAGGTCACCTGCAGCGCGACCGAGCCGACCTCAATCACGAAGAGCAGGCCGAGGATGACCAGCAGCAGCTCGGTCCTTGTCATCACAGACAGGCCTGCGAGGGCGGCACCGATGGCCATGGAGCCGGTGTCGCCCATGAAGATCTTGGCGGGCTTGGCGTTCCACCAGAGGAAGCCGAAACAGGCGCCTGCGAAGGCTATGGCCACGACCGCGAGGTCGTTGGGGTCGCGCACCTCGTAACACCGCGGCCCCGCGGTGGAGGCGCGGCCGCACCACTGGTTGAACTGCCAGATGTTGACGAGCGTGTAGGCGGAGAAGACGAGCGTGGCGCTCCCCGCGGCGAGGCCGTCGAGCCCGTCGGTCAGGTTGACGGCGTTGCTCCATGCGGCGATCAGGAAGACGATCACGATCACGGCGAGGAAGATGGGCAGCTGCAGCCACCCGATGTCGCGCAGGAAGGAGATCGCGGGAGAAGCGGGGGTCTGACCCCTGTGGTCGGGGAAGTTCAGCGCGACCAGCGCGAAGACGCCGCCGATCACCACCTGGCCGATCAGCTTTCCGCGGGCGGTCAGTCCGAGGCTGCGTTCCTTGGAGATCTTCGCCCAGTCGTCGAGGAAGCCGAGGAAGCCCATCGCGGTGGCGAGGCCGAGCAGCAGCAGCCCCGAGAGCGTCGGCGGTTGCCAGCGCACCAGGTGCGAGATGAAGTACGCGAGGATCACCGATCCGACGATGACGAGGCCGCCCATGGTGGGGGTGCCACGCTTCACGTAGTGGGCCGTCGGCCCGTCCTCCCGGATGAACTGTCCGTACTGACGCTTGGTCAGGAACTTGATGAGCATCGGGGTGCCCACCATCGCGAATATCAGGGACAGCCCGCCCGCAAGCAGGATGTTGATCACGACGCTTCTCCGTCCTGGGCGGCCAGTTCGGCCGCCACGGTCTCCAGGCCGACGCCGCGCGATCCCTTGATCAGCACAACATCGCCGGGCCCAAGATTAAGGGAATCGGCCACCAGATCCCGAACCGTCGCCCTGGCCGGGAGGTGTTCCTCCTCCGCTCCCGCGACGATGTCGTCGGCGAACTCCCCCACGGCCACGAGCTCGTTGACGCCCGCATCGGCTGCCTGCCTGCCCAACTCCCGGTGCAGATCCGCGGAGAGGGGTCCGAGCTCCAACATGTCACCGAGCACCGCGACGACCTTCGCCTCGGGATGCTCCTGCCTGGTCCCCGCAGCGAGCTCCACCGCCGTGCGCAGCGCGACCGCCATCGAGTCGGGGTTCGCGTTGTAGGCGTCGTTGAGGATCAGGACCCCGTCCGCGCGTGGGTGCAGCTCCATCCGCCACTGGGACCTGGGCGTCGCGCCGGACAGCGCCGATGCGATGAGGTCGAGCTCGAGCCCCGCTGCGAGCGCGGCCGCGGCGGCGGCGAGCGCATTGCTCACCTGGTGCCTGCCGATCACAGAGAGGCTGACGCCGGCAGAGCGCTCGGCGGAGGCGTCGGAGGCGTGCAGGGTGAACGACGGTTGGCTGAGCGGGTTGAGCGTCACGTCACGGGCGGTGACGCGCAGGTCGCCTCCCTCGAGCTCCCCCTCCCCGAACCAGGCGATCCTGGCCTGTGTCGTCTCGCGCATGGCGGCGACGAGGGGGTCGTCGAAGTTGAGCACCGCCCAGCCGTCGGCTGGCAGGTCGGCGACGATCTCGGACTTGGCCCGTGCAGTGACCTCGAGGCCGCCGAACTCGCCGACGTGGGCGCGCCCGACGTTGAGCGCGACGCCGATGTCGAGCCCGACGAGCGAGGTGAGCCAGGCGATGTGTCCGACGCCACGGGCGCCCATCTCGGAGATCAGGAACGAGGTCTCATCGTCGACCCGGCAGGCGGTGAGCGGCACGCCGACCTCGTTGTTCTGCGATCCGGCGGGGGCGACCGTCGGGCCGGCGGCCTCGAACACCTGGGCCATCAGGTCCTTCGTGCTCGTCTTGCCCGAGCTGCCGGTGACCCCGATGCTGAGCAGACCGCGGGCGCGGGCCTCGCGGACGATGCCACGGGCGAGCCAGCTGAGCGCCTGCACGGAGTCCTCCGCGAGGATGTGTGGCACGTCGGCCTCGGTGACCTGCATCCCGATCACGCCTCCCGCACCGGAGCGCACGGCCGCCTCGGCGAACCGGTGCCCGTCGACGCGCTCACCGGGGATGGCGACGAACACGGCCCCCGGGCCTGCCTCGCGGTTGTCGATGACCACGTCGGGCCCGACCTGTGCGTCGTCGCCGAACAGCTCGACGGCCGCCGGCTGCATCAGGTCGACGAGTTCACTCATCATGCGCGGACGCATCCGACGCTCCTTCCTCCACGCGGCGGCGCCAGGCACGCCTCGCCTCCTCGACATCGTCGAAGTCGACGACGCGATCCGCGAGGATCTGGCCACGCTCGTGGCCCTTCCCCAAGATCGCTACGACAGTACCGGTTCCGGCCCTGCGGATGGCCTCTTCGATGGCGGCGCGGCGCCCCGCGACCTCGATCACCTCGCCCGCATCGGCGGCCGACCTGGCCCCCTCGAGCGTCTGGGCCCGGATGGATGAGGGGTCCTCCGTGCGCGGGTTGTCGTCGGTGATGATGGCGAGCGCCGACCCGTTGGCCGCTGCGGCGCCCATGCCCGGCCGCTTGTCAGGGTCGCGGTCGCCACCGCAGCCGAGCACCGAGATCACGGGGCCGATGCCCGCGAGCGACGAGAGGGCGGCCTCCACGGCCTGCGGGGTGTGCGCGAAGTCGACCACCACGAGCGGCGCGTCGTCGCCGAGGTCGACGCGCTGCATCCGGCCGGGCACCTGGGCGGCCCTGAGACCGGCCAGCGCCGCGGACGCGGGCACCCCGACCGCCTCGAGCATGGCAAGCGCGACAGCCGCGTCGATCATGTTGTAGCGCCCGGGGAGGGTCAGCTCGAGCTCCAGCGCCTCTCCCCCGCGCACGACGGTCGCCACGCCGCCGAGCGGGGCGACCGCCTCGTAGTCGGCGAGTAGGTAGTCGACGCCCTCGGTGGTGCCGACGGTGACCAGGCGTGACTGGCCGTGCTGCGCCACCCGCCGTGCGAGTTCCTGGCCGCGCTCGTCGTCGACCCAGATCACGCTCACGGCGCTGCGTCCTGGCTCGAAGAGGCGGGCCTTCGCCTCGAAGTAGTCCTCGATGGTGTGGTGGAAGTCGAGATGGTCGCGCCCGAGGTTGAGGAAGCCGACGGCGTCGAAGCCGATCGCGTCGACCCGTTCGAGCGCCATGGCGTGCGAGCTGACCTCCAACGCCACCGCCTGGGCGCCGCGTCGCTGCATCACGGCGAGCAGCCCCTGGAGATCGGGAGACTCCGGCGTGGTCACGGTGGAGCGCGACGAGCGCAGCTCCTGCGTCCCGAGCCTGAACCCGATGGTGCCGATCGTGCCGGTGGGCACCCCTGCCGCCATCAGGCCGCTCTGCAGGAGCGCGACGGTCGTGGTCTTGCCGTTGGTGCCGGTGACGCCGAGCATCGTCATCTCGCGCGCGGGCTCCCCGAAGAGCCGGGCCGCGACGGTGGCCATGGCGGTGCGGACGTCCTCGGCGGCGACCACGGGGACGAGCGAGGGACCGATCAGCTCCATCCCCGCGTCGTCGGTGAGCACCGCCACCGCACCGGATTCGATCGCCGAGGCCGCGAACTGCGCGCCGTGCGCCCTGCTCCCCGGAACGGCCACGTAGAGCCAACCGGGCTGCACCGCACGCGAGTCGAGGGTGATCCCCGTCACCGGTTCCCGGCTGTCGGTGTCCCCGACGAGGCCGAGCCCGGAGATGAGCGCCGACAGCGCGGCTGGGGGCAGCGGGTCGGGTCTGAGCGAGGTATCCATCAGTCGAACGTTAGCGGGCCGTTCGGTGCCTCCGTCGTCGACGGGGCCACGTTGTAGCGCGGAAGCGCGACCTTCAGCAGATTGTTCACGACGGGCAGCGCGATCCGGCTGCCGAGGTTCTCACCGGTCGGCTGGTCGAGCGCGACGTAGACGAGGATCTGCGGGTTCTCGGCCGGGGCGACGCCGACGAACGAGGACGTGAAGCCGTTGTAGCACTTGCACTCCGGGTCGAAGCGCTGCGCCGTTCCCGACTTGCCAGCCGTGCGGTAGCCGGGGATGTCGCGGTCGCGCTTCTCGACGGGTTTGCCCATCGTGATCACCGACTCCATCATCTCGACGACCTGCTTCGATGCCTCCTCAGAGACCACGCGGCGCGAGGTCGGCTCGGGCAGCTCGATGGGCGTGCCGTCTGCCTGCTTGGCCGAGCGGATGATCGTCGGCTGGTGGTAGGTGCCTCCGTTGACCGCTGCCGCGATGGCCGCCGAGAACTGGACGGCGTTGACGCTCAGGCCCTGACCGAACGAGATCTGGTCGCGCGTGTAGTCGGCCATGTCCGCGTCCGGGAGCCGGCCGGCGGTCTCGCCTGGCAGCCCGATGCCGCTCTTGGCCCCGAGCCCGAAGGCCGAGAGGTAGTCGCGCAGCTCGCCCTTGTCGAGCTCGCGGGCGAGCTTGATCGTGCCGATGTTGGATGAGTTGGCGATGATGCCGCGCGCGGTCATGTTCACGGTGCCGTGGTCGTAGGAGTCGCGCACGACGCCGTCGCCCGAGGCGATCGACGGCGGCACGACGACCTCGCTGTCGGGCGTGACGAGGCCCTTGTCCGCGAGCGCGGCCATGGTGAGCACCTTCTCCACCGAACCGGGCTCGTAGGCCTGGGTGACGGCGCGGTTGCCGAGGTCGTCCGCCTCCGCGGTACCGGGGGCGGCCGAGTCGTAGGAGGGGTAGTTCGCCAGCGCGAGGATCTCGCCGTTGGTGACGTTCATGGCGACAAGCGTTCCCGTCTTGGCCCCAGCGCTGCGCGCGCCCTGGGCGAGGGCCTGCTCGGCCATCCAGTTCAGGTCGGAGTCGATGGTCAGCTCGTACGACGCGCCGTCGACGGCGGGGGTCATTGTGGAGTTGCCGAGCGGGATCCGTCCGTAGGTCGACGAGTCAAAGGCCTGCGTCCCTGCCGTGCCGGTGAGCTTGTCGTCGAGCGCGTACTCGAGCCCGGCGGCTCCCTTTCCTTCCGCGTTGACGAAGCCGATCACGTTCGAGGCGACCGAGCGGTTCGGGTAGGTGCGGATCGCATCGGTGGTGCCGAACACGCCGTACCACGGACGCTTCCGGTCGCCGTCGATGCCGAGCTTCATGTCGGCCTGGAGCGCTGTGTACGTGGCGGCGGGCACCTGCCGCGCGACGACCTCGTAGCGCGAGTCCTCGTTGATCAGCGCCACGTAGTCGGCCTTGCGGCCCCCGAGGTGCTTGACCAGCAGGTCGGCGACCGCCTCAGGCGCGGCGGCTGCCTCTGCCTGCTTCTTCTTGCTCATCGGGTACCGCTTGTCTGCGCCGTTGGTGCGCACCATGTCGGGGTCGATCGAGACGAGCATCGCGGGCTCGGTCGCGGCGAGCACGACGCCGTTGCGGTCGCTGATGGACCCGCGGGTGGCGGGCAGCTCACGCGTCTTGGTCATCTTCGCCGCCGCCTCGGCGGCGTAGGCCTTCGCGTCGATGCCCTGCAGTTGGACGGCGCGGACCCCCGCGACGCCGAGCAGGACCGCGACCACGAGCATGAAGACGCGGATGCGGACGGAGGTGCGACCGATGGGCAGCCGGACGGTGCGGCGATACCTGCGCGGGGCCTCCGACCTCCTGCGGCTGCCGGTCTGCCGCGCGGCCGGCTTCGCGGCCGGCCTGCGCCTGTCCTGCGCGGTACGTGGCCGGGAGCTGCCGGTCTGGCTGGCCTTTGCGGGCTGCTTGCGCCCGGCGCTCGCCTGCGGCTTCTTCGCCGCTGCCGGGCGCGACGACGTGGACCTCGCGGACCCGGAGGTGCGCGAGGTCGAGGTCGAGGACCTGCGCCCTGAGGCTGCGGCCGGGCGTCGCTTGGGGTCTCGTTGCGTCACGGCTGCTCCTGTTCGGTGCTTCCGGCTGCGGACAGATCGGACGGTGGCTTCGTCGTGGCCGGCTCGGGGACCGGAATGGGCTTCTGGGTCAGCTCCGGAACGGGGACTGCCCCGGTCAGGAACGGCATCTCGTCGCCCTTGACCGCCTCGGGAACACCGGTGACCGAGCCGTCGGCGAGATTGATGAACGCCGGGTACGGATTGGGCGCCATGCCGAGTTCCGTGGCCCGGAGGGCGAGCGCGTTGGCGCTCGAGACGCTCTGGAGCTGGGACTCGAGCGAGGCCGAGGTGTAGCCGAGCTCGGTCGCCTGCCTGCGCAGGTCGGTCAGGTCGCGCGACTGCTGACCGACGGAGGTGCTGACGACCATCACGCCCGCGAGACCGGCTGCGATCAGGACGGCGATGATCGCCACGAAGCCGAGGGTGGACACGGTGGCCGTCGGCGTGTGCACGACGGCGAGCCGGGGTCGCGACTGCGTTCCGGTCTCGCTGATGGGTTCTGCGCTCATGATGCCTCCCTAATCCGTTCGGCCACGCGCAGCCGGGCGGAGGCTGCGCGGGGGTTGGTTGCTGTCTCGTTCTCGTCCGGCCGTTCCGCTCCCCTTGTCAGGAGGCGAAGTTCGGCCTTGAGGTTCTCGGGCACGACCGGCAGGTCGCGCGGGGCGCGGTCGGCCGCACCCGCGGCGAAGGTCCGCTTGACGAGTCGGTCCTCCAGCGAGTGGTAGCTGAGCACCGCCATCCGGCCGCCGAGCGACAAGGCACCGACAGCCGCGGGAAGGACCCCCTCGAGTGCCACCAGTTCGCGGTTCACCTCGATGCGCAGCGCCTGGAAGGTCCGCTTGGCCGGGTGCCCTCCGGTGTGCCGTGCCGCGGCCGGGATGGCTCCCGAGATCACCTCGACGAGGCGCCCGGAACGATCGAACGGCTGGTTCTCCCGCTCCGCCACGACGGCCCGGGCGATCCGGTCCGCGAAACGCTCCTCGCCGTACCACTTGAGCAGGTTGGCGAGGTCGCGCGCCGAGTAACTGTTGAGCACGTCTGCCGCCGTCTGACCGACGGTGGGGTTCATCCGCATGTCGAGCGGCGAGTCCACCCGGTAGGCGAAGCCGCGGTCGGTGCGGTCGATCTGCAGCGACGAGAGCCCGAGGTCGAGCAGGATCGCGTCGACCTTCTCCACACCGAGGTCGTCGAGCACCTCCGGCAGTTCGTCGTAGACGGCGTGCACGAGCGTGGCGCGCTCCATCAGCGGGCCGAGCCGCTGCTCGGCAACCTGATGCGCGTCCGGATCCCGGTCGATCCCGATCAGCCGGGCCTCCGGGCAGGCCTCCAGCACGGCGATGGCGTGCCCGGCGAGCCCGAGCGTGCCGTCGACATAGATGGCCCCCGGGCGCGAGAGGGCGGGGCGGAGGAGATCCACGATGCGCTCACGCATGACCGGATCGTGAACATCGGCGAAGCCCTGCATCTACGTCGACCCTTTCCCTGCTCCACACGGAGGTTCCCTTCCGGGCCGTTCCTGACATCGGGGAAGTGAAGTCAGGCTCGAACCGGCCGGGAGCCACCGGGTGGAGATCACAACCCGCTGAGGGCGGTGAACTCGTTGTCCATCTCCGAGAAGCCCTCTTCACTGGCCTCGGAGTACTGCTGCCATGCCTGGGCGTCCCAGATCTCGGCGCGGTCGCCCGCTCCGATCACCACGACGTCGCGATCCAGACCCGCATAGGTGCGGAGGTTGGGCGGGATCGTCACCCGACCCTGCTTGTCCGGAACTTCATCGCTGGCCCCCGCCATCAACATGCGCTGATAGTCGCGGACCTGCTTCACGGTGCTCGGGGCGCTGATGAGGGAGGTCATCTTCGCCTCGAAGGTGGCGCGGGGGTACACGGCCAGCGCCCGCTCCTGGGTCCTCGTCACGACGAGGCCCTCGGCGAGCGCTTCGCGGAACTTCGCGGGAAGGATCAGTCGGCCCTTCTCGTCCAGCTTCGGCGTGTACGTCCCGAGGAACACGATCAGGCACCTCCTTCCTCCCTTAGGCACCCACTTTGCTCCACCTGCCACCACATTACCCCACTTCTCCCCACTTGCGCTCCTGTTTATTGGGCCGATTCGGGTCCACCCGCTCTGGGAGGCGGTGTGGTTGAGCGTGAGGGAGCCCGAAAACGTCCTGGTGGGGAGAAATGGAGGAACGGGGTGGCGCGGGGACCGGCCCGACGTCGGCTGCCCGGAGGCGTATTAAGCTTGGCGAGGCTGAAGAGGCCGCACGACCAGCACTAGGAGCCCAGGTGATCCAGCACGCCACCCCCTCGCTGACCGAGGTGTCCCAACTCGCCAACCGCATCTCCGAGGAGATGGGACGCGTCATCGAGGGCAAGCCGCGGCAGATCCGGATGGCGGTGACTGTGCTGCTCGCCGAGGGGCATCTGCTGATCGAGGACGTGCCCGGCGTGGGCAAGACGGTCCTGGCGAAGGCGCTCGGCCGCGCGATCCAGGGCGACGTCAAGCGGATCCAGTTCACGCCCGACCTGCTGCCGAGCGATGTCACCGGCGTGTCGGTGTTCAACCAGTCGACCCGCGAGTTCGAGTTCAAGCCCGGCGGCATCTTCGCCCACATCGTGCTCGGCGACGAGATCAACCGCGCCTCGCCGAAGACCCAGTCGGCGCTGCTCGAGGCGATGGCCGAGTCCCAGGTCTCCGTCGACGGCCGCACGCACCGGCTCGTGCAGCCGTTCATGGTGATCGCCACGCAGAACCCCATCGAGATGGAGGGCACCTATCCGCTCCCCGAGGCGCAGCGCGACCGCTTCATGGCCCGGATCACCATGGGCTACCCCGCCCGCCAGTCCGAGGTCGCGATGCTGACCCACCACGCCGGGGGCAACCAGCTCGCCGCCGTGCAGCCGGTCACCGACGCGGCCACCATCGCCTCCGCCATCCAGGCGGTGCGCGCCGTCTACGTCGCCCCCGTGATCAACGACTACATCGTCTCCATGGTCGAGGCGACACGACAGCACCCGGAGCTGCGGCTCGGCGCGAGCCCCCGCGCCTCGCTGCACCTGATGCGGGCGTCGCGCGTCGCGGCCGCGCTGGCCGGACGCGACTACGTGATCCCCGAGGACGTGCAGACCCTCGCCGTCGAGGTGCTCTCGCACCGCCTCCTCCCCACCGTCGAGGCGCAGGTCGCCCACCGCGATCCGTCGACGATCATGTCGGCCATCGTCTCCTCCATCCCCACCCCCGAGCGGGGGTAAGGGCTGTTGCGCGCGCGCTTGACCGGCCGCGGGCTCGCCCTGCTGATCGTCGGACTTGCCGGCTCTGCGGGGGCCGCGTTCATCGGGGAACTCGACCTGCTGTGGCTCATGCTGCTGCTCGCCGCGCTCCCGCTGCTCGCCCTCACCTACCTCCTGGTGGCGAGGCCGAGGATCGACCACGAGCGCACCCTCGAGCCACCGATGATGCCGATCGGCGAGACGGCGCGCGCCGTCCTGCGGGTGCTGAACAACTCCCCCGCCCAGTCGAGCGCGCTGCGCTTCTCCGACGCCGCCGAGGCCCCAGTGGGCGGCGGGGCGTCCTTCGTGATCGCGAGGGGCTTCGGCCGGTGGCACCAGGCGGTCGGCTACAGCATGGAGGCGACCTCACGCGGCCGGTTCACGGTGGGCCCGCTGACCGCCCAGGCGACCGACCCGTTCGGGCTCGCCGCCCGCACCGTCACGTCGAGCGGTGAGAACTCCGTGCTGCGGGTCACCCCTCACGTCTGGCGGCTGAACGGGCTTCCCGGGGGTGCCGGGCTCGGCGCCGCGGGCGACGCGACGCCCCAACGGATCGGCCAGGCAGGAACCGACGACGTCCTCGTGCGCGAGCACCGCCACGGCGACGACATGCGGCGCGTGCACTGGAAGATGTCGGCGAAACGCGACGACCTGATGGTGCGGCTCGAAGAGCATCCCTGGGACCCGTCCAGCACCCTGATCGTGGACACGCGCCGCTCGGCGCACCCCGACCATTCGCCGCGCGGTTCCCTCGAATGGGCGGTCTCGGCCGTCGCCTCCGTCGGGCAGACGCTGCTCAACGGACGCTTCCGGCTGTCGATCGTCGCGCCGTCGGGCGTCGTGTTCGAGTCGGGCCATTCCGTCGGCCCCGTCGCCCAGCAGCGGATGCTGGAGGCGCTGACCGACCTCGCACCGTCCGACCAGACCGGCCTCTCGTCCGCCGTCACCGACCCGGAGGCGTTGACGACCTCGGCCTCCATCATCGCCGCGACCGGGCTGCTGGGCGCGGCAGACGCCGCCGCCCTCAGCGCAGCCGGCTCCCGCGCCAGGAGCCTCGTGGCGCTCGTCCCCGACGCAGAGGCCTGGGGTGCGCCGTCGAAGGACCACCAGGATGCCTGCCGCCTGCTGCGCAGCCGCGGCTGGCGCGTGGAGACCTTCTCGCCCGGCGAGAGCGTTCCGAGCGTCTGGGAGCGGGTGGTCCGGTGAAGTTCCGTCAGAACCCGCTGTCCAGCGTTGTCATCGCGCTCGCCGTCTGGGCGTGCCTGCTCCCGCTCGGCGACCTGATCGACCGTGAGGCCTTCCTGCTGGAGTCCCTGCCCATCGTCGGGATCTCCGCCGTGATCGGCCTCGTGCTCTCGCTCCTGCACGCCCCCCGCATTCTGATCCTGCTCGCCCAGACCGTCGGCCTCGCGGGCGTCGTCGTATGGCGTGGACTCTCGCTCGCCGGCCCCGGCGATGCGCTCGGCGCCCTGCGCCTGCTGACCAGCGACGGCGTCGAGGCGATCCGCACCCAGGCGCCACCGCTCGCGGCGGTGCCCGGCCTGATCTGGCTGGTCCTGCTGCTGAGCGCGCTGCTGGTGCTCGTGGTCGAACTACTCGTCAACGGGCTGGAACAGCCCGGCTGGTCGATCGCGCCGCTGTCGCTGCCCTTCGTCATCTCCGCGCTCATCGTCAGACAGGATCTGGGTTTCCTGGACGTGCTGCCGGTGGTCGGGGGGTATCTGCTGATCCTGCTCGTCTCCAGCGGAACGGGTCGTGGCGCCGCGACGGGCCGGGCGTCGCGCCAGGGCAGCTACCAGGCCTCGCGCTATGCGACGGCGGCGGTGATGGCCGCCATCGCGGTGGTCGCCGCCCTCGTGCTCGCCCCGCTCATCCCGCTCGGCCAGAAGCAGCCGTGGAACAGCGCAGGCTCCGACGGGCCCATCCAGCTGAGCGATCCGACGGTCCGGCTCAACGAGGACCTCCGGCGCCCGGAGGACTCCCCCGTGCTCACCTACACACCGAGCGACGGCGAGCCGACCTACCTGCGCACCGTCGCCCTGAGCAATCTCACGGCCGACGGGGCCCGCCTCGTTCCCATGCGGCTCAGCCGGTTCGGCCTCGGGGGCGCCTACGACTACCCCGGAGACGACGTGCGGGTCGAGGTGCAGATGCGCGACGTCCCCTCCGAGTACCTGCCAGCGCCGTTCGCGGCGGACAGCTTCTCGGCGGAAGGCACGTGGAGCTTCGATCCAGACACCATGAGCATCGTCGCCGCCGGCGAGACCCGCGCAGAGCAGACCGTCAACCTCCGCTACTCCGTCGACTCCACGATCCCGAACCCGACGAAGGAACAGGTCGAGGCGGCGGCGGTCGGCACCGGAGTCGACCCCGTCAACTCGGAGGTGCCCAGCGGACTCTCCGCCGAGATCGAGGCACTCACCAGCGAGGTGGTCGGCTCCGCTGAGACCGCGGGGCAGAAGGCTATGGCGATCCAGTCCTACCTGCGCTCGGACCGGTTCACCTACTCCCTCGAGGCCCCCACCGGCACCGGAAGCGATGTGGTCAGCGCCTTCCTGCTCAACGATCCGGAGGGCTACTGCATCCACTTCTCCGCGGCCATGATCACGATGGCCCGGATGGAGGGCATCCCGGCACGGATGGCAATCGGCTTCACCCCCGGCGAGCGTCAGGAGGACGGCTCCTACGAGGTGACCACCCACGACGCGCACGCCTGGCCGGAGCTGTACCTCGACGGGCTCGGCTGGGTCCCGTTCGAGCCGACCCCCGCCTTCGACGGCCCGCCCGAGTACACCGACCCGGCGCAGCAGCCGTCCGCTCCCCCGTCGCAGACGCCGACTGCCTCGGCCCCGCCGTCCGCCGTTCCCCAGCAGCCGACCCCGACCATGACGCCCCCTGCCCAGCCCGAGGAGGGCGGCCAGGGCCAGGACGGCGGGGGCGCGGTCGTGATCGGGATCGCCGCCCTCGTCCTGCTGCTCGCGCTGCCGCTGATCGTGCGCTCGCTCCAGCGGGCCGTGAGGCTCCGCTCTGGCCAGGAGCCGTCGGCCCTTGCCGACGGCGCTTGGTCGGAGGTGCGGGCGACCCTTCGCGACCATGGGCTGCCCTGGTCGAAGGCCTCACCCGGGCCCGCCTCCCGCGAGCTCGCGGAGTCGCTGCCGCAGCAGGCGGCAGCCGCGCTCTCCGAGGTCGCGCACACGGTCGAGCTGAGCCGCTTCTCCCGCGGCGACGTCGACACCGACCAGCTCGCCGCGCAGGTGAAGTCGCTTCGCACGTCGGTCGCGAGGGGCGCGGGCACCGGCACCCGGATCAGGGCGCTCCTGCTGCCGAGATCGGTGTTTACGCGCCATGGCTGACCGGTCTTCTTTCGGCACGTTGACCAGGTGCATAGAATGAACCTCATAGACGACGCCCGGACCGATCCGACTGGCGCCATGGAACCGTCGTCAGTGGCCGGGAAGCCGCTGCCGACCACGAGCCGACGAGGGAGATGACATGGCACTTTCCGAACAGGAACGCAAGCTGCTCGAGCAGCTCGAGGCGTCCCTCATGGCCGATGACCCGAAGCTCGCGGATCGTCTGAGTGGCACCGCCGAGGTGCGCGTCCACCGTCGACGCGCCGCGTTGGCCGGGCTCGGCTTCGTGGTTGGCATCGTGGTCCTGCTCGCCGGGGTGCAGGTGCATCCCGCGATCAGCATCGTCGGTTTCCTGATCATGCTCGGTGCCGCGCTGCTGGGGATCAACTCCTGGCAGCGGGTCGGCGACGACGGCGCCCAGCCTGCCAAGCCCGCCGCACCGAAGAACACTCCCCCCACGAGCGACTTCATGGACAAGCTTGAGGAGCGCTGGCGCCGCCGCGAACAGGGCGACCGCTAACCTCAGGCCAGCTGCATCGTCGTGATGCAGGTCGGGTCCTCCGCCCCGGTCGAGACCTCCGTGGTCGCCGTCCTCCCGTCGTGCTCGACGGTGACTGTCGCGGTGATCTCCTTCGGAAGCCAGAACCCCGCGAACCCGTTCGGCGCCGTGGTGACCTGGCCGTCGAAGATCTCCTGACCGTCCTCCCCGACGATCGTGACGTCGAACTCCTGCTGTGCCAGCTCCCCCTGGCAGCTGGCCAGGTTGTGGTTGTAGCACTCATGCGTGCCGGTGACGTAGGGCGCGACCGACAGATAGAAGGCGTCCTCGATGGGGAGGCTCACCTGCTGCTTCTCGTCGGCGAGGATCAGCTCCCCCGGGAGCACCGACCCGTACGGCCCGTTCTCCCGGTCCTCATTGGTGCCGTCGAGCGCCTCGACGATCTCGGTGACCGACCTGCCCGCGAGATCGTGTTGCGCGAGGAAGTCGTCGACATCGACCGCCGCGGCGCTGGTGCTGGCCGGCTGCGGGCCGGGCGCGGGCTGGTCGGCGGTGCAGGCACCCGCGGCGATCAGGGTGGCGAGGGAGGCGGTGGCGATGAGCAGCGTGCGCACGGAGCGGACCTTTCGTCTGGGTTATCTTCCCTCGAACATACCTGGTGGGGGTATGCCGACCAGGGGCGGGGTCGGTTTAGCCTTCGTCCTCCGGTTCGGCCTTGCACGCGGCCGCGGGCAGGAGGCCGAGGATCTGGGCATGCCGGATCAGGAACTCCCTCTCGTCCAAACGCTTGCGCCGCAGCCAGGCCGTCACCTCGTCGTTGTGTTTGCTCGCATTGCACGAACGGCAGGCGGGCACGACGTTGTCGAGGGTGTAGCGGCCGCCGCGGGAGATCGGCAGGACGCAGTCGCGCTGCAGCGGCGCCCCCGTCGCCCCGCAGTAGGCGCATCGTCCCCAGGCCGCGACCATGGCCTTCCACTGCTGGTCGGTCAGGTCGTTGTCGACGCGGGCGAGCCGACTCTGGCGCCGCTTCGCATAGCGTGCCCGGGTCGCGGCCGAGGCGGTGATCTTGCGTCGTTGTGGCACGCCTGGATGCTACCGACCCACCAGCGGTTCAGCCCGCAGCCGTGAGGACGTCGGCGCGCCGGGCCAGCCGGGCGCGCTGCACCGCGTGCGGCCCGAACCGGAGCACCGCACGGTCGATCGCCGACTCCGCCTCCTCCCACCCCCGCTCCGGCTCGTCGAGCCTCGGCTGCTGGTAGGTCTCCGACTTCGGCACCAGCTTCTCCACCCGCACCCCGACCCGCCGGATCCGGGCACGCTGCAACGCCAGCTTCTCGAACAGCCGCAGCGCCTCCGCGTAGATGTCGTTGGTCTTGTCGGTGTAGGCCTTCAACGTGCCGGACCGGGTGATCGTCGTGAAGTCGGCGAACCGCACCGAGAGCGTCACCGTCTTTCCCACCATCTCCTGCGCCCGCATCCGGCCCGCCGTCCGGTCGGCCATCCGCAGGATCTCGGTGACGACAAGGGCCGGGTCGTCGGTGTCGCGACCGAACGTCTCCTGCGAGCCGACGCTGTGCTCGGCGGGCTCGCGGGCGATCACGGAGCGGTCGTCGCGCCCCCAGGCCAGGTCGAACAGCAGTTCGCCCGGCCCGTCGCCAAGTGCCCGCTGCAGCGTCGGCTTCGACGTGTTGGCCAGGTCACGCACCGTGCTGAGCCCCAGCCGGTGCAGCTTGCCTGCCGTCGCCTCGCCCACCCCCCAGATCGCCTCGACGGGCAGCGGATGCAGGAAGGCGATCGTGTCCTCCGCCTTCACCCGGACGAGGCCGTCCGGCTTGGCCTGCTTGGAGGCGAGCTTCGCGATGAACTTGCTCGGCCCGATGCCGACGGAGCAGGCGATCGACTGCTCGTCCATCACCTGTGCCCGCAACTGCTCGCCGATGACGATCGGGTCCCCGCCGAGCCTGCGCATGGCGGTGGTGAGGTCGATGAAGGCCTCGTCGATGGAGGCCATCTCGACCCGGTCGGTGAGGGTGTCGAAGATCTCCGAGATCCCGGAGGAGACGGCGGAGTAGTGATCGAAGTCGGGGTGGACGACGGCGACCTTCGGGCACAGCCGTCGCGCCCTGCTCGACGGCATGCCCGAGGTGATCCCGAACCGCCTGGCCGGATAGTTGGCGGAAAGCACCACTCCCCTCGTCGAGCCGCCGACGAACATCGGCACCTCCCGGAGTTCGGGGTGCCTCGCCATCTCGACCGAGGCGTAGAACGCGTCCATGTCCACGTGTGCGATGACCCGCATGGGCTACCTCCCTGAGCTTCCGGGGCTGGAGTGCCACAGCTTGCGTGGCGCCTCCGCGGCCCCGGTTCCTGCCGGTTTGATGTCTGAATAGGGCGACTGCTTGAAGCCGCTTGCGTGGACGAGGACCCGCCTTCGCCCCATGCCGCCCGCCCGCGTGTGCTGTTGCGGATCGGGTGGCGGCTCGAAGCCCTCGGGGGCGGGCTCATCGCCGTCGCCTTCTCCCGCCTGCGCGGCGGGCTGCTTCGGGCGCTCCTCCCAGGTGCCGACCAGCGAGTAGCCCTCGGGCACCTCGTCGAGGATGGCGGTCACCGCGGCGATCGCCTCCTCCTCGCTCGCCCCCTCGGCCAGCGCGCCCCGCCACGCCTCATCGAGCGTGCCGAGATCCCAGGCCCCTGTGGCCCGGATGGAGATGCCGCGCGGGCCGGTGCGGCGGATCTTGCCGCGTACCAGCAGCATCCACGACGAGAAGACCGTCGAAGCGTACGGCCCCTGGACGTCCTCGAAGAAGGTGGTGTCGACCGGCCCCGTCGAGTCGTCGAGCGTGAGGAAGATCACCCGCCGGCCTGAGCGCACCGGAGGTGTCTGGGTGGCGACCTTCACGCCTGCGACGAGCACCTCGGACTGGTTGCGGTGCTGCAGCAGCACCCGCGAACTGGACGCCCCGATGGCCCGCAGCAGCGGCAGGTACCTCCCCATGATGTGCTGACTGGCGTCGAGGCCGAGGATCTCGAGTTCGGCCCGCAGCCGCTGCTCGTCGTCCATCTCCGGAAGGCCCGTCACGACCACGTCCGCGGTCGCCTCGGCGTCGGTCTCGCCGAAGTCAAGGGCACCCTGCACGGCCTGCGCGCTGCGCTCGGCCTGCTGCCGTTGCGCCCTGGCCAGCTCCGCCGGATCGTCGCTCAGCACCTGCCGCCTGCGGCCCTTCGCCCGCGCCGCCGCCCTCTCGTCTGCCCTCCGGGCACGGTGCAGGTCTGCCAGCGCGAGCAGGAGGTCGCGCCGGGTCACCTGGTCGTGGCGGCGCACAGGGGCGCCACGCCCGACGCCGTAGAGCCGGTCGAAGGCTCCGGCGAGGATCAGCCGCTCGACGACCGGTTCGCTCGCCCGCGCCCTCGCCCAGAAGTCGCTGAGCGAGACGAACGGCTGGCCCGCGACGATGCGTTCGATCTCCGCCTCGGAGATGCCCTTGACGTCGGCGAGCGCGAGGCGGATGCCCCAGCCCTCTACCCGGGGCAGCCCCTCCGTGGTGGTCGGCGCCCCCATGGCGAAGTGCTCGGGAAGGCGCACCTCCTCGCCCAGCTCGTCGACGAGTTCCTCGAGCCGTTCGGCCCGGTACTGGCCCGTGCTGCGGTTCACGTCGAGGCCGAGCACCGAGATGTTCATCCGTCTCGCCTCCTCCAGCAGCAGCCGCTTCGGGTACATGCCTGGATCGTGGGTGAGGATGCCGGAGAGGAAGTGCGCCGGGTAGTGGCGCTTCAGCCAGGCTGACTGGTAGGTGGGCAGCGCGAAGGCCGCTGCGTGTGCCTTGCAGAACCCGAAGGAGGCGAAGGACTCGAGGATGAACCAGATCTGGTCGATCAGGTCCTCCGGGTAGTCCCTTTCCGTCGCCTTCTGCGTGAACCACCGCCTGACCTGGCGCTGGCCCTCCGGGTCGCCGAGGGCGCGGCGCACCTCGTCGGCCTGGGCGAAGGTGCAGCCGGTGACGGCGGAGATGATCATGATCAGCTGTTCGTGGAAGACGACCACGCCGTAGGTCTGTTCGAGCGCGGGGATGAGGCTCTCGTGCAGGTACTCGGGCTCGATCCACCCCTGTCTCGCCTCCAGGAACGGGGTCACCATGTCGGACTTGACCGGGCCGGGCCGGAAGAGGGAGATGTCGACGATGAGGTCGTGGAAGGTCTCGGGGCCGAACTTGCCGACCAGTTCACGCTGGCCCGGCGACTCGATCTGGAAGCAGCCGAGGGTCGCCCGGTGGGCGATCATGTCGTAGACGGCCTCGTCGTCGAACGGCGCCAGCGCGTCGATGTCAGGCGCCGGCCCCTCCGCATCGGTGCGGTCGATCTCCTCGAGGGCGTGTGCCATGGCCGACTGCATCCGGATCCCGAGCACGTCGAGCTTGAGCAGCCCGAGGTCCTCGACGTCGTCCTTGTCGAACTGGCTCATCGGGTAGCCGCCGTAGCTGGCCTCCAGCGGGGTGCGCTGGCCGAGCGACGAGTCGCTGAGGATGACGCCGCACGGATGCAGCGCGATGTGGCGGGGCAGCCCGTCGAGGGATTCGACGAGTCCGAAGAGGAGATCGAGCCGCTCCTCCCCCAGCCCGGCGGCCCGCAGCTCGGGCAGGTCGCGCAACGCGTTGCGCGCGTCGCGGGCGCGGATGTGCGGGAACGCCTTCGCCATGGCGTCGATCTCCACCGGCGGCAGGCTGAGCGCCGCGCCGACGTCACGCACGGCGTGGCGCACCCGGTACGTCTCGAGCATCGCGACGCACGCGACCCGCTGCCCACCGAAGGTCTCGAGGATCTTGTCGTAGACCTCCGTGCGGCGGGCCGACTCGACGTCGAGGTCGATGTCGGGCAGCGCGACCCTGAGCGGGGAGAGGAAGCGTTCCATGATCAGGCCGTAGCGGATGGGATCGACCCCGGAGACGCCGAGCGCGTAGTTGACGAGGCTGCCCGCCCCGGAGCCGCGGGCCGCGCAGCGGATGCCTAGCTCGCGGATCAGGCCCACCACGTCGCCGACGGTGAGGAAGTAGGACTCGAACCCGAGCTTTCCGATCACGGCGAGTTCGTCGTCGAGCCGGTCGAACACGTCGCGCCCCGGGGCCGCGTAGCGCTCAGCGATGCCCGACTCACAGCGGGCGCGCAGCACCGAGGCCGCCTGCTCGGGGGTGGTGCCGAGGGTCTCGAACTCGGGCAGCCGGATCTCGCCGAGACCGATGTCGCCGATCGGGTCGAGCCGACAGCGTTGGGCGACGGCGACGGTGGCCGCGAGCAGCGTTTCGCCGTCTGGCCTGCCCGCCAGTCGCGCCGCCTCGTCTGCCGCGACCCGCATCGCGGCGGGTGGCTTGAGGTAGCCCTCCGCGTTGCGGCGGTCGATGTTGCGCACGTCGAGCGGGACGAGCCTGCGCGCCGCGTCCAGCACGTCGACGGTGGCGGCCTGGGCCCTGCGGGCCATCCGCACCGCGTTGGTGAGGACGGCGGTGACCCCGAGCCGGTCGGCGAGGCGGATCAGCCCCCCGGCCTGGTGCGCGGAGGTGACGCCACGGCCGCCGACGTGGTGGTTGGTCGCGGCGAACACCAGCCCCTCACCGAGTTCCTCGCGCCAGCGCAGCGCTGCCCGTTCCGCGGCATCGGCGCGACCGGCGGCGATCAGCTCGCCTACCTCGGAGTCGGCACCGAGCAGGACGAGCACGTCGCGTCCGGCGCAGTGCCGGGCGATGGTCTCGAGCGTCACCACCGGATCGGAGCGCTCACCGCTCAGCTGGGCGGCGGTGATCAGGGAGCACAGCGTGCCCCAGCCCGCGCGGGAGGTGGCGAGCACGACGGCGCGCGGCAGCCGTTCGTCGCGGAGCTGGCCTCCGCGGGCTGCGGTCGGGCGGCGCACCGACTGCCACCCCTCGGGCCGGACGGCCAGGTCGACCCCGACGATCGGCGCGATGCCTGCCTGCAGGCAGGCCTTTGCGAACCGGACCGCGCCGTAGAGGCCACCACGGTCGGTGATGGCGAGCGCGTCCATGCCATGGGCGGCGGCCTCTGCCACCAGTTCGGCCGGATGCGAGGCGCCGTACTGGAAGGAGTATCCGGAGGCCACCCGGAGATGCACGAAACCACTCATCAGATCGCCTCCGCGGCCACCGCCCGCTCGCGCCTGCGCAGCCAGCGCGCGGCCTCGGCGAGGAACTGTCCGGCCGCGCGGACCATGTCGGCCGCGACCCGCTCGCTGACGGTGCCGATCTGGGCGGCAGGGGCGTAGGCGGCGAAGTAGGCGGCCCATTCGGCCAGCTCGGGCGCTGCCGCGGCGAGCAGCGGCCAGACATCGGTGCGGCCACGGGCCCAGCGGGGTGCGGCCGCGACCACCGCGACGGCGATCTGCTGGGCGGCCTGGTAGGCGCTGACGAAACGGGCGGCGGGCGGCTCGGCGAACTCGGCCTCCACGATGAGCCGCTGGGGATGGGTGAGGTCGATCATCAGTCGAGCACCGCCTGCAGCACCCAGTCCTCGGCGTCGACGGTGCGGGCCAGTTCGTAGACCCCCCGCTGCCTGCCGTTGCCCGCCTCGACGCGCCACACCTCCCGTTCGCCGAGCGGATCCGTCTGCGCACCGTCGACGCTCTCGCCACGGGCGGCCCTCGCCTGCTTCCCCGCCCACCAGGGCGTCGCGCGGCTCCAGTGCCCGTGGATCTCCTTGACCAGGAGGAGCCGGTCGCGCCAGATGAACTGGCGCGGCTCCTCGGCGAAGAGCACGTGGATGGGTTCCTCATAGGTACGCATGGCTTCCTCCCGGGGATCGTTGTTCGACAACTGCTCATTCGACCCGGGAGCCCCGGACCGGCGCAGGGGTCGAATCCGCGCCGGGCCGGGGCGGCCCATATCCTTTTCGCCTGTTCAGACCAGAGCTTCCCCGAACTAATCGAACAGGCGTTCGGATGAAGACAACTATAGGCGCCCCCTACGACAGGACGTCAACCCCGATCCGTGATCAGGGGACAAGTTCTGCGATCACGACGGCGTTGTACTGGCTGAGCTTGCCGTTCTCGAGGTAGCAGGTCACCCAGACCAGGCGCCCCGGATGCACGCCCCAGATCTCGGGATCGTTGGCGAACTCGTCCTTGTCGACCAGCTTGACGCTGGTGACCATGTAGGTGAGCCGCTCGACATCGGTGGTGACGTGGATCTCGGAGCCCGCGGGGATCCGTTCGGGCGAGATCTTGTTGCATGGCACCTCATCTGCCGTGCGACGCGAGTGCGTGTGGCAGGCGAGGTACGCGGTGTCGGCCGCTCCGCGGCCAGGTGGGACACCGCGGTCGCGCACCCACCAGACGTGGGTGAAGTCAGGAGGGTCGATCACCCCTGAGTCGGCGATCTCCATGATCCGTGCCTCGGACGCGTAGCCCGCCGCGGGCAGTTCGACCGATTCGACGCCACTCGCCAGCACCCTGCCGACGGGGCTGGGTGCTGGCGAGGGCCTCGGCGGCGTTGCCGAGTTGGCCTGCGTCGACGCGGGAGAGGCTGTCGGCGCAGGCGTCGGGGAGGCGACACCGGACGGGGCCGGTGTGGCCGCGGGAGAGGCGACCGATGTCGCCGTCGGACTCGCGACCGGCATGGGACTTGCCACCGCCGGGGGCAGGCCGGGAGCATCCTCCAACGGCTGCCCCTGGCGAAGGGCCTGATAGCCCAGCGCGGCCAGGCTGAGGATGATCCCCAGCCAGGCCGCGTAGGCGACCGGTCGCGCCATCCTCACCTGCGACGGGTGACGACCAGTGCCCCTGCGGAGGCGATCAGGCCGACGAGCCCGATGAGGCCGACGGCCGCGTCGTCTGCCGCACCGGTGTCCGCCCTGACTCCGCGGTCATGCTTGACCGGCTTCGTCGGCGCAGGAGTGGTCGGCTTGGACGTCGTCGACGGAGGGTGCAGGGCCCTCCCCGACCACACCGATCACGTACGAGCTGTTCTGGCCGTCCTTGAACCAGGTGCCGACGGTGGCGTTCATGTCCACCTGGATCGGGTTCTTGCCGCCCTTGAGCACTTCCTCGGCGCCGGGTTTGCCGACATACTTGCAGACCCAGACCTTGTGTCCCGTGTCGTCTGCCTGGGCTACGTTGGTCGCGATGACCACACCGCCCACGCACAAGGCCGCCGCTGCCGCGACGGCCGTCAATCGTGCAAAACGTTCCATGGAAGCCCCCGTTTCCATTGAAGGTCGGGGAACCGTGCGCCCCCCAGCCACTGGCCCTATTAAGCTCCTCCCCTGGCCCGGGTCAATAGTCAAAGCCAAATAGTTACGGAGCGCCCATGCTGACCATCGCAGGATCTGGCCTTGCGGGCATGGCCTCGGCGGCACGGCTTGCCCGGCTGGGGCATCCGGTGACGCTTGTCACCGGTGGCGCACCGCTCGGCGGACCGCTTGCCGCCTCACCCGGCCCGGGGGAGGTCCTCGTCGACGACCACGGCCCCGCGATCACCCTCCCCGCCACCTGGAAGGACCTGTTCAAGAAGTCGGGCGCCCACCTGCAGACCGAACTCAACCGGGCAGGGCTCGCCCTGGTCGAGGCGCCACCGACCAGGCACCTGCTCTCTGACTGCTCCACCCTCGTCCTGCCCACCGAGCGGGGCGCCCAGTACCGGGCGATCCTCAACCATCTCGGTGAACACGACGCGGTCGCCTGGCGCGACCTGCTCGACGACCTCGACCGGGTGTGGCGCGCCTTCCGCAGGCACGCCCTCGAGGGGCGCGAGCCGGTCGACGCGGAGGCCCGCTCGGCCCTGTGGCTCGACCGCAGCGTCGACCAGATCGCCGCACGACTCGACGATCCGCTCGCCGACCTCGTGCGGGACCTCGTCGACGACCCCGACTCCCCCGCCGTCCTCGCGCTTCCCCTCGTGGTCGAGCGTTCCTTCGGTCGCTGGATCCTTGTCGACGACGAGGGGGTCCCGCAGAGTGCCTCCCGGCTCGTCGACCTCCTGGCGCAGCGGCTCCGCGAACGCGGCGTCCGGATCGTCGACGAGACCGACGACGCCGTCGATCTCGACTGCAGGCCTCCAACGCCCTCAGCCCCCGGGCGAGCCACTGTGCGGCACCGGATCGTCTCCTCCCCCTGCGCCGAAGTCGAGGAGCTGCGCGACCACGGGTTCGCAGCCACGCGCATCCTCTGGCGACGACCCGTCGAGAGCGGCACCCTCGTCACCACCCTCAACCGTGCACGGCTCGGCCTGGATCCCGAACACCCCCCGCAGCCGCGCACGGAACGGCAGTGGCTCGAGCGTGTCCCGATCGTCGGCGAGGACGGGGCCCTGCGTGCCTCGGCCGCCTCTCCCGCGGGCCCTGAGCCGTGGGCGCAGCTGGCAAGCGCCGCGCTGGCGGTCTACGAACTGCACGAGCGGTTGACGGGCCAGGACTGCCGTCCGACGAACGTGAACTTCACGCTGCCCCGGCTGCGCTAGCACTCCTGATCCTCCCCGGAAGGGCGCTTCGGGCGGGAGAGCCAACGCCACGCGATCAGCCCGAGCACCACGGCGGCAAGGGCGATCATCACGAGGTCCGGGACGGCGTCGCCGACCCGGCGCAGCCAGTTCTCGAGCCGGAACTGGTCGGTCGCGCCGAGGATCCCTCCGAGCGCGGAGGTGGCGTCGGTGAGCATGAAGACCAGGCCGACCGCGATGAAGAGCGCCCCGGAGACGATGCCGATCACCGAGGAGGTGAACGGGCCGATGCTGAGCGGCCTTGGCTTGAGCCGCTCGCCGAGGTTGAGCCGGTCCCACAGCAGCGCGAGCAGCACGAGCGGCACCACCATGCCGGCCCCGAAGGCCGCAAGCAGCACCGCGCCGTAGAGCGCGCTGCCCCGACCGCGGCGACGGTGAGGACGGCGCCGAGCAGGGGGCCGGTGCAGGCTCCTGCGAGGCCGTAGGTCGCCCCGAGCAGGACCGCCCCGAGCGCCGAACGCGGGTCGCCGCGCTGCCCGAGCCCCGGCAGCGGGATCCGGATGCCGAGCGCGGTGATCAGACCGAAGCAGATCAGCACCGCGCCTCCGACGACGGCGAGCGTCTGCCGGTGCACCGTGACGAGCGAGCCGAGCGCCCCGGCGCCGAGACCGAGCGGCACGAGAGTGAGCAGCAGGCCGAGATAGAACAGTTCGGTACGGCCGAGCAGCCGGGCGCGGTCACCACCGAACGCGTAGGCGAAGAAGGCGGGAAGCAGGAGCGCCGCGCAGGGGCTGAGGATCGCCGCCATGCCTCCAAGGAAGGCACCGGCGTAGCCGACCAGCATCAGCCTGCCAGGCCGGCCTGCTGCCGGATGATCTCCTGGAACTCCTCGATCGGGAGCGCACCCGCCACGAACTGCGAGCCGATCACGAACGACGGCGTCGAGCTGATCCCCATCGACTGCGCCTCCTGGGAGTCGGCGAGCACCGCCTCCTGGTGTGCAGGGTCGGCCCAGTCGGTCTTGAACTGCTCGAGGTCGAGGCCCAGCTGCTCGACGATGCCGAACACCAGCTCGTCCGGGATGTCTGGGTGGCCCTCGTTGGGGAGGGCGACGAAGAGTTCGTGCGCGAACTCGAAGTAGTGGCCCTGCACGCCTGCGGCCCGGGCCGCGGTTGCCGCGCGGATCGACTCGTCGCCGAAGATGGCGAGGTCGCGGAACTCGACGCGCAGCGTCCCGTCGTCGATCAGCGGCTGCAGCCCCGGAAGGGTCTCCTCCGCCCAGACCGAGCAGAACGGGCAGCGGTAGTCGGCCCACTCCGTCAACACGACGGGCGCGTCGACCTCACCCAGAGCGAGTGGATCGCCCTCCTGCCTGCGCGGGAACTCGTCGACGAGGAACTGCTCGAGCTTGACCTGCTCATCGGTCTTCGCCGAGGCGGGGGCGTCGCTGACCACCGCCGCGGGCGCCGAGCCCCCTGGGTCCGCCGGCTCCGCCGTGGTCGACGGCGTGCGCTGCAGTTGGGCGATGATCCCGATCAGGACGACGATCACCGCCACCATGGCGACGATCACGAACTTGTACGTCCTTGCGGGCGCGGATGACATGGGATCAACTCATTCTCGGTCGGCGACTGCTCTGCCACCCACTCTGCCCTACGCCCTCGGAGAACCACGAACCGGGGTCGGTCCACGTGCACGCGTCCTGCCCGCGGCAGTAGTAGGCTTGACTGTCTGTCTCACCACAAGGGATGAAGGTCTTGACTAATTCGCGCGAGCAACTGGAACGCGAGATCGCCCTCGAACAGGCCCACGTCGACCGGGTCTACGACAACCTCAACGTCGCGACGGCAAGCGCGAAGTCGCTCGCCGAACAGGGCCGTGACATCTACCGCTCCGACCGCATCGGCTACACGCGCGAGGAGGACAGCACCGCGCTGTTCGAGCGCGACGCCTTCGCCTACCAGGCCGCCCGCCGGCTCGCGGTCCTCGACGCCGAGCACGAGGGTCTCGTCTTCGGCAGGATCGACCTCACCGACGACGAGGCGCGCTACATCGGGCGCATCGGGGTGCGCGACGAGGACTACGAGCCCCTCGTGATCGACTGGCGCGCCCCGGCCGCCGAGCCGTTCTACCGCGCCACCCCGGCCGAGCCGATGGGGGTGATCCGACGCCGCGTGCTGCGCTGCCGCGACGACAAGGTGATCGGGCTGGAGGACGATCTGCTCGACTCGTCGACCGACTCGGCCCTCCCGATCATCGGCGAGGGAGCCCTCATGGCGGCGCTGACCCGCGCCCGGGGCCGCACCATGCGCGACATCGTTGCCACCATCCAGGGCGAACAGGACGAGGCGATCCGCGCCCCTTACCAGGGCGTCACGATCATCGCGGGCGGCCCCGGCACGGGCAAGACCGTGGTGGCTCTGCACCGCGCCGCGTACCTGCTCTACACCAACCGGGCCCGCCTCGAGCGCGGCGGCGTGCTCGTCGTCGGGCCGTCCAACGTGTTCATGAACTACATCGAGCGCGTGCTGCCGAGCCTCGGCGAGGACTCCGTGACCCTCAAGGCCATCGGCAGCGTCGCCAGCGACGTGCTCGGCATGTCGAGCGAACGGATGGACGCCGCGGAGGCGGCCACCGTCAAGGGCAGCCTGTCGATGGTCGGGGTGCTGCGCCGGCTGGTGCGCACCCCTCTGATCGACCATCCGGAGGCGCTGCGGGTGCGGGTCACCGTCAAGGGAGAGGTGCTGGGCCTCGACGCGGCCGAGCTCGGCCGGATCCGCGACCAGGTGCTCGCCCAGACCAAGCTGAACCGCGGCCGCGAACTGGCCCTGAAGCTCGTCATCTCCGCCCTGAAGGACAAGTTCCCCGACGACATCGAGATCTCGCCGGAGGAACTCGACGAACGGATCCGCGAGCACGCGAGCCTCGCCATGTTCATGAACGCCTGGTGGCCTGCGCTCAGCGCGACCCGGGTGCTCGCCCGGCTCAGCGATCCGCAGCTCACCGCGCGGGTGGCCAAGGACCTCGACGGCGACGAGCGGCGCGCGCTGAGCGACTCCTACGCCTGGCTGCGCGGCTCCGAGGGAGACGCGGACGAGGTCTCCGGCTGGTCGGTCGCCGACATCGCGCTGCTCGACGAACTCGTCTCCATTCTCGGCCCCATGCCTGAGGACCCCGACCAGGAGCTCGACGTCTTCATCGAGGGCGGCGACGTCGCGGAGGTGCTGACCACCGCCGACCTGCTGCGCTTCGAGCGCACCCGCGACGTCGAGGACGATCCGCAGACGACCTACGCGCACATCCTCGTCGACGAGGGACAGGACGTGACGCCCATGCAGTGGCGGATGCTGCGCAGGCGCGGGCCGCAGTCGTCGTGGACGATCGTCGGTGACCCGGCGCAGAGTTCGTACCCGTTCCCGGACGAGACCCGCAAGGCCCTCGACGAACTGATCGGGCGCGCCCAGCGCCGCACGTTCACGATGAGCACCAACTACCGCTCCCCCAGCGAGGTGTTCGACCTCGCCGCGCGGGTGATCACGAAGGTCTACCCGGACGCGGAACTTCCGCGCGCGGTGCGCTCCACCGGCATCGAACCGAAGCTGACCGCCACCGGCAGCGACGACCTGCATGCGGCCCTGCGCACCGAACTCCTCGATCTCGCGGGGAAGGTCAGCGGCACGATCGGCGTCATCTGTCCCCCGTCCCTGCTGCGCGAGGTCCAGCTGTTAGTGATGGGCGATGAGCGGCTGCGCGCCTTCGAGGACCGGCTGATCGTCGTGACGGCGCTGCAGGCGAAGGGCCTCGAGTACGACGGCGTCGTCGTGGTGGCACCCGACCGGATCATCGAGGAGGCGCCCGGCGGCGTCCGCGTGCTGTACGTGGCGCTGACGAGGGCGACGCAGCGGCTGGTCACCCTCGACGTCGACACCTCCGAGTGGCGCGGGCTGCTCAGCTGAGGCTCAGAGCTCGTCCTTCAGCCTCGCCAGCACCTCGCGGGTGGCCTTCGACCGGTTCTGGGTGAAGAACTGCAGGCCGGGGGCGCCTGCGGCGAGCAGGTCGCGGCACAGCTGCAGGGCGGCGTTGAGACCGATCTCGCGGACCTCCTCCTTCGACCCTGCTGCGCGCAGCCGGGAGACGAAACCCTCGGGGAGGGCACGCCCGGACAGGTCGGCGAAGCGCTCGATCTGGGTGATCACCGTCAGCGGCATGATGCCGGGGATGATCGGGACGGTGCAGCCGAGCGCGCGCATCCGCTCCACGAGCTCGCCGTAGCGTCCGGCGTCGAAGAACAGCTGTGTGATCGCGAACTCGGCTCCCGCCTCGACCTTCTGGGTGAGGATCCTTGCGTCGAGGTCGACGTCGTCGCTCGTCTCGTGTGGGTTCGGGAAGGCCGCGACACCGACGCAGAAGTCCCCCTGCTCCCGGATGAAGCGCACCAGTTCGGTCGCGTTGCCGAGGCCGTCGGGATGGGCCTCCCATTCCCCTCCGCCCGGCATGTCGCCGCGGATGGCGAGGATGTTGGTCACCCCTGCCTCCCGGTAGGCGTCGAGCGCCTCCGCGATATCGGCCTTCGACTGGTCGACGCAGGTGAGGTGCCCCACCGTCAACGGCCCTCCCGACTCCGCGATCCAGCGCGTCGCCCGGATGGTGCGGTCGCGGCGCGACCCGTTGGCCCCATAGGTGACAGACACGAAGTCAGGGGCCAGCGGAGCGAGCGCGTCGACGGCGCGCCACAAGATGGGCTCCTCTTCCTCAGACCTCGGGGGGAAGAACTCGAACGAGAAGAGGGGACCATGGGCCGAGGCGAGGAGGTCGCCGACGGTCGCCGGACTCGGATCGGTGCGAAGCATGCCCCCACAATAGGGAGTCCGTTGCACTGCTCCACTAGGCTGCCCACGTGAGACGCTCGCTTGATCCCACCGCTCCGCTGAACGACGATTTCCTGTCCGCGATCAGCGAAACCATCGCCGGTTTCCTCGACGCCCAGGCGCCTCTGATCGCCGAGGTCGGCGTGCCCGAGCTGCTGAACGTGGCCAGGATCGCCACCGAAGGGGGCAAGCGGCTGCGACCCGCCTACTGCTACTGGAGCTACGTGGCTGCCGCGGGACTGCCCGAGGACGACTCCTCGCTGCTCGCCGTTGCCTCCTCGCTCGATCTGCTGCACGTCAGCGCGCTCGTCCACGACGACCTGATCGACGACGCCGACACCCGACGCGGCCTTCCTGCCGCCCACAGGCGTTTCGAACAGTTCCACGGCGCCCGGTCGGGCCGAGGCGACGGCGCCGAGTTCGGCACGTCCGCCGCGATCCTGCTCGGCGACCTGCTGTTGATGTGGAGCCTTGAGCTGGCCGACGCCTCGGGCGCGCCGGGACTCGAGCGCACCCGCGGGCTGCTCAACGCCATGCGCTCGGAGGTCACCGCCGGCCAGTTCCTCGACGTCAGCGCGCAGTACGACGTGGCGGACGAGGCCAGCTTCGCCGACGAGCTCGAGGTGGCCCGTCGTGTGCTCGAGTTCAAGTCGGCGCGCTACTCGATCCGCCGCCCCGCCCAGATCGGGGCGAGCCTCGCCGGGGCGGACGAGACACTACTTGCGACGCTCGGGGAGTTCGGCTCGGTCGTCGGCCGGGCGTTCCAGCTGCGCGACGACGTGCTCGGCGTCTACGGCGACCCGGCGGTCACCGGGAAGCCCTTCGGCGGCGACATCCACGAGGGTAAGCGCACCGTCCTCGTGCTCACCGCGCTCGCCAATGGATCATCGGCGCAGGCGCGCGAGTTGGACTCGATCCTCGGCGCCCCCGGCATCACCGACGCCGACGTGCGCCGCGCCGGGGAGATCATCGAGTCGACCGGGGCGCTGAGCTCCGTCGAGTCGACGATCGCCGACAACTGGCACCACGCGCAGCGGCTGCTCGCGGACACCCCCATGGCTGAGGAGGGTCGGACCGCCCTCTCCGCGTTGGCAGACCGGAGCGTCAACCGTGCCCGTTGACGTCCAGGGCCTGACCTCTGAGGAGGTCGCCGACCGCGTCGCGCGGGGACAGGTCAACACTCTCCCCTCCAGGTCGGGGCGCTCCACGCTGGACATCGTCCGCGCCAACGTGCTCACCCGCGTCAACGCGATCCTCTTCGTCCTGTTCATGTGCGTGGCCGTCACAGGCCATTTCATCCAGGGCATCTTCGGGCTGCTGATCGTGGTCAACTCGACCATCGGCATCATCCAGGAGCTGCGGGCCAAGCGGACCCTCGACAACCTCGCCGTGGTCGGCGAGGCCCACCCGACGGTGATCCGCGACGGCGTCGCGCGGCAGATCGTGCGCGACGAGGTCGTGCTCGACGATCTGATCGTCGTCACGCCGGGAGAACAGGTCGTCGTCGACGGGGTCGTGGTCGACGCCGACTACCTCGAGGTCGACGAGTCGCTGCTGACCGGCGAATCGGACGCGCTCGCCAAGGAGCCCGGCGACCGCGTCCTTTCCGGCTCCTTCGTCGTCTCCGGCACGGGCCGCTACCGCGCGGAGAAGGTCGGCGCAGACGCCTACGCGGCGCAGTTGACGGCCCAGGCGGCCAAGTTCACGCTTGTCAGCTCCGAACTGCGGCAGGGCATCAACAAGATCCTCAAGTACGTCACCTGGCTGCTGATCCCGGTCGGCCTGCTCAACATCGTCGTCCAGTTCACCCAGCCGGACACCACCTGGCAGGAGGCGGTCCTGCGCACCACCTCCGCTCTGGTGCCGATGGTCCCGGAGGGGCTCGTCCTGCTCACGTCGATGGCCTTCGCGCTCGGCGTGATCCGGCTCGGTCGGCGCAACTGCCTCGTCCAGGAACTACCCGCCATCGAGGGCCTCGCACGGGTCAGCGTCGTCTGCGCGGACAAGACGGGCACCCTCACCGAGCACGCGTTGACGCTCGGCGAGATCATCCACCTCGACGCCGACCCCGCGGAGGTGTCAGCGGCTCTTGCGCAACTGGTGGCCGCCGATCCCACCCCCAACGCCTCCATGCAGGCGATCAACGCCGTCGTGGAGCCGGCCGACCGCCCGTGGCCGATCCTCGCGCGGGCACCGTTCACCTCGGCCAAGAAGTTCTCCGGCGTCACGTTCGAGCACGCGACCTGGCTGCTCGGCGCGGCAGACGTGCTGTGCGAGGGTGAGGTCGCAGACCGGGCCGAGGAGATCGGCTCGACGGGGCGCCGGGTGCTGCTGCTCGCGACCGCCTCCGAGCGGGTCGACTCCGCCTCTGCGCCGGGCGCCGTGGTGCCGAAGGCGCTGCTGGTGCTCGACCAGGTCAAGCGCACCGATGCCGCGGACACGCTGCGCTACTTCCAGGAGCAGAACGTCGAGGTGAAGGTCATCTCCGGCGACAACGCCGCCTCGGTCGGTGCCGTGACCCGTTCGCTCGGCGTCGAGATCGGTGAGGTCGTCGACGCGAGGACCCTGCCCGAGCCGGGGCCCGAGTTCGCCGGGATCGTCGACGACGCCGATGTCTTCGGGAGGGTGACCCCCGAGCAGAAGCGTCAGATGGTCGAGGCCCTGCAGTCGCGCGGGCACAGCGTCGCCATGACAGGCGACGGCGTCAACGACGTGCTTGCGCTGAAGGACGCCGACCTCGGCGTCGCCATGGGCTCCGGCTCGTCCGCCACCCGCGCCGTCGCCCAGATCGTCCTGCTCGACGACAAATTCGCCTCGCTGCCGCACGTCGTCGCAGAGGGACGCCGGGTGATCGGCAACATCGAGCGCGTCGCGAAGCTGTTCCTCACCAAGACGATCTACGCGGTGATCCTCGCGCTCGCGGCCGGCCTGCTCGGCATCCCGAACCCGTTCCTCCCGCTGCACGTCACGGTCGTCGGCTGGTTCACGATCGGCATCCCCGCGTTCCTGATGAGCCTCGCCCCGAACCGCGAGCGGGCACGCCCGGGTTTCGTGCGGCGCACGCTCGCCGTCGCGATCCCCGGCGGCATCGTGGTGGCAGCCGGCGCGTTGACCACCTATCTGGGCAGTCGAGGACTGCACGACGTGCCGGACCACATCCAGACGCAGGCGTCGACGGCGACCCTGATCACGCTCATCATGACGGCCACCTGGGTGCTGAGCGTCGTCGCCCGGCCCTACGTGTGGTGGAGGGCCGCGCTCGTCGCGTTCGCCTACGGGTTCTACTTCACGGTCTTCGCGCTGCCGGTCTCACAGCGCTGGCTGAGCCTCGACGTGTCGAATCTCCAGACCATCGGCTTCGGCGTGATCGTCGGCCTCATCGGCATGGCGGCCATCGAGGTGATCTGGTGGGTCACCGCGGTCATCCGCGGCGAGACCCCGAGGTTGTGGGGTCAGCCGGCGAAGGCGTCGCTCGAGTAGGCCTGCGCCCCGGGATCTGCGTCCCAGGCCGCCTTCACCGCGTCGGCGATGGCGCGCGTCTCGGCGTTCGGGTCGGCCGAACGGAAGATCGACGTGGACACCGTCACGCGCCGTGCGCCTGCGGCTAGCACGTCATGGACGGAGACGCTGGAGATCCCTCCGGCGGCGAACCACACCGGACCGGCGGGCAGCCCGACCGGTGGCGCGGCGGCTGCGGTCCTTGCGATCTCGTCGTTGACGCCCGAGTCGGTCACGGCCGGCCCGACGAAGCCGAACACGAACGGGTCGCCGTCGATCTTGTCGAGGTCGGAGGCTCCGTCGATGGAGCGGCCGAAGAGCGAGTATTCGTGCGGCCTGCGGTAGCCGAAGGGACGCCAGCCGGGCCGCTTCAGGAAGACGACATCGGCGGAGGCCTGTGCCGCGACCTCGAGGTCGTCGGCCGCGACGAGGGTCGGAAGCGAGAAGAGCCTCTTGCGCGCCACCTGGATCGACTCGACGGCCTCCTCGACGCTGCGGTTGCCCTTCGACAGCACCAGGAGGTCGGCGCCGTGGGCGGCCAGATCCGCCGCCTCGGGACCCGCGAACTTCGGCGGCACCACGACGGCCACGCGGGCCATCCTCAGGCGCGTCGTCAACGGCACCAGTGCGGTCATGGGCTCCTCCATCGGTCTGAGCGGTTGGCAACACTCTAGTGAGCAGACGCGTCGCGCGTGCGGCGGATCGCCCTTGTTCCACGGACCTCGGTCTTCGCCGCGTGCCCGGGGTCATACCGGCGTGGCCCGCGCCGCGACTCGCCGCGTCCACAGGTCCGCCCATGGCCAGGCACCGCATACAATCGACAGGCAGACGGGCTCACACGGCCTCCTTCCCCGACCGTGCATGGAGTGGCATGAACAGCACTTTCGACCCGTTGGTCGGCCAGGTGCTGGACGACCGCTACGAGATCGTGGCGAAGCTGGCACGAGGTGGCATGGCCACGGTCTATCGCGCGCGCGACCTCAGGTTGTCGCGCGTCGTCGCCGTGAAGGTGATGCGAAGCGATCTCGGGGAGGACGACGAGTTCGCCGCGAAGTTCGACCGGGAGGCCCGATCGGCCGCGGTGCTCAGCCATCCCAACGTGGTCAGCATCTTCGACCAGGGCAGCTCGCAGGGCCAGCCCTACATCGTGATGGAGTTCATCGACGGCGAGACGATGCGCCGCCTGATCAGCCGGGAGGCCCCGCTTCCCCCCGATCGCGCGCTCGAACTGTTCGAGCAGATCGCAGCCGCGCTGGCCGCCGCCCACGAGGCGGGCGTGGTGCACCGCGACATCAAGCCCGAGAACGTGATGATCACCGAGCGCGGGCAGGTCAAGGTCGCCGACTTCGGGCTGGCCCGCCAGGTCGGCTCGCCGCAGATGACGGCAACGGGCGTGCTCGTCGGCACCGCCAGCTACCTGCCGCCCGAGCTGGTCACCCATTCGCGTCCCGACGGGCGCAGCGACATCTACTCGGCGGGCGTCGTGCTGTTCGAGATGCTCACCGGCAAGAAGCCGCACACGGGTGAGAACAACTACCAGATCGCCTACCGGCACGTGAACGTCGACATCGAGAAGCCCTCCGAGCGGCTCGGTGAACTCGGCCAGACGTTCGACTGGCCGATCCCCGACTATCTCGACACGCTCGTGCTCGCCTCGACGAGGCGCGATCCACGAGCGCGCATCGCGGACGGGCAGGAACTGCTCTCCGCCGTCCGACGGATCCGCCACGAGTTGGCGCGCGGCGCGGGCGGCGACAATCCGCGGCTCGCCGCGGCCATCCTGCCCGCGAGCCCGGACGACGGGGTGACCGAACGGCTGCGCCCGAGGGAGAGGCCGCGTCCGGCCTCGTCGCTCACCCCGGAAACGGTGATCGTCAACCGCGAGCCCCAGTGGCGCCCCGAGAAGCCTGCCCCCGTCCCCGCGGGGGTCGCGGTGGCTCAGCGGCGTCCGGAACCCGTGCCGGTGCAGGCCTCCCCGGTGCCGTCACCGGCCGCCCCGCGCAGCCAGCGCACGCCGGTGTTTCCGCAACTGCACATCTCCCACGACCCGGTGCACCGGCGACGAAGGGGCGTCATCGCACTCCTGCTCGTGCTGCTGCTCACCGCAGGCGCGGGCGTCGGTTCCTGGTGGTGGATGTCGGGACGCTTCACCACCGTTCCGACCGCGACCGCCCTGAACGAGACGAAGGCCCGCGAGGCCGCCTCCGCGAACGACCTCGAGGTGGCGACCCGCGAGGAGTACTCGGAGACGGTTCCGGTGGGCGTGGTGATCAGCACCGATCCCGGCGCGGGCGAGCGGCTGCTGCGCGGTGGGACGGTCACGCTCGTGATGTCGCTCGGCCCTGAGCGGTACCCGATGGTCGAGGTCGTCGGGCTGGAGCGGGCCGCGGCGGAGAAGCTGCTCACCGATTCACACCTGGCGCTCGGCAAGGTCACCGAGTCGTTCTCGGAGGAGGTTCCCGAGGGGCAGGTGATCTCGGCGAGCCAGGACGTGGGTGCCTCGCTCAAGCCGCAGACCCCCGTCGACCTGACCGTCTCCAAGGGGCGCGAGCCGATCCGGATCCCCGACCACGTCGGCGCGAAGGCGGACGAGGCGGCAAAGCAGTTGAAGGGCCTCGGCTTCAAGGTCAACGTCAAGGAGGAGAACTCCGCAGACGTCGACAAGGGACGGGTCATCCGCCAGGATCCGCGCTCAGGCAGCGGCTTCCGCGGAGACACGGTCACGATCGTCAAGTCGCTCGGCCCCGTGATGGTCACGATCCCCTCGGTCCGCTACAAGTCGACCGACGACGCGAAGAAGGCCCTCGAGGACCTCGACCTGAAGGTGGAGGTCAAGCGCGACTCCGGCTTCGCCATCCCGCTCAACCTCGCGACGGGCACGGACCCGGCCGAGGGCACGGAGGTGGCCGTCGGCACGAAGGTGACACTGTACGTCGCCTGATCCCGCGACCCAGCCTGCTGCCACACTGAAGACCGGAGGTGGGTCATGGAGGGTCTGGGCACGCTCATCATCGTCGTCGTCGGCATCGCGCTCGTCTGCGTGCTGATCTGGGCATACCTGCATCACAAGTACGTGAAGTCGCTGGAGGCGAAGGGCTGGAGCTATGACGGGAGCCCCGGCATCTCGACCGCCTACGGCCTCAACGTCGCCCCGTTCGGCGTCGGCTTCGAGCGCAAGGTGACAAGGGCAGTCACTGGAAACGCGTCCGATGCGACCCCATTCGTCGCCTTCGACTACCGCTCCACGAACTGGGACTCCTACGGCTTCGTGCTCACGATGCCGCTCCCCCACTCGCTGCCTCCTGCCGAGCTCCCGAAGTCGGCCCCCGTGCGCACCGGCGACGCGGCGTACGCGGCAGAACTCGAGTCGGCTCTGACCGCCGCGAGGAGTTACGACCTGACGGTCGACCACGACAAGCTGGTGCTGCTGAACGCCCCCACCGACGCGGACGGCCTCGAGCAGGCACTGATCGCGCTCACCACGGCGCGCACCGCCCTGCTCGCCTCCCCCGCGGCAGAGCGGCAGGGGCCTCCCCCGCCACCGCAGCTCAGCTTCGTCGGCCATCCCGACTGGGTCTATGTGCCCCGCGACGACGACCTGCTCGACCAGATCGATCACAGCGGCGCGGGCACCGGACACGCCGCCCACGACATCATCACCTCGGACAACGCGGGGCTGCCGTTCATCCGGCTTCGCCACACCTGGCAGACGCAGACGACGCACACCGACTCCGAGGGGCGGACCCACACGACGACCCACCACCACGAGGAGACGCTCTGCGAGTTCCGCACGTCGTTCCCGTTCATCGACCTCGCGTCGAACTGGGGCTGGTTCGGGCGCAGCCAGCGGTTCGAGTGGGAGGAGTTCAACGACCGGTTCCGGATCGAGTCGTCGAACGAGAGGGTGGCGCACGCGGTGCTGCACCAGCGCCAGATGGAGTACCTGATGGAGGTGGGTGCGCCGGACTTCGCGATCGGTGGAGACGGGCGGATCCGGGTCAAGGGCGGCGACGAGTGGCTACCCGACGACATCGTGGCGATGGACCACTTCCTGCGCGGCTTCTTCGCAAGGGTGCCGGACTTCGTCTGGAAGGATCTCGGCGCCTGGCCCCGGCCGATCCCCCAGCTCGAGTGGCAGCCGACCTCAGCGCAGCCTGGAGGCGATGAGCGCACCGGCTGAGGTGCACTGCTCCGCGGTGACATCGAGGTGGGTGACCGCACGCAGTGCGGTCGGGCCGAGCACGCTGATCAGCACCCCCGCCTCCCGCAGCTCGGCCGCGACAGCTGGCGCCTGGGCCGTTGGGATGAGCACGATGTTGGTCTCGGGGTCGACGACCGACCCGGGCCGCGCCGCGTTGATCGCCTCGGCGAGCAGGCGCGCCGACGTGTGGTCCTCTGCCACCCGCCCCACGTTGTGCCCGAGGGCGTAGGAGCCGGCCGCAGCCAGCATGCCCGCCTGCCGCCAGCCCGCACCGAGGCGCTTGCGCTGCACTCGTGCCCGCGCGATGTCGTCGCCGTCGCCGACCAGCACCGAGCCGACCGGGGCGCCGAGCCCCTTCGACAGGCACAGGCTGACGGTGTCGAAGAGGGCGCCGTAGTCGGCGAACGTGCGGCCGTTGACGGCCATCGCGTTGGGGAGGCGGGCACCGTCGAGGTGGGTCTTCACGCCGGCGGCGCGCGCCCCCTCACTGACCCGTGCGAGCTCGTCGAAGGCCTGGACGGTTCCCCCACCGAAGTTGTGGGTGTCCTCCACCGCGAGGCAGGCCGTCTCGACGAGATAGGGGCCGCAGTCGACGGCGAGCATGGCGAGCGCGTCATCGGCGACCAGCCGGCCTGCCCGGGAGGTCCAGGTCCGCATCGTCACCCCGTGCAGGGCGCCGTGGGCGCCCATCTCGGCGCGCGCGATGTGCGCGTAGGAGTCGCACAGCACCTCGCGCCCCGGCGGGGTGTGCAGCCAGACGCCGAGCAGGTTCGACAGCGACCCGGTGGCGCAGAACAGCGCCGCCTCCCGCCCGAACCGTCGGGCGACCTCGGACTCGAGCGCGGTGACGCTCGGGTCCTCCCCGTAGACGTCGTCGCCGAGCTCGGCCTGTGCCATGGCCGCCAGCATGTCCGCCGACGGCCGGGTGACGGTGTCGCTGCGAAGATCGATCACAGTTCCTTGGCCCTGAACTCCTGCACCGGGTTCTCGCGGCCGAGGCGCCCGGAACGGAGGCGACGGGCGACGGTGAAGGCGAGCTCGAGCGACTGGTTCCGGTTGAGCCGGGGATCGCAGACGGTCTCGTAGCGGCTGGCCAGATCGGCCTCGCTGAGGTTCATCACGCCACCGACGCATTCGGTCACGTCGTCTCCGGTGAGCTCGACGTGCAGGCCACCTGGCCACGTGCCGAGCTGCTCGTGCACGTCGAAGAAGCCGTTGACCTCGTCCGCGACGTCGGCGAAGGAGCGCGTCTTGTACCCGTTGGCCGCCTCGAAGGTGTTGCCGTGCATCGGGTCACAGACCCAGGCCACCTTCCTGCCGGTCGCCTCGACGCCCGCGATGACGTCGGGGAGGACGTCGCGCACCTTCGAGGCGCCCAGGCGGGTGATGAAGGTGAGTCGGCCGGGGATCCGGTCGGGGTCGAGCTGGTCGGCAAGCGCGATCGCGACGTCTGCCGTCGTGGTGGGGCCGAGCTTCACGCCGAGCGGGTTGCTGACGCGGCGCAGCAGCTCGACGTGGGCCCCGTCGAGCTGGCGGGTGCGCTCGCCGATCCACAGCATGTGGCCGGAGCAGCCGTAGAGCTGCTCGGAGCGGGAGTCGACGCGGGTGAGGGCGCGCTCGTACTCGAGCAGCAGCGCCTCGTGCGATGCGTAGAAGTCGACGGTGCTCAGCGAGTCGTCGTGGACGCCACAGGCGACCATGAAGGCGAGCGCGCGGTCGATCTCGGAGGCGAGCTCCTCGTACTCCTGCTCGACCGCCGAGTCGCGCACGAACTGCGCGTTCCACGTGTGCACGCCACGCAGGTTGGCGAAGCCGCCCTTGACGAAGGCGCGCACCAGGTTGAGGGTGGCCGCCGACGAGTTGTAGACGTCCATCAGCCGCTGCGGGTCGTGCGCGCGGGCGGCCTCGGAGAACTCGAAGCCGTTGATGGCGTCGCCGCGGTAGGCCGGAAGGGTGACGTCGCCGCGCGTCTCCGTGTCCTTCGAGCGGGGCTTTGCGTACTGGCCCGCGATGCGGCCCACCTTGACCACCGGCACCTGCGCGGCGTAGGTCATCACGACGGCCATGGAGAGCTGCACGAGCAGCTTCTGCTTGATGTTGTCGGCCGTCACTGCCTCGAAGGTCTCGGCGCAGTCCCCGCCCTGGAGCAGGAAGGCCCTGCCCTCCGCGACGTCGGCCAGCTTGGCGCGCAGGTCGTCGCACTCCCCCGCGAAGACCAGCGGTGGGAGCCGTTCGAGCGAGTCGATGGTGCGGTCAAGTGCCGTCTTGTCCGGGTAGGACGGCTGCTGGATGAAGGGCAGCGCGCGCAGTTCTTCCCGGGAAATGATGCTCGACATAGGCGAAAGGGTACCCCAACGCGGCAACGGCTCTCACCGCGTGAGGTGCGCGTGGAACGCCTACTCGTTGGGGTCGTGCAGCCCGTTGTCGATGGCGTACAAGGTGAGCTCGACGCGGTTGTGCAACTGCAGCTTGCGCAGCACGTTCTGCACGTGGTTCTGCACCGTGCGGTGCGAGACGAACAGCTCGTCCGCGATCTCGCGGTAGGCCATCCCCTTGGCGACCCGGCGCAGCACCTCGATCTCACGCGTTGTCAGGACCGGTCCCTCCTCGTTGTGGGACCGCGCGACGTTGACCATGCGGCGGAACTCGCCGAGCACGAGTCCTGCGAGCCCGGGGGTGAACACGGCGTCGCCGACCGCCGTGCGCTGCACGCCCTCGATCAGCTCCTCCTTCGACGCCGACTTGACGAGGTAGCCCTTCGCGCCTGCCTTCATGGCCCGCAGCACGTCGTCGCGTTCGCCAGAGGCAGACATCACCAGCACGTGCATGTCAGGGAACTCGCCGAGCAGGATCTCGATGCAGGTGGCTCCGTCGGGCTCGGGGATCTGCAGGTCCATCACGACGACCTCCGGCCGCGTCGCCCGCGCCCGGGCGAGGCACTCGGTGCCGTTCTTGGCCACGGCGACGATCTCGAAGCCCACCTCCGTCAGGTCCTCGCTGAGGGCGTCGATCCACATCGGGTGGTCGTCGACGAGCATCAGTCGCTTGCGTTCCTGGGTCATCACATGGCCTCCAAATCCTCGACCTCGATCGGGAACCGCAGCTCCCATTCCGTGCCTGCACCGGGCGACGACTTGAGGATCGCCGATCCCCCGATGTCGCTCATCCTGCCCACGATCGAGTCCTTGATCCCGAGCCGGCCGTTGTCGGCCGCCTCCTGCACCTCCGCGGCGCTCATCCCGACCCCGTTGTCACGTACCCAGAGGATCACCTCGTCGTCAAGCTCCTGATCGAGCAGGATCCACACCTTGGCGTCCTCGCCCGCGTGCTTCTCCACGTTCTTCAGGATCTCGGCGAGCGTACCCTCCACCTCGTCCACAAGGACCCGGGGTACCATCACCAGTGAGGCCATCGTCGAGACCGTCACCCGGGCCGACTCGTACTTGTCGAGCGCCGCGGCGAGGTCGATGGTCTCGCTGTGCTCGACGTCGACGATCTCGCGGTCCTGCAGGTGCCCTCGAAGCTGCGCCTCCGACTCCCGGGCGAGCGCAGCGAGGCGGATCCCGCGCGGGCCGAGCGACGGCCCCTCCCGCTCGACGAGGGCCAGCACCTGGAGGGCGCCGTCGTGGACCAGCCGGGAGAGCCGCTCACGCTCGGCGAGGGCAGCGCTGCGCAGGCGCTCCTGCTCCTGCTCCTCCATGGTGGCCCGGAACTGGGTGACCAGCGTGCCGAGGCAGGCGGTGATCAGGATCGTGATGAACGCGGCCCCGACCCGCTCCATGGCGAAGTGCTGGGGCACGATCAGCATCGCCACGGAGGTGGCGACGGCAAAGCTGACGCCCCACTTGTAGCTGCGGAAGATGGCCGCGTAGGCCGCGCAGCCGACGGCCCAGTAGCCGGCCAGCGTCAGCGGGGCCCCGCCGGGAGGGACGGTCACGGCTGTGACGAGGATGATGGTGAGGGTCACGCCGAGGTCGGCGAGATGCGCCGGCTTGGTGCGGCGCGATGGCCTGCGCATCCGCAGCGAGATGTACACGTGCCAGTAGATCAGGGCCAGCGAGGCGGCCACGACGCCGATCCGGTTGTCTGCGCGCGGCAGGACGATCAGCAGGTTGACGATGACCGCGTGCAGGGCGAGGAAGCCGCGCGCGATCTCACACACGGTGTAGACGCGCCCCAGCAGGTCGTTGGGGTCACGGAACCAGAGCAGCTGCCGTCGCCCCCACCCCCAGGCCCTGCTCAACGCGTGGGGCTCACTCACCGGTGCGCACGGCCCTCGGCTCGACGACCGGGGGGTCCCCTCCGCCCGGGCGGGGAAGGACGTGTGCGTCGGCCTGCTCGGCGGTGATCTCCCCGTGCTTGACCTTCGCGGCGTAGAGGTCGACGTAGGTCTGCCCGGTCAGCTGCTGGATGGCCGCCATCGTCTCGTCCGTCACGTAGCGCAGCACCTTGGAGTTGCCTGGCGTGTCGTGGAACTGGCTGAAGTCGAGCGGCTTGCCGATGAAGACGACCGGGCGCCGCGCCCAGGGAAGGCCGAAGGGTCCCTTGACCGACTTCGTCCCCGCCACGCCGACGGGGATCACGGGGACCTTGTTCGTCAGCGCCATGCGGGCCATGCCAGTCTTGCCCTTGTAGAGCCGGCCGTCGGGCGAGCGGGTTCCCTCGGGGTAGATCGCGATCACCTGGCCGTCGGCCAGCACGTCGGAGATCGCCTGCAGGGCGTCAGCCGAGGCGCGGCCACCGCTGCGGTCCATCGGGACCATCCTGACGGTCTTCAGGAACCAGGCGACGATCTTCGCGCCGATGCTCGTACCGCTGAACAACTCCGCCTTCGCCGGGAAGGTGATCGGTCGCGGCATCATCGCGGGCACGACGAGCGAGTCGAGCGCCCCGATGTGATTGCTCGCGAGGATCGCCCCTCCCTGCTTCGGGAAGTTCTCCTCCCCGAAGACCTTTGCCTTGTACGAGTACTCCACCATCGGCCTGAAGATCGTGAACTTGAAGAAGCGGTACCACCACATGGGCGGCAGTCTATCCGTGCGGCGATCCGCGCACCTATCCTGCAGACATGGCAGCCCTCTTCCGCTCCCCCGTCCCGTCCGTCTGGCCCGAGGCACGGCCGCTGAGCATCGGGGCAGGTGAGGTGGGGGTCGTGATGAGCCACGGGTTCACCGGCTCGGTCCAGTCCATCGGGCCCTGGGCGCGCGGGCTCGCCACGCCGGAGGGCGACTGGCCGGGGGTACGGGTCGTCGCGCCACGGCTCCCCGGCCACGGCACCTCGTGGCGCGATCTGGCCCGCACGCGGTGGTGGGACTGGTTCTCCACCGTCGAGGACGCCTACCTCGGGCTCGCCGCCGAATGCCGAAGCGTCTACGTCGCCGGCCTCTCGATGGGAGGCGCGCTCGCGCTCCGGCTCGCGGAGACGCACCAGGTGGCGGGCGTGCTGCTGGTCAACCCGGCGATCGCGACCCGAGACCGGAGGGTGCCTCCTGCGACGCTCCTGCACCGCGTGCTTCCCCCGCAGAAGGGCATCGCCTCCGACATCGCGAAGCCGGGCGTCACCGAGCTCGGCTATCCGCGCTTCTCCGTGACCAGCCTTGCCACGATGACCCGTCTCTGGCGGCTCACCGCGCGCGACCTTCCACGCATCGACTCCCCCGTCCTGCTGATGCGCTCACCGCAGGACCACGTCGTCGACGACCTGAGCTCCGAGTTGATCGGGGCCCGGGTGCGCGACGTGCGCACCGTCGCGCTGGAGCGCAGCCACCACGTCGCCACGCTCGACCACGACGCCGACCTGATCGTCGAGGAGTCGCGCCGCTTCATCGCCGGGTGATGCACGACGCCCCCGCCCGGAAAGGGCGGGGGCGCCGTGTCAGGACTGCCGGTGGATCAGCCGAGCACGCGGCGGGCGCCGGTGAACGGCATCGAGTCGAGGCTCGTGACGCGCACGCCGCTGCGCGGGTTCGCGGCGTCGACGATCTTGCCGTTGCCGATGTACAGGCCCACGTGGCTGACGGGGCTGTAGTAGAAGACGAGGTCGCCGGGCTGCAGCTCGGACTTCGAGACCTTGCGTCCGGCTGAGGAGTACTGGCCGCGCGAGGAGCGGGTCAGGTTGACGCCGATCTGGCGGTACGCCCAGCTGGTGAGGCCGGAGCAGTCGAAGGTGCTCGGCCCGGAGGTGCCCCACACGTAGCTGCTGCCGACCTTGGTGAGCGCTGCGTCGACGACCTGCTGTGCCCGGCCGGAACCGGAGCTGGCGACGGGCGCCTCCTCCTCGGCTGCGTCGTCGGCTGCCTGCTCATCGGCCGCGGCGGGCGTCTCGCCCGCGGTCTGGGTGGTGGGGGCTGCGGCGGTGGTGCGGGAGCGGCTCGCCTGTTCGGCTGCGCGGGCCTCGGCCTCCGCCTGAGCGGCTGCGGCACGGCGCTCGCGTTCTGCCTGCTCGGCGGCGAGGCGCTGGCGCTCCTCCTCGGAGAGACGGTCGTAGACCGCCTCTGCGTCGGCCTCGAGCTTCTCGTAGTCCTCGCCGAGTTCGACCTTTGTCGCGGCGTCCTTCTCGAGCTGGGCCTGCGTCGCGTCGGCGTCCTCGCGCAGCGTGGTCAGCTTCGCCTGGTCCACCTGCAGCTGCTGGATCCCGGCGTTGGAGCGGTCGGCCTCGACCTGGAGGGCGCCGAGTCCGCTGAGGAAGCTGGAGGCGTCGCTGCTGGTGAGCAGCTGCGCGGTGAGGGAGACGGAATCGGTCTGCATCTGCAGCGCGCCGACGTCGCCGAGCTGGGCGGACAGGTCTGCGACCCTCTGCTCCTGGGCCGCGACATCATCCTTCAGCGTCGCGAGCTTCGCCTCGTTCTTGGCGACCCGGTCGTGGGCCTCGATGATCTCCTGGTCGACCGACGAGGACTCCTGCTGGATCCGCTCCAGCTCCTGGCGCGCCTTCGCGACGGCGTCCGGGTCGGCGGTCGCCACGACCGAACCGGCGAAGACGGTTGCGACAGCAAGGCTGGCGGCCAGGGCGAGACGGACTCGGTTCACAGTTGCTCCAGGGATCGCGGATGAGTCTGAGAGAATCCTAAGGCTCACTCAGGCAATTCTCAAACGCGAAACGCAACCCGTTCACACGGCCTCGCTCCTACCCTCTCGGGGACCGCTCAGCCGCAGCGGAGGAAGCAGCCCGGCATCGGACAAGACGGCGAGGGCGCGCTGCTCCGGCTCGACGAGTTCGACGCTCGGGTTGCCGAGGAGCACCGAGATCACGCAGTCCCCGCAGGCCGGCCCACGGGCCCGGCAGCTTTCACAGTCAACATGCATTGAGGTCATGACATGGAGTCTCGCCGTCACCTCTGACAAAACTGTCCGCGGCGACACGTAGCGTCACGGGCATGCCGAACAAGACCGCCGTGCAACCGAGCTTCGACGAGCTGGGTGTCCCCCTCGCCGATGTGACGTTCGTGGTGGTCGATCTCGAGACCACCGGCGGCGCGGCCGACTCCGAGATCACGGAGGTCGGTGCCGTGAAGGTGCGCGGCGGCCAGGTCCTCGGCGAGTTCCAGACCCTCGTGCGCCCCTCCGCGCAGATCCCGCCCATGATCCAGGTCCTCACGGGCATCACCAACCAGATGGTGGCCGACGCCCCACCGGTGTCGGTCGTCCTGCCCGCGTTCGCCGAGTTCGCCGCCGACGCCGTGATCGTCGCGCACAACGCCCGCTTTGACACCGGCTTCCTCCGCCGCGGCTACGAGCGGCTCGGTCTAACCTGGCCGCGGCCGACGGTGGTCGACACGGTGGCCCTCGCCCGCTGCGCGCTGTTGCGCGACGAGGTGCCCAACTGCAAGCTGTCCACCCTCGCCCGCCACTTCAGGGCGGGCACCGAGCCCAACCACCGGGCGCTCAGCGACGCACGGGCCACCGTCGACGTGCTGCACGGACTGCTGGAGCGGGTGGGCAACCTCGGCGTCGGCTCGCTGGAGGACCTGATCGAGTTCACGGCGCAGGTCTCCCCCGACCGACGGGCCAAGCGGGCGTGGGCGAGCGAAGCGCCCGAGTGCGCCGGCGTGTACTACTTCGTCTCCGATGCCCCCGATGCCGCAGGCACGCTGCGCCGCGAGGTGCTCTACGTCGGCAAGTCGACCAACCTGCGCCGCCGGGTCCGCTCGTACTTCTCTGCGGCAGAGAAGCGCGGCCGGATCCACGAGATGGTGCGCGTGGCGACGGGCGTCGAGTTCGTGCCCTGTGCCACCGGCCTGGAGGCAGAGGTGCGGGAGCTGCGCATGATCGAGTCGCTCTCGCCGCGCTACAACCGCCGTTCGAAGCAGCAGCGCAAGCTCTGGTGGCTGAAGCTCACCGACGAGGCGTTCCCGCGGCTCTCGGTGGTGGCGAGGGTCCGGGAAGGAGATCGGCACTTCGGCCCGTTCCGCACCCGCGACGCGGCCAACGAGGCGGCGCTGACGCTCTATGACGCGTTCAAGCTGCGCAGGTGCACCACGCGGCTGTCCGCGCGTCGGCCGAGCCCCTCCTGCGCCCTCGCGGAGATGGGCCGCTGCGTCGCGCCGTGCGAACTGGGCGATGGGGCCGCCGACTACCCAGGGATGGTCGAGGGCGTCGCGGCGAGCTGGCGTGGAGACGTGCGGCCGGTGCTGCGAAGCGTGCGGGGGCGGATGCGCAAGCTGATCGCTCAGGAGCGCTACGAGGAGGCGGGCGAGGTGTCCGACCGGCTGGCCGCCTACCACCGCACGTCGGTGCGCTACCACCGGATCAGTTCGCTCGCCGCCTGCCGGGAACTGGTGGCCGCGATCCCCTCGGAGCGCGGGTGGGACATCCACGTGATCCGGCACGGACGGCTGGCCGCCGCGACCTCGGCGCCGAGCCATCGGGCGCGCGCCGCGGCGGAGGAGGCCGCCGCGTCGGCGGAGACGGTGCTCGCCCCGGTCGGCGGGCTGCCCGCCTGCAGCATCGAGGAGGCCGAGCGGGTCGCCGCCTGGCTCGAGCTTCCTGGGGTGCGGCTGATCGATACCGACGGCGACTGGGCCTGGCCGCTCAACGTCGGGCTGCCGGAGGGCGCGCTTCCCGTCGAACTGCTGGGGCCGGAGCCGCTGGTTCCCCTCACGGGCTGACCGACGGGCAGCAGAAGACCCGCCGGCCTCGGGCGCGGCGGGTCCTACGGGGACGATCAGGCCAGCGTGACCGACTCGATCACGACGGGCTCGACCGGACGGTCACCGAAGCTCGTCTTGGTGGTGGCGATCGCGTCGACGACCTTCTGGCTCTCGGCGTCCTTGACCTCACCGAAGATGGTGTGGCGGCGGTTCAGGTGCGGCGTCGGCGCGACGGTGATGAAGAACTGCGAACCGTTGGTCGCCGGGCCGCGGTTGGCCATGGCGAGCAGGTAGGGGCGGTCGAACGACAGGTCCGGGTGGAACTCGTCCGCGAACGTGTAGCCGGGCTCGCCGGTGCCGTCGCCGCGACGGTCGCCGCCCTGGATCATGAAGCCGTCGATGACGCGGTGGAACGGGACCCCGTCGTAGAAGTTCGCGGTGGTCTGCTCGCCGGTGACCGGGTCGCGGAACTCCTTGGTGCCGCCTGCGAGGCCGACGAAGTTCTCGACCGTCTTCGGCGCGTGGTCGGCGAAGAGCTCGATGACGATGTCGCCGCGGTTGGTGTGCAGGGTTGCAGTGCTCACGTGTGTCCTTCTTCTCGGGTGTTGTCCACTCCAGTGTCGCAGACGCGCAGATAACCTCTGTCATCAGCCACGGCTCACGGTCGAGCCGGGGCAGGCGCACCGAAGCGCCGCCTGACCGGAAGGACGCACCATGCCCCTGCTCAACCACGTCGGCATCACCGTGTCGATCCTCGAACGATCGATCGACTTCTACACGAGGCTCGGCCTGCAGCCCCCTCCGCCGGACTGGGTCTTCACCATCGAGGGCGACTGGCTGAGCAGACTCGTCGCGGAGGACGACGCCGTGATCCGGGTCGCCTTCCTCCCGATGGGCGAGGGCGCAGTGCTCGAACTGCTGGAGTACCGGCAGCCGCAGGGCGAGCAGTCCAACAGCCGACCCAACCGCGATGTCGGCGCGATGCACGTCGCGCTCAACGTGGACGACATCGACGCGGTCTATGCCGACCTCAAGGACAGCCTCGCCTTCAACTCGGAGCCGCAGACGGTTGCCACGGGCCCATGGGCGGGAAACCGGGTCGCCTACCTGAGCGATCCGGACGGCACGCCGGTGGAACTGGTGATGGACGTCTCCTGAACCTCCGCCCGTGCCGCGCCGTCACCGGTGCCTGTTCGGGCGTTCGCCCTTGATGGGGACCGACTACCCGGTAGCGTGGAGTCTGCTCGATTACGAGCCTCAACATTGGGAGGAACTTGTGAAGAAGTCACGAGAGCTGAAGAAGGCCGCCGCGGAGACCGCCTCCGCCGCCGCCGAGTACTCATCGACCGCATTGAAGGACGGCCTGGACAAGGCCCAGGAACTGCTGGCCGAGGCCCAGAAGCAGGCGGGTCCGATTCTGCGCGACGCGAAGGTCCGCACCGCCGACTTCGCATCCCGCAGGCTGGACGACCTTGAGCCCCACATCAAGGACGCGCTGGAGAAGGTCTCGCCAGCCGTCGACGCGGCCCGCGACAAGGTCACCGACGATCTGCTTCCGAAGCTGCAGGGTGCGCTGCACCAGGCCGCGGAGCATCCAGCGGTCGCCGAGGCCACGAAGCGCGGCTCGGCCGCGGTCCAGGCGCTGAAGGGCGAGCTGGAGCCGGTGAAGAAGAAGAGCAAGTTCAAGAAGGTGGCCAAGTTCCTCGCCATCGGCGCCATCGTCGCAGGCGCGGTCGCCGCGGTGCGCCACTTCCTTGCGCCGAAGGACGACGGCTGGACGGCCCACGAGCCGTCGAAGGCGTACGTGAACAACAACGACACGTTCACCAACGCCGCAAAGTTCGCCTCCGACATCAACAACCCGTCCGAGCACGAGGTCGTCGTCTCCGAGGAGGAGCTCGAGGAGCAGGCCGACATGACTGCCGAAGGCGGCCCCGCTCCCGACGTGACCTTCGTCACCGAGCAGGACGTCGAGCACGAGGAGGCCGACGCGAAGCCTGCCGAGTCCTACGGCGAGGGTTCCTACGTCGGTTCGGAGCCCCCGGCCGACTTCACCATCAAGGGCAACGAGCGCTCGAAGAAGTACCACGTGCCCGGCACCGGTGGCTACGAGCGCACGATCGCCGAGGTGTGGTTCAACTCGGAGGACGCCGCACAGGCTGCAGGGTTCACCAAGGCCCAGCGCTGATCCGCTGACGCACTGAGAAGGGCGGCCCCGTTCGGGGGCCGCCCTTTCTCGTCTCCAGGCTCAGATCACCCGGGCGAGGTCGGCGACCCAGGTGCCTGGCCCGGTGAGTGAGACCTCGCTCAACCCCTGCCAGGCTGCCGCCTCGTGCAGCAGGGGCGCCACCCTGCCCGCCAGTTCCCGCGACCGAGTCACCTGCGTCGGCTCGACGTGCGCATGCTGGACCCGCAGCACGCCCGCCTTCCTGTCGCTCTTGAGATCGATCCTGCCGACGATCTGGTCGTCGACGAGCACGGGCAGCACGTAGTAGCCGTGTTCGCGCTTCTCCTTCGGGGTGTAGATCGAGATCCGGTAGTGGAAGCCGAACAGCCGCTCGCCCCTCGGCCGGAACCAGACGAGCGGATCGAAGGGCGATAGCAGCGCCGCAGCCGTCACCGAGCGGGGCACCTTCGTCCGGGCGGCCAGATAGGCGGGCTTGTCCCAACCCTCGACGCTGACCTGCTCCAGTTGCCCGTCCGCCACGAGCCGTTCGAGGGCGGGCCGTGCCGTCGCCGGCTTGAGGCGCGGATAGTCGGCCAGGTCCTCGAGCGTCGCGATCCCGTAGGCGAGGGAGGCTCGACGCACGAGTTCATGGATCGCCTCCTCACGCGGCAGCTCCTCGAGCGCCCGGTCCGGCAGGACCTGGTCTGCGAGGCCGAACCGGCGTTCGAACCGCTGCCTCCCCACCACGACCAGCTCGCCCTTGCGGAACAGCCAGTTCGCGGCCCAGTGCACGTCGTTGCGGTTCCACCATCCGCCTCCAGTCGAGACGTTGTCGGGGTGCTCGAGGTCGCGCACCCGGGTCGGGCCCCGACCGGCGAACTCGGCGCGCACCTCGTCGAGGAGACGCCGGTTCTCCTCCCCCCACTGCCGGAACCCGTCACGCATGGACGCCTCCCGGTGCCAGGCCCACAGCGGCCAGTCGGCGACGGGCACGACGGTGGCCTCGTGCGCGATGTACTCGGTGTACTCGCCGAGCCCCCTGCCCTGGTCATGACGAAGCAGACGGTCGAGCGCCGAGCGCTCATACGGGCCGAGCCGGGCGAGCAGCGGCAGGTAGTGGCTCCGCTCGAAGACGTTGACCGAGTCGAGCTGCAGAACCCCCATCCGCGTGATCTCGCGGCGCAGGGCCGCCGGGCCGACCGTCGCCGGTCTGGACGAGTCGAGGCCTTGGGCGCGGATGGCGATGCCACGGGCCGCGGCCTGGCTGACGTGACGCATCTGCCCAGAATAGGGTGGGACTATCCACAGTTCGCGTCGACGGCCCGGTTCCGTCCGTCCGGCGGCCTACGCTCACCCCATGGCCCTGTTCGCCGTGCTGCTGGTCGCCGTGCTCGCCACCCTCGGGTGGCGACTGCTGGTGCCGCGCGTGCGCGTCGAGGACGACGAGTCCCCCGACTTCGCCTCCCTCGTGACCGGCCAGTCCACCCTTGCGGTGGCCCTGGCCGCCGTTCTCGCCGGCCAGGTGCTGTGGCTCACCCCGCAGTCCCACTGGTGGCTCTGGGTGCCCTATCTCGGGCTCGGCCTACCGCTGGTGGCGGTTGACCTGCGCACCACGTTCCTGCCGTTGCGGCTGAACTACCTCGTGGCAGGCGCAATGGCCGCCTGTCTCGTCCCGCTGACCGTGCACGACTGGCGCTCCGGGGTGGGCGCCCTCGCCGGGGCGGCGGCTCTCTTCGCCCTTTTCCATCTCGTGTGGCGCTTCGCACGGGGAATCGGCTACGGCGATGTGCGGCTCGCGCTGCTCGTTGGCGCCGTCTCGGGCATGGCGGGCGTGCAGTTCGCGGCACTGGCGCTGCTTGCCGGAACAGCGCTCGGCGCGGTCCATGCGATCGCCCACGCCATCTGGGCCAGGCGCGATCCGGCGCGGGAGCGCCACTTCGCCTACGGCCCTGCGCTGTGGGCCGGACCGATCGTCGCCGCCCTGCTCTCCCCTATCGTCGGGTAGCGGCGATCCAGGCTTCGAGCGTCCGTGCGGCGGCGCCCGAGTCGATGGCCTGTTGCGCGTCGCGGAGCGGGCCGCGGAGCTGGTCGACCAGTTCCTTCACCGTCGAGATGCCGCGGTAGGCGAGCAGTCCGGCCGCCGCGTTGAGCACGACGATGTCACGCACCGGTCCCCTGGCGCCGTTGACCACCTCGTGCACGACGGCCGCATTGTGGTTGGCGTCGCCACCTGTGAGGTCGTGCGGGGCCGCGGGCTGCAGGTCGAGCTGGGTGGGGTCGAGCACGGTGCGGTGCACGCGCCCCTCGGCGATCATCCACACGTCGGAGGACGAGGTGGTGGTCAGTTCGTCGAGGCCGTCGAAGCCGCGGAAGACCATTCCGCGCGTCCCGCGCTCGGCGAGCACTCGGGCGATCACCGCGGCCATGTCGTCGTTGGCGACGCCGAGCGCCATGGCCCTCGGACGCGCCGGGTTGGCGAGAGGGCCGAGGAAGTTGAAGGTCGTCTGGATGCCGAGTTGCTTACGCACTCCCGCGACCGTCTTCATGGTCGGGTGGTACTGCTGGGCGAACAGGAAGGCGATGCCGACCTCGTCGAGGATGCCTGCCTGCTTCTCGGGCTCGACGTCGATGCGCACGCCGAGGGCCTCGAGGGTGTCTGCGGTGCCGGACTGCGACGATGCGGCCCGCGCCCCGTGCTTGACCACCTTCGCCCCCGCGGCCGCCGCGACAATGGCGGCCATCGTGGAGACGTTGACTGTGTTCGCCCGGTCGCCGCCGGTGCCGACGATGTCGACGGCGTCAGGGTCGACGGAGATCGGCGTCGCCTTCGCAAGCATCGCCTCCGCAAGTCCGGAGATCTCGTCCTCCGTCTCGCCCTTGGCGCGCAGCGCGGTCAGCATGGCCGCGATCTGCACCTCCGAGGCACGCCCGGAGAGGATCTCGCCGAGGGCCCAGCTGGCCGCGGTCTCCTCGAGGCCCTCGCTGCGGACGAGGCCGGTGAGGATGTCCGGCCAACTGAACCCCGACATCACACAGCCTGTGCGAGGCGGGTGCGGATGAGGTTTGCGGCCTGCCGGGGCAGCGTGAGCGGATCGATCGGGAACGGCGCGACCGCCTCCGCACGGGTCCAGGACGCGAGCCACGCGTCGTCGACACGGGTGACGAGCAGCATCACCGGCGCGCAGTCGGTGTACTCCTCCTTGACCTGGTGGGCGAGCCCGAAGCCACCGGAGGGCTGCGCGTTGCCGTCGAGGATCAGCAGCGAGTAGCTCTGGTCTTTGTCGAGGGTCCGCAGGAGGGCGCCCTGGGTCGCCACCTCGAACACCTCGATCTCCGGCAGGTCGGACGCGAGGCGGCGGCCGAGGGCGAGACGGACGGCTTCGCGCACGGTCCGGTCGTCGGAGAACACCAGCACCTTGACGGGGGCTTCGCTCATCAGTGGTCATTCCTTTGCGTTGTCGCTGTCGACCGGGGTCGAACTGCCTGCAGATGTCATCGTAGCCGTGCCACGCCCGACTGGCGCGCACGACCTCGTCGGGGCCTCGTGCCGCACCTTCCGGCCGGCGCATTATCGCACCGGGGTGCCGGGAAACTACAGGGGGGTCTTTCAAACTTTCACCGCTGGCGTGACCTCCTCGGCTTTTGCGGCAATAATGACCCCGTGGCCACCAATCATGAAACCCTGACTGCACCGGCAGAGCTGCCGAGCGGAGCGATCCACAAGGTCCCCTCCGCCCGACTCAACAAGCCCGCGGGGCGCCCCGACACGGTATCTGTCGGCGTCATCGTGTGGCTCGCGAGCGAGCTGATGTTCTTCGGTGCCGTGTTCGCCGCCTACTTCTGGACCCGCAGCATCACCAACGATGCCGCGGCGGCCGCAGGCGCGACGTCTTTGTGGGCGACCGAGAGTGCGCATCTCGACGTGGTGTTCGCCAGCATCAACACCGCGATCCTCGTGCTGTCCTCGGTGACCTGCCAGATCGCGGCAAACGCAGCGGAGGCGCGCAGGGTCGAGGGTTCATGGCTGAACCCGGCCAAGTGGGGCATGCGGCAGGGCTTCATCGTCACCATCGCGCTCGGTTCGATCTTCGTCGCCGGGCAGGTGTGGGAGTACTTCACCCTCTTCAACGAGGGCTTCACCATCCAGACCAACCAGTACTGGTCCCTGTTCTTCCTGGCCACGGGTTTCCACGGACTGCACGTCATCGGCGGCGTCGTCGCCATGTGGTACGTCCTGGCACGCTCCTACATGACCCGCACCCACACCCACGAGCAGACGGTCGGCGCCCACGTCGTGTCCTACTACTGGCACTTCGTCGACGTCATCTGGATCCTGCTGTTCGGCGTCCTCTACTTCCTCCGCTAGACACGTTCCTGGAGACTGACTCGTGAAATTCCTCACATCCTTCCGGCGGCACTCAATCGCTCGGCCCGCGCTGCTGATCCTGGCGCTCGTGGTCATCGGCCTCGGGTACGCGGGGGTCAATCCGCAGCGCTCGTCGGCGGAGACCGAGATGACCCAGCAGATCGAGGAGGGCAAGGCCCTGTTCGATCTGACCTGCTCCTCCTGCCACGGCCTCGGCGCCGAGGGCACCTCGCAGGGCCCGTCCCTGATCGGCGTCGGCGCCGCATCGGTCGACTTCCAGATGGGCACCGGGCGCATGCCCGCGGCCCGCCAGGAGGCCCAGCTGCCCGCCCGCAAGGTCAACTACACCCAGGAGCAGATCGACTCCGTCGGGGCCTACATCGCGTCACTCGCCCCCGGCCCGGCGGTCCCGAAGAAGGAGCAGTACTCCCCCGAGGGCCTGACCGAGGAGGAGATCGCCCGAGGCGGCGCGCTCTTCCGCGCCAACTGCTCTGCCTGCCACGGCATCGTCGGCGGCGGCGGCGCCATGCCCAACGGCGAGTACGCGCCCTCCCTCGTCAACACCGACGAGGCGCACATCTGGGAGGCCGTCCGCACAGGTCCCCAGCAGATGCCGACCTTCTCCCAGAAGGTCATGCCCGACCAGAGTGTCCGCGAGATCATCGGATACCTCGACGAGGCCCACGAGCAGCCCAACTACGGCGGCCTGACCATGGGTGAGGCAGGCCCCGTCTCCGAGGGCTTCTGGATCTTCATCGTCGGAATCGGCGGCCTCGCCATCGTCGCCACTTGGATCGCCAAGAAGGGGGCACGCGCCCGATGAGCCACGACAACCTCCCCGTCAAGGATCCCGAACTCGGCCACGTGGTGGCCAATCCGGGCGTCGAGGAGCACATCGAGCGCTACACCGACGTCGACAAGGGTGCGGGCAACCGTGCCTACGCCGCCATCCTCATGATGCTCGCCGCGGTTCCGGTGCTCGCGATCGCCTTCGTGGTGATCTACTTCGCCGTTCCACGTGACGCCTACATCGACTTCGGCTGGCTGAAGGCCAACGCCCAGAACGTCTTCCTCGGCCTCACCGGCGGCCTCGCCGTCGTGCTGATCGGCGTCGCGGTGATCCAGTGGGCCCGCGTGCTCATGGGCGACCACGAGAGCGTCGAACTGCGCCACACGGCCGCCTCGAGCGCGGAGGACCGCGAGGTCGTCGTCGAGCAGTTCGCCGACGGTGTCGAGCAGTCCGGCGTCAAGCGCCGCAAGCTGCTGCTCGGGGCCGTCGGTGGCGCCGTCGGCATCTCGATCGTGCCCGCCGTGGTGCTGCTCGCCGACATGGGCCCCTGGCCCACGAAGGCCGTGCGCGCGCGCACCATCGAGCGCACCATCTGGGCCGACCAGCCCGAGGAGGACGGCAAGCCCGTCGGCATCCGCCTCGTCAACGACGAGAACTGGCTCCCCCTGCGCGCCGAGGACCTGGAGATCGGCCAGCTGGTCAACGCCCAGCCCGAGAACCTGCTCGACCTGCACGGCAAGGACCTCATGATCGAGAAGGCGAAGGCCTCGATCATCGTGGTGCGGATGGATCCGGCCTCGATCAAGATCCCCGAGTCCCGCAAGGACTGGCAGGTCGCCGGCATCCTCGCCTACTCCAAGATCTGCACCCACGTCGGCTGCCCGATCTCGCTGTGGGAGCGGCAGACGCACCACCTGCTCTGCCCCTGCCATCAGTCGACCTTCGACCTGGGCGACTCCGGTGTCGTCGTCTTCGGCCCCGCCGCGCGGTCGCTTCCGCAGCTGCCCATCGAGGTCGACGACGAGGGTTACCTCATCGCCAAGGGCGACTTCACCGTCCCCGTCGGCCCCAGCTTCTTCGAGCGCGACTCGCGCCACGACTTCGTGAAAGGTGACAACTGATGGCTAAGCCCACCAGCGTCGTCGAAACCTCGCCCGAGGTCGAGGCCCGCGAACCAGAGAAGAAGTCGTCGTTCCCCTCGAGCGGCCCGCTGAACTGGGCCGACGAGCGCACCGGTCTTGCCAAGATCGGCCGGTTCGGGCTGCGCAAGATCTTCCCCGACCACTGGTCGTTCCTGCTCGGCGAGATCGCCCTGTACTCCTTCGTGGTGCTGCTACTGACCGGCGTGTTCCTCACCATCTGGTTCAAGCCGTCGATGGCCGAGATCGAGTACGACGGCTCCTACCAGCTGCTCAAGGGCATGCCCGTCTCCGAGGCCTTCGCCTCGACGCTGCACATCAGCTTCGACGTGCGCGGCGGGCTGCTCGTGCGCCAGATCCACCACTGGGCCGCGCTGCTGTTCGTCGCGGCGGCCTTCGTACACATGCTCCGCGTGTTCTTCACGGGCGCGTTCCGCAAGCCGCGTGAGGTCAACTGGCTGATCGGCGTCGGCCTGATGTCGATGTCGCTGATCGCGGGCTTCGCAGGCTACTCGCTGCCCGACGACCTGCTCTCGGGCACCGGCCTGCGCTTCGTCGACGGCCTGATCCGCTCGATCCCGCTGATCGGCACCTGGGCCGAGTTCTTCGTCTTCGGCGGCCAGTACCCGGGCGACCTGGTGATCCCCCGCCTGTACATGGTGCACATCCTGCTGATCCCCGGCCTGCTGCTCGGCCTCGTCGCCGCGCACCTCGCGCTGGTGGTCTACTACAAGCACACCCAGTACCCAGGTCCCGGCCGCACAGAGAACAACGTCGTCGGCTACCCGCTCTTCCCCGTCTACATGGCGAAGGCCGGCGGCTTCTTCTTCATCGTGTTCGGCCTGCTCGTCCTGATGGGCGGCCTCTTCCAGATCAACCCGGTGTGGACCTACGGCCCCTACGACCCGGCGAAGGTGACCGCGGGTTCGCAGCCCGACTGGTACATGGGCTGGGTCGAGGGCGCCATCCGCATCATGCCGAACTGGGAGTCGCACTGGGGATCGACCACCTGGTCGTGGGCGGTCTTCCTGCCGGGCGTCGGCCTGATGGGGCTGCTGTTCGGCCTGCTGGCCGCCTGGCCGTTCATCGAGGCCTGGCTCACGGGTGACAAGCGCGAGCATCACCTGCTCGACCGTCCCCGCAACGCCCCGACGCGCACCGCCTTCGGTGTGGCGGGCATCACCTGCTACGCGATGTTCTGGCTCTCCGGAGGCAATGACATCCTCGCCACCAGGTTCCACCTCAGCCTGAACGCCATCACGATCTTCATGCGGGTCGCGATCTTCGTCGCCCCAGTGATCGCGTTCATCATCACCAAGCGCATCTGCCTCTCGCTGCAGCGCGCTGACCGCGAGCGTGCCCTGCACGGCTCCGAGGACGGCGTCATCGTGCGGTCGCCCGAGGGCGGTTACTCCGAGGGTCACCTGCCGCTGTCCGAGGACGAGCAGTTCCTGCTCACCCAGCACCTGCAGCACACCCCGCTCGAGGCCTCTGCGGAGACCGACGGCGCGGGCGTCGCCAAGAAACAGAAGGTCAGCAAGTTCCGGGCCCGCGCCTCGCGCTGGTTCCTCGGCTCGGAGATCCCGAAGCCGACCTCCCACGAACTCGAGGAGGCGGCCCACCACGGCGACGAGCCGCGGCGCGAACTGCCCGAGGGCGAGGACGCGGAGCGTCAGCTCGACGGTCGCAGGGACGACGACAGGGCTCCCACCCACTGACACCCGAAACGAGAGGGGTCCGGCACAGGCCGGGCCCCTCTCGCCGTTCCCGTCGCGGGTGGGTTCCCGTGCACGGTCCATGCAATAGGTTGTTGCGCACTGGCCAGCACGGATGCGGCCGCGCAACCGACGGAGAGGATGCACGCGAGATGGTGTTCGAACGACTGACGAAGCTGTTCAATGCTGGGGGTGCCAGCCGGCCGCCGAAGGAACTCGAGGCCGCGCTGCTGGTACTCAGCCTGAAGAGCCCCGAGCTCATGAAGTCGACGCTGAACTACGTCACCACCGGACTGCCAGCCGAGGCGCTGCTCGAATTCCAGTCGAGCGTCGACAACGAGGTGCGCGACCTGCTCGGCGACCCGGGAGCGGGCCGCTGGCCCTACTACCGCAACGATCTCAACGCACGGGTGAAGAAGGCACTGGATGGCCGCGACGGACTCCCCGACTGCCATGACGCGATGTTCATCCTCCTCGGTGACCACGATGCCCTGACCGCGGAACAGAGCGTCCGGCTCGGTCGTGTGCTGGCCGCCGCGCAGGAGGCCCCCAACCTGACCGCCGCCGACGCCGTCCCCGACTGGCTCAACGCCTTGTGGGGCACCTCGCAGCGCGACTCCCCGAAGGCGCCGCCGCGCAGGGCCACCGCCTGGGACGTCTCCAGGATCCGCGCCCTGATGGAGGCCGACGGAAGGGACGGGACCGAGATCGCCACCGCGACTGCTCAGCTGATCATCCGCTCAGCACCGGTGGTCAGCTGGGAGTCGCGCCGGCACCCGGCGATCGGGGGCACCCTCGAGTTCGCGCGCGAGCATCGCGACCTGATGATCCAGACCTTCAAGGACGCACCGGCAGACGACAAGCTGGCCTTCCTCGCAAAGGTCGAGGCCGATCCTTCGCTCGACGCAGCGCTCGAAGGCCTGCTCCCCCTCGCCATGCGCGACACGTCGAAGGGCGTGCGCACCGCCGCAGGGGGGGCCGTCGCGAAGCTGGATCCACAGGCGCGCGCCACCCTGCTGACCCGCGTGATCGAGTCCACGCCCGCAGGGCAGATCGAGTCTGCCCTCGACCTGCTGGTCCGCTTCGGCGACGCACCTGCCAGGGCCGCGCTCGAGTCGCTCCCGGCGAACGAGAAGAACGCGAAGAAGAGGCAGCTGATCGAGGCCGCGCTCGTGCGGCTCTCAGACGTCTCGGCCGGGCGGGAGACGGACCTGGACCTGCCGCCCTGGGAACCCGTGCCCGATGCCGAACTCGGAGCCGATTTCGTCGAGGAGGCGCTGGCCCACATCGCCGGGGTGATCCAGAAGGCCGATGAGCAGCTCGCGGAGGTTCCCGAGGCTGAGCAGCGCGGCTGGCATGCACGCAACCTGCGCGACAGGCTGGCGTTGGCCTCCCGACTCGACCGACGCTGGTTCGAGAAGTTGCGCGCGTACCTCAATGGCGCGCAGCATGCACCCACGGACCTGGATGCGGTCCTCCAGTCGGCCCTGGTTCCCACAGACAGCCTCCCCCTCCCCCGCCTTGTCCGGCTGTACGGACTCAACTGGCGCCTCCGCCCTCACGCAGTCGGCCTGGACCTGCGGGCCATGCTCGATGCGATCGAACGCGCCGACCCCGAAGACGCCACGACCCGTACCGACGTCATCGAGGTCACTGCGGAGGAGTTCATCGCGATGCTCGTGTTCACGTGGAGCAATGCGCACGACCCGGAGGATGTCTGGCCGTTCTTCGTCGAGCACCCGCAGGGGCTGGACGGGGCGCTTGGCCTCGACTCCGATGCGCCCTCGACGAGTCACTTCAACACCAGCTACGACCTCACGACGGCCATCGAGATCCTGAAGGCATTCCCCAGCCTGCCCCAACGCTACGTGGCGAGGCTCACCGAGATCGCGCTCGGCACGGCCAAGTCGCACCGGCTCCTCGCGCAGGAGGCGCTGGCGAATCTGTCGAACGTGGGCGAGATCGCCTCACGTGGGCTGACCGACTCGCGCGCCGAGGTGCGCGCCGCGGCGGCAGACTGGCTTGCCCGGCTCGGCTCGGAGGAGGCCGTGGCGCCCTTGCGGGCGGCGCTGGCCAAGGAGAAGCGCGAGACGGCGATGGCGGCGATGCTCGGCTCCCTCAGCCGCCTCGGCCAGGATCTGGCCGACGACCTGCGCAAGGACAAGCTCGCCGCCGAGGCCGCGAAGGGCATCAAGGCAAAGCCCCCGGCCGCGCTGGCCTGGTTCCCCGTCGAGTCGCTCCCCCAGGTCCGATGGGCCGACGGGTCCCCGGTCGAGCGCGACATCGTCGTGTGGTGGCTCCGCCTGGCGACCAAGCTGAAGGACCCACTCGGCTCGGGCCTGCTCCCCATCTACATCGGCCTGCTCGACGAGGATTCCCAGCAGGAGCTCGGCGAGTTCGTCCTGCACGCCTGGATCGCCCACGACACCGTCGGACCCTCCGACGAGGAGGCCCGCGCCTACGCTGCAGGGCGGGTCGATCAGGAGTACGACCGCTACCAGCACTGGGCCAGGCGTGACCGACGCAACGAGTGGATCCAGGCCCAGGCCGCCAAGCCGAAGGAGCAGATCTTCGAGGAGCTGCGCCGAGACAAGGCCGCGGAGTACGTCGGGTCGGCAATCGAAACCAAGGGCATCCTCGCCCTGAGCGTCGGCGCCCGGGGGCATGTCGTGCACAGCGCGACGACCGGCTACATCCGCAACCACGCAGGCCGCCGCGCCCAGATCGAGGCCCTCGTCACCGCCGCCTCCGGCAACGACGACCCGGCCGCCATCCAGCTGGTGCTCCAGGTGGCGCGGCGGTTCAGGCAGCGCTCGGTTCAGGAGAAGGCTGGCGAGCTGATCGAGGCGATCGCGGAGCGACGCGGCTGGTCCGCCGAGGAACTGGCCGACCGCACCATCCCGACCGCCGGTTTCGACGACGACGGGCTGCTCCACCTCGACTACGGACCCCGCGAGTTCCTCGGCCGGATCGGTCGCAGTCCGAAGGGGGCGTGGCAGATCGACCTCTCCACCCCCGACGGGAAGCAGGTCAAGTCCCTTCCCGCGGCCGCGAAGGCCGACGACGAGGAGCTCGTCAAGGAGACGAAGAAGCAGCTGACGGCCTCGAAGAAGGAACTGCGGCAGCTCGTCGACGTGCAGTCCGGCCGCCTCTTCGAGGCGATGTGCCTCCAGCGGAGCTGGACCGCTGCCCAGTGGAAGGAACTCATCGCAGGCCACCCGGTGCTCTCCCAGCTGATCACGGGGCTCGTCTGGCAGGTGGGCGCCTCCGAGGCCCCGGCCGGCGCGGACGCCCTGTTCCGGCTCACGCCCGAGGGCGAGCTGATCGGCATCTACGACGACACCTTCGCTCTGCCCGATGACGCGGAGGTCCGCCTCGCCCATGCCGCCACGGTGACCCCTGAGGCGGCCCAGGCCTGGCGCTCCCACCTCGAGGACTACGAAGCCACCCCACTGTTCGGCCAGTTCGACACGCCCGTCGGGCAGTACCCCGGCGAGGCGGTCAAGATCGACTCGCGGCTCGGCTGGCTGAGCGACTCGTTCGCCATCCGTGGCCGGGCCACCAAGCGCGGCTACACGCGCAGCCAGGCCGAGGACGGCGGCTGGTTCTCCGAGTACCGGCGCGAGTACCCGAGTGCCGGGCTCGCCGCCGTGGTCAGCTTCACCGGTTCCTACCTGCCGGAGGAACAGATCCCGGCCGCCGTCACGATGCTCACCTTCGAGCCCCTTCGCTCCGGCAAGCACAGGCCGCTCGGCGAGGTGCCGCCCATCCTGCTCGCCGAGTCGGTCGCCGACTACGAGTACATCGGCGATGCCGGGATCTTCGACGGGGACTGGCAGTCGAAGGCGGCGTTCTGATGGCGGGCCTCCGGGTGCCTGCCGAGTCCAGGTACGCCGACGAACTGGAACTCCTGCGCGGGCAGGACGAGCAGCTCGGCAGACCTCTGCCCCCGGGGTGGCGGCTGAGCCCGCGCGCGGTGCGGGCCTTCATCGTCGGCGACGAGAAGCTCGGAGTCAGCCGGAAGTTCTACGGGGACGACCCCCTCGTCGACCGCGCAGTGGTGACCCTGCTCGGCAGGCAGGCCCTAATGCTGGTCGGCGAACCCGGCACCGCGAAGTCGATGCTCTCGGAGCTGTTGGCCGCCGCCGTCAGCGGGAACTCGAACCTGACCGTGCAGGGCACCGCAGGCACCACCGAGGATCACCTGCGGTACTCGTGGAACTACGCGCTCCTGCTCGCCGAAGGGCCGACCGAGAGGTCGCTTGTGCGCTCGCCTGTCTACCAGGCCATGGAGGCCGGACAGATCGTCCGGGTGGAGGAGATCACCAGAACCGCCCCTGAGATCCAGGACACGCTGGTCAGCCTGCTCTCCGAGAAACAGCTCATGGTCCCCGAGCTGGGTCCCGACGCCCTCGTCGCCGCCCAGCCGGGATTCAACCTGATCGCGACGGCGAACCTGCGCGACCGCGGCGTCAACGAGATGTCCTCCGCGCTCAAGCGCCGCTTCAACTTCGAGACGGTCCGCCCCATCGCCGAGCGCGCCTTCGAGGTGGAACTGGTCGAGCGCCAGCTCCGCGCTGCGCTCGAGGGCTCCGGGCAGGAGGTCGAGGCCCCGCGCGAGGTGATCGACCTGCTCGTCACCGCCTTCCGTGAACTGCGCAGCGGGCGCACCGCCGACGGGGTCCCGCTCAAGCGGCCAGAGACGGTGATGTCGACGGCGGAGGCCGTCAATGTGGCTCACGCAGCCACCCTGGAGGCCGCCTACTTCGGCGACGGCCGGATGGGCGCGGCCGAGGTGGCACGGGCTCTCGCCGGTGTGGCGCTCAAGGACTCGACGGAGGACCGGGACAGGCTGCGCTACTGGGTCGACAACGTGGTCCGCGAACGGGCGGGCGGCGATCCGCGGTGGCGGGAGTTCCTCGGCGCGGCCCGCTCCGCATGGAGCTGACGTGGACGAGCGCCTCACCGCGGCACGGAGGGCGCGCGACGCCCTCGCCTCCGACGGCATCCACTTCGTCCCCGTGCGCCACCACTCCCCCGCGTGCGCGCGGGCAGCGGCGTCCCTGATCGACGCCGTCTCCCCTGCCGCGGTGTTGATCGAGGGCCCCCGGCACTACGACTCGCTCCTCGACGATCTCCAGTCCGAGGAGACGTCACCGCCTGTGGCCGTACTCACGGTGCGCGGCGAGGGGCGCGGACGGGCCTCGTCCCTTTATCCGATGGCCGACTTCTCTCCCGAATGGGTGGCGCTGCGGAGGGCGGGCGAGCTGGGTGTGCCCGTCGGCTTCATCGATCTGGATGAGCAGGATCGACCCGAGCTCGACGACGAGAGTCGGGTCCTCCAGTCGGAGCGCTACCTCGCGCAGAGCCGCACCGTCGCCGACCTGGCTGTGCGGCTCGGCTGCCGCGACCACGACGAGCTGTGGGAACACCTGTTCGAGGTGCGCGACGACGCCGAGCCGACGGCGCTGCTGGACGAGGTCTTCGTCTGGAGCGCCCTCGCGCGGCTCGACTACGAACCCGAGGTGCTCGCGGGTGAAGGGTCGCTGCGGCGCGAGGCCCGCATGATTGAGACGATCCGCGCCTGGCGCGACCGGGTGGAGGGCCCGCTGGTCGTGGTCACCGGGGCGTTCCACACCCTCGCCCTCGTCGAGGGGCTCGCCGACCTGCCGGGGCGGCCCGAGCTGCCCGCCAACGACGCCGGATCCTCGCCGGCCGCGGCGGAGTCGTGGGTGGTGCCCATCACACACGCCGACCTCGACGGCCTGCGGGGCTACTCGGCCGGGATGCCTGCGCCGAGCTTCTGGCAACGGATCTGGGACACGGGAGCGGATCGGGGTCAGGTGGCGACGGGCTTCATCCTCGACGTCGTCGCGAGGGCGAACCAGGCAGAGGCGGACGCGCCGATCAGCTTCGCCTCTGTGCAGGAGGCCGTCCTGCAGGCCCGTCGACTCGCGGAGCTGCGCGGGCATCCCTGGCCTTCGCGTACCGACGTCCTCGACGCCATCACCTCGTGTCTCGTCGACGAGGCGGTCAGCCCTTCCCTCCGCGACGCCGTCGCCCACGAGCTCGCGGTGCGGGTACCGGGGAGCGTGGCGAGCGGCAGCCGCACGCCCCCCATCGTGTCGGAGGCCAGGGAGACGGCCCGCTCGCTGCGGCTCGTGATCGACGACGCCGCCCCGCATTCGACCACGCTGGACATCGCGCGCAGCGATCGGGCGCGCACCAGGAGCCGGTTCCTGCACCTCCTCGGGCTGCTCGGGGTGCCGTTCGCCCGTCGGGTGAGCGGCCCCGACCTGATCGCAGGGGTGGGCGCCCAGTTTCTCACCGAGCGCTGGGACTACCACTGGACCCCGGCCGTGGAGGCTGCGCTCGCCGCCCTGATGACCCGTGGCGCGACCCTCACCGCGGCTGCGGCGACGACACTCGGCACCCTGCTGGAGGAACTGGAGGGTGCCCGCGAGTCCGCGCCGGTCACCGACCTGCTCGTCCGCGCCGCCCTGACCGGGCAGGACGATCGGGTGGAGGACCTGCTCCGCGTGCTCGCCTCCCTCATCGACCAGGATCCGGCGCTCGGCTCCGTGCTCGCCACCGGCACCCGGCTGCTGAACCTGCATCGGGCCCAGTCGATGCTGCGGCTGCGGAGGCCGGAACAGGTCCTTCCGCTGCTCGGAGGGGCCGTGGCCCAGGCGGCCTACCTGCTTCCCGACCTCGCCTCCGTCCGCCGCGAGAATGAGGTTGACGCCGTCGGACAGCTCGTGGCGGTCAGGCGGTTGCTGCGCGACCTCGACGGGGTCGACGGCGTCGATCCGGCACCGCTTGGCGAGGCGCTGCGCCGCCTGCGCCACCCGGACACGGCGCCTGCCGTCCGCGGAGCCGCGCTCGCGGTGGGGGTCGCGGCCGGCGAGCTGTCGGACTCCGACCTCGCCCACGAGCTCCGGGCCGGCTTCGCGCCCGGGGCCGAACCTGGCGTCGCCGCGCGGATGCTGACCGGAATGCTGCACGCCGCCCCCGAACTCCTCGTCCACTCCGACGAGCTCTTCGCGGCGGCCGACCGGGCGCTGCTCGACGCCTCCCCGGAGGTGTTCCTCGACGTCCTGCCGGAGCTGCGCCGGGCGTTCACCTACCTCAAACCGGTCGAGACCTCCACGGTCGCGGCGAAGGTCGCGGCGCTCGGTGACGTGGACGCCGTCGCACTCGACGCACGGGTCGCGGCCACGGAGGCGGAGCTGCGCACCGGCATGGAGTTGGAGCGACGCCTCCTCGACTCCCTGCGCGACGCGGGGCTCTCCGGATGGGTGGCGTCGTGAGCGACCACGCGGAGCGAGGCCGGAGATGGCGGCTGGTGCTCGGCCGCTACGCCGACGACGGCCTCGGCGGCGGCCTCTCCGCCACGGACGCCGACCTCGACACGGCGCTAGGCTTCGTGTTCGACCGCGAGTACGGCTCCCGTGATCTGCTCACCTCCGGGACGGGGGCTGGCCGCTCGTCGCAGGGGATCGCGGCCCTGACCTGGCTCGCCAGATCGAAGGAACTGTTTCCCGCCTCCACGCTCGAGCGCCTGCAGGCCAGCGCCATCGCCGACTACGGCATCACGGAACTGCTCCGCGACCCCGAGGTGGCGGAGCAGCTTGAGCCGACGCCGGAGCTCGGGGCGGCGCTGCTCGCCACAAGGGGCCGACTCGATCGCGGGACAGAGGAGGGCCTGCGTCGGATCATCTCCAAGGTGGTCGAGCAGATCGTCGAGCGCCTGCGCACCAGCTTCCGCAACCACCTGACCGGGCGGCGCAACCGCTTCCGCCGCTCCCAGCAGAAGGTCAGGCAGAACTTCGACTGGCGTCGCACGATCGCCGCGAACCTGCGCAATGTCGACCCCGAAACGGGGAAGCTGCTGGTCAGCGACCTGCGGTTCAACTCCCGCGAGCGGCGCAGGCTGCCCTGGCACGTGATCCTCTGCGTGGATCAGAGCGGGTCGATGGCCTCCTCAGTCCTCTACAGCGCGGTGTGCGCGAGCATCCTCGCCTCACTGCCGGGCGTCGAGGTGACGCTGCTGCTGTTCGACACGCGGGTGGTCGATCTCACCCACCTGGCCGACGACCCGGTGGCCGTCCTGATGACCGCCCAACTCGGCGGCGGGACCGACATCGCCTCCGTGATCGGCCTCGCCGCCTCGAAGATCACCAACCCGCGACGCACGGTCGTCACGCTGATCAGCGACTTCGGGGAGGGCGGTTCGGTCAGCCAGTTGATGCGACGCGTCGGCGAACTCAACGGTCAGGGCGTCACCCTGCTCGGGCTCGCCGCGCTCGACGAGGAGGCCACGCCGAGCTACGACCGGAGGGTCGCCTCCATGCTCGCCGACCGCGGGATGCACATCGCGGCGCTCACCCCCGACCGCTTCGCCGAATGGCTCGCGGAGGTGATGGGGTGACCGACTGGCTGCAGGGGTGGGGCGCCTGGGACGACGAGGCGCTGGCCGCGCTGACCTCCAAGGGCCTCGTCCGCCGTGCCGCGAAGGCGGTCGCCGACGCCCGGCTCCACAACGTTCAGGGCGACTCGGCGGTCGTCGAGACGGGAGGCTTCGCCGTCACCATCGGCCCCCGTGGGCCGGCCGCCGCGAGCTGCCCCTGCCCGGCTGCGGGAGTCTGCGTGCACATCCTCACCGCGGCGATGCTCGCCAGGAGCGCCGCACTCGACGACGCCGAGGCGACGGACCCGCTCGAGGACCTGCTCTCCATCGAGCCCTCCGCGTGGTGCCGGGAGGCAGGCGCAGCAGCCGTCCGGACGGCGCTCGCCTCGTCGCCCGAACCGGAGGGCGCGGAGCTCACCCAGGTCGACGGCCGACTACGGATCGCGTGGCCGGGCGCCGATCCGGTGACCTATGCGCCCGGCCAGGGACTCGCCGGGATGTCCTCCCCCGCTCCCCGCTCGCGTTGGTCCGCGCTGCACCTCGAGGCCGTCGCACGGGCGTTCATCGCCTCCGGTCGACGGTGGGACTGGCCGCAGCGCTTCCTGGAGGAGGCAAAGTCCCGCGCCGAAGAGGACCGCCCGGTCGCCCTGCTCGGGCGCGTGCGGTCCTGGCTCGGCAGCATCGTCGAGGACGGCCTCGCCGACCTCGGCCCCTCATCGCTGGCCTCCCTCACCGAACTGCGCACCGAGCTCCGCGCTGCCCGGCTCCCCCGGCTCGCGGGAATGCTCGGCACGACGGTCGGTCACCTCGAGGCGCTCTCGCGCCGCGACGACGGAACAGACGACGCGACGGTGCTCGAGTCGATCGCCCGCGCATGGGCCCTGAGCGTCGCCGTCGAGGACTCGTTCCCGGACGCGCTGACCGGTCGCTCCGCCGACACGTCCGGCGGCGAACTGGAACTGTTCGTGCTCGGTGCCACCTGGTGGGAATCGGGCTCGGGGTCCCGGGGGGTCGACGTGGCGCTGTGGGATCCCGCCTCGTCCCGCTCCCTGACCACCACAGTCGGGCGTGCCGCCGGGCAGGACCCCACCTTCACCCGCTCCCTCGACACGGTCCAGCTGTGGGGTCTTCCCGTGCGGGCTCTGCTCGGACACCTGGTCCGGATCCCGCAGGCGCGTCTGAGGCCGGACGGATCGGTCGCCCCGACCGCCGTCGAGCGGGCCGTTCCGCAGCGGCGGATCACCCTCGACGAGCTCGCCACCATCGGCGCCCACACCGCCTTCGCCGACCTGACCGCCGACCCGTTCGGCGGTGGAAGGGGCGGGCCGATCCTGCTGCGACCTGATGAAAGGGGAACGCTGACGATCGACGAACCCCGTCAGGCCGTCCTGTGGAGCGTCCCGTCCGGGGAAGCGACGCTCACGCTGAGGGCGCCTGCCCTGCGCGCGAACCGGGGCAGGCTCGAACGGATCCAGGACCTGGTCGAGTTCGGCCGCCCGATCGAGGCCATCGTTGCGGTGCCCCGGGTGCACCGCAACGTCATGGGCTGGGACCCGGTGGCGGTGTTCGTCAACGGCAGCCGTGGCACGTTGCGCGCGGTGAGCCTCGACTTCGAGGGGGCCGTGGCTGCCACGCGGCGCAACCGATGGCTGAGCAGGGGCCTCGACCGGCTCGCTGCTGCGGGCGCGGCACCCGGCCCGACCTCCGCCGTGGACCGTCTGGTCCGCGACGTGCTCGAACTGGCCGCCGATCTGGCCGTCCGTGGGGTCGGACGGAGCGCTCCCGGGGAGCGCTGCACCCGGCTGGCGGCCCGGGCCGACGACCTCGCGCTTGCCACCCTGGCCTCCAGCCTGCGCGCCCTCGCCGAGGAACCGGGCGGCGAGTCCCTCGTGCGGGTGGTGCTGGTCACTCTGATGGTCCGGGAACTGGCCTGGCTCGCGAGCTGACGTAGCATTGGGCCGTGCATTTTCTGGATGAGCGTCCCGCCTACGACCTGACCTACAACGATGTCTTCATGGCGCCGAGCCGATCGAGTGTCAGCTCCCGCCTGGACGTCGACCTCACCTCCACCGACGGCCTCGCCACGCCGACGCCGCTCGTGGCCGCCAACATGACCGCCGTCTCCGGCCGCCGGATGGCCGAGACGATGGCCCGTCGAGGTGGGCTGGCCATCTTCCCGCAGGACATCCCGGCCGATGTGGTGGCCGCCTCGATCCGCAAGGTCAAGGACGCGAGCCCCGTGTTCGACACCGCGGTCACCGTCTCCCCCGACACCACGGTCGGCGAGACGCTCTCCCTGATCGCCAAGCGCGCCCACGGCGTCGCCGTCGTGATCGACGCCGACCGCAGGGTGCTCGGCCTCGTCACACCGAACGACGCCACGGGCGCCGACCGCTTCGCGCAGGCAAAGGACGTGATGACCACCGATGTCACCCGGGTCCCTGCCGAGACCACTCCCGCGAGCGTGTTCGAGCTGCTGTCCGAGCAGCACCAGAAGGTCGCGGTCGCCGTGGCCCCCGAAGGTCGCCTCGTCGGGGTGATGACCCCCAAGGGGGCCCTGCGCAGCGCGATCTACGCCCCGGCCCTCGACCATGAGGGACGGCTCCGCGCAGGCGTCGCCGTGGGGATCAACGGCGACGTGCCAGCGAAGGTCCGCGCGGCGCTCGAGGGTCGCGCCGACGTGATCGTGATGGACACCGCACACGGTCACCAGGAGAAGATGATCTCCGCGCTCGGCCTGGCCCGCGAGGTGCGCGACGCCTTCGCCTCGGAGACCGGCCGCACCATCCTGCTCGTCGCAGGAAACGTCGTCACCGCGGGCGGCGTCAACGATCTGATCGACGCGGGCGCCGACATCCTGAAGGTCGGGGTCGGCCCCGGTGCCATGTGCACCACCCGGATGCAGACCGGCGTCGGCCGGCCCCAGTTCTCCGCCGTCCTCGAATGCGCAGAGGCGGCAGGCCAGCGCGGCAAGTCGACGTGGGCAGACGGTGGCGTGCGGCATCCCCGCGACGTCGCCCTCGCCCTGGCGGCAGGAGCGGGCTCGGTCATGATCGGCTCCTGGTTCGCCGGAACCCACGAGTCGACCGGCGAACAGCTCGTCGACGCGCAGGGACGCTCCTACAAGGAGTCCTTCGGCATGGCCTCCGCCCGCGCCGTCCGCCAGCGCACCCGCGAACAGTCCGCCTTCGAGCGCGCCCGCGCGGCGATGTTCGAGGAAGGCATCTCCAGCTCCCGGATGTACCTCGACCCGCGCCGTCCCGGCGTGGAGGACCTGATCGACTGGATCACCTCCGGCGTGCGTTCGTCGTGCACCTACGCCGGCGCCCGCAGCCTCAGCGAGTTCGCCGAGCGCGCCGTGATCGGCGTGCAGTCCGGCTCCGGCTACGAGGAGGGCCGCCCGCTCGACCGGAGCTGGTGACCCATAGGGTGTGGCCATGTTCGAGCGGGTAGCCGACTTCTTCGGCCTGAACGACGACTATGTGCGTCCGAGGCCAGTCGCGCCGTGGCGCACCGACTGGATCATCGCCGCCCTCCTGACGGGGATCTCCATGTCGGTGGTGATGTACATCCGCGACGTCAACCCCGATCTCGTCGACCACCTGCCGCTGACGGGTTGCTTCGCCGCGATCATCGTCGCCGGGCTGCTCATCACCTTTCGGCGTGCCTTCCCGATCTCGGTCCTGCTGCTCGCGAGCGGTGCGCACTTCATCGTCGTGGGCGTGCTGCTTCCCGTGACAGTGTCCATGGCGAGCATGCAGATCCTCTACTTCCTTGGCATCTACACGGCGATGGCCTACGCGAGGCGCAGGCAGAACCTGATGCTCGCGATGTTCGCGGTGCTGCTGTCGATGGCGGTGTGGCTCGTCGTCGCCGACAGCTACGCCCGCGCGGTCCAGCCCGATGAGTTCCAGCCGACGTTGTGGTACTACGTCGGCACGGTCGTGATGAACTTCGCCTACTTCGGGGTCGCGATCTGGCTCGGTCAGCAGGCCTGGCTGCAGGCGAAGGCCAGGGACGCGCTCGCCGAGAGCCAGAGCGTCGTGCAGCAGCAGGGCGAGCGGCTAGCCGGGCAGGCGGTCGTCGCCGAGCGGTTGCGCATCGCGCGCGACCTGCACGACTCGGTCGCCCACCACATCTCCCTGATCGGCGTCCAGACGGCGGCCGCCCGCCGCGCCATGGCCACCCGGCCCGAGCTCGCCGCGCAGGCGATGCAGGAGGTCGAGGACATGTCCCGCGAGGCAGTGACCGAGCTGCGCGGCATGCTCGGCTCGCTGCGCGACGTCTCCGAGGACGAGAGCGGGTCGCGCTCCGTCGAGGCGCTCGCGGCCCTCGCGGAGGAGGCGAGCGGCAACGGGCTGCGCGTCAGCTACGAACTGGTCGGCAATCCCCGGCTCGCCGAGGCGATGAGCCCCATGCAGGCGAGCAACCTGCTCCGCATCGCGCAGGAGGCGCTGACGAACGTGCGACGCCACTCGACCGCGACCGAGGCCCGCATGGTCGCCCGGCTCGGGGACGAGATCGAGCTGGAGATCACGGACAACGGCCACACCGTGCCCCACACCACCGGAAGCGGCCTCGGCCACGTCGGCATCCGGGAACGGGTCGCAGCGCTCGGCGGCACCGCAGACATCGGGCCCAGATCCACCCGCGGGTACCGCGTCCGGGTCACCCTCCCCCGAAAGGCAGCCTCATGATCCGTGTCGGCCTTGTCGACGACCAGTCCCTCGTCCGGAGGGCCTTCTCCCTGATGCTCGGCATCGAGGACGACATCGAGCTGGTCGGCGAGGCGGGCGACGGCGAGGAGGCGATCCGGCTCGCGGCGACCGCGCGTCCCGACATCATGTTGATGGACATCGAGATGCCGCGCATGGGAGGGCTCGAGGCGACACGGCGGATCCGGGAGGTCGGGGCCACGAAGGTGATCATCCTGACCACCTTCGACCGGGACGACTATCTGTTCGAGGCCCTGGACGCAGGAGCGGCAGGGTTCCTGCTCAAGAACTCCGAGCCCGAGCGACTGCTCGAGGCCATCCGCACCGTCGCCGAAGGAGGTGCCCTGCTCGCACCGGAGGTGACCCGTCGGGTGATCGCACAGGCGGTCCGCGGGCGCCGACCTGCGGGCGTACCGGAGGCGGCGCACCGGCTCACCGAGCGGGAACTGGAGGTGCTCCGCGAGATGGCCGCCGGCCTCAGCAACGCCGAGATCGCGGCCCGCCTCTTCGTCAGCGAGGCCACCGTCAAGACCCACGTCTCCGCGACCCTGGGCAAGCTGTGCGTGCGCGACCGCGTGCAGGCCGTCATCTACGCCTACGAGCACGGGCTGGTCGGCGGACGAGACTGAGCCTCATCCGATCGGATGAGGCGGCGGGGCGAAGATGCCCCGCACGACCGATGCCGCTCCCCCACCGGTTCCGGCAGGCTGGATGTCATGTTGGACATCGATTCCGTCACCCGAAGATTCGGCGACCTGACCGCCCTCGACAACGTCTCCTTCACCGTCCCTGACGGCGGCTTCACCGGCTTCGTCGGGGGCAACGGCGCGGGCAAGACGACGACCATGCGCATCATCATGGGCGTCCTCGCCCCCACCTCCGGTGAGGTCCGCTGGAACGGGCAGCCGCTGACCAGGCAGGACCGCGCCGAGTTCGGCTACATGCCCGAGGAGCGCGGCCTCTACCCGAAGCAGCCGATCCTGCCCCAGCTCGCCTTCCTCGGTGAGCTGCACGGCATGGACGCCCGCGACGCGAAGCTCGTCGCCCGTGAGCTGCTCACCCGCTTCAACCTTGGCGACCGCACGAAGGACAAGCTCGAGAAGCTCTCCCTCGGCAACCAGCAGCGGGTGCAGATCGCCGGGGCGGTGATCGGCGAACCGAAGGCGCTCATCCTGGACGAACCGTTCAGCGGGCTCGACCCCGAGGCGGTGGACGAGATGTTCACGCTGCTGACCGAGTTCACCAAGGCAGGCGTGCCCGTTCTGTTCTCCTCCCATCAGCTCGACCTCGTCGAGCGGCTCTGCGACCAGATCGTCATCCTGAGCAAGGGGCACGTCGTTGCCGCGGGCACCGTCGAGGAGCTCCGCAACGTCGGCGAGACCCAGCACCGGATCGTCGCAGGCGGCGACCTCGGCTGGCTCCGTGGCCGTCCCGGGGTCGGCGTCGTCGACCTCGACGGCCCCGAGGCCGTCGTCACCTTCGACGACGACACCGCCGCCCAGTCCGCGCTGGCCGAGGCCCTCGGCCGCGGTCCCGTCCACTCCTTCGGCCCCATCGTGCGGCCGCTCAGCGACTACTACAGGGAGGTCACCCGATGACTGCCACCGGCTCATCCACGACGAGGCGGGCGCCCCGCGCCGCATGGCTGATCGTCGCAAAGCGCGAGATCATGTCCCAGCTGCAGAGCAAGGCCTTCTGGGTCGGCACCCTCTCCACGATCGCGCTCGTGGCGATCGCGTTTCTCATCTCCACGGCTGTCAACAGCGGCGGAGGTGACCCGACCCGGATCGCCGTCGACTCCGATCAGGGGGCTGCCGTGATCGCGCAGGCGAAGGCAGGCGGCGGAAACGTCGAGGCCGTCGAGGTGGCATCCGACCAGCTCGAGCAGTCGGTCCGCGACGGCGACGCCGAGGCCTCCCTCACGTATACGGAGGGTGAAGGCTGGAAGGTCGCGGTCAAGGACATGATGGACACGCCCGACCTCGACGAGGCGGTGCGCACCTTCCAGATCGAGCGCAACGCCACGCAGGCCGGTGTGGATGCGGCGTCGATCCTGCGGGACACCACCGTGACCGTTGCACCGCTCGACGGTGATGAGTCCGGCGCCATGGCGGTGTTCGTGGCCACCTTCGCCTTCTCGATCCTGTTCATGGTGGCGGCCGTGACCTACGGCATGCAGATCGCCCAGAGCGTGGTCACCGAGAAGGAGTCCCGCATCGTCGAGATCCTCGCGGCCGCCGTGCCGATCCGTTCGCTGCTGGTCGGCAAGGTGGTCGGCAACACCCTGATGGCGCTCGGCCAGGTCGTCCTGATCGTGTGCGCGGCGCTCGTCGCGCTGTCGTTCAGCGACTACCGGGAGCTGATCGCCCTGATCGCCCCGGTGGCGGGCTGGTTCATCCTGTTCTTCCTGGTCGGCTTCGCCTCCCTCGCCTGCCTGTGGGCGGGTGCGGGTGCGATGGCCACGCGAGTGCAGGACCTCAGCCAGACCACCATCCCGCTGACCATGATCGTCTCGATGGTCTACGTCGCAGGCCTGCTCGCCCGTGGCACCGTCGCCGAGATCCTGTCCTACGTCCCGATCGCCTCGACGGTCATGATGCCTGGCCGACTGCTGAGCGGCGAGGCAGGCTGGCCCGAGGCGCTGCTCGCGCTGGCCGTGTCGATCGCGTTCATGGCCGTCGCCATCTGGTTCGGGGAGCGGATCTACCGCCGCGGCCTGATGCAGACCAACTCGGTCATGGCGCTGAAGCAGGCGTTCAGCAAGGCGAGCTGACCCACCGGCCTCGACGAGGAAGCCCACCCCGGAGCGGGGTGGGCTTCTTCTCGTCTTGCTGGCTCAGTGCTTGTAGTCGCCTCGGTAGAACTCGAGGACCCAGCCGGAGCAGGACCAGATCCCGATGCCGATGCCGACCAGCGAGATCCAGGCCTGATGCAGAGCGGGGCCGAGGAAGATCACGGTGAGGGTCAGCGCGGTCCAGAAGGGCCACATGCTCTTCGGGGCGAAGAAGCCGACCGTGCCCGCTGCCTCCACGACCTCGGCATCGCGCCGGTCCTCCGGGCGGGGATCGAAGCTACGCGCCGTGAGCGCGAGGTAGCCGGCGATCATGCCGCCGAGGAGACCGGTGAACCCGAGCACGAAGGTGCCGGCGATCTCCTTGGACATGAAGTAGTAGACCGGGGTGACGATCAGGAAGAAGATGAAGATGAACCCGAAAACCCACTTCTCGGCCTTCACTTGGTGGCTCCTTCCTGAGCGTCGGGATCGCGGTTGAGCAGTTCGCCCGGGTCCACGTCATGATCGAGGTTTGCCAGCTCGGGTCGCGCCTGGTCGAGCGCCGGGCTGTTGGAACGGACCCGCGGGAGCGAGTCGAAGTTGTGCCGCGGCGGCGGGCAGGAGGTCGCCCACTCGAGCGAACGTCCCCAACCCCACGGGTCGTTGACGGTGACCTTCGGCGACTTGCGGGTGATCCACACGTTCCACAGGAAGGGGATCATGCTGACGCCGAGCAGGAACGCACCGAAGGTGGAGACCTGGTTCAGCAGCGTGAACCCCTCCCACTCGCCGTAGTCGGCGATGCGGCGCTGCATGCCCGCGACGCCGAGCCAGTGCTGCACCAGAAAGGTGGTGTGGAACCCGACGAAGATCGTCCAGAAGTGCACCTTGCCCCACGTCTCGTTCAGCATCTTGCCGGTGAACTTCGGCCACCAGTAGTAGAAGCCCGCGAACATCGCGAACACGACGGTGCCGAACAGCACGTAGTGGAAGTGCGCCACCACGAAGTAGGTGTCGGAGACCGGGAAGTCCAGCGCCGGGGAGGCGAGGATGATGCCGGTGAGGCCACCGAACAGGAACGTGGTGAGGAAGCCGATGGCGAACGTCATCGACGTGTTCAGCGTCAACGAACCTCGCCAGATCGTGCCGATCCAGTTGAAGAACTTCACACCCGTCGGCACGGCGATCATGAACGACATGAAGGAGAAGAACGGCAGGTTCACCGCTCCGGTGACGAACATGTGGTGTGCCCACACCGAGATGGAGAGGGCGCCGATGGCGAGGGTGGCGAAGACGAGGCCGTAGTAGCCGAACACCGGCTTGCGGCTGAACGCGCTCAGTACCTCGGTGATGATGCCGAAGAACGGCAGGGCGATGACGTAGACCTCAGGGTGGCCGAAGAACCAGAACAGGTGCTGCCAGAGGATGGCGCCACCCGAGGCGGGATCCAGCACGTGGCTGCCGAGCACGCGGTCTGCCTCGAGCACGAGCAGGCCGGCGGCGAGCACGGGGAAGCAGATCAGGATCATCAGCGAGGCGACGAGGATGTTCCAGGAGAAGATCGGCATCCGGAACATGGTCAGGCCGGGAGCACGCATCGTGATGATGGTCGTGGTGAAGTTCACCGCGCCGAGGATCGACGAGAGGCCGAGCAGGTACAGGCCCATGATCCACAGGTCGTGGCCGACGCCCGGGGAGTGGATCGAGTTAGACAGGGGCGCGTAGGCGAACCAGCCGAAGCTCGCGGCACCGTTCGGGCTGGCGAAGCCCGCGCAGGCCATCACGGAGCCGAACAGGTACAGCCAGTAGGAGAAGGCGTTGAGCCGCGGGAACGCCACGTCAGGGGCGCCGAGCTGCAGCGGAAGGATCGCGTTGGCGAAGCCCGAGAACATCGGCGTCGCGAACATCAGCAGCATGATCGTGCCGTGCATGGTGAAGAACTGGTTGAACGTCTCGAAGTTCATGAACTGCATGCCGGGGCTAGCCAGCTCGGCACGGATGCCGAGCGCGAGCAGGCCGCCGATGCCGAAGAAGACGAACGCCGTGACGAAGTACATGTTGCCGATCACCTTGTGATCGGTGGTGGTCAGGTACTTCATGGCCTTCGCGCCGGGTCCGACATGGACGGAGGTGGCCGTCGACTCGGACACCTGGGTCGTGCGACCCGCGATCGTTGCGCTGCTCATCACTTGTGCTCCTCCGGGGCTGCGGTCGGGAGGACCGCCTGCATGGCTTCGGCCAGTTCGAGCTCGCCCTCGCCACCGTTGGCGGCGATCTCCTTCACCTTCTCCGCGTACTCCTCCTCGGAGACGACGTGGAGCTTGAAGAGCATGGCGGCGTGCTTCTCACCGCAGAGCTCGGCGCACTTACCGTCGTAGGTGCCGATGCGGTTCGGGGTCACGTCGAACGAATTGGGGTGGCCGGGGATCACGTCGCGCTTGAAGTAGAACGACGGGACCCAGAACGAGTGGATGACATCTGCCGATTCGAGGTTGAACCGGACCGTCTTGTTCACGGGCAGGTAGAGGTCGGGCAGCGCCTCGACGGTGCCGACGGTGTGCGCGTCGGTGCCGATGGCCGGGTTGTCGGCCTCCATGTAGTTGAACGTCCAGGACCACTTCTGTCCGATCACGTTGATCGTGACCTCAGGCTCCTCGGTCTGCTCGATCATGGCGTCCTGCGCCTTGACCGTGTAGAAGAACAGCACGCCGATGATCAGGAACGGCACCAGCGTGTAGAGCAGCTCGAGCGGCAGGTGGTAGGTGGTCTGGCGCGGTGCCGGGGCGTCGCCGTCCTTGCGGCGGTAACGGATCACGGCCCAGCCGATCAGACCCCAGACCAGCGCGCCGACGACAAAGCAGGCGACCCATGCGCCGATCCAGAGATTGCCGACGTTGGGAGCCTCTTCACTTGCGGCGACGGGGAGTCCGAGTCGTGACCACTGCTCCGAGCATGCCGTCAGGAAGACGAGCATCAACGGGGCAGCGACGAGCAGACCGGCCCGGGTCTTACGCCGACGTGGTGGCGCAGGATTGCGACTCACTACAAGCCCTTCCAGATAGGACGATTCATCGCCCGCAGATTCGCGCGGAATCGTGCGGGCAGCACTGCTCCCGCCACCTTAACGTAAAAAGACCACCCCGGCGGACTGTCTCCGACCGGGGTGGCGTATGATTCGGCGGCTTCGCCTCAGTGGAAGGAATCTCCACACGCGCAGGAGCCCTGCGCGTTCGGGTTGTCGATGGTGAAGCCCTGCTTCTCGATCGAGTCCATGAAGTCGATGGAGGCCCCTCCGAGGTAGGGAGCGCTCATCTTGTCCGTGACGACACTGACGCCGTTGTAGTCGGTGACGACGTCGCCGTCGAGCGAGCGGTCGTCGAAGTAGAGCTGGTAGCGCAGGCCGGAGCAGCCACCGGGCTGCACGGCGATGCGGAGCGAGAGGTCGTCGCGACCCTCGGCCTCCAGGAGGGAACGCACCTTCTCGACGGCGACGTCAGAGAGCTGCACGCCGGGAGTGGTCTGGGTATCGGTCACTGTGTGCTCCGTAATTCGCGGGTTCTGAGAAATCTTCGACGAGTCTACGCCGACCTCGGGCGTTTCCCCAGCCGGGACGTCGGCTGAGAGCGAACCTCACCACTGCCAGGTCGAGGCGACCTGCTCCGCGACCTCCGCGAGGCGCTCCGGCGTCGCGTTTTGAGTGCTCGCGGCGGGGACGAGCGGGTAGGCCGTCTCGAAGCCGCCGAGCCGCAGCTCACGCGACGACACGAAGTTGCGTCCGACGACGGCGATCACGGGCCTGAGCGCGGCGGCTGCCAACTGCGCGACCCGCTTGACGACCGGCCCTCCGAGGGCGTGGAAGTCCAGTGACTCCGCGCCGGTGACCACCAGGTCGGCGCGAGCCATGGTCGCGGCGAGGTCGAAGCGGGCGGCGAGGAAGGTCAGGGGGTCGGTGACCTGTCCGCCGATCGCCGCGAGGATCAGGCCGAGCCCCCTCGCGGCACCGGAGCCCTGCGAGGGCTCGACGCCGAGTTCGGCGGCCCAGCGCTCGGCCTCCGCGTCGGCGAGCAGGATCGCGTTCAGGTCGGCTCCCTCGGCGCGCAGCGCGGTCGAGGCGTGACCCGAGAGGCCGGTGAGCGGGCGCTCGACCTCCTCCTCAGGGACGAGTGCGGTCAGCTCGCGTCCGGCCCAGGAGCGGCGCAGCTGAGCGAGCGAGTCGGCGGGGTCCGCGTCGAAGAGCGAGCGGCCGAGGTCGTCGACGCTCAGCCCGGAAAGATCCACGACCAGTTGGTCGGCTCCAGCGGCGAGGGCTTCGGCCAGTTCCGCGGTGGTGGTGGGGGCGGCGAAGACCGCTGAAGGACAACAGGCGGCGACGCCCTCGCGGAGGCCCTGCCCCGTGGCGGCAAGTGGCACCACGGCGACAGCGACACCGCGCTCCGCGAAGGCGCGCGCGATCTGCTCGGACGCGGCGGCGGGGGTGAGCCCTGCGACCGCGTCCGAGGCGACAACCACTCTCACAGGCTGGCGGACTCCTCGTCGCCCTCGGTGAGCTCTCCGTCGGCGTCGGGAATCAGCCCGTAGTACTCGCTCGTCGATTTGAGCAGTTCACGGACCTCCTCAAGCGACACGTCGACGTCGGGAAGCACGAGGTCTGACTCCGCGAGCATGTCCTCGGGGACCTCGACGCCGAGTCGTCGGACGCCGTCACCGAGCGCGGTGAGGGCCTCGATCATGCCGGGCTCATCGCCGGCGGCGACGCGTTCCTCAAGCGCCCGGTCGAGCTCGTTCAGCTCGATCAGGTGCTCAGGTTCCAGGACCCACTGGCCCTGGCCCATGATGCGCACGATCATGACTTGTTCTCCTGCGGCCACTCGTCGGCGGTGTCCGCCTGGTCAGTCACCTGTTGGGCGGTCTGCACCGGCTGTGCCGGCTGCGCCGGGGCGGTGGAACCGGCCCGGAGCTCGGGGCGGGCGGCTGCGGAGCCACCGGTGAGCTGAGCCTTCATCGCCGCCAGCTCGTTCTCCACGGAGCTGTCGGAGGCGAGGGCGTCGAGCTCGCGCGTGATGTCGTCCTTCACGGTGCCGGTCGGGTCGTCGAGCGCGCCGGAGGCGAGCAGCTCGTCGACGGCGGAGGCGCGGGCCTGCAGCTGCAGGGTCTTGTCCTCTGCGCGCTGAATCGCGAGGCCGACGTCGCTCATCTCCTCGGAGATGCCGGTGAAGGCCTCGTTGATCCGGGTCTGCGCCTCGGCGGCCGAGTAGCTGGCCTTGATGGTCTCCTTGCGGGTGCGGAAGGCGTCGACCTTCGCCTGGAGGCGGGAGCTGGCGCGAACCAGCTTCTCCTCCTCCGCCTGCAGGGCGGCGTGCTGCGTCTGCAGGTCGTCGAGCTGACCCTGGAGGCCGGACTTGCGGGTCAGGGCCTCGCGGGCGAGGTCCTCGCGGTTGGACTCGAGGGCGCGCTGCGCCGCGTTCTGCAGCCGCTCAACCTCGGAGTTGAGCTTGCTAGCCTGCAGTTCCACCCGCTTACGGCTGGTGGCGACGTCTGCGACGCCACGCCTCACGTTCTGCAGCAGTTCGAGCTGCTTCTGGTACGAGTAGTCGAGCGTCTCTCGGGGATCTTCATACTTGTCGAGGGCCTTGTTCGCCTTCGATCGGAAGACCAGAGCGATGCGTTCAAAGATGCTTGCCACTGAGGTGTCCTTCCAGGAACGTGCGGTGTCGGCATCAACGTTAGCGCCCACGTGGGCGAACCGGGGTCTTTACCTCCCCCGAACGATCCCTGAATCGCCTCGGGCACCCACAGGGTAGGATGTCTGGGAACCACCCGAACTCGTAAGGAACCGTGCACCGTGGGACTTTTCCGTCCGTATGAGCGCAAGGAGGCCGGCGCCTCCAGCGATCAGATCGCCACCCTGACCCCCAAGGGCCAGAAGGCCGCCGAGAAGGAGGCCGCGCGGGAGGCGAAGGCGAGCCAGCCCGAGGTCGCCGTCGAGACGACCTCCGAGACGACCGGATCCGGCAAGATCCAGGTGGCCCGCAAGGCCGGGCCGACGAGGTCGCGCCGACAGGCGGAGGCCGACCGGATGGAGCGCCTCCACCCCACGCTCACCCCGAAGCAGCAGCGTAAGGCGGCCTCGAAGGCCCGCCAGCAGCAGCGCCTCGAGGCCATGGACAAGGTGGAGAACTCCCCCGAGCGTCAGCTCACCCGCGACTATGTCGACACCCGCTGGACCGTCAACGAGTTCCTCTTCCCCGCCATGATCCTCGTGATGGCGGCCTCCATGGCCACCATGTCGAACGTCGCGCTCTCCAGCTACATCGTGCTGAGCGTCTGGGTCCTGATCGCCGTCGGCGTGATCCAGGCCGTCATCATGTGGCGGGGGCTGAAGAAGGTGCTGCAGCAGCGCTACCCGAAGGCCTCGCTCAAGGGCCTCCCGATGTACATGTTCAGCCGCTCGATCATGATCCGCCGCTTCCGTCAGCCGGGTCCGCGGATCAAGCGCGGGGATCCGATCTGATGAGCTACCGCTGGATTCCACAGACCGGGTCCTTCTCCGTGCAGGAGCTGGAATCGGCCGACCTCATCCACGACTTTGACGATCAGGGCTCGGCGGAGGAATGGCTCGGCCTGTTCTACACCGATCTGCTCAACAGGGGCGTGGCGGAGGTGAGCCTCTTCGAGGAGGACCGGCTCGTCTACGGGCCTATGCCTCTGACGCCGTAGGCACCTTCCCACGGCGGCCCTGGGCGACGATCACCAGTCCGAACGCCATCAGCCCCACCCCGGCGGCGACAGCGAAGGGTGCCTGCTCGCGGGCGATGTCGATCCTGTCCTCGTAGCGCTGCACCTTCCCGCCGTGCACGTTGGTCAGGCTCGAGTACTCGCACACGTCGCCCGGGTTCATCTCCACCCCACGGCACGAGGTCGACGGACTGGCCCACGAGAGCGTTCCCCACACGGCGATGGCGAGTCCGGCGACGATGAACCCCCACAGTCCGATGCGTTTCCTCATGCGGGCCAACGTAGTGCCCCGCGGCGCTCAGACAAATCCGTCCGCGGGAGATACCGATAGGCTGAACGGGTGAGTAGAGACATTGCACACCTGAGCCTCAGCAAGTCCATGCCGAAGTCCGCCGACGCGATCGTCGTGGGCCTTGCGACGATCAACGGCGGCGAGACCGCTGCGGTCGGCGTCGGCGCCGACCTGGACAAGAAGTACGAGTCGGCCTACGGGCGCGGCGTGATGGCGATGGCCGCCGCGCTCGGCGCCTCCGCCTCCGCCGACTCGGTCACGGTGCTCCCGCCCCTCGAAGGCAGCCGCCTCGTGGTGGTCGGCCTGGAGGACGCCGACGTCACGCCCGAGCGCCTGCGTCGCGCCACCGGCAACGCCCTGCGCAGCATCGCCGCGATGGAGGGCGCGGACGGCTGGGAGGTGGCCGTCTCGCTCGAGGTCACCGACCCCGAACTCGTCCAGGCCACCGCCGAGGGCGCGCTGCTCGGCGCCTACCGCGTCTGGAAGGTCACCGGAGAGGCGCAGCCTCAGGCGGTCACCGACGTGACGCTCGTGGCCTCGTCTGTCACCGGCCTTCAGAAGGACGCCCTCGCCTCCGCCCAGGCGAACGCTGCGGCCGTGTGCCAGGCGCGCGACTGGGGCAACACTCCCCCGAACCTGCTCTACCCGGAGAGCTTCGCCGAGGCCGCCCGCGGCTACGTGAAGGACGCGAAGATCTCGGTGGAGATCCTCGATGAGAAGGCCCTCGAGAAGGGCGGCTACGGCGGCATCCTCGCCGTCGGTGGCGGCTCGACCCGCAAGCCCCGCCTCGTGCGGCTCAGCTACGCGCCGCGCGGCGCCACGCGCCACCTGGCGCTGGTCGGCAAGGGCATCACCTTCGACTCGGGCGGCCTCGACATCAAGCCTGCGGGCCAGATGGCAGGCATGAAGTACGACATGTCGGGCGCCGCTGCCGTGATCTCCGCGATCCGCGGCATCGCCGACCTCGGCCTCAAGGTCAAGGTCACCGCCTACGCCTCGCTCGCCGAGAACCTCCCCTCCGGCAGCTCGTACCGCGCCAGCGACGTGCTGACCATGTTCGACGGCCAGAGCGTCGAGAACTACAACACCGACGCCGAGGGGCGCCTAGTCATGGCCGACGCGATCGCGCGCGCAGGCCAGGACCGTCCCGACCTGATCGTCGACGTGGCGACCCTCACGGGGGCCTGCATGGTCGGCCTGGGCATGCGCACCGCCGGCCTGATCACCAACGGTGAGACGACCTCGGACCTGCTGCTCGACGCCGCGGAGGCGGCGGGCGAGGATTTCTGGGAGCTTCCGCTGACCGACCACACCCGCGGGCTGATCAAGTCCACCGTCGCAGACATGCGTTCGGGCTCCGGCCAGCGCTGGGGTGGCGCGCTCGTCGCGGGCGCGTTTCTCGAGCGGTTCGTCCCGGAGGGTGTTGCCTGGGCGCACCTGGACATCGCCGGACCGGCGGAGAACGTCGACGAGGCCTATGGCTACGTGCCGAAGGGCGGCACCGGCATGGGTGTGCGCACGCTGATCGCGCTGGCGGGTCAGTTGGCCGACGCGGCCTGATCGCCCTTGGCTGCACGCTTGGTGCGGAGCCCGTATTCGCGCATCCTGCGCGGGTACGGGACCACGCCTGCGTCGTAGCACGGCAGGTTGTGCTCGTCGGCGAACTGGTAGCCGTAGTCGGCGCTGGGCAGGCCGCGACGGGTCGACTCTCCGTCGGCGGCGACGAGCAGGATCGACGGCGGGTTGAACGACGTCGGCTGCTCTACCCACGCCTCGACGCCGCGGCGGGTGCCGACGAAGTCATTGAGGTGGTCGCGCACGGCGTCTGGCACCAGCTCGGCCTCCCTGGCCAGCTGTGCCTGCTTCTTCCTGCGCCCGAACCACCCCACGCGCCCATTATGAGGGATCGGCCCAAGACATGACGATCTGAGGCCGGACAACGACGAAGCCCCCGTCCCAGACCCGGGACGGGGGCTTCGTGCGACTGGGTCAGCTCAGATCAGGCGCCGGTGCTCGGGAGACCCGGCTTGGTCGGCTTCTTCGTCGGGGTGGCCGACGGGGTGACGGTCGGGGTGGCCGAGGCCGAGGCCGAAGGCGAGGAGGTCGCGCCGCAGAGACGCAGCTCGGCGACCACGGAGTTGTCGACCTCAGCGCCCTGGGAGCTCACGTGCACGTCGTAGACGGCGCACGGGAGGCTGGTCGGGAAGGTGACGGTCTTGACGACGAGCATGTTGTCGCCCGCGACGCCCATCGAGGTTGACCAGACGGTCTCGGCGTCGTCGCCCTGGGTGTTGACGCGCAGCGTGACGTCCGAGCCGGGGATGAACTCGCCGGCGGTGATCTCGGTCGGGGTGCCCGACGGGAAGCTGGCCGGGTTTGCCTCGAGGGTCTGGTCCAGGATGTATGCCTCGGCCTCGGCCTCGGCCTTGATCTTCGGGTCGTCTTTATCGATGCACGCAGCCCTGGCGCCGAGCTCGCCCGCGACGTCCTCGGGGATCTCGAAGGTCACCGGTGCGATGACGCCGCTTTCCGGAACGACGCTCTCCGTCGGCGCCGCGTCGCCGACGGCGAAGCGCAGGGTGTTGCCGGCCGCGCAGTCGGCAAGGGTCAGGGTGGCGGTGTCGCCCGGAAGGTAGTACGAGGCGTCAAAATTGGCGCTGAAGTCAGCTGCCTGGGCGGCGGAGCCGCCGAAGGCGACGAGGCCCGCTCCGACGAGGGCCGAGGCACCAGCAACAGCGCCCAGCTTCTTGAGGATGGTCATTGTTCTCCCTGGGTGGTTTGGTTGATCCGCGGTCACGGTAACAACAACCGGGACCATTTGACCAGCCTCCGACGACACTCATACATAGTCCCCGCGAACGAAGGGGCCGTACCTCACATACTTTTCCCCGGGAAACAGTGACCGGCCACGATGGGGTGTGGAGGTTGGAGAGAAGCTGTCGATGGCAGCCCGAGTCGAGATCACGAAGAAGTACGCCAAGGCCTATGCCGCGGCCCCGAAGAAGGGCAAGTCCCAGATCCTCGACCACGTGGTCGAGATCACCGGCTGGAACCGTGACCATGCCCGCCAGCAGTTGGTGGCCCGGTTGAAACAGGCCCCGGGACGGGCCACCGCGACGGTCGCGGTGATCGATCGGCGCAAGACCAAGGCGTGTAAGTACTCCTACGACGCCAGGCTGATCCTGCAGCGGGTATGGGCGGCCTCGGGGGGCAGCTGCGGGCAGTACCTCGCCGCATCCATGAGCGATCTGATCGATGCGATGGAAGCCGAAGGCGAACTGGTGCCTAGCCAGGACCGTTACAGCGCCGAGGTCAGGGCCGAGCTGGAATCGATGTCGGCGGCCACGATCGACCGGTACCTCGCACCGGCGCGGGCGAAGGACCCGATCCGAGGAAAGACCGCCACCAAGCCCGGCAGCCTGCTACGAAACTCGATCACCGTGCGTAAAGCCGGTGACGAGGTCGAAGCCGAACCCGGGTTCTTCGAAGTCGACACCGTGGCCCACTGCGGCCCCACGCTGAAGGGCGAGTTCGCCCGCAGCGTGAACTTCACCGACATGCACACCGGCTGGAGCTTCACCTACTCCATCCGCAACAACGCCCACCTCCACATCCGGACCGCGTTCGACCACTTCATCGCCCAGGTCCCGTTCGCGGTCACCGGGATCGATTGTGACAACGGCTCGGAGTTCATCAACCACGACCTGATCGGCTGGGCCGGCCAACGAGAGGTGTTCTTCACCCGGTCGCGGCCTTACAAGAAAAACGATCAAGCCACCATCGAATCGAAGAACAACCACCTCGTGCGCCGCTACGGCTTCTACCACCGCTACGACACCGCCACCGAACTCGCGTTACTCAACCAGCTATGGCCGCTGGTCAACGACCGGCTCAACTTCTTCACCCCCACGAAGAAACCCGAAGGCTGGGCCACCGACACCGTAGGGCGCCGCAAACGCCTCTACGACAAGCCACGCTCCCCCTACCAGAGGCTCCTGGCCGCCGGGGTCCTCAACCCCGCCCAGGAAACAGAACTAGCCGCCTACAAGGCCACCCTCAAACCCGTCGCAATGCAACGACGCATCACCGAGATCCAACAGGAGCTCACCCGACTCGCAGGCCGAAAGACAGCCCGTCTCGAACAACACATCGCATGGAAGGCACCCGACCCCGCCGGCCTCAAAACCCGGGCCAGCTAACCCTTGTTTTCGCGGGGAAAAATATCTGAGGTAAGGCCTACCATTTCGCGGGGACTTGACAGTGAGGTACCACGGCCTCGGCGTGTCGTCTCATCAGGTGGCGACGGGCAAACGCTCAAGTTGGGGCGGCTTTCGCGTCCTGCCTGCTGGTCCACGGGCCGCACCCGCTGCCGGTGGGTGCGAGACTTGACCCATGACCAGCACCTTCGACGTCGCCATCCTCGGCGCCGGTTCTGCCGGCTACGCCTGCGCCCTACGCGCCGCCCAGCTCGGCCTGTCGGTTGCCCTCGTCGACGACTCCCCCCTCGGCGGCACGTGCCTGCACCGCGGCTGCATCCCCACCAAGGCCTGGCTGCAGGCCGCGAAGGTCAGGCGCACCGTCGCGAAGGCGGGATCGTTCGGGATCGGTGCCGAACTCACCGGGGTCGACGCCAAAGGGGTGCGCGACTATGCGGACGCGACGGTCGCCGGCCTGCACCGTGGCCTCAGCTCGCTGATCGCCTCGCGCGGAATCACGGTGATCACCGAGCGCGGCTCCCTCGTTCCAGACGACGGCCGCGGCCCCGGCATCGAGACCGGGGCGATCGTGCACCGGGCGAAGGCCGTGGTGCTCGCCACGGGGGCTGCCCCGATCACGCTCGGCCTGCCCGTCGACGGCCACAGGATCATCACGAGCGAGGAGGCGCTGCGACTGGAGGACCTCCCCAGCAGGGCGGTGGTCCTGGGCGGCGGGGTGATCGGCGTCGAGTTCGCCTCCATGTGGGCCGACCTCGGCGTCGAGGTGACCCTCGTCGAGGCCACCGACCGGCTGCTCCCCGCGGAGGAGCCTGGGCATTCGAGGATCCTCACGAAGGAACTGTCGCGGCGCGGCGTCACGGTGCTGCTCGGCAGCACCGTCACGGCGGCGGAGGCACGCGAGGACGGGGTGGCCGTGACGATCGGAGACGAGGAGGTCAGCGCCGACCTGCTGCTCGTCGCCGTCGGGCGAAGGCCCGTCACCGAAGGGCTCAGGCTCGAGGCGGCCGGGGTCTCGGTGAGCGCGGGCGGGCACGTCGCGGTCGACGCCAACCTGCAGACCGCGGCGCGCGGCGTCTACGCGGCGGGCGACCTGGTCGCCGGGCCACAGCTCGCGCACCGCGGCTACGCCCACGGCCTCCACATCGCCGAGCGCGTCGCGCAACTGCGGGGACGCCCCTCCAACGCCACCGAGCTGCCGAGGGACAGCGACATCGCGAGGGTGACCTATTGCTCCCCACAGCTCGCCTCGGTCGGGCTGACCGCGCAACAGGCCGGCCCGGACGCCGAGGTCGTCGACTACCACCTCACCGGCAACGGCAGGGCGCAGATCCTGAAGGGTGCCGGTGGGCGCGAGTCCGGCGTGGTCCGGCTGATCCGCAGGCCGGGCGGCGAGATCGTCGGCGTGCACCTGATCGGAGACGACGTCTCCGAACTGATCTCCGAGGGCGCGCTCCTCGTCGGCTGGCAGGCCGCCCCGGAGGACCTCTCCTCGATCGTGCATCCGCATCCAAGCCTCAGTGAGGCGATCGCCGAGGCGAACTGGGCCCTGGCGGGACGCCCGCTGCACATGCACCGCTGATTCACCTATAGGCTGGGCCACATTCAAGTGGTCAGCGAAGGAGCAATACTCACATGTCAACCGAAGTCACCCTCCCGGCACTGGGCGAATCCGTCACGGAGGGCACCATTTCCCGCTGGTTGAAGGCGGTCGGAGACACTGTCGAGGCCGACGAGCCCTTGCTCGAGGTCTCAACCGACAAGGTCGACACCGAGATTCCCAGCCCGGCAGCGGGCACCCTGCTCGAGATCCGGTTCAATGAGGACGACGTGGCCGAGGTCGGCGCGGTGCTCGCCGTCATCGGCGACGCGGACGAGTCCGGCGGCGCTACAGCCCCCACCGAGGTCGCAACCGAGGCTGAAGAGGCCGCGGCCGACGAGGCCTCCGACGCCTCCGAGGCCGAGGTGAAGCCTGCCCCGCAGCAGCAGGCCGAAGAGGCCGCAGAGCCGCAGGCCGAGGCCCCCAGGCAGGACGCTCCCACCGGTGCCGCAGCCTCCTCGGGTGTCGAGGTGACGCTGCCCGCGCTCGGCGAGTCGGTCACCGAGGGCACCATCTCCCGCTGGCTCAAGGAGGTGGGCGACACGGTCGAGGCCGACGAGCCGCTGCTAGAGGTCTCCACCGACAAGGTCGACACCGAGATCCCCTCCCCCGCCGCAGGCACCCTCCTCGAGGTCCGGTTCAAGGAGGACGACGTCGCCGAGGTCGGCGCAGTGCTCGCCGTCATCGGCGACGCGGCCGCCGCTGAGGAGGCAGCTCCCACCCCCGAGCCCGAGCCCGAGGTCGCCGCTGAGCCGGCACCCGAGCAGGCCCCCGCACCCAAGCCGGAGCCGGAGCCCGAGCCCGAGCCCGCCGCTGCTCCCGAGACCACCCCCGTCGCGAAGGCCGAGGCCCAGTCCGCTCCTTCCCCGGCCCCCGCGGCCGAGCCGAAGGCCCACTCCTCCGCGGTTGAGGACGCGGTCGCGCGTCGCGCAGCCGAGGCCTCCGGCGACGGCACCTACGTGACGCCGCTGGTGCGCAAGCTGGCCAAGGAGCACGGCGTCGACCTGACCTCGCTCAAGGGCACCGGCGTCGGTGGTCGCATCCGCAAGCAGGACGTCATCGAGGCCGCCGAGAAGGCCAAGCAGGCCCCCGCCCCGAAGGCGGAGGCTCCGGCGAAGGCTGAGGCTCCCGCTCCCGCGCAGGCGGCACCGTCGCCCGAGGCCCAGGCCGTGCGTGGCACCACGGAGAAGCTGACCCGTCTGCGCAAGACCATCGCCGCCCGCATGGTCGAGTCGCTGCAGGTCTCGGCCCAGCTCACCGCGACGGTCGAGGTGGACGTGACGGCGATCAGCCACCTGCGAGCCCAGGCAAAGGACGACTTCAAGAAGCGCGAGGGCGCCTCCCTGTCGTACCTGCCCTTCATCACGATGGCGGCGGTCGAGTCGCTCAAGCAGTTCCCGATCGTCAATGCCACCATCGACACCGAGGCCGGGACCGTCACCTACGCCGACGCCGAGAACATCGGCATCGCCGTCGACACCGAGAAGGGCCTGCTCGTCCCGGTGATCAAGAACGCGGGCGACCTCAACCTGGCCGGCCTCGCCAAGAAGATCGGCGACCTTGCCGCCCGCACCCGGGCGAGCAAGGTGGCACCCGACGAGCTGTCCGGTGGCACGTTCACCATCACCAACTACGGCTCGGCTGGCACGCTGTTCGACACGCCGATCGTCAACCAGCCCCAAGTCGCCATCCTCGGCACCGGCGCGCTCGTGAAGCGCCCCGTCGTCGCGGAGGACCGCTTCGGCACCGAGTCCATCGCCATCCGGCACATGATGTATCTGTCGATGAGCTACGACCACCGCCTGATCGACGGTGCGCTCGCCGCCCGCTTCCTCTCGGCCGTCAAGGCCCGCCTCGAGGAGGGCGACTTCGGCAGCGAACTCGGGCTCTGACCTGATCGCGGCGACGGCCCCGGGGACCTCGGTTCCCGGGGCCGTTCCACGTCTCACCGACGGCACACCAGCGGGCCCGCGGTGACGGATCTGGTTGGATGCTCGCGTGACCGTCGGCATGGGAACCATCGTCAACGTCGCCACGGTGGTGGTGGGCGCGGGCCTCGGAATCGTGCTCGGCAACAGGATCCCGGCGCGGACGAAGGAGACCGTGACCTCTGTGCTCGGCCTCTTCACGCTGGTGATCGGCGGCACCTCGGTCGTCTCGATGAACAGTGCCGCCCTGCGTGAGGAGGTCGGCTCGTTCGCGATGATCGTCGTGCTCGCCTCGCTCCTCGTCGGGGCGGTGGTCGGCTCGGGGGTGCGGATTGAGGACCGGCTCGAGCAGGGGGCGACCTGGCTGCGGGGCAGGTTCCGTGGCGCTGGCGACTCGGCGCGGTTCGTGGACGGCCTCGTGACCTCCACCCTCGTCTTCTGCATCGGCCCGCTCGCCATCCTCGGCTCCATCTCGGACGGGCTCGGCCGCGGCGCCGACCAGCTGTACGTGAAGGCGATCCTCGACGGCTTCGCCGCCATGGCCTTCGCTTCGACGCTCGGCTGGGGTGTGCTCGCCTCGGCGCTGGCGGTCGCCCTGATCCAGGGCTCGATGACGGCGCTGGGCTACTTCGCCGGAGACGTGCTGAGCGTCGCGCAGATCGACGCGCTGACCGCGGCGGGAGGCGTGATCCTGCTCGCGCTCGGCCTCAGGCTGCTCGGGGTCAAGCAGATCCCGGTCGGGGACCTTCTGCCCGCCCTGCTGCTCGCCCCCGCGCTCGTCCCGCTCGCCGCGCTCGTCTAGGAGTAGCATCGCGGACGTGCTGACGTTCGAGTACCGCGGTCTTGACGCGAACCCCCATCTCAGCGACTACCAGGAGACCTGGGACCACCAACGCGAGGTGCACGCCGGGGTCGCCGACGGCGCCCGCGAAGACCTGGCGATCTACGTCGAACACTGCCCCGTCTACACCGCCGGACGACGCACGAAGCCCTCGGACCTCCCTGCGGACGGCACGCCCGTCGTCGCCGTCGACCGTGGCGGCGAGATCACCTACCACGGGCCTGGCCAACTGGTCGGCTACCCGATCATCCGACTGGCGGAGGGCGTGGGCGTCGTGGACTACGTGCGCGCCCTTGAGGCTGCGGTGATCGCGCTGCTCGACGGCTACGGGATCGACTCCGGCCGGGTCGAGGGCCGCACCGGGGTGTGGCTCGCCGCCACCGACACCCTCCCGGAGCGCAAGATCTGCGCGATCGGCGTCCGCGTCGCCCGACGCACCACGATGCACGGCTTCGCGCTGAACGTGCAGAGCTCGGCGGAACGGTTCGGCAACATCGTGCCGTGCGGCATCTCGGATGCGGGCGTGACCTCGATCGTCGAGGAACTGCCAGGCACCTGGACCGTCGCAGGGGTCGCGCACGACCTCGAGCCCCATCTCGCCCTTGCACTGGCGCCCCTGCGAGCGGCGGAGAGCGCTTCGGCTTAGGGTCCACCCGTGGTCAGTGGGTACACTCGGCCGGGTGACAGCAGTGCAGCCTGACGGACGACGCCTCCTGCGCGTCGAAGCGAAGAACGCCCAGACCCCCATCGAGCGCAAACCGAGCTGGATCAAGACCACCGCGAAGATGGGTCCCAACTACAAGGACCTGCAGAACATCGTCTCCAGCGGCGACCTGCACACGGTGTGCCAGGAGGCTGGCTGCCCCAACATCTACGAATGCTGGGAGGACCGCGAGTCCACCTTCCTGATCGGCGGAGACAAGTGCACCCGTCGCTGCGACTTCTGCCAGATCGAGTCGGCAAAGCCCGAGGGCTACGATCCGGCCGAGCCGATGCGCGTAGCGGCCTCCGTGAAGAAGATGGGGCTGCGCTACGCGACGATCACCGGTGTGTGCCGCGACGACCTCGAGGACGAGGGGGCCTGGCTCTACGCAGAGACCATCCGCCAGATCCATTCGGCGAACCCCGGCGTCGGGGTCGAGATGCTCGCCCCCGACTTCACAGGCAAGCGCGAACTGCTCCAGCAGCTCTTCGACGCACGCCCAGAGGTGTTCGCACACAACGTCGAGACCGTCCCGCGGATCTTCAAGCGGATCCGCCCCGGCTTCCGCTACGCCCGCTCACTCGACGTGCTGACCATGTCGCGCGAGGAGGGCCTGGTCACCAAGTCGAACCTGATCCTCGGCATGGGCGAGACCCGCGAGGAGATCTCCCAGGCCCTGCAGGACCTCTACGACGCGGGCACCGAACTGATCACCATCACGCAGTACCTCCGCCCCAACCCGACCCTCCACCCCATCGACCGCTGGGTCACGCCCCAGGAGTTCGAGGAGCTGGATCAGGAGGCGCGGGAGATCGGATATTCTGGCGTGTTGTCCGGCCCTCTCGTGCGCTCCTCGTACCGTGCGGGTCGCCTGTACCGCACGGCGATGGACGCCCGTCAGAAGAACGAGAACTGAGAAAAACGAGCAATGGCAAAGTCCGAACGCGCTAAAGCCCTCGAGGCGAAGCAGAAGGCCGACGCAAAGGCCCTGAAGGAGCTCAAGAAGAGTTCAACGAACCCGTCCGACTGGGGCCGGTGGCGTCAACTCGTCGAGACCTACAAGGTCACGGCCGAGCATGACAAGGCGCTGCCGTGGCTGATGATCGGCGCCTTCGTGGTGCCCTTCGCGCTCGTGCTCACCCTCGGCCTGATCTTCGCGGGCGGCAGCATCCTCAGCGTCATCATGTGGATCGTGCTTGCCCTCTCGGTCGGCTTCCTCGGCGCCATGGCCGTGTTCGCGCTGCGCGCCCGCGCCGCCGTCTACAAGCGCTTCGAGGGCCAGGCCGGTTCCGGCGAGGTCGCCCTCGGCATGCTGCCCAAGAAGTGGACCTCCGAGCCCGTGATCGCCTTCACCCGCGAGCAGGACGTCATCCACCGCACCATCGGCCCCACCGGGCTGATCCTGATCGGCGAGGGCGAGCCCAACCGGCTCCGCCCGCTGCTGACGAAGGAACGCAAGCGCCACGAGCAGGTCGCCTACGGGGTCGACGTGCGCGTGATCATGATGGGAGACAAGGAGGGCCAGGTGCCCCTCGACCAGCTCGCCTCCCACATCAAGAAGCTCCCGAAGACGCTCAGCGACGACAAGATCGCCGAGGTCAAGAAGCGCCTCACCGCGCTCGGCACCCAGCGCACCCGGATGCCGATCCCCAAGGGCCCGATGTCCACAAAGGGCGCCCGGGCCTCCATGCGCGGCCGCTGATCCGTGGCGAACCTCGTCAACCTCGAGTCCGTCACGCACGGGTTCGGGACCCGCATCCTGCTCGACGACGTCTCGCTCGGCCTCGGCGCCGGTGACGTGATCGGCGTGGTCGGCCGCAACGGCGACGGCAAGACCACCCTCCTGCGGATCCTGACCGGCGACCTGGTGCCGGACAGCGGCCGGGTGACCATCGCCAATAACGCCTCGATCGGTGTGCTCAGCCAGGCGAACGTCGGCGACGACACGCAGACGGTCCGCGAGTGGATCGTCGACGGGGAGCCCGACCACGTCTGGGCGGCCGACGCGGGTCGTCGCGGGGTCGTCGAGGCTCTGCTCCCCGGCTTCGACCTCGACCGCAGGCTCGAGACCCTCTCCGGAGGCGAGCGACGCCGGGTCGGGCTCGTCGCCGTGCTGCTCGCCCCGCACGATCTGATCGTGCTCGACGAGCCGACCAACCATCTCGACGTCGAAGCGATCGCCTTCCTCGCCGAGTACATCCAGGGCCGCATCCGCGCCGGTCTCGCGATGCTGGTGGTCAGCCACGACCGCTGGTTCCTCGATGCGGTCTGCAACCGCATCTGGGAGGTGCACGACGGCGTCGTCGACCCGTACGACGGCGGCTACGCGGCCTACGTCCTGGCAAGGGTGGAGCGGCAGCGCCAGGCCGCAGCCAATGAGGCCCGACGCAGGAACCTCGCCACGAAGGAGCTCGCCTGGCTGCGCCGAGGCGCGCCCGCGCGCACCTCGAAGCCCAAGTTCCGGATCGAGGCGGCCAACGTCCTGATCGCGGGCGAGCCCGAGCCGCGCGACAAGTTCGCCCTGCAGCAGTTCTCCGTCACCCGCCTCGGCAAGGACGTCTTCGACCTGACCAACGTGGACTACCGGATCGAGGATCGCACCCTGCTCGACCGGCTGACCTGGTCGATCGGACCCGGAGACCGGATCGGGCTGGTCGGCGTCAACGGCGCAGGAAAGACCACCCTGCTCGACCTGCTCGCGGACAACCGCGAGCCAGACGGCGGGAAGATCAAGCGAGGCAAGACGCTGCGCCTCGGCTACCTCTCACAGACCGTCGGCGAACTCGATGACTCCGACCGGGTGCTCGCCTCCGTCCAGCGGCTCAAGGAGGAGACGAAGCTCGCCACCGGCCGCGAGGCGAGCTCCTCCTCCCTGCTGGAGGAGTTCGGGTTCACCGGCGACAAGCTGGTCGCCCGGATCGGCGACCTGTCGGGCGGTGAGCGGCGCAGGCTCCAGTTCCTGCGCCTGCTGCTCAGCGAGCCGAACGTGTTGATCCTCGACGAGCCGACCAACGACCTGGACATCGACACGCTCAACGTGATCGAGGACTACCTCGACGGCTGGCCGGGGACCCTGATCGTGGTCAGCCACGACCGCTACTTCCTGGAGCGGATCACCGACTACACCTACGCCATGCTCGGCGACGGCTCGGTCGCCCTGCTCCCCGGCGGGGTCGACGAGTACCTCGAGCGTCGGGCCGCTGCCAAGGCCTCGGCAAGCGCGACCCAACAGGCCCCGGCCACGGCGCCCAGGTCGGACGCAGCCACCCAGCGGCAGCGGAAGAAGGATCTGGCCCGCATCGAGGGCCAGCTCGAGAAGGTCACGAAGGAGATCGACTCGCTGCACGCCGAGATGGCCGACGCCGCCGCCGACTTCGAGCGGCTCGGCACCCTCGACTCAAGGCTCCGCGACGCCGAGGCCCGTCTCGCCGAGCTGGAAGAGGCCTGGCTGGAGGCCGCCGAATAGGCCAGGACGACCGGGTCGTGGGCTGTGGCCGTGGCGGCGACACACGCCGCCTGTGGGGAGCAACCATGGCCAAGCTCTACACCCTGCGGCGACCTCGGAGGTAACCGCAACGCCCGCATCTACGGGCGGCCCGACTGTCCAGCCGCGCTCGAGCTGCTCAGCTCTGACCTGGAAGCTGGCCGACGGACTCGACGACCGTGACCCTTCCACCGTCGCCCGGCTCGGGGTCGTCGATGATCCGCTCGGGGTCGACCAGGAACACCTCGCGGCCGTCGAGGGTCAGCCGGCGGACGACCTCGAGCAGCATCCTGCGCGCCGCGTCGTCGACCGAGTGGACAAGGGTCAGGTCGAACGCAACGTTCGGGGTGTCTACGGCGGTCTCGATGGCCTCCCGCACGGCCCGCTCGGCGCCCGAGAACCGGATCCCGCCCTGCAGCTCGATCACCCGCACGGCGTCGTCGCCCTCCCCCAGCACCCGGTTCGACCGGACGACCTCGAGGCCGGGCGCGGAGACCTCCATCAGGTGCATGCCCATGTCGGTGGAGAAGCGTTCGAAGAGCGAGACCCCCCGCACGCTGTTTCCGTGCCGGTCGAGCCGCGGCGAGAAGGTGGCGATGCCCAGCTGCCCTGGCAGCGCTCCGATCAGGCCACCCGCGACCCCGCTCTTGGCCGGGATGCCGACCTGGGTGGCCCAGTCCCCTGCCGCGTCGTACATGCCGCACGTCGACATCACGCTCAGCACCTGACGCACGACCGGTGCCGGGACCACCTGCTCGCCCGTGACCGGCTGGACCCCGCGGTTGGCGAGGGTCGCCGCCATCACGGCGAGGTCGGCGGTCGTGACAAGCAGCGAACACTGGCGGGTGTAGCCCTCGACCACCGCGACCGGGTCCTCCTCGAGGATGTCGTGGCTGCGCAGCATGTAGGCGAACGCGAGGTTGCGGTTGGCCGTTTCCATCTCCGAGGAGAACACGGCCTCGTCGACCTCGAGCCGTCGGCCGACGAAGGCGGAGAGGCCGTCGACGATCCGGGCGAGCCGGGCGGCAGGGTCGAGCCCCTTCTTCCCGGCAAGGGTGTGAGCGGCGATCGCACCTGCGTTGATCATCGGGTTGAGCGGCCGGCCCGTGTCGTCCTCGAGTGAGAGTTCATTGAACGCGTCTCCCGAAGGTTCGACGCCCACCTTCTCCAGCACCGCGTCGAGGCCGCGGTCGGCGATGGCGAGCGCGTAGACGAAGGGCTTCGAGATCGACTGGATGGTGAACGCGACCTCCGCGTCGCCTGCAGAGTACGTCTCCCCGTCGGCGGTGGCGAAGACGGCGGCCAGGCGCCCGGGGTCGGCGGAAGCGAGTTCCGGGATGTAGCCGGCGAGCTCACCGGAGTCGTCGTCACGCACCCCGTCGAGCGCCTCGGTCAGGTAGTCAGTAATGGGTGAGCGCATCGGCTTCCTCTCCGATCGGCCGTTGACTCCCGATTCAACCACGGCTCGGCCGATAACCGCAGGCCGGACGCATGGGTGCCCACTTCGTCACACTCGGAGGCGGCGGCTTCTCGATGGCGCAATCACCCCATGATCACCAGCACGGCCCGAGCTGACGCCGCCATCGCCGTGTCCCTCCTCTGCCTGCCGCGCTCAGCGGCTGCGCCGCCGTAGACGGCATGCTGCACAAGCAGGAGACCCGACGTCCGCGGAAAAAGCGGCCTTCGACGCGGGAACCAAGACGTCGGCCGACTGGCTGCGTGCCGACTCGACGGACACCACCGAGCGGCGCACGAGCGACAATTCCGGGGTCGCCGTGATCGTGCTGACCTCGAAGTCGGAGCTCCCCGACACCTGCGCGGAGCGACGCTCGGCACCCACCCTGAACATCGACGGCGCGCCCGACATCTACGGCCAGAAGAACACCGCGGCGCACGTGTGCGGCGACTGGACCGTGAGGAAGGCAAGCGACGGCTGGTACGGCTGGACGCCCAACGCCGAGGACAAGGCCGGCTGAGCTCCGGCGGCCTTTCAGTCCCTGTCGTCGGGGTGCGTTCCGGTGCGCTCGCCCGTCTCGAGGCGTGCGATGGCCGCCATGTCGGCGTCGGTCAGGTCGAAGCCGTAGACGTCGAGGTTCTCGCGCAGCCGCTCCGGGTTTGTCGACTTCGGGATCAGCGCGCCACCGAGTTGCAGGTGCCAGCGGATGATCACCTGCGCGGGCGAGACGCCCAGCCGGTCGGCGATCTGCCCGATCGTCGGGTCGGCGAGCAGCCTGCCCCTGCCGAGCGGGCTCCAGGCCTGCGTGATGATGTCGTTGGCGTCGTGGAAGGCGCGCAGTTCGTGCTGCGGCAGCCACGGATGCGACTCGACCTGGTTGATGGCCGGCACGACACCCGTCTCGTCGATGATCCGGCGCAGGTGTTCCTCGGTGAAGTTCGACACCCCGATGGTGCGCACCCGGCCCGCGTCGCGCAGTTCGATCAACCCGCGCCACGCATCGACGTACTGGTCCCGCTTGGCGCGGGGCCAGTGGATCATGTAGACGTCCACGTTCGTGCCGAGCGCCTTCTCCGTCGCGTCGAACGAGCGCATGACCGCGTCGCGCGACATCTCGTCGTCGCCCCAGAACTTCGAGGTCACGGTCAACTGCCCCCGGTCGACCCGCCGCAGCCCCGCCCCGACCTGCGGCTCGTTGTGGTAGAACTCGGCGCCGTCGACCAGGCGGTAGCCCGCCTCGACGCCTGCCACGATCACGTCCTCGGTCACCTCGGGGTCGACCTTGTAGAGGCCGAAGCCGATCGCGGGCAGCGGGTGGGAGTCGTTGAGCAGCAGATCGTCCATGCCCCCGATTCTGCCAGGCTCTGCCCCTGAGCTGTCCGTGGCCGCGGTTAGGTTGGTTGTCATGTATCGAACCCTCGCCGTCTCCGGCTACCGCTCCCTGCGCGACGTGGTGGTCCCGCTCGGAAAGGTCACGGTCGTCACCGGACGCAACGGAGCGGGCAAGTCGAGCCTGTACCGCGCGCTGCGCCTGCTCGCCGGCTGTGCCCTCGACGACACGATCGGCTCGCTCGCCCGCGAGGGTGGGCTCGACTCGGTGCTGTGGGCGGGCCCGGAGTCCCTCGCAGGGGCACGCCGCACAGGAGAGGTCCAGGGCACGGTGCGCTCCGGACCGATCTCGCTGCGGCTCGGGATCGGCGGCGACGGCTACTCCTACCTGATCGATCTTGGGCTGCCTCAGCCGAGCCACAGCGTCTTCTGCCGGGACCCGGAGATCAAGCGCGAGGCCGTCTGGGCAGGACCGATCATGCGCAGCGCGACTCTGGTCGCCCGCCGCAAGGGTGCCCGGGTCGAGGTGCGAGACGAGGGCCCGTGGCAGGAACTCCACTTCCAACTGCCCTCACACCGCTCGATGCTCGCGGACGTGCCGGAGGCGCGGGCCCTGCGCGACGACCTCGGCGCGTGGCGCTTCTACGACGCCCTCCGCACCGACCTCGGCGCCCCCGCAAGGCAGCCGAGCGTCGGCACCCGCACGTGGGCGATGGCCAGCGACGGCTCCGACGTGGCCGCCGCTCTGCAGACCATCGTCGAACGCGGGAAGGAGCCGGTTGACGAACTCATCGACGACGCCTTCCCGGGGTCGCGGTTCAGCGTCAGCGCGTCGACGGGGCTGTTCGACGTCACGCTCGTCCAGCCCGGCATGCTGCGACCGCTCGCCAGCGCGGAGCTCTCCGACGGGACGCTCAGATACCTGATGTGGATCGCGGCGCTGTGCGCCCCCGCCCGGCCGCCCCTGATGGCGATCAACGAGCCCGAGAACAGCCTGCATCCCTCGCTGATCGAGCCTCTTGCACGGCTGATCGCGCACGCGGCCCACGACACCCAGATCGTGCTGGTCACCCACTCCGATCCGCTGATCGAGGCGCTGGGGGCGGCCGTTGACGCCGACGACCTGTCCACCGTCGAGTTGGTCAAGGATCTCGGCGAGACGCTCGTCGAGGGGCAGGGCCTGCTGACGAAGCCCCGCTGGGAATGGGGTAAGCGCTAGGCGGAGGGCTCGCGGCGGCGGCTCACCACGACGGTGCCGAGCAACAGGTCGGTCAGCGCGCGCCGCTCGGGCCCGACCACAAGCGCGGGGATCACCAGGCACTTCATAGCGGTCCTGGCGAACGGTCGCCACCAGCCGAGCGGACCGCCGTCCAGCCGGACGATGCCGATCCGGGCGATCAGCTGGCCGAAGGAGGCACCGGTGAGAGCCGTCAGGACGCTGGCCTCGACGAAGTAGACCGCCATGATCATGAACGACTTCCAGCCGGAGCCGGTCATCACGTCCATCCCGAAGAGTCCGATCGCCACGATCATCGACGCGGCCCAGTCGCCGATCATGGCGCCGATCCGGGCGCGCCAGGTGGCGAGGGAACCGGGCCCCTTCTCGGGCAGCCCGATGCTCTCTCCCGGGTAGCGCTCAACAGTCACGTCCGACACGTCGGTGAGCCTACCAGCGCGGTCGGATTCAGCCCGTGGTGAACCCGGCGGGATCGATGCGACTCCCCGCCGCACGGTGTGCAAGGCTGTCGCACATGGAGCACTTCTACGGTCGACCCTGGGTCGATCTCAGGCGTCAGGCCAGCGCCATGTGTCGTCGCTGACCGCCTCGCCCGACCCCTCCTCCAGAAAGAACCTCCATGTCACAGACCACTCGTGAGCGCTCCGCCACGCCCGAATCCGGCCAGGAAAGGCCGAAGCCCTTCTACTCCAAGCTGTCCTTCCAGATCGTCGTCGGCCTGATCGCCGGGCTCGTGCTCGGCTTCATCGCCGTCGCGATCGGCAAGGTCGGCGAGGACGAGCCGAACTGGCTCACCACCGTGCTGACCGAGGTCGGCCGCGCCTACGTCTCGCTGCTGACGGTGCTCGTGATCCCGCTCGTGGTGACCGCCGTCATCTCCTCTGTCGCCCGCCTGCGCGAGGTGGCCAACGCGGCGAGGCTCGCCGTGCAGACCCTGATCTGGTTCGCGGTCACGGCGCTCGCCTCCGTCGTCGTCGGCATCGCCGTCGGCCTGATCTCGAAGCCCTGGCTGACCGCCGGGGTCAGCGCCGACGCCGCGAAGGACCCTTCCAACGTGGGCCAGTGGACGTCGTTCCTGACCGGGCTGGTCCCGTCGAACATCTTCGGCCTCAGCGTCAAGGTGACCGAGACCGACGCGGGCGCGATCACAGCGAGCCCCAGCTTCTCCATCCTGCAGATCCTGCTGATCTCCATCGCGCTCGGCGTCGCGGCGCTGAAGGTCGGGCCGAAGGCCGACACCTTCGTGTCGTTCGCCGAGTCGGCGCTGGCCGTCGTCCAGAAGGTCCTGTGGTGGATCATCCGCCTCGCCCCGATCGGCACCGCCGCACTGATCGGCAAGGCCATCGTCACCTACGGCTGGAGCTCGCTCGCCTCGCTCGGCGTCTTCGTGCTCGCCCTCTACGCCGGCCTGCTCGTCGTCTGGCTCGTCGTCTACCCCGCGGTGCTCAAGGCGAACGGGCTCGGCGTCGGCCAGTTCTACCGCAACGTGTGGCCGGTCATCTCGCTCGGCTTCGTCACGCGTTCGTCGATGGGCGTCATGCCCGTCACGCAGGAGGTCACCGAGAAGAACCTCGGCGTGCCCCGCGGCTACGCCTCGTTCGCCGTCCCGCTCGGCGCGACGACGAAGATGGACGGCTGCGCCGCGGTCTTCCCCGCGCTGGCAGCGATCTTCATCGCCCAGTTCTACGGCATCGAGCTGAACGTGACCCACTATCTGCTGATCGCCTTCGTGGCCGTGATCGGCTCGGCGGCGACCGCTGGCACGACGGGGGCAACCGTCATGCTGACCCTGACCCTCTCCACGCTCGGCCTGCCGCTGGCAGGTGTCGGCCTGCTGCTGGCCGTCGAGCCGATCGTCGACATGGGCCGCACCGCGCTCAACGTCACCGGCCAGGCACTCGTCCCGACCATCGTCGCGAAGCGGGAGGGCGTGCTCGACCGCGAGGTCTACGACGCGAAACCCTCCTTCTCGGGTGTGCCCGCCTGATCCGCGCGAATCCAGTCTCGGCCCCGCCTGACCACCCGGTCGGCGGGGCCGAAGTGTGTAACGTGGCTGAAACGAACGCGCAACTGCGGGGCAATGCCGCCCAGATAGCGTGTCCGCAGAGTTCAACCACTATGGAGGGTCACCCGCAATGTTCCAAGGCGCAGACGATCTCTTGGCCTACATCAAGGAAGAGGGCATCGAGACCATCGACGTCCGCTTCTGCGACCTGCCGGGCGTAATGCAACACTTCACCGTTCCTGCCTCGGCCTTCGGCCAGGAGGTCTTCGAGGACGGCCTGAACTTCGACGGTTCGTCGATCACGGGCTTCCAGAAGATCCACGAGTCGGACATGTCCCTCTTCCCCGACCCGACCACCGCGTACGTGGACGCGTTCCGCAAGTCGAAGACGCTCAACGTCAACTTCTTCGTGCACGACCCGCTGACCAAGGAGCCGTACTCGCGCGACCCGCGCAACATCGCACGCAAGGCGATGGCGTACCTCTCCTCCACCGGCATCGGCGACACCGCCTACTTCGCGCCTGAGGCCGAGTTCTACGTGTTCGACGACATCCGCTTCGACACCTCCGCGAACAGCTCGTACTACCACATCGACTCCGAGGCGGGTGCCTGGAACACCGGCCGCGTCGAGGACGGCGGCAACCGGGGCTACAAGGTCAAGTACAAGGGCGGTTACTTCCCGGTCGCCCCCGTCGACCACTTCGGTGACCTGCGCGACGACATCGTGCGCCACATGGAGCAGGCGGGCCTCGAGGTCGAGCGCGCCCACCACGAGGTCGGCACCGCCGGTCAGGCCGAGATCAACTGGCGCTTCGACGAGCTGCTCAAGGCCGCCGACGACGTGATGAAGTTCAAGTACCTGGTGAAGAACACCGCCTGGGAGGCGGGCAAGACCGCCACCTTCATGCCGAAGCCGATCTTCGGAGACAACGGCTCCGGCATGCACTGCCACCAGTCGATCTGGGAGAACGGGCAGCCCCTGTTCTACGACGAGAACGGCTACGCGGGGCTCAGCGACATGGCCCGCTGGTACATCGGCGGCCTGCTCAAGCACGCCCCCGCACTGCTCGCCTTCACCAACCCCTCGGTGAACTCGTACCACCGCCTGGTGCCCGGCTTCGAGGCCCCGGTCAACCTGGTCTACTCGCAGCGCAACCGTTCGGCCTGCATCCGGATCCCGATCACCGGCTCGAACCCGAAGGCCAAGCGCATCGAGTTCCGCTGCCCCGACCCGTCGTCGAACCCGTACCTGGCCTTCTCCGCCATGCTGCTTGCCGGCCTGGACGGCATCCAGAACCGGATCGAGCCGATGGCCCCGATCGACAAGGACCTCTACGAGCTGCCCCCGGACGAGCACGCCGAGGTTCCCACCGTCCCCGGCAACCTCGCAGCGGTCCTCGACGCCCTCGAGGCCGACCACGAGTTCCTGCTCGCCGGTGACGTGTTCACCCCCGACCTGATCGAGACGTGGATCGAGCTCAAGCGTGCCGAGATCCAGGCGATCGCCATGCGCCCGCACCCCTACGAGTTCGAGCTCTACTACGCGATCTGACCGACCGGTCCGAGCCGACCCCGGCGCCCCGTCTGCGGGCGCCGGGGTCGGCCCCTTATCACGCGTGATTTACGACACATCCCCGTCTACTTGAACGATCACACATGCCATAGACTGCAGCGCATGGCTAAATCCAGGGCGGCACGCATCCTGATCCCCGTCGCGCTGATCCTGGTCTGGCTGGTCGGAGCCGGAATCGGTGGGCCCTACTTCGGCAGGGTGAGCGAGGTCGCGCAGAACGACCGGTCGGCCTTCCTGCCCTCGAGCGCCGAGGCCACCATCGTCGGGGAGCGCTACCTGGACTTCGTCGGTGACGATCAGGTGCCAGCCATCGCCATCTTCGCCAGCGAGGAGAAGCTCACCGAGCAGCAACTGGGCGAGCTCGGCGCCCTCGCCGAGGCCTCGGGTGACCTGGAGGGCGTCGTCTCGGCCTCCCCCATCATCCCGTCCCAGGACGGGCTCGCGGCGCAGACCTTCATCGGCATCGACCCGGCGTCGGAGCTGGCCGACACCGTCGAGGCTATCCGCGCCGACATCTCCGCCGACCTTCCCGATGGGATCACCTTCCACGTCACCGGCCCGGCCGGCTTCTCCGCCGACCTGGTCGAGGCCTTCGGCGGCATCGACGGCCTCCTCCTGATCGTTGCCCTCGGCCTCGTGCTCGTCATCCTGCTGGTGGTCTACCGCGCGGTGATCCTTCCGTTCGCGGTGCTGATGACCTCCATGTTCGCCCTGTGCGTCGCGCTGCTGGTCAACTGGTGGCTGGCCAAGTTCGAGATCCTGACGCTGACCGGTCAGACGCAGGGCATCCTCTTCATCCTCGTGATCGGTGCCGCCACCGACTACTCCCTGCTCTACACGGCGCGCTACGCCGAGGAGCTCAAGCGCAACGAGTCGAAGGGCGCGGCCACGAAGGCGGCCATCAAGGGCGTCATCGAGCCGATCCTCGCCTCGGGCGGAACCGTCATCGCAGGCCTGCTCTGCCTGCTGCTGAGCGACCTCGGCTCGAACCGCTCGCTCGGCCCCGTCGCCGCCATCGGCATCGTCTTCGCGATGCTCTCGGCGCTCACGCTGCTGCCGAGCCTGCTCTACCTGCTCGGCCGCACCGCCTACTGGCCTCGGCGCCCCCTCTTCGAGCCTGGGCGCTCCGAGGATGAGCAGGTCCAGTCGGGGATCTACGCGAAGACCGGCGCCTTCGTCGCCCGCCGCCCCCGGACGGTGTGGATCGTGTGCACCATCCTGCTCGCGGCCGGCGCGGCATTCGCGCCTACTCTCAAGGCCGACGGCGTCGACACCAGCGAGTTCGTGCGCGGCCCCTCCGACGCGCGCGACGGCCAGGCGGTGCTCGGCGAGCACTTCCCCGGCGGCTCCGGTGCCCCCGCCTACGTGCTGACCCCCGAGGCCGAACTGAAGAACGTGGCAGACAAGCTGCTCGCCAACGACGGCGTCGCCTCCGTCAGCGTCGTGGCCGCCGACTCCCCCTCGGGTTCCGCGGCCGTGACCGCCGAGGGCATCCAGCCGCTCGGGCCCCCCGGAACCCCGGCCCCGGAGCCGACGGTCAGCGAGGGCGAGGTCATGCTGCTCGCCACGCTGACCGACGCCCCCGACAGCGACGCCGCGATCGACACCGTGCTCGACCTGCGTGGGGAACTCTCCGGCACCGCGGAGATCGGCGGCACGACGGCCACCGACCTGGACACCCGCACCGCCTCCGAGCACGACCGCAACCTGATCATCCCGCTCGTGCTCGTGGTGATCCTGGTCATCCTGATCTTCCTGCTGCGCTCGATCCTCGCCCCGGTGCTGCTGATCGCGACCACCGCGCTCAGCTTCGGCACCGCCATGGGCACCGCTGCGCTGGTGTTCAACCACGTGTTCGACTTCCCCGGCGCCGACCCCTCCGTCCCGCTGTACGGCTTCGTGTTCCTGGTGGCGCTTGGCATCGACTACAACATCTTCCTGATGACCCGCGTGCGGGAGGAGGCGCTCGAGCACGGCACCCGCGAGGGCGTACTGCGGGGTCTCGCCGTCACCGGTGGCGTGATCACCTCGGCGGGCCTCGTGCTGGCGGCGACCTTCGCGGCGCTCGCCGTCATCCCGATCCTGTTCCTGCTGCAGCTGGCCTTCATCGTCGCCTTCGGCGTGCTGCTCGACACCTTCATCGTGCGCACGCTGCTGGTGCCCGCCCTCGTCTACGACATCGGCCCGGCAGTGTGGTGGCCGTCGAAGCTGAGCAAGGTCACGGGCGAGAAGCCGCGCCACGCGGCCACGGACTGACCACCCGGGGCCCCGCCCCCGGGTGGGGCCACCCGCGCCGGGGCGTAAGCTGATCCACATGATCCAAGGCATTGTGGTGCGAGAGTCCGGCGTCGAGCTGGAGCAGTTTGACGAGTCCTTCCTGGGCGAGGGCGACGTCGTGGTCGACGTCGCCTACTCCGACCTGAACTACAAGGACGCGCTCGCCGTCACCGGTCGACCCGGTGTCGTGCGCACCACCCCGCTGATCGCAGGCATCGACCTCGTCGGCACCGTCGCCGAGTCCGACGACCCACGCTGGAGCGTGGGTGACTGGATCGTGCTGAACGGCGCAGGCCTCTCAGAGACCCGCAACGGCGGCTACTCGACGAGGGCTCGGATCGACGGCAAGCTGGCCGTCGCGCTGCCCGACGGCCTGTCCCCTGAGGCTGTCGCCTCGCTCGGCACTGCCGGCTACACCGCCGCCCTTTCGGTGATGCGGATCGTGATGGAGGGCGTCAACCCCGGCGATGGGCCCGTGCTCGTCACCGGTGCGACGGGTGGCGTCGGCTCCATCGCCACCATGCTGCTCGCCGCCGCAGGCTTCGAGGTCGCGGCGTCGACCGGACGCCTCGAGCGCTTCGGTGACTACCTGACCTCGCTCGGCGCCTCCCAGCTGGTCCCGCGGGCGGAGCTCGAGGGCGCAGGCAAGCCGCTGCAGAAGGCGCAGTACGCCGCTGTCGTCGACTCCGTGGGTGGAGAGGTGCTCGCCAACGCCATCGCGCGAACGCTCCCCAACGGCACCGTGACAGCCTGCGGGCTCGCGGGCTCGCACAAGCTCCCCTCCAGCGTGATGCCCTTCATCCTGCGCGGCGTCACCCTCGCCGGGATCGACTCGGTGTGGGCGCCGCTCGAGGACAGGGCCGACGCCTGGCGTCTGCTGGCCAAGGGTGTCGACACTACCCAGCTCGAGCTCATGACGTCGCGGATCGCGCTCGACGAGGTGATCGCCGCCGGTCAGCAACTGCTCGACGGTGAGCGCCACGGCCGCACCCTCGTCACGCTCTCCTGATCAGTCGGTGACGTTGCGGTAGCGGTAGGCCCCGCTGGTGTAGGCGTGGCTGCCCCACGTTCTCGTGCGCTCAACTGCGCGCGGCGGGGGCTCCTCGATCGTGTAGAACTGCGTCTTCGAGTCGTCGACCCACCCGGCGAAGATCATCACGTGCCCGGCGGCCCCTGCTGTGCCGCCCCCGCCCCGCCGCCGGGGCTCATCGAGGCGGAGAATCCACGGACCCCGCCCGCGGCATCGTCGAATGCGCCCGCGGCCTTTGCCCACGAAGCGGCGTCGAAGCTGATCGTCACTGCTGCTCCTCCATCTCGCGCACGAGGGATCTCAACTGGTCTCCGGTCAGGGCGGGCATGGTCGGCTGTGGTGCCTGCCGCAGAGCCGCCGCCTGCGCATCGAGCGCCGCGTTGGCCGCCTCGGTGAGCGCCTCCTGGAGGTCGTAATGCTGGGCCAGCGCCCTCCAGACGGGGCTGATCGTCACCTCTGTGACGGTGGCGCCCGTGAGTTCGACCTGAATGGCCGCGTTCGCCGACGAGCCGACCACCGGCGCGTTGCTGATGTGTTCCATGCCGACTCCCTCCGGACGCAACACTATGGCTGGCCCAGTTCATCACCACGCCCCGACAAGCACCCTCATCGCTAACTGGAGTAGTTCGTTTACTGGAAAAATACCAGATAACCGGCTAGGGTGGCGGGCATGGAGAAGGACTGGAACCACGACCTGCGAGACGCCGGTCTGCGCGTCACCGCCGGCCGGGTCGCCGTCCTGAGCGAGCTCGACGCCCACCCGCACAGCGGCGTCACCGAGCTCGCGGAGGCCGTCCGGTCGCGCATCGGCAGCACCTCGCTGCAGGCCGTCTACGACACGCTCTCCGCGCTGCACCGCTCCGGCCTGATCCGACGGGTCGAGCCGGCAGGCCAGCCGCCGCGCTACGAGATCCAGCACGGAGACAACCACCACCACCTGATGTGCCGTTCGTGCGCAGCGATGTTCGACGTCGCCTGCTCGGTCGGCCACTCCCCCTGTTTGTCCCCCAGTGACGCCCGGGGCTTCGTCGTCGACGAGGCCGAGGTCATCTACTGGGGGCTGTGTGCACAGTGCAACGAATCCCACGAGAGGTAGATCACATGAGCAACCGCGAAACCATGGGCGAACAGCAGCCCATCGGCGTCTCGACCCGACTGAACGGCGCGCCGGCCGAGTCCGATGCGCATTCGCTGACTGTCGGCAATGACGGCCCGATCGTGCTGCACGACGTCCACCTGGTCGAGCAGCTCGCCCACTTCAACCGCGAGCGGGTGCCGGAGCGCACCCCGCACGCGAAGGGCTCCGGCGCCTTCGGAACCTTCACCGTCACCAACGACGTGACCGCCTACACCAAGGCCGCCCCGTTCCAGCCGGGCGCTGAGACGAAGATGGTCGCGCGCTTCTCCACCGTCGCGGGTGAGCAGGGCTCCCCCGACACGTGGCGCGACGTGCGCGGCTTCTCGACGCGCTTCTACTCCACCGAGGGCAACCTGGACATCGTCGGCAACAACACCCCCGTGTTCTTCCTGCGCGACCCCATGAAGTTCCCCCACTTCATCCGCTCGCAGAAGCGACTCCCGTCCTCCGGCCTGCGCGACAACAACATGCAGTGGGACTTCTGGACCGCCTCGCCCGAGTCGGCCCACCAGGTGACCTACCTCATGGGTGACCGCGGCCTTCCGAAGTCCTGGCGACACATGCACGGCTTCTCCTCGCACACCTACATGTGGATCAACGCGGCGGGCGAGAAGCACTGGGTGAAGTACCACTTCCGCACGAACCAAGGCGAGGAGAACCTGACCGCGGCCGAGGCCGAGAAGATCGCAGGGGCCGACGCCGACTACCACCGTCGCGACCTGCATGAGGCCATCGAGCGCGGGGAGTTCCCGTCCTGGACCCTCCACGTCCAGGTGATGGCCTATGCGGACGCCGAGGACTACCGGTTCAACCCGTTCGACCTGACCAAGACCTGGTCGCAGAAGGACTACCCGCTGATCGAGGTGGGCGTCATGGAGCTGAACAAGAACCCGGACAACTTCTACGCACAGATCGAGCAGGCTGCCTTCTCGCCGTCGAACATCATCCCCGGAACCGGCATCTCTCCCGACAAGATGCTGATGGCCCGAGTCTTCGCCTACCCGGACGCGCACCGGGCGAGGATCGGCTCGAACTTCCACCAGCTGCCCGTTAACCAGCCGGTGACGAAGGAGTTCAACAACTACGCCGAGCAGGGGCACATGCAGTACCACCACACCGGTGACGCCCCCGTGTACGCCCCGAACAGCTACGGCCGGATGTTCTCCGAGGCCCAGGGCGTGGCCGAGGACGGCTGGGAGTCCGACGGCGCCCTCGTGCGCTCGGCCGCGACCCTGCACGCCGAGGACGACGACTTCGGCCAGGCGGGAACGCTGGTGCGGGAGGTCTTCGACGACGAGCAGCGCGACCGCTTCGTCGAGACGGTCTCCGGCCAGCTCCTCGGCGGACTGACCCCCGAGGTGCTGGAGCGCGCCTTCCAGTACTGGAAGAACGTCGACGAGACGATCGGCCAGCGCATCGAGGACGCGGTCCGCGCGGCGGGCTGACCCCGAAGCAGAAGAGGCGGTGGTCCCCCCGGGGGCCGCCGCCTCTTCGCGTCTCACAGGGAGATGTAGGGCGCCTCAGGCGGGGCCTCGATGATGCCCGCCTCGGTCAGGAACTCACCCATCCGCGCGAAGGCCGCCTCGTCGACGGAGACGTCGACCTTCCCGTCGCGCAGCCACATCTGCGTCGTGGCCTCGAGCACCTTGGCGGCCGCCTCGCGCTGCGTGGCGTCGGAGAGGGCGGGCACCTGCTTCGCCGTCGCCTCAAGCGCCGCCTGCGGGTCGTCGATCACCGCCTGCTGTGCCTCGGCCATCGCGTCGGCCATCCGCTTGAGGCTCGCATCCTCGAGTGCGCCGCCCCTGGTGATCAGGCTGGGCCCGACAAGGCTCGGCTCGCTCTCGCTGGTCACCGGAAGCGCGAGCGGCGTGCCACCCCTCAGCTGCAGCTGCACGAGCTCGTTGTTGATGAACCCGACGATGAAGTCGACCTTCCCGGCCTCGAGGGCACTGAGCGCCGTGTAGCCGATGTCCTGCAGTGTGACCTGCTGCTCCGTCAGCCCGGAGCGGTGGATGGCGCACAGCGCCGCGTAGTAGCTGGAGCCAAAGTGGCCGGGGATGCCGAGCGTGCGTCCTTCGAGGACGGTGAGCGGCTCGGGGGGAAGGGTGAGGGTGCCGTCGAGGCCGATCACGTTGAGCGGGTAGGTCTGGTACGACGTGGCGAAGGTGCGCAGGTCGTTGCCTCCTGCAGCCGCGACCATCGCCTCGTCTGCGGAGGCGAACACGACCTGTTCGCCGCCGCGAAGCAGGGCGCCGAACACGTCCTCCTGTTCTCCGTGGTGGCGTAGCGTCACGTCGAGGCCGTTGTCGGCGAAGATGCCGCGGTCGACGCCGAGGTAGAAGGCGCTGAACTGGACGTTGGGGATGTAGGTGAGGCCGACGGTGACCTTCCCGCCCTGCTCTCCGCCGCTCGTGCCGCAGGCGGCGAGGCCCACCGCGGCGCCGGCCGCCAGCCCGCCGAGCAGGAAACCGCGTCGGTCGATCATGAGGATTCTCCTTGGAGTCGGTTGACGGCGGCACGCTCCAGCAGCGTGACGAGGCCGTGCAGGATGAGGGCTGAGATGGAGACCCAGGCGACGACGGCGAAGACGCCCGCCGTGTCGGCCGCATCCCGGGAAAGGGTGAGCAGGGTGCCCATTCCGGTGCCGCCCATGACGAGTTCACCCACGACGGCGCCCGTCATGGCGAGCACGACCCCTCCGCGCACCCCTGCGAGGATCGCGGGAGCGGCCATGGGTGCCTCGATGTGGACGAGCCGCTGCCAGCCGCTCGCCCCGTCGAGCATCGCATTCTCGACCACGCGCATGTCGAGCGAGCGGAGTCCCACGACGGTGGTGGTGACGATCGGGAAGAACGCGACGATGGCGCACAGGACGGCGATGGGGACGGTCCCGTAGCCGATCCACAGCACGAGCAGCGGGGCGATCGCGACGAGTGGGACGGTCTGGGACAGCGCGACGAACGGCTCGACCACCGCGGCGAGCACCCGTGAATGGGCGATGCACACACCGAGCGGGAGTGCCACGAGCACCGCGATGACGGCGCCGAGCACGGCCGCGGTGAGGGTGGGTGCGAGGTAGCGCCAGGCGACCCCGGTGGCCGCCTGGTCAAGCATGCGGCCGAGCACCTCGCCAGGGCCGGGAAGCAGGTACGGGCCGATCAGGCCGGCGGCCGTCACCGCCCACCAGATGCCGACGATCAGCGACGCGGCGGCCAGCGCAGGCATCCAGCGGCCCTTCAGGGGTCGGGTGCGCGCCGTGTAGGCGGACCACAGCCCCAGGTGGGAGAGGCGCTGACGCCGGTTCATGGAACCCCGTTTCCATCCATGGCTCCGGGGCGGTCGCGACAACACCGCCGTCCAAGATGCGTGCGCACGCGCACGCCACGGCAGTGGCGCCGTGTTCCTCCCATCCAGACTCTCACTGTCGGTCTCGGAATTTCACCGAGTCAACCCTTCGGCCATGAGGCCTGGGGGGTCGCGGACTGTCACCGCCGGTTCGGACTTACACCGACCCCGGAACACGTTTGGCCACAGATTAGCACGCACCGACAGCCCGGCTCCCGCCGCGCCAGGTCAGGTCCAGAACAGCTCCTCGGTGACCTCGTGCGCCCTGCGCAGCAGGCGGCGGGTCTCGTCGTCGAGCCGTGAGGCCTGCCCCGTCGGATAGCCGAGGACGTCGGCGATCGCCGCGAGCTCGCGAGCGTCGGCAGGCATCGAGTCGCTCGCCCTCCCCCGTACAAGCATCATGGCGTCGCGCAGCTCGCTCGCTCGCCGCCAGGCCCCGGCCAGCCGACTCGCCTGCTGGGCGGTGACCAGGTCGAGCTCGGCGAGCGCGTCGAGCGCCGCCATGGTTGAAGGGGTGCGCAGCTCGACGTGTGCGTGCGCATGCTGGAGTTGGAGCAGCTGGACGGTCCATTCGACGTCGGAGAGGCCGCCGGGGCCGAGCTTGAGGTGCCTGTCCCGGGCAACCCCGCGCGGGATGCGTTCCTTCTCCATCCTGGCCTTCAGCTTGCGGATCTCGACCACCTGCTGCTGCGTCAGCCCACCGTCGCGATAGCGGAACCGGTCGGTGCTCTCCAGCACCCGGCCGGCCAGCTCCCGGTTACCCGCGCCCGGCCGGGCACGGAGCAGCATCTGCGCCTCCCAGGTGGAGGCCCACTTGTCGTAGTAGGCGATGTAGGAACCGACTGTGCGCACCTGCGGTCCGCCCTTTCCCTCCGGGCGCAGGTCGCTGTCGATCACCAGCGCGGGGTCGGGTCCAGGCTTGCCGACGATCTCCGCGGCGCGCCGCACGAGCGAGGTCGCCTTCGTGATCTCCTCCGGCTCGACGCCGTCCGGCACGACGAACATGCAGTCGGCGTCCGAGGAGTAGCTCATCTCGTAGCCTCCCCATCTTCCGAGCGCGATCACGCCGACATCGCAGGCGTCGATCTCGCGGCGGGCGAGGAACAGCCCCGCGTCGATGGTGGCCGAGGCCAGGTCGCTCAGCGCGGTGCCGACCGCAGTGAGGTCGGCGAGGCCGAGCACGTCTGCGAGCGCGATGCGGCAGAGCTCGGAGCGGCGAAGGGCACGGACCGAGGCGATCGCCTTGTCCAGGTCGTCGTGGCGCGAGGCGGCCCGCTGCATGGAGGTGGCGAGTTCCTGGGCCGAGCGGGGGCGCAACTCCTCGTTGCTGCCGAGCATCCGGATCATGTCCGGTGCGCGACTCAGCAGGTCGACCACGTAGCGGCTCGACGAGGCGATGCGGGCGAGCCGGTGCGCCATGTAGCCGTCGTCGCGCAGCGCCCGCAGGTACCAGGAGGCGGTGCCGAGCGCCTCGGAGAGCTGGCGGAAGGCGAGCAGCCCGAAGTCGGGGTTCGGACCTTCCGCGAACCAGCCGAGCATCGCGGGGAGCAGCTGGCGTTGGATCTCTGCTGCCCGGTCGGTGCTCCTGGTGAGGGCCTGGATGTGGCCCAGTGCCGCCTGCGGATCCTTGAACCCGAGGGCCCGCATCCGCGTCTTCGCCGCGTCGGCGGTGAGCTTGAGCCCATCGGTCGAGACGGCGCTGACCGCCTCGAGCAGCGGGGAGAAGAAGATGCGCTGCTGCAGGGCACGCACCTTGCGGGTCGAGTCGCGCCACTGCTTCATCAGGTCGTCGGCCTGGGTGCCCATCGAGCGGGCGATCTGGCTCAGCGCCGCGTCCTCGTCCGGGAGCACGTGGGTGCGGCGCAGCCTGCGCAGTTGCACGCGGTGCTCGAGGACGCGCTGGAAGCGGTAGGCATCTGCCATCTGGGCGCCGTCGCTGCGGCCGATGTAGCCGCTGTCGACCAGTTCCCTCAGCCCTTCGAAGGTGCCGCGCACCCGGATCCGGTCGTCCGCCCTGCCGTGCACGAGCTGGAGGAGCTGGACGGAGAACTCTGTGTCGCGCAGGCCGCCCTTGCCGAGTTTGATCTCGCGGTCGGCCTGCTTGCTCGGGATCAGCGAGATCACCCTCTCGCGCATCGCCCGCGCCTCGGACAGGAACTCCTGGCGCTCCCCTGCCTTCCAGACCATCGGCCACACGAGCTCGACGAAGGCCTCCCCCAGTTGCCGGTCGCCCGCCGCCGGGCGCGCCTTGAGCATGGCCTGGAACTCCCAGTTCTTCGCCCACTTCTCGTAGTAGACGCGGGCGCTGTCGAGGGTGCGCACGAGCGGGCCCGCCTTCCCCTCGGGGCGCAGCGCGGCGTCCACCTGGAAGATGGTGCCCTCGGCGGTGTGCGCCGAGCAGATCCTGGCCTGGGCCGCGGCCAGGCGTGCTGCGACCTGCATGGCGCGTTCGGTGTCGGCGCCGTCGACGGGTTCGGCGATGTAGACAACGTCGACGTCGGAGATGTAGTTGAGCTCCCGCGCCCCCGTCTTGCCCATGGCGAGCACGGCGATGCGGACGAGCTCGGAGTCGGCGACCTCGGCCCGGGCGTAGGCGAGCGAGATCTCGAGCACGGCGTCTGCGACCGCAGCGAGTTCGGCCGCGATGTCGTCGACGATGGTCGCCGGGTCGGAGGCACCCAGGTCGCGCGCTGCGATCTCGGTCAGCGCGATCCGGTTGGCGAGGCGCAGCGCATCCGCCCCGTCGGAGGGGACGCCGTCGACGAGGCCGACCCGGTCGGCGAAGAAGTTCAACCACCCCTCGGGGCCGCGGGCCCGCGGCTCCTCGCGGAGTGCGACGACCTCTGCCGGGTGCCGGACGAGGGTCTGGGCGAGCACGGAGGAGCCGCCGAGCACGAGCAGCAGGCGCCGCAGCCACGCCTCGTCGGCGATCACCTCGTCGAAGACCGGGTCGGCGGAGATGCGTTCGAGGCTGTCGAGCGCCTGGTCGCGGTCGGCGACCCCAGCGAAGAGGGCGAGATCGACCGGCGGCTCCTCACCGATCCTGCTCTGCCAGCGTTCCCAGACGCGCGCGGCGGACGTGGCCGACTCGAAGCCTCTGCGGGCGAACTCGGCGGTCGGGGACGTGTACCTGCTCACCCGGCCACAGTATCGCTCCGGCTATCCTTGCCAGGTCATGTTCAAGCCATCACCCAAGGTCGTCGCCGCGCTGCGCGGCAGGATCGACGACGCCTCCCTCGACGCGGAGCTGGCCCGGAAGCGTCCCGACCTCACCTCGCTGCTGCTGCGCGTGGCCCGCGACGAGGACGGCGACCTCGGCAGGGAGCTGACCGCCGCCGTCTGCCGGGCCGGCTGCGCCCTGCTCGGGGAGCGCCATCCAGGGGCGAGCATCGAGGTGCGGGTGCCGCCGTTCGCGGCCGTCCAGATCGGCTTCGGCAGCGGTCCGCGGCACACGCGCGGAACCCCACCAAATGTCGTGGAGTTCGAGCCGCAGACGTTCATCGACCTCGCGGTCGGCCGGACGGCGTGGGCGGCGGCGCCGAAGCGCGCGAGCGGCGTCCACGCGGATGAGGCTGAGGCGGCCTTCCCGCTCACATGACGCGGATGTGGCGCTCCAGTTCCCACGGGGTGACCTGGCGGCGGTAGGCCGCGAACTCCTCGCGCTTGTTGCGCAGGAAATACTCGTAGACGTGCTCGCCGAGGGTCTCGGCCACGAGCTCCGACTCCTCCATCAGGCGCACCGCCTCGTCGAGGTTGTGCGGAAGCTCGCGCACGCCGAGCGCCTTGCGCTCCCGGTCGCTGAGCCGCGACACCTCGTTCTCGCTCTCCTCGGGCAGCGGGTACTCCTCCTCGATGCCCTTGAGGCCTGCGTTGAGCAGGACGGCGTAGGCGAGGTAGGGATTGACGGCGGAGTCGACGGCGCGGTATTCGATCCGCGCCGAGGACGTCTTGCCGGGCGTGAACTGCGGGATCCTGACCAGCGCGGACCGGTCGGCGCGGCCCCAGCACGCGAACTGCGGTGCCTCGGACCCGGAGACCAGTCGCTTGTACGAGTTGACCCACTGGTTGGTCACGGCCGTGATCTCCGGCGCGTGGCGCAGCAGGCCGGCGATGAAGTGCTTCGCCGTCTTCGAGAGGTTGTACTCGTCCGAGGCGTCGTAGAAGGCGTTGGTGTCACCCTCGAACAGCGACATGTGGGTGTGCATGCCGCTTCCCGCGAACTCGGAGAACGGCTTCGGCATGAACGTGGCGTGGATGCCCTGGCTGACGGCGACCTCACGGACCACGACGCGAAACGTCATCACGTTGTCTGCCATGGTCAGAGCGTCGGCGTAGCGCAGGTCGATCTCGTGCTGGCCCGGCGCCGCCTCGTGGTGGCTGAACTCGACCGAGATGCCCATCTGCTCGAGCATGGTGATCGCGTCGCGGCGGAAGTCGGTCCCGTCGCCGAGCGTCGTGTGGTCGAAGTAGCCGCCCTCGTCGAGGGGCTCCGGAGGCAGCAGGTTGCGCAGCAGAAAGAACTCGATCTCGGGATGGATGTAGTAGGTGAACCCCATGTCGCTCGCCTTCTGCATCGCGCGCTTGAGCACGAAGCGGGGGTCGGCGTAGCTCGGGGACCCGTCGGGCAGCTTGATGTCGCAGAACATGCGCGCCGTCGAGCGGCCCGCCTGGCGCCACGGGAGCACCTGATAGGACGAGGGATCGGGATGGGCGACCATGTCGGACTCGTAGACGCGGGCGAAGCCTTCGATGGCGGAGCCATCGAACCCGACACCCTCCGCGATCGCCCCTTCGACCTCCGCAGGCGCGATCGCCACGGACTTCAGCGAGCCGAGCACATCGGTGAACCAGAGCCGCACGAACCGGATGCCGCGCTCCTCCATCGAGCGGAGGACGAACTCAGTCTGCCTATCCATGCCCGCAAGTGTGCCCGCCGGATGTTACAACCGCGTGACGACCGGAGCGTGAGACGAGGTCAACCTAGACTTGCCCCATGGCTCAGCCCGGCTGGTATCCCGACCCCGAAGGCGGCCCGACCCCGCGCTGGTGGGACGGCCGTTCCTGGGCACCACGACCTCACGGCTCCGGGCAGCCTCCGAAGGGACGCGGAGGCCTCATCATCGGCCTCGCGATCGGCGTCGTGTTCGTCGGCCTCCTGGCGGGGTTGCTGATCCTGCGTCCGTGGGACGGCACCGCCCCCGTCGGCACGGACACCCGCACCGCCCGGCCGACCGGGACGCAGTGGGACGAGCGCAAGACCTCCCCCGATCCCGACGAGGAGGGCTCCGAGCGCCCCTGCCCCATGGCCGAGGGGGACGACTTCGTGCGCGGAAGGGGCAACACGTTCACCTCGAGCGGGATGAGCTTCGACGGCGTGAGCGGATGGGAGGACTCGCTCGGCTGGTCGCTCGACTTCGCGACGCAGCGCACCGGCCAGGAGCAGTGGGTCGCCGAGGGCTGGGTCGCCGCGATCGCCATGGGCGGCCTCGACGTCGACGAGTACTCCTCCGATCCGCGCACCGCCGCGTCCCAGGTGGCCGACTGCATGTCGAGCTGGGTCTACGAGGGGCTGCTCGGCCGCAGCGAGCTGACCGACGACCGCGCCTACACGACAAGCGACGGCGTCGCGGGCTGGCTGCTGGAGTACAACTACTGGAACAACGACGACGTCGAGCTCGAGAACATCGAAGGCGACGTGGTGGTCTTCCTCGTGCTCGACACCGGCGACCCGCAGCGGCTGACCATCTTCCACTCGCAGGTCCCGATCGGCGACGATGCCCTGGCCACGAAGGTCGATGCGGCCCAGTCCTCGCTGCGTCGCGCCTAGCCGTGCGTGTCGCGTGCCGGGGCGGCGCTCCCACCGTCACCTAAACTGGCCCCATGGCACAGCCGGGTTGGTACGCAGATCCCACGGCGCCTGACGGTCGCAGGTACTGGGACGGTCAGCGCTGGATCGACCCGACCCCGCAGAAGAAGACGCCGGCCACCTGGTTGTGGCTGGGGATCGCGCTCGTCGTGGTTGCGAGCATCGTCGCCGCACTGATCCTGTGGCCCAGTGCCGGGAACCCCTTCGCAGCCACGCCCGAGGACACCCGCACCGCCCGACCGACCGGCACCCAGTGGGACGAGCGCCAGCCGTCGGAGACGCCGACTCCCACCCCCGTCGAGACGGGCTTCGGCGAACCGATCGACTGCCCCACCGCCGAAAGTTCGCCGCGCAGTGAGGTGAGAGACGGGAGGCTGTCGAGCGCGGGCCTGTCCATCGAGGCGCCGCGCGGCGAATGGACCGACTCTCCGGCCTACATCGACTGGATGCACGACGACAACTCGATGATCCGCTCGATCGCTCCCGGCTGGATCAGCAACGTGAACCTCGGCTACATCAAGGTCTCCGACGGCTTCTCCGACTCGCTGCCGCAGGCGGCCGAACAGTTCATCACCTGCATGGCCTCCTCCGGCATGTTCGAGAGCTTCGAGAAGCGCGAGGTGCTGCGCAACGAGGACTTCAGCGTCTCCGGCAGGATCGGCTGGCGGCTGACCTCGAACATCTACGTCAGCAACCAGCGCCACAACAACATCGAGGGCGACACCGTCGATGTCGTGCTCGTGCCGACCGAAGACAAGGACAAGATCGCCGTCTACGTCACCTGCGCGACGATCGACCTGAGGGACAATCAGGAAGAGACGAACCAGATGCTGCAGTCCCTGCGCTGGGACGGCTGACGACGGCGCTTCACCGCTGGGTGCTCCGCACACCGCAGCACTAGACTTGGGCCTCGTGAACCCAGTGACCGCGTACGACATCACCCCCATCCGCGACGTCCCCCGCTCCATCCGACGCCCCGAGTACGTGGGCCGTCCGGCGCCCGAGCGCTACACAGGCTCGGATGTGCAGAGCGACGAGGTGATCGAGAGGATGCGCGTCGCGGGTCGGATCGCGCACAGCGCGATGATGGAGGCGTCGAAGGCGATCGCCCCCGGAGTCACCACCGATGAACTCGACCGCGTGGCACACGAGTACATGCTCGATCACGGCGCCTATCCGTCGACGCTCGGCTACCGCGGGTTCCCCAAGTCGATCTGCACCTCCGTCAACGAGGTGATCTGCCACGGCATCCCCGACCTGCGTCCGCTCGAGGACGGCGACCTGGTCAAGATCGACTGCACGGCCTTCATCGACGGGGTGCACGGCGACAACTGCGGCACCTTCTTCTGCGGAGACGTCGACGAGGAGTCGCGGCTGCTCGCGGAGCGCACCCAGGAGGCGATGAACCGCGCCATCCGCGCGGTGAAGCCAGGCAGGCCGATCTCGGTGATCGGGCGCGTGATCGAGGCCTACGCGAAGCGCTTCGGCTACGGCGTGGTGCGCGACTACACCGGCCACGGCGTGCACACCGCCTTCCACTCCGGACTCGTGATCCTGCACTACGACGAGCCGCGCCTCAACACGGTGCTGCAGCCGGGCATGACGTTCACCATCGAGCCGATGCTCACCCTCGGCTCCGCCGAGACCGAGCAGTGGGACGACGACTGGACGGTCGTGACCGTCGACGGTTCTCGCTGCGCCCAGTTCGAGCAGTCGCTGGTGGTCACCCCCGACGGCGCCGAGGTGCTGACCGCCCCCTGAGCGGACAATTCCTCTCAACCAACCGGGGAGGGGAACCCGTAGTGGTGGGTATGAAAGGCACAGATGCAGACGAGGCGTTCAACGGCTTCGTCACCGCACACTCACCGGCCCTGCGCCGCACGGCGTACCTGCTGACCGGGTCGACGTCCGCGGCCGAGGACCTGCTGCAGGACGCGCTGGTCAAGCTGTGGCTCGCCTGGCACCGGGTGGAGGCATCCACCGCGAGCGCCTACACACGTCGGATCATGGTCAACCTGGCCACCGACCGTTGGCGGCGCAGGCGTTACGCGACGGTCCCCGTCGAGGAGGCCGAACGCTTCGCCGACCAGGGCGCCGCCCGCACCTTCGAGGCGAGCGAGGACCGCGCGTTCATCGTCGGCCAGCTCGCCCAGCTGTCTGCGAAGGAGCGCGCCATCGTGGTCCTGCGCTACTACCACGACCTCGCCGAGGCAGACGTCGCGGAAGCGGTCGGCTGCTCGGTCGGCACGGTCAAGTCCACCTGTTCCCGCGCGCTGGCCCGCATCCGTACCCGTGCCGAGGCCGCGCTGATCACCTCGAGGAGCACCTCATGACCCCCATGGATGAGAACGAACTGCGCCGCGAACTCGCGCAGGTCACCGTCCCGCAGCGTGACGACTCCGCCCTCACGGCCTCCGTCATCGCACGTGGACGCGGAATCAAGCGCCGAAGGGGCATCGTGGCCGCCCTGGCCGTCGCCCTCGTTGCGGTCGGCGGCATCGGGCTTGGCGTCTCGCTGATGCCCGGCGAGACGACCGCCCCGGCCACGGCGTCGCCTTCGCCCGCCCCGTCGCAGACGCAGGCCCCGACTGTGCAGTCGCCGTCGCTGCCTGCACCTTCCGCGTCGGCAAGTCCCAGCCCGACGGCGCCGGCCTTCACCCCCGTCTGGACCGACCCGGGAAAGCTGCCCGGCCAGATCGGGGACCTCGGCGGCTGGGTGCTCCCCCTCGACTCGCATGAGCCGGCGATCGCGGAGGAGAGCCTCGAGGCGCAGGACACCGAGGTGTTCTGCCTCCAGCAGCCGTTGACCTTCCCCGCCCTGACCCAGCTGACGGGTGGCCACACGATGGTGCTGAATGCGCCGACGTCGGTCGAGTGGCAGACGGTGCTGATCTTCCGCGACGAGGCCTCGGCGGTCGAGTTCATGACCCAGCTGAGGGAGCAGGGACAGGCCTGCCTCGATGCGGGGATCACCGAGCCGACCGTTGCCGATGGCATCGCTTATCGATCGGTCCCGACCTTCCGTGAACTGGAGGATCTGGGAGACGAGGGCATCGTGCTCGGCGGTTACTCGGAGGTCTCGCACGACGATCAGCGCAGTTGGGGGCTCGCCCCTGATGCCTCCGCGGGCTTCTGGGCACGGGAGGGCAACGTGGTCGGCGCCGCCTTCCTCGGCGGCGAGGCGGCTGGCGACATGGCGGTCAACGAGACCATCGGCAAGGAGCTCTTGGCGAACCTCGAGCAGATCCTCGAGGGCTGAGCCACCTGGGGCGACGGCGGTGCGCCGCAGCGGCTAGCCTGTTGCGGTGCACCGCCGACTCGTCTCAAGCAACCTCCGGATCCAGGTCTCCGCGACGGCCCAGCTCGTCTTCTCCGTGGCAGTCAGTGCCGAACATGAACCGGCGCAGGAACGACTCAGCCTCACGGTCGACGGGGACCCGATCGACGTCGAGGAGCTCCTTGCACCCAACGGTGGGCGGCTGCACCGCGCGGTGAACGTACCGGTCGGCCAGCTGATCGTCGACTACGCGGCGACGATCGACGGCCAGGCGCCGCCCGCGCCGCTGCAGGGCATCGACGAGGTGCTCTACACGCGCCCCTCGCGCTACTGCGACTCCGACCGGTTGGCCGCCCTCAGCGGCGCCCACTTCGACGGCCTCGAGGGAAGTGCGCTGGTGTCTGCGGTGCGGGCCTGGGTGCACGACAAGATCGCCTACCGCTCCGGGTCCAGCCGCGGCGTCGACGGCGCGCTCGACACGTATATTGCCCGCGCGGGCGTGTGCCGCGACTTCTCGCATCTGGCGATCGCCTTCCTGCGCGCCAGGAACGTTGCGGCCCGGTTCGTGTCGGTCTACGCACCGGGGCTGAAGCCGATGGACTTCCACGCCGTCACCGAGGTCTGGCTCGACGGGGCCTGGCAGCTGTTCGACGCGACCGGCCTCGCCCCGCGGCAGGCGATGGTGCGGATCTGCACCGGGCGCGACGCCGCGGACACGGCCTTCATGACCACGTTGGGCGGCCGCACCCAGCTCGAGTCGGTCCGCGTGGAAGCACAGATCGACGGGGACCTGCCGAGCGACGACGGCCTCGGGCTGAGCCTGCTGAGCTGAGGCTCAGAGCTCGAGGTCGAGCGTCTGCATCCGCGGCAGCCGGTCGCCGTCCATCTGCACCACGTCGACCCCGACGTCGAGCCGCGAGGTGACCGCCTCGGTCACGACGATCCCGCGCAGCGGGCTGACGTCGGCGAAGTCCCTCCCCCATGCCGTGACCAGGTAGCGCGAGTCGGCGAACTTGCCGTTGGTCGGGTCGATGTCGATCCAGGACCCGTTGGGCGCGAGCACCGAGATCCAGGCGTGGGAGGCGTCGGAGCCCTCCAGCTTCTCCTTGCCGGGAGGGGCGATGGTCTCGATGTAGCCCGACACGTAGCGGGCCGGGATGCCGAGGCTGCGCAGCACGGCGATGCCGAGATGCGCGAAGTCCTGGCAGACGCCCGCGCGCAGGTCGAGCAGTTCGTCGACGGTGGTCCGCACGGACGTGGCGCCTGGCCGGTAGGCGAAGTCGCGCCGGATCCCGCGGGTGAGCTCGCTGATGGCCTGGCCGAAGCCGAGGTCGGGGTCGAGGATGGTGTCGCTGTAGGAGGCGAGCCGGGGCGGCGCGGTCACGTGTCTGCTCGGCAGGCCGTAGACGGCGCGGTCGAGCCGCAGCGCCGGATTGCCGGCGATGGCCCGCGTGGCGGAGGCGAGGCTCCACGTGTCGAGCAGGTCGACGTCCACCTCCGGCCAGGCGACGTCGATCACCGCCTCCTTCACCACCTCGAACTGGGTGTGCGGGTAGTGGATCTCGAAGTAGTGGCTGAGGTTGCCGAACCGGTCGACGTGCTCGGTGTGCAGCAGCGGCTCGGGGAGGATGCCCGCGCCGTGGGCGACGACGCGCTGGCTAGGTGTCTCCCGCGGGCTGAGGAATCCCCGCTCGTGGCACATGGTGACAGCGTCGGAGTAGAAGTAGCTGGTGCGGTGCTTGAGGAAGTAGCGACGAGCCGTCAGGTTCTCCGGTAGCTGCCTCACGACGACTCGCCTCCGTCCGACCAGCCGCTGAGGATGGCCCGCCTCGGCGCGCTGCGGGTGAGATGGGTGCGGCTGAGCTCGTCCGCGATGCCGCGCAGCTCCTTCCTGATCTGCGCGAGGGTCGGCGCGAGGCTGCGGTCGATGACATGCCCCGCGAGGTCGGTCTCGCGGACCGAGTCGGCGAGACTCTCGACCCGACCGGCGAGCCCGTCGTCGCCGAGCAGGAGCAGGTCGTCGCCGAGCCGGTCGAGCTGGAAGGCCACGGCGCGCGGGTTGCTGCGGTCGGAGACGAGCAGCTGGGTGGCGGCGACGGTCGGCTTGCGGTGGGACTGGCCCGCCGCCGAGCGCCTGCGCTGCGTGATGAGGGACTCCCCCGCGTCGAGGACGGCGTCGACGAGCTGGTTCTCGACGACGGCGGCGTGGTCGGCGCCAAGGGTGGCCTCGACGAGGCCGAGCATCCGCTGGGCGCGCTCGAGCCGCAGGCCTGCGTCGAGGAAGGCCCAGGTGGCGTCGCGGGTGAGGCTTTCGGCCTGGATGCCCGCCAGGGCGAGGGTGCCGTCGATCAGGTCGTCGAGGACGCCCGCGAGGTCGCGCCGCCGTGCCGCATCGCCGACCCGGTCGTCGAGCTGGGCCAGCACGTGCCAGAGATCCCCGGACATCAGGTCGGGCACCTCGTGCGCCGCAGCGCTCAGCCGTCGGAGGCTGTGGGCGACCGAGCCGCGCTGGTCCGCCTCGGTGATCGCGGTGCGGATGCGCTTGTGGGCGACGGGCAGGTCGTCGACGCCGAGGTCGAGGCCCGTGATCTGCTGCCCTGCGCGCAGCATGGCCGCGAGCACCTGTGCCCCGCGGGAGGCCGGGCGGCGTCCGTGGTCGCGCGCGAGGTCGAGGCAGAGGCGCAGCAGCCGGATGGTGGAGTCGGCGCGCTCGGTGTAGCGGCCGAGCCAGACCAGGTTGTCGGCGACTCGCGGCGCGATGGACGCGCGCCCGGCCGCGACGACCCCTCCGTCGAAGCTGGTGGCCCAGGTCTCAGCGGCATCCTCGGGGTCGAGCACCCAGACGTCCTTGGCGATGGCGTCCGCGTCGTTGCTGATGGTGAAGCGGTCATCGGGGGCGACCCTGGCCAGGCCGCCCGGAAGGAACTCGTGGCCGCGGTCGACGCTGACGCCGAAGGTGCGCAGCACGATCCGCCGTGGGACGAGGCCGTCGTCGGTCACGACCGGGGCGGTGGAGAGGTGGACCGGCTCCTGCCCGCACCAAGCCCACGGTTCCGCCGCGATCCGAGCCCGCAGGTCGGCCCGGGTGGCGTCGTCGAGTTCCCGACCGGGCAGCGGGGCGATTCGTCGGGTGCGGTCGATCGGCTTGATCAGCAGGTCGTCGAGGTTGGCGAGCACATGGCCGCGGGCGGCGTCGTCGCCGCACCACCACGTCTGCGCCGAGGGCAGGAGGAGGTCTTCGCCGAGCAGTTGGCGGGCGAGGGTCGGCAGCAGGCCGAGCAGGGCCGGGTTCTCGAGCACTCCGCTGCCGATCGGGTTGACGGTGGCGACGTTGCCGAGCCGGGCGGCCTCCAGCAGGCCTGCGAGGCCGAGCTGGGAGTCGCTGCGGAACTCGAGCGGGTCGATCAGTTCGGAGGCCACGCGGCGCAGGATGACGTCGACGAGTTCGCGCCCGTCGGGCGAGTTGATCCAGACCTGGCCGTCGCGCAGCACGAGATCCTCCGCCTCGACGAGCGCGTAGCCGAGCAGGGTGGCGATGAAGCCCTGCTCGTAGGCGGTGGCATCGGAGGCGCCCGACCACATCAGCACACCCCTCGGCGTGTGTCCGTCGCGGGGTGCAAGCTGCTGGAGCGCGGCGCGCATGGCGGAGAAGTAGCTACGCAGACGGGCGGGCCGGGCGTCGTGGTGGAGATCGCCCATGATGCGCGAGGTGATCCGACGGTTGGCCATGGCGTAGCCGGCGCCCGCCGGGGTGCCGGTGCGATCACCGAGCACGGTCCACTCCCCCGTCGAGGAACGACCGAGGTCGGTTGCGACGAGCGGGAGCCAGGTCTCACCAGGAACGGGGATCCCGCACGCCTGGTGCAGGAACTCCTGATGCCCCCACACGATCTCTGCAGGGATCGCGCCCGAGGAGAGCAGCCGCTGGTCGCCGTAGATGTCGGCGAGCACGAGGGAGAGCAGCCGAGCGCGCTGGGCGAGGCCAGCCTCGAGCCGGTCCCACTCCTGGGCGGTGAGGATCACGGGCAGCGGGTCGATGATCCAGCGCCTGCCCGACTCCCCGCCGTAGAGGATGCCCTCGTCCCGGACGAGGTCTGCCATCTCCGCCCGAGCCACTACGAGGCCGTCGAGGCCGAGCGCCTCCATCGTCGCGGCGAGCGGCTCCTGGTCCGGACGGAGCCCGGACGTCGAGGTGAGCTCGTCCCAGTGCGCGGTGAGCCTGGCGCGGTAGGCGGCCAGCTCGTTGGTCGCGGTCGCCTCGGCAGTCACGGCGACAACCCTACTGCCGCCCGGCCGGGCACTCCACCGACTCGTGGTACCTCACTGTCAAGTCCCCGCGAAATGGTAGGCCTTACCTCAGATATTTTTCCCCGCGAAAACAAGGGTTAGCTGGCCCGGGTTTTGAGGCCGGCGGGGTCGGGTGCCTTCCATGCGATGTGTTGTTCGAGACGGGCTGTCTTTCGGCCTGCGAGTCGGGTGAGCTCCTGTTGGATCTCGGTGATGCGTCGTTGCATTGCGACGGGTTTGAGGGTGGCCTTGTAGGCGGCTAGTTCTGTTTCCTGGGCGGGGTTGAGGACCCCGGCGGCCAGGAGCCTCTGGTAGGGGGAGCGTGGCTTGTCGTAGAGGCGTTTGCGGCGCCCTACGGTGTCGGTGGCCCAGCCTTCGGGTTTCTTCGTGGGGGTGAAGAAGTTGAGCCGGTCGTTGACCAGCGGCCATAGCTGGTTGAGTAACGCGAGTTCGGTGGCGGTGTCGTAGCGGTGGTAGAAGCCGTAGCGGCGCACGAGGTGGTTGTTCTTCGATTCGATGGTGGCTTGATCGTTTTTCTTGTAAGGCCGCGACCGGGTGAAGAACACCTCTCGTTGGCCGGCCCAGCCGATCAGGTCGTGGTTGATGAACTCCGAGCCGTTGTCACAATCGATCCCGGTGACCGCGAACGGGACCTGGGCGATGAAGTGGTCGAACGCGGTCCGGATGTGGAGGTGGGCGTTGTTGCGGATGGAGTAGGTGAAGCTCCAGCCGGTGTGCATGTCGGTGAAGTTCACGCTGCGGGCGAACTCGCCCTTCAGCGTGGGGCCGCAGTGGGCCACGGTGTCGACTTCGAAGAACCCGGGTTCGGCTTCGACCTCGTCACCGGCTTTACGCACGGTGATCGAGTTTCGTAGCAGGCTGCCGGGCTTGGTGGCGGTCTTTCCTCGGATCGGGTCCTTCGCCCGCGCCGGTGCGAGGTACCGGTCGATCGTGGCCGCCGACATCGATTCCAGCTCGGCCCTGACCTCGGCGCTGTAACGGTCCTGGCTAGGCACCAGTTCGCCTTCGGCTTCCATCGCATCGATCAGATCGCTCATGGATGCGGCGAGGTACTGCCCGCAGCTGCCCCCCGAGGCCGCCCATACCCGCTGCAGGATCAGCCTGGCGTCGTAGGAGTACTTACACGCCTTGGTCTTGCGCCGATCGATCACCGCGACCGTCGCGGTGGCCCGTCCCGGGGCCTGTTTCAACCGGGCCACCAACTGCTGGCGGGCATGGTCACGGTTCCAGCCGGTGATCTCGACCACGTGGTCGAGGATCTGGGACTTGCCCTTCTTCGGGGCCGCGGCATAGGCCTTGGCGTACTTCTTCGTGATCTCGACTCGGGCTGCCATCGACAGCTTCTCTCCAACCTCCACACCCCATCGTGGCCGGTCACTGTTTCCCGGGGAAAAGTATGTGAGGTACGGCCCCTTCGTTCGCGGGGACTATGTATGAGTGTCGTCGCGACTTAGCGCCGCCGGGCACCGTAGGTCTACAATCGACGATGGACGAGACGGCCAGATGATCGCGGCTGGAGACAGCTGAGGAAAGTCCGGACTCCACAGAGCAGGGTGGTGGGTAACGCCCACCCGGGGTGACCCGCGGGAAAGTGCCACAGAAAACAGACCGCCTGGCGACAGGCAAGGGTGAAACGGTGGTGTAAGAGACCACCAGCACCCCAGGTGACTGGGGTGGCTAGGTAAACCCCACTCGGAGCAAGACCAAGAAGGTCGACCCTCGGGTCGGCCGCGGACGCCGCCTGAGCGCTGCTCGCGCGAGGCGCCCGGGTAGGTTGCATGAGCCCGTCGGCGACGGCGGGTCGAGATAGATGATCATCCGTCGACAGAATCCGGCTTACCGGCCGTCTCGTCCCCCAACTCTGGTCGTCCACTTCCATGGCGCCGCAACTGGCCGTGCCGACTGGCGTTAGCCTGGTCCTCATGCAGGATCCCGTTCCCTTCGCCGAGCTGGCCGACGCCAGTCTCGTGCTGGAACGCGAGTATCTGGGCGGAACCGCAGGGACCTCCGCCGATGATCCTCTTGCCTCGCTCCTCCCGGTAGGTAATCAGGGAGGCTTCCGCTACAAGGGCAGTCCCGCTCAGGGGACGGTTCAGTTGCTCGTGCTCTACACCTCTGGAACCGAAACAGACTGGCCCGACACGATCGATCCTGAGACCGGAGACTTCACCTACTACGGGGACAACCGACAGGCGGGTTCACTGCTCCACGAGACCCGCAGGAAAGGCAACCTGCTGCTCCGTGACATCTTTGAGTGGTCCCGCGGCGGCCCAGAGGATCGGGAGCGCATCCCTGTCATCCTTCTCTTTGAGAAGTCCGGGCGAGGCCGCGCGGTCCGGTTCCGCGGACTGCTAGTGCCCGGATCGCCGCGCTTGACCTCCGAGGAGGAACTCGTAGCGATCTGGCGCACAACACGCGATCATCGCTTCCAGAACTACAGGGCACACTTCACGATCCTGAATGAGGCTGTCGTGAGCCGTGCATGGATCGACCAGATCCTCGCGGGCGACCCCCTCGGCCGAGATTGTCCCGGGGCGTGGCGCCGCTGGGTACAGGCCAGAATCTTCGATCCGCTGGAGGCGCCACGGACAGTCGTCATTCCGACAAAGGACGAGCAATACCCTGCAACTGCTGCGTTCCCCCTCCTCGAGGCTGTCCATCAGCACTTCTCGGCGCGACCCGTGGCTTTCGAACACTTCGCCGCAGACCTCTGGGTCCACTCCGACCCCCATGTGGAGTCGATCGACGTGACCCGCCCGACCCGCGACGGAGGCCGCGATGCGGTAGGGACCTACCGGATAGGCCGCCGAGGTTGAGTCGGCGGCGCTTGAGGCAGAAGGCCGGGTCAGCGAGATCGAGGCTGTCACAGCCGTCGACCGGTCCTTCGAAGACCACGACTACAGCCCACGCCCTGAAGAGCACGCTGCTCCACGCAAGCAGGTGACGTGACGCAATCACCCGGCCTCTGGCGGTAGCGGCAACCGGTACATCGGCTGAGCGGCACGTGTGGGCGTCGAAGGCATGAAGGCCACCAGGATCACCACGGATCTTGCGGTCGACGACATCGGGGCCGCCCGATCCGCGCGACGAGACCGCGCCGGTGATGCCCGTGGGGTCCCTGCACGTCGACGACGTCGAGGCGTTCTACGAGCAGGCGGCGGCCCTCGGGCTGCAGATCGTGCACCCACTGACCACGGAGGCCTGGGGCGTGCGGAGGTTCTTCGTGCAGGCGCCCAAAGGGAATGTCTTCAACATCGTGGCCCTAGCCCGGACGAGCCGGACTATTCGAGGGAGCGGGTTCCGGACGGCGAGACCTCGTATCGGTATCCCAGCGGGCTTTCCCACATGATCTGGTCGATGGCCGCCTGCCTCGAGCGCCAGACGCCTGCCGTCTTTGCCCGGTGCGCCCGCCTGCTGAGCGGTGCGAGATTGCCGAGCCGGGTCTGGCCGCGCCGGCCGGGCAGGTACGGGACCGTGTGGTCGAGGTCGAACCGCTCGGCGCGGAGGTCTGAGTAGGGGAACAGCTCGTGGCGCAGCGCGTAACACACTGCACGCCGCAGCCCTGCGCTCGGCACGTAGCCGTCCTCCGCTGGGACGTTCGCCAGGTCGATCACCGGCCGCACGGTCACGTCCGCGTCTCCGAGCAGTTCCGTGAGGAGGCCGGTCGTGATCCAGCCGGCCTGCTCGACGCGGGCCAGGCCGGTTAGCCTGCCAACGGCATCGGAGTGGACGTGCACGGCGACGCTCACCTTCGGCCGCAGCCTGGAAAGCGGGGTGGTGACCGTGCCGCACAGCTCGCCAGGGCAGCCGTGCCGCTCGCCGTGCGCCTCGGAGCCCTCGGGCGGCAGTTCGGGCTGCGCGGCGCGCTGGAGCAGCGCAAGCGCCCGGGCCGGCTGGGCGAGGATGCCGAGCGCCTTGGCGCGCCGCTGGTCCTTCGTCAGACCAGGGTGGTCGCCCTCGATCACCTCGGCCATCCGCTCGACGGAGGCGTCGAGGTGGCGGGCGTCGAGCACGTCGAGGCGGCCGGTGAGATTCATCACGCCGTCCGAGAGTCCCCAGACGAACACGCCCCGGTCCTCCCGCGCTTTGCGCTCCTTCTCAGCCGCCGCCTCCAGGTCGGCCTCCTTGACGAGCTTGTCCAGGAGGTTGAACGACGCGGTCCAGCCGAGGCCTCCCTGGCGGAGGAACCATTCCTGAGTCACCCGCTCGGCGGCCGCCTGGCTCAGTGCGCCGCACCTCACGGCCGCCCGGAGGGCGCGGTCGGCGTCGATCTGGCAGCGCCGCACCGCCGCGAACAGCCCGGGGTGGCGATGCTTCAGGTTGAGCGCCTCGACGACCCGGTGGCCCGCCGCGGCGGGGGTGCAGCGGAGCAGTCCCGCCAGTTCGAGCATCAGGTACTCGGACACCCGAGGTGTGCCCTCCCCGCCGATCTGGATGCGGCGCTCGGCGAGCACCTCCAGCAGGTCCTCCGCGTCGACACGGTAGGCCTCGGCGAACTCACAGAGGCTGGACAGGAGGCCCGCCTCGGCGACCCGGCGCAGCGTCACGGCCGAGCGGAGGTCCTCCGCCAGTTCCCGCTGCGCCGTTGCTTCCATGACTCAACGCTACGGACACGGTCCGACATACATGATGGTAGGCGTCTTGGGGAGTCGTGACCCTGCCTCTGACTGGTGCCCTGCTGGGCTACCGACAAATTGATCCGTCCGGCTCTCCAAGGCATGGGTGACGACCGCCCGGCCATGACCTAATACGAGCCTGATCACGAGTCCGGTGTATGTCCTGTCTGACCAGACGGCCGTCACTCGACCCATCCCAGCGTTCAGGAGTAGGCCATGACCATCATGACAAATCCCGGCGACCATGTCGCCGGCATCGATTCACACAAGGACACCATCCACATCGCGGTGATCACCGCCACCGGCATCGAGGTCGCCGACCACGAGTTCGACACCACCACCGCGGGATACCGTCAGGCAGTGGCCTGGCTGGTCGCTCACGGCCCGATCACCGCTGTCGGCGTGGAAGGAACCTCCAGCTACGGGGTCGGGATCACCGCCACCTTGCGCCGCAACGGGATCGGTGTCGTCGAGGTCAACCGCACCCGCCCCGCCGAACGGCGCAAACAAGGCAAGACCGACCGGCTCGATGCCTACCGCGCTGCCCGGGCAGTCCTGTCCGGTGAGGCCACCACCGCCCCCAAGCACGACACCATCGAGCCCTTACGGGCGCTGGTGATCACCCGCCGCAGCGCGAACAAGGCCCTTCAGGCCTGCTGGCGTCAGATCAACAGTGTCCTGGTCAACGCCAGCCCCCGACTCCGCGACAAATACCGTGAACTGGGCCGCGACAAGCTTGTCGACCAGTTGGCCAGCACCCGCCCCGACCAGATCAAAGACCTCCACGACGCCACCAGCCTGCGTGCCCTGCGTAGCCTCGCCCGACGTCACCAGTTCCTCCGCGCAGAGCTCGATGACCTCGATACGCAACTCGACGAGCACACCACCGCCCGCAACCCAGGCCTGCGCGCTATCCACGGTATCGGCCCGGCACTGGCAGCGATCTTGCTGATCACCGCCGGTGACAACCCCGACCGGCTACGCAGCCAAGCATCCTTCGCTGCCCTCTGCGGCACCAGCCCCATCCCCGTCTCCTCCGGCAAAACCCAACGCCACCGCCTCTCCCGCGGAGGCGACCGGCAAGCCAACTGGGCACTGCACCAAGCGATCAAAGTCCGCATGTCCCAGGACCAACGTACCCGCGACTACCGCGACCGCCACCTCGCCACTGGCAAGACACTCGCAGCCGTCTACCGCAGCCTCAAACGCGCCCTCGTCAGAGAAGTCTTCAAAGCCCTCACGGGCCACTGCGAGATCCCCAACTACACCGACCTCAGACCAGCCCGACAAGCCAAGAACCTCACCCTCACCAACGCCGCCGAAGCCTGCCACACCTGGCCAGCACGCATCTCCGAAATAGAACTCGGCAAACGCCGAGACGACAACCTCGCCCACCGCTACCGCGAATGGCTCACCGCCGCTTGACACCACATAGGAGCATCATTTTTCGCAGCAGAACGGCCCGCTGACCAGGAATTTCTCCCGAGAACTCCCGACATTGCGGCCACAGACTCCTCCGCCGCCGTCGGGGAACCGCTCGATCATCTGCGGGACCCAGACACCTCGAACTGCACCGTTCCCACCCTCGATGCCTGCCCGAAGTCGCAGAACTCGGCGAGACACCCCCGCTGGTTGGCATCTTCGCCCTCGTCACGCTCGCCGTAGGACTCCCTTCGAGGTGCTGCGTGCTCACCCCAGCGACGAGAGTCGGGGTCGCGCCGGTAGTCCTCGATCCGTGCCTCCAGGACCGCCTCGAGTTGGGCGGGGGCGTCGTCCCCGACCACGAGCCGCAGCCGACCGTCTGCCCGGTCTGCGACGTGGGCGAGGATCACGGCCGCGACCTCGTCGGGTGTCGCACCGCCGCCGGTGCCATCGGAGTCGACCGGCCACGGCACCTCTTCGGTACCGAGCACCTCACGGCGGAGCCGGTCGTAGCCCGCATGCCCGGCAGCACGGCCCGGGTGAGCCAGAGCGCTCCGAAGAGGTCGGTGTCGATGATCGCGCGCGCCCCGTCCTCCGCGACCTCCTCGACGGCCCCGACGAGCCCGTAGCCGGCGTTGTTGACCAGCACGTCGACCGGTCCGACCTCCCCCAGCAGGGCGAAGGCGCCCGCACGGTCGCGACGACCCGGTGGCCGGCCGCGAGAGCCGCCTCCGTGAGGGCGCGGCCGAGGCCGACGGACCCGACCCGCTGACGATGGAGGGCATCACCGCGGAGACGGGAGCCGGAAAGCAGACCCTCTACCGGTCGTGGCCCGGCATCACGGCCCTGATTTCGACGCGCTGCTTGCGGAGTCAGCGGCACAAGCCGATGCCGCAGGCCGGGCACCGGGCGAGGTCATCGACGCCATCGTCGAACTCCTGGCCCTGTCGAGCGCACCCTCGCGGATCAGCGGTCGTAGACGGGCTCCCCCAGCGGCGCCTGGGCGGGGTTGGCCAGCACCCAGGTCACCGAGAGCTTCGTCAGCTCATCGATCGCCTTCCTGTCCATGCGGCCTCCGCGCAGCGTCGCGATCGCCGCGTCCGCCTTCTTCCTCGCCGAGTCGGTGAGGACGTTGCCGGAGCGGGTGTGCGCATCGAACGCGTCCAGCATCGCCTCGTGATCCGAGTCCCAGTTCGCCCCTGCGTTGCGCAGCAACTCGTCGCCCACCCGGCCGATGATCCGGATCACCTCTCCCTGCACCGTCCCGGCAGGGCCTCCCGCGGGGACGAGCAGGTCCCACAGCTCCGCGTAGCGCTTGTGCCACGTCTTCTCGGTCACGGTGATCGGATCGTCCGGCCCGAGGACCCGCGGCGGTTCCGGCTTCTCGACGCCGAGCAGCTCGAGGACCTCCTCGAGCGCCGCGACCGAGGCAGCAAGGTCACCGTTGCGCAGCTGCCACTTCCTTGCCTGGCGCAGCGTTGACCGCAGATGCCCCACCGGTCGCTCCCCCAGCCGCGCTCCGGTCTCCAGCAGCCGACGCACGACGCGGAGGGCCCGCTCCCCCCGTGCTCGGTCACGCCGAAGGCGGCGCAGTCGAGGGCGTTGTCGCCCCTGTAGCCGAACGAGTTCCTCGGATCGGCACCGGCGTCCAGCAGGACCTCGACGCTCTCCAGGTCGAGCTGCTTCGCGGCCACCTGCAAAGCCGTCTCGCCGCTCGACGGATGGGCGTCGACCGTTGCCCCCCGCTGGATGAGCAGGGCGACGATCCGGGGGCTGCGGTGACCTGCCCGCGTGGCCAGCGGTGCCTTCTGGAAGCGGCTCAGCGCCTCGAGATCGGCACCGTGGTCGAGCAGCCAGGTGGCCCCGGCAAGATCGACGGCCCGCATCGAAATGGCGGGCTCCTCGGAGTAGCCGCCCCGGGCGTTCACGTCGACGGTGGAGAAGATCTCCTCGAGTTCGGCGACGGTGTAGGGCTCGCGGACGCGCTTGTCGAAGCCATCGGGAAGCCGGTCTGCCTTGCCGTTCATGTCTGGCCTCGCCTCAGCGTCCCGTCCTGGAGAGCTCGACCCTTCCCTCGACCACGTCGACCTTGTCGATGCGGACCTCGATTTCGGTGCCGACCTCGTCCTGCTTCGCCTTGACCCGCAGTTCGACCGCGGGGTCCGCGATCTGGACTGTTCCCTGGGAGTTCTTCGGGTTCACGTCGGTGATCACGCCTGTGAACACCTCGCCGACCCGCGAAGAGAGCACGAGGGCCTCGGTGAGGTCGATCACGCCGCGCTCGTAGGCGTTGGCGCTGCGGCCCGCCTCGGCCATCTCCTCCGGCAGGACGTCAAGGCCCTCCGTCGCCCAGGCGGGCAGGGGAAGGCCGTTGATCAGCGCGTGGCAGATCTCCAGGACGTAACGGTCGACGAGGCGGCGCAGCGGGGCCGTGGTGTGCGCGTAAGGCGCGGCGAGCGCGCTGTGCTCGAGGTTGCCGTCGGGCAGTTCCCCGTTGAACGCGACGTAGCCCGCACCGCGGAACAGCATGGTGCACTTGGTCAGCACGGCCAGCTCGGCCGGGACGTCGGGCGAGAGCGAGCGGACGAAGTCCGGGTAGCTCATCCCCTTCGGCCACTCGACGCCGAGGGTGCGGGCGGAGCGGCGCAGCTTGTCGATCGACCACTTCTCCGCAGGGGGAAGCGTGCGCAGGATGCCGACCTTGCCCTTGAGCATCACGTCTGCTGCGGTGAACCCGGTCAGCAGCGAGATCTGCGCGTTCCAGTTCTCCACCGGGACGAGAGCGCGGAACTCGAGGTCCCAGGTGCCGTCGTGCTGGACGATCTCCTGTTCCGGAAGATTCAGCGAGACGCCGCCGCGTTCGATCTCCAGCTGCTCGCGCAGCCTGCCGACCTCCGGCAGCAGCTCGATGCTGCGGTGTGCCGTGCCCGCGTCGAGATCGGCCTGCACCTGCTCGTAGCTCAGCTTGGCGTGGTTGAGCACCATCGCCCGGGTGAGGGCCACGTCGACCAGTTCGCCCCTCGCGTCGAGCCGCAGCTCCCACAGCATCGCCGGGCGTGGCACGGAGTCAGCCAGCAGCGACGCCGCCCCCTCGCTCAGCACCGGCGGGTGCAGCGGAACGCGTGCGCTCGGGGCGTACTTGGTCTGGCCCCTCCGGTGCGTCTCCGCCTCGAGAGCGGTGCCCGGCTGGACGAAGTGGCCGACGTCGGAGATGGCGTAGCGGACGAGGAAACTGTCCCCGTCGCGTTCGATCTGCAGGGCCTGGTCGAGATCGGTCGAGCTGGCCGGGTCGATCGTCACGAACTCGATGTCGGTGCGGTCGACGTGGTCGTGCACCGGCAGCTCAGCGGCGAGCTCTGCCTCCTGCAGCACGTCCGCCGGGAACTCGTGGGGCAGTCCCAGCTTGTCCTGCAGCAGGGCGAGGCCCTCGCGCAGGTCGTGCGGGACCTCGGGTACCTCTACCCGGGTGGCCGGCATGTCACAGCCCCGATTCCGGCGTGCGGACCAGGATCCGATCGCATTCGGTGCAACGCAGGACCTGGTTCGCGGGGGCCCGCTTGTAGGAGTCGAGGTCGGCGATGGTCAGCTGGAGCTGGCAGCCCCCGCAGCGGCCCGCGCGCAGGGCTGCCGCGCCGAGCCCGGAGGTGGCGCGCAGCTTCTCGTAGACGCCCATCAGATCGGCCGGGATCTTCGCGGCGATCGGGCCGCGGGTGGCGACCAGATCGGCCGACTCCTGACGCAGCTTCTCGACGGCGGCGTCGCGGGCCGCGACCTCGTCGCGCAGCCGGGTCTCGACCTCGGCCTTCTGCCCCGCGATCTTGTCGCGGTGTGCGGTGGCCTCCTCGAGGCGCCCCATCACCTCGAGCTGCGCGTCCTCGAGCTCGGAGATGCGCCGCGTCAGGTGCGCCACCTCGTCGTTCAGGGAGCGCAGCGTCTTCGGGTCGCTGATGGACCCGTCCTCGACCCGCTTCTGGTCCCGCTCGAGGCGCGCCTTGACGGGCACGAGGTCGCCCTCGGCCTTGCGCACCGCGACCCCCAGGTCGTCGACCTCGATGTTGGAGGCGATCAGCTCGTCCGTGACCCCCTTGCGCGCCTCCATCAGCGAGGCGATGGCCTTGTGGTGCGGGAGGTTGCGGGCCGCGTGCTGCACCCGTGCCACCTCCGAGTCGAGATCGGCGAGGGTGAGCAGTGTCTGTTGAACCGCGGGTTCGGCGAGCATCAGCAATCCTTTATCCAGTTGGGGGTGGGACAACCCTAGCGCCACCGGGCGAGGCAGCTGCCCTCAGAGGGCGAGCCGCGACTTGACCTTGCTCGCCAACTGCTCGGCAAGAGCCCGGGCCTGGTCCTGGGTGGGGGCCTCGACCATGACGCGGACGACGGGCTCGGTGCCGGAGGGGCGCAGCAGCACGCGGCCGGTGTTGCCGAGCTCCTGCGCGGCCGCGGTGACGGCGCTCGCCACCTCGTTGTCGATGCCCGCGCGGAGCTTGTCCACCCCACGCACGTTGATCACGACCTGGGGCAGCACCTCCATGACGGTGGCGAGCTCCTTCATCGAGCGGCCCGTCGCGAGCATCCTGGCGGCAAGATGCAGACCTGTCAGCGTCCCGTCTCCGGTGTTGGCGAACTCCGAGATGATCACGTGGCCCGACTGTTCGCCGCCGAGCGCGAAGCCGTTGGCGTTCATCGACTCGAGAACGTAGCGGTCGCCGACCTTGGTCTGGTCGACGCGGATGCCGTGCTCGCGCATGGCGTTGGTCAGCCCGAGGTTGCTCATCACGGTCGCGACGAGGGTGTCGGAGTGGAGGCGGTGCTCCTCCTTCATGGCGACGGCGAGGATCGCGAGGATCTTGTCTCCGTCGACGAGGTTGCCCTCGCCGTCCACGGCGAGACAGCGGTCGGCGTCGCCGTCGAGCGCGATGCCGAGGTCGGCGCCCTCGGAGACCACGCGGGCCATCACGTCACCCATGTGGGTGGAGCCGGCGCCGTCGTTGATGTTGAGGCCGTCCGGTTCGGCGTGGATCGGGATGATCTGGGCGCCGAGCGAGGCGAAGGCCTCGACCGCCGTGCGGGAGGCGGCACCGTTGGCGCAGTCGACGACGACCTTGAGACCCTTAAGCGATGCGCCCTCCCCCAGCGAGGCGACGAGGTGCGTCACGTAGCCCTCGACGGCGTTCAGGTCGGTGCGCACGCGGCCGACCGCGCGGCCGATGGGGCGGTCCCACGCCTCGCCCATGCGCGCCTCGATCGCGTCCTCGAGGTAGTCGTCGAGCTTGACGCCGCCCTTGGAGAAGAACTTGATGCCGTTGTCCGGCATGGGGTTGTGCGAGGCGGAGATCATGACACCGAGGTCGGCGTCCATCTCGTTGACCAGGAAGGCGACGGCGGGGGTGGGCAGCACACCGAGCCGGACCACGTCCACGCCTGCCGAGGCAAGTCCGGCGACCACCGCGGCCTCCAGGAACTCGCCGCTGGCTCGCGGGTCGCGTCCCACGAGCGCCGTCGGACGATGGCCGGAGAAGGCCCCGGCCTCACCGAGGATGTGCGCCGCCGCGACCGAGAGGTCGAGGGCGAGCTCTGCGGTCAGTTCATCATTCGCGACGCCACGGACGCCGTCGGTACCAAATAGTCGTGCCACGCAGGACACCCTATCCGAAACGCTCGACACCACTGAGCGGACGCACGCCCCCAGGGGAAGACGAAAACGCCCACCCCCGCAGGGATGGGCGTTTCGAGGCAGCGATCAGCGCTTGCTGTACTGCGGAGCCTTACGGGCCTTCTTGAGACCGGCCTTCTTGCGCTCGATGACGCGGGCGTCACGGGTGAGCATGCCTGCCTTCTTCAGCGCGGCGCGCGAGGCCTCGGCGTCGACCTCGTTCAGCGCACGGGCGACACCCAGACGAAGCGCACCGGCCTGGCCGGTGATGCCGCCGCCGTCGATGCGGGCGATGACGTCGTAGGAACCGGCGACACCGGCGACCACGAAGGGATCGCTCACGTGCTGCTGGTGCACCTTGTTCGGGAAGTACTCCTCGAGGGTGCGGCCGTTGATCTTCCACGAGCCGGAGCCCGGGACGATGCGGACGCGGGCGACGGCCTCCTTGCGGCGGCCGGTGCCGTAGCCGGGAGCCACGACGGCCGGGCGGACCTCGGCGCCTGCAGCGGCGGCCGGGTTCGAGTCGGAGCGGTACGCGATCTCGCGGTCCTGCTCGTCAACGAAAGGCGTGATCTCTTCGGCGACGGTCTCTTCGACAATCTCGGTCATCTGATTCTCACTCACTGGGCGATCTGGGTGATCTCGTAGGGCTGCGGCTTCTGCGCAGTGTGCGGGTGCTCCGGGCCGGCGTAGACCTTGAGCTTGCCCATGAGCTGACGGCTCAGCTTGTTCTTGGGCAGCATGCCCCACACGGCGCGCTCGACGGCCTTGCGCGGATCCTTCTCGAGGAGCTCGCCGATCGAGATGGACTTGAGTCCACCCGGGCGACCCGAGTGCGAGTAGCGCATCGACTGCGTGGCCTTGTTGCCGGTGACGGCAATCTTGGAGGCGTTGACGATGACGACGAAGTCACCACCGTCGACGTGGGGGGCGAAGGTGGCCTTGTGCTTGCCCCGGAGCAGGGTCGCAGCGGCCACGGCGAGACGACCGAGGACAATGTCCTCGGCGTCGATCACATGCCAGTTCCGGGCGATTTCGCCTGGCTTCGGGGTGTACGTAGACACGGAGGCAGACCAACTTCCATTCAATGTGAAACCTGTGCAATGCGGCGGCGGCGACGACTCGAAGTCGCACAAGCCACACCGCGCGCAACAGCTACCTAGCTTAGGACGGCAGAGCCCTCAGCGCAAAATCGAGGACGCCACCGAGGCAGCCAGCCCAGCTTACCCGGGGGTGCCCGTCCGGACCAATGCGACGGGGACTAACGTATCGTCATGGCCTCAAAGACGAGTCCCCGGATCGCCGTGACGTCCCCCGACGATGTACGCAACGTCGTCCTCGTTGGCGCGAGCGGCTCGGGAAAGACGACCCTGTTCGAACACCTGCTGCGCGCCCGGATCGACGGCTACCGCGGAGAGAAGGACACCCCCGAGCGGGGAGCCTCCCTCACCCTCGCGTCGATCCCCGCGAACGACGTCCAGATCAACCTGCTCGACGCGCCGGGTCACCCGGACTTCGTGGGCGAGTTGAGAGCCGGGCTCCGCGCCGCCGACGCCGCCATCTTCGTGATCCCCGCCGGTGACGACATCGACCCGACCACCGTCGCGCTCTGGGAGGAGTGCGATCAGGTCTCCATGCCGAGGATCATCGCGATCACCAAGCTCGACCAGGGAAGGGCGAGCTTCGACGACATGGTCGCGGCCTGCGTCTCCACCCTCGGCGAGGGCGTCATCCCCGCGCTGATCCCGCTGACGGTCGACGGCGCGAACGTCGGAAACCTCTCCCTGTTGAACAAGCGCGCGCACGACTACTCGGGCGGGACCCGCGTCTCGCGCGACTCGACACCGGAGGAACTGGCGCTGATCGACGAGCTGCGCGCGCCGCTGCTCGAGGCGATCATCACCGAGGTGCAGGACGACGACCTGATGGAGCGCTACCTGGAGGGCGAGGAGATCGCCGTCGAGGAGGCGCACGCCTCCCTGCTCAGGGCGGTCACCGGAGCCCGCTTCTTCCCGCTGCTTCCCGCGCACACCACGAGCGACAAGGGCACCGAGGAACTGCTGCGCTGGATCGAGAAGGGCTTCCCGCCGCCGACCCTGCACCCCGTTCCCTCCACCACGACCCCGAACGGCGCGACGCTGCCGCCCGTCACCTGCGACCCAGACGGGCCGCTCGTCGCCCAGGTGATCCGCACCACCTCCGACAACTACTCGGGCCGCACCGCCCTCGTGCGGGTGTTCTCGGGTCAGCTCAAGGGCGATGATGTCGTGCGCGTCTCAGGACACCGCGAGCTCTTCGGGGCAGACGCCGATCCTCTCCATCCGGACCATGACGATGAGGAACGCGTCGGCCCCCTCTCTGCCCCCGCCGGGCTCGAGTTCGCGCCGCTGCAGCGTGCCATCGCGGGCGAGATCGTGCTGGTCAGCCGGCTCTCGAGGGCCGAGACCGGCGACACGCTGTCCGAGGTCGAACGCCCCGCGCTCGTCGAACCGTGGGAGCTGCCGCGCCCGCTGCTCCCGATCGCCCTGAAGGCGACCACCCGCGGCGACTCCGACAAGCTCACCGGCGCGCTGCACCGCCTCTCCCTCGAGGACGCCAGCGTCCGGCTCGAACGCAACGCCGAGACCGAGCAGCAGATCCTGTGGGTGATGGGCCAGGCCCAGAAGGACCTCGCCCTGACCCACCTGACCGAGAAGCTCGGCCTCAAGGTGGTCGAGGAGCCGGTGAGGGTCGCGATGCGCGAGACCTTCCTCGGACCGGTCAAGGGCCTCGGCCGCAACGTGAAGCAGTCGGGCGGCCACGGGCAGTACGCCGTGTGCAACATCGAGGTCACCCCGCTCGAGCGGGGCGCCGGGTTCGAGTTCGTCGACAAGGTCGTCGGCGGGGCCGTGCCGCGCGCCTACATCGCATCCGTGGAGAAGGGCGTCGTCCAGCAGATGGCCCAGGGCACCCGGTTCGGGGTGCCGACGGTGGACCTGCGGGTGACGCTCTACGACGGGAAGGCCCACTCCGTCGACTCCTCGGACATGGCCTTCCAGGTCGCCGGGCAGTTGGCGCTGCGCGACGCGGCGGACAAGGGGAAGGTCGGGCTGCTCGAACCGATCGACAAGGTCGTGGTCAGCGTCGCCGACGCCCACCTCGGCGCGGTGCTCACCGACCTCGGCTCGCGCAGGGCGCAGGTGCTCGGCAGCGACCTCGACGGAGTCGGCCACGCGAGCGTCGAGGCGCTCGTGCCGCAGATCGAGCTGGTCAGCTACCCGGTCGACCTGCGCGGCCTCGCCCAGGGCACGGGCTCATTCACCCGCGCGTTCCACGGTTACGAGCTGATGCCCGAGGAGCTCTGGCCCGAGCGGTAGGAGACGACGGCGTCCAGCAGCGCATCGGCGACCGCGCGCTTGGACCCGGCCGCGTCGGCGACCACCTCGTCGGTCCTGTCGAGGACGATGAGGTGGTTGTCGGTGGCCTCGAACCCCTTCGTCCAGCCGACCTCGTTGACGGCGAGCAGGTCGGCCCCCTTGCGACGGAGCTTCCTGCGCCCGCGCTCCAGCAGTTCCTCCCCCGTGCCCGTCTCGGCGGCGAAGCCGACGATGGTCTGTCCCTCGCGGCGGCGCTCGACCAGCCCCTTCAGGATGTCGGCGTTCTCGACGAGCGAGAGGCTGGGGATGCCGCCGTCCTCCTTCGTCAACTTGCCCTGCGAGACCTCCGCGACCCGGAAGTCGGCGACGGCCGCCGACATCACTACGACGTCGGCCTCGGCGGCGAGTCGGTCCATGGCCTCCCCCAGTTCGGCCGCGGTGCCGACCGTCGTGACCTCGACACCCCTTCCAGCGTCGGCCAGAACGGCGGACTCGATGTTCGCCGCAGCGAGCAGGACCCTCGCCCCGCGCTCAGCCGCGGCCGCGGCCACCGCGACGCCCTGTCTTCCGCTCGACCGGTTCCCGAGGTAGCGGACCGGGTCGATCGGTTCGCGGGTGCCGCCCGCCGACACCGCGAAGGTGAGCCCCTCCAGGTCCCTGGTCAGAGCGAGCAGCTCGTCGATCCGGGCCTGGATTGCCTCTGGCTCGCTCATCCGGCCCGGGCCCGAGTCGCCGCCGGTGAGCGGGCCGTCCTCGGGACCGATCACGTGCACACCCCTCGCGCGCAGGGTCTCCAGGTTCGCGACGGTGGCCGGGTGGCGCCACATCTCGGTGTGCATCGCCGGGGCGACAAGGACCGTCGCCTGGGTGGCGAGCAGCGTGGTGCCGAGCAGGTCGGAGGCGAGACCGGCCGCCATGGAGGCGAGCGTGTTGGCGGTGGCCGGGGCCACCACGACGAGGTCGGCCTGCTGGCCGAGCGCCACGTGCCGCACGCGTGGCACGTCGTCGTGCACGGAGGTGGTGACCGAGTTACGGCTGATCGACTCCCAGGTCGGCAGTCCGACGAACCGCAGCGCGTCCTCCGTCGGCACCACGTGCACGTCGTGCCCGGCGCCGATCAGCAGCCGGACCAGGTGCACGCTCTTGTAGGCGGCGATGCCGCCCGTGACTCCCACCACGATGAACATGGCCTCGATTGTTCCACCAACCGACGGGGAGGGGCGCTCCGCGACGGTTATAGGCTTCCGGCATGTGCACCGTCGTGATCCGAGTACCAGAGCCGGACCGCGGTGACGTCCGCATCCTCGCCGTCCGCGATGAGGACCCCGGCCGCCCCTGGCTCCCGCTCGGGGCCTGGTGGCCGGAGCATCCGGAGGTCGAGGGCGTGATGGATCAGCTTGCGGGTGGCGCCTGGCTCGCCCACGACGACCGTCGGCTCGCGGTGCTGCTGAACCGGGCGGGAGGCACCGACCTGGAGGTGCCCACCTCGCGCGGCTCGCTGGTGACGGGTTCCCTGACGGGCGTGCCCATGCCCGATCCCCTGACCACGCTCGGCTTCAACCTGGTCGAGGCCTCGGCCGAGGGCGTCCGCGTCACCTCGTGGGACGGCGGAACGCCCCGGGTCACCGATCTGGCGCCCGGCACCCACATGATCGCCCACGAGGACGTCGACGATCCGAGGACCGCGCGGGTCGCGGCGTGGCTCGACGAGTTCGCCGCGACCCCGACCGAAGGCGAGCGATGGTGGGAGGGCTGGATCGACGTGCTGCGCGGCACCACCGCCGTCGAAGCGGCCGACGACCGCGCCATCGTGCGCGACAACCGTGCGCACGGCTTCCCGACGTTGAGCCTCCTGCTCGCGGTGGCGAGCATCGGGCCGGGCGGCGTCACGGCCGAGATGGCCACCCTTGACGAACCTGGCGTCTGGAACGAGCCGAAGCTGCCCTGACGCGGGAGCTCACCAGACGCTGCCGTTGTTGACGATGCGCTTGCCGAACGGGAAGCAGGTCACGGGGATCATCTTGATGCTCACCCAGGCGTTGGCGATGCCGATCACCGTCAGGGTCTGCGCGAGGGCAGCACCGACGTGGATGAGCGCGAGCCACCAGCCGGCGATGAGGAACCAGATGCCGTTCATGATGGCCGACCCGGCTCCGGCGCCGGGCTTCGGCTCGACCGTCTTGCCGAAGGGCCACAGCACGTAGCGCGCCATCCGGAAGGAGGCGACTCCGACGGGGATCGTGACGATGAGGATGCAGGCGAGGATGCCCGCGATGAAGTAGCCGAGGGCGAGCCAGAAGCCGCCGAAGATCACCCAGATCAGATTGAGCACGGTCCGCATGGAAAAAGGTCCCTTCCTAGGGGGGTGTTGCACCCTCCAGTCTAGAAGGGCGCCCCAACGCGTGGCGGCGCGGCGCCGGTTCTGCCACGCGGGCCCGCCCCCACTACCCTGAAGGGATGGACCCACTGCCCCCACGCCTGCGCCGCGACGTCGTCAGCTTCGTGCGCCGCAGCACCCGCATGAACGAGTCCCAGCAGAAGGCCTGGGAGCGGCTCGGCGGGCGGTTCGTGATCGACGTCGAGCGGGGCGAGATGTCCACCGCCGTCGCGGACGGGGCGCGCATCGACTGGGACGAGGCCTTCGGCCGCACCGCGCCGCTGATCGTCGAGATCGGCTCAGGTGGCGGCGACTCGCTCGTGCCGATGGCCGCGGGCCGCCCCGAGGCGAACATCGTGGCCTTCGAGGTCTTCGAGCCGGCCGTCGCCTCGACGCTCGGCAGGATCGGGCGCGAGGGCATCGACAACGTGCGCGTGGTCGTCGCCGACGGCGCGCAGGCGCTCGCGAAGCTGTTCGACGACGGCAGCGTCTCCGAGCTGTGGACCTTCTTCGCCGACCCGTGGCACAAGGCCCGCCACCACAAGCGTCGCCTCGTCAGCGGCGGATTCGCCGACGTGGTCGCGGCGAAACTGGCCCCCGGCGGCGTGTGGCGGCTGGCCACCGACTGGGAGGACTACGCGCTCTGGATGCGCGACGAACTGGACGACCATCCCCTGCTGACCAACGTGCACGACGGCTGGGCCCCCCGCCTGGCCGAGCGCCCCGTCACGAAGTACGAGGCGAAGGGGCTCGCCGCCGGGCGCACCATCCACGACCTCACCTACCGGAGGGTCGATGCGGCTCAGGATTGACCTCGCCTACGACGGCACCGACTTCCACGGCTGGGCGCTCCAGCCGGGGCTGCGCACCGTCCAGGGGGTGCTGGAGCCGTGGATCGGCCAGGTGCTCCGGCTTCCCTCGGCCCCGAGCCTCGTGGTCGCGGGGCGCACCGACGCGGGCGTCCATGCGAGGGCGCAGGTCTGCCACGTCGACCTCGGCCTGGAGGCCGACCCCTCACCCGAACTGCGCAGGCGGCTGGAGCGGGTCCTGCCCCACGACATCGCCATCAAGGCGGTCGCACCCGCCCCGGAGGGGTTCGACGCGCGCTTCTCCGCGAGCTGGAGACGCTACTGCTTCCGGGTCAGCGACGCGGGCCAGTTCCACGATCCCCTGCTGCGCGGGCATGTCGCGCGGCTCCCGTTCCCGCTCGATCTCGACGCTCTGAACGCGGCCTTCTCCACCGTGACAGGGCTGCGCGACTTCGCCCCGTTCTGCAAGCCGCGCGAGGGCGCGACAACCATCCGCGAACTGCGCGAGCTGAGCGCCTGGCGCCGCGAGGACGGCGTCGTCGAGATCTGGCTGCAGGCAGACGCCTTCTGCCATTCCATGGTGCGCTCCCTCGTCGGAGCGCTCACCGCGGTCGGAGGGGGACGAAGGACGCTCGCCTGGCTCGAGGAGGTCGCCGCCCACCCACGGCGTCACTCGGACGTGCTCGTGATGCCCGCTAACGGGCTGACCCTCGAGGCCGTCGGCTATCCGGAGGACCATCTGCTCGCCGAGCGCGCCGAGCAGGCACGAAGCGTGAGAACCCTGGAGGACGCGTGAGCCATTACTTCCACACCCCCGAAGACCCGCTCGTCACGCACGAGTTCACGGCGACCATTTTCGGACGGGAGCTCACTTTCACCGCCGCGTCGGGGGTCTTCTCCGGCAACCGGCTCGATCTGGGCACCTCCGTGCTGCTGCGCGAGGTGGACCCGCCGGTGGCGGGGCACGTGCTGGATCTCGGTTGCGGCGTCGGAACGATCGCGGTCGGGCTGGCGCTCGCCAGCCCCGAGGTCTGTGTCGACGCCGTCGACGTCAACGGCCGCGCCGTCGAGCTGACCACCCTGAACGCCGCCCGGCACAAGGTCGCCGACCGGGTCCGCGCCATGGCCCCCGACGAGGTGCGACCGGAGACGCTCTACGACGAGATCTGGTCGAACCCGCCGATCCGGATCGGCAAGGACGCCCTGCACGATCTCCTGCGCACCTGGCTCGCCCGGCTGCGGCCAGGCGGTGCAGCCTATCTCGTCGTCGGCCGTCACCTGGGCGGCGACTCCCTGCAGCGTTGGCTCGGTGACCAGCGATATCCGACGCAGCGCATCGCCTCGGCCAAGGGCTTCCGGGTGCTGCGCGCGACCCGGCCCGCCGATTGAGGCCCACACCCCGGGCACAGGGGCAAACTTCTTCGCAGAGGGCGAACCCGGTCTGGAAAGTTGAACCGGGAACTATCGGCTGGGCATAGGATGGGAGACGTCAGCGCGCCTGACGGCGCGAGTCTTCCAGAGAAGGAGTCAGCAATGACTTACACCCTCCCCGATCTGCCCTACGACTACAACGCCCTCGCGCCCTCCATCTCTCCGGAGATCATGGAGCTGCACCACGACAAGCACCACGCCGCCTACGTGAAGGGCGCCAACGACGCGCTCGAGCAGCTCCAGGCCGCCCGTGAGAAGGGCGACCTGGCGGCGGTGAACAAGCTGGCGAAGGATCTGGCCTTCCACCTCGGCGGCCACATCAACCACTCGGTCTTCTGGAAGAACATGTCGCCCGACGGCGGCGGCGAGCCCACCGGTGACGTCGCCGAGGCCATCGGCGAGTTCTTCGGCTCGTTCGACGGCTTCAAGAAGCAGTTCAACGCCGTGGCCAACGGGATCCAGGGCTCGGGCTGGTCCATGCTCGTGTGGGACACCCTCGGCCAGCGCCTCAACATCAACCAGCTCTTCGATCAGCAGGGCAACCTGCCCGTCGGCCAGCTGCCGATCCTGCAGCTCGACATGTGGGAGCACGCCTTCTACCTGCAGTACAAGAACGTCAAGGGCGACTACGTCAACGCCTGGTGGGATGTCGTCAACTGGGACGATGTCGCACAGCGCCTCGCCGCCGCGAAGGCTGCCGGCGTCTCCTACTGAGTCGCCGCTCGCTGAGCGTCCAACCGCGAAGGGCCCCGGGAGTCTCCCGGGGCCCTTCGCCGTTCCCGGGCTAGCCGGCCGCCGTGAGGACGCTCTGGAGCACCTTCTCGGCGACGATCGGCCCGTAGGGGTCCATGGCGATGTGGCTGCCGTCGGGGCGCAGCACGGTGCCGTCGGGTTGCTCGTCGTCGCAGGTGGCGGGCACGACGGCTGCGGTCGGTTCGAGGTCGTCGCACAGCAGTGGGTCGAGCCGGAACGTCCGCACGCGATCATCGCTGGCCGCCAGGTCGACGATGAGCTGGTTCCATCGCCTCCGGTACTCGTCATGGTTGAGCATCAGGTCGTAGAGGGGGTGGCAGTCCTCCGGTGTGCACCTGGCGGCCAACGCCCCGCCGGGGCGTTCGGTCTGCCCGATGACGAGGACGGCTCCGGTGGAGGTGAGCCGCTCGACGCTGGCGTCGAGGTCCTGCTTCAGCGCCACCCAGAACTCCTCCTGGTCGGGACCGACGATCCTCCCGTCGAGCCAGCGCTGATGGATCTCGTAACGCGACCACCAGAACACGACGTCGGGTCGGTCCGCCTCCAGTTTCCCGAGCTGGATGTCGGCGACCATCGTGCAGTCCCCCGCCCCCTCGTGGTCGGGCTTGAGATACTCCTGCAACTCGATGGACAGAGGCGGGCAGCCTCCGCGGGAGGCGTTGTCGATGGCCATGCCCTGCTTCGTGGCGGCCTCGTCGAGGGCCTCCATCAGACGGAAGGGCACCGAGTCGCCGACCACGACGAGGGTCTTGTCCCTCGGGGCGTTCGGCGCGTGTCGAATCGCGGTGGACCAGGTGAGCGTCACCGCCATGATCAGAGCCACGGCGACGAGGACCCTGCGCGGGGTGCGAGAGTCGGCCGCGCCGGATCGGCTCCTCGCCTCGTCCAGCACGGCGTCGGCCGTCGGCCTGCCGAAGGGATCGATCGTGACGTGGAGGCCGTCCTCGCGCAGCAGCTTCCCGTTGCTCTGGTGGTCGTCGCAGGCGGCAGGTCGACGCGGGTCGACCGGCTCAGGGCTGTTGCACAGGAGCGGGTCCATCCGGAAGGTGCGCACGCGCGGGTCGTCCGCGGCGATCCGCTCGATCACGGCGTTCCAGCGGCGGCGGTACTCGTCGTGGTTCAGCGCGTAGTCGTCGAGCGGGAAACACTCCTCGTCGCCGACGGGGCACTTGGCGAGCAGGCCGATCCCCGGCCGCTCGGCCTGGGCGATGACGACGGTGGCTCCGTCGCGGGCCAGCCGGTCGACGGTGGCGCGGGCCTCAGCCTCCTGGATCTCCCAGAACTCCTCCTGCTCGGGGGCGATCATGCGGCCCTCGTACCACCGCTGGTGGGTCTCGTAGCGCGACCACCAGAACACGATCTCCGGGTCGTGGCGCCCGATCAGCGAGTGCTGGAGTCCGCGCAGCGGCCTGCAGTCCCCCGGTCCTTCGTGGGGCGGTTTGTCATACTCCTGCAGCTCGACGGCAAGCGGGGTGCAGCCGCCGCGTGCCGCGCTGTCGACCGCCCATCCCTTCGCCTTCGCCGCTGCATCGAGCGAGCCCATCAGTTTCAGCGGAACGGAGTCGCCTGTCACGACGATCCACCTGTGTTCCGGGGTCACGCCCTGCGTGGCCCGCAGCGCGAACGACCAGCCGAGCACGACGGCCATCACGAGGGCGACCGCCCCGACGGTGCGGCGCGGCGTGAACCAGGCGGCGAGTCTGCCACGACGGATCGGCTGTTCGACGAGGTGGTAGGAGGCGACCGCCGAGGCGAGGGTGCCTGCCAGCGCGATCCCCGCGGGGAGGGGCTTGAAGACGCCGTGGGTGAGGTCCAGCCACACGGCCCACGGCCAGTGCCACAGGTAGAGACCGTAGGAGATGCGCCCGAGATAGGCCATCGGCGCCCAGCTGAGGAACTGCGACAGCGCGGTGCTCGGGCCGCAGATGAGCGCCGCGATCACGCAGACGACGCTGAGGCTGAGTAGCAGCGCCCCCGCCGTAGAAGTAGAAGCCGCTCGGTCCGGTCAGGAAGGGCAGCACGGCCACGGCGACCACCCCGCCTGCCGTCGCGAGGAGCCGGTGCCGCGCCCCGATGGCCTCCCGCAACGCCGGGTTCGTGACAAGGACCGCGAGCAGCGCCCCGAGCAGGGGCTCGAACGCCTTGGTGTCTGTTCCCATGTACGAGCGGTCGGCGCCCGCCGGGTCGTAGAGCACACCGAGCGCGACGACGGAGGCGAGGATGAGCACGAGGGTCAGGGCGAGGAGCGGCTTCGTCACGGCGACGCGGCGCCGCACGAGCAGCGCGACCAGCCCGATCAGCAACGGCCACGCGAAATAGAACTGCTCCTCCACGGCGAGCGACCACATGTGCAGCAGCGGGGTGGATGTCGCGTCCGAGGAGAAGTAGGTGTTGGCCTGCATGAAGTGCCAGTTGGCCAAGGTAGACAGACGTCCACGCCGTGTCGTCTGCGAGCGCCGTGCGGCGGTAGTAGGGCGCGAGGAGCGTGGCGTAGGTCAGCACGGCGAGCAGGACGAGGGTCCCCGCGGGGAGCAGCCGTTGGAACCTGCGCTGCCAGAAGCGGGCGAACTTCGGCCGGCCGTGCTTGGCGGTGTCGGCGAGCAGTCCAGCGGTGATCAGGTAGCCGGAGAGCACGAAGAACACGTCCACCCCGGCGAACCCGGACCTCAGTCCGAGGACGGCCAGATGGAACGCGATGACGAGCCCGACGGCGATGGTGCGCAACCCGTCGAGGCTGGGCACATAGGTGACCTTCTGGCTGGACTGCACCCGATGGACCCTACCGGTGTGACCGGTCTCCCGCGACCGGCCTGAAGGGTTCAGGCGTCCTCTGCCGCCTTTGCTCCGTACACCCAGGGGGCGACATCGCGCCCGGAGAGCCAGGCCCGCCACACCTCGAGCACCACGAACGGGATCAGCGCGGCCCCGACCGCCCAGCGCGTGACGGTTCGCAGCGGAAGTTCCGCGGTGACCGGAACGAAGGGCAGCCTCCCCACCCTGCTGACCGGGCTCGAGGCGCAGGCGTCGCGCTCGCGTCCGTCGATGGTCACCTTCACCCAGCTGTGGCCGCTCAGCCACCAGGGGTGGCCGAAGCCGCGGACCCGGGCCGCATGAACGAGCCGGGTCTGGAACCCGAGGCCGCGCAGCACCTCGGACAGCACGGTGTTGTACTGGTGCGACCAGCCCCGGTGTGAGCGCAGGGAACGCGCAGGCGACTCCGCCAGGTGCCACAGCGAATGGGTCGGGTACGTCTCGGCGACCGTCAACACCGCCTCGTCCGCCAGCTCACGCCCGCTCAGGCCGGTTCGTCTGCAGCGCTCGATCAGCCCCTCCACCGTGTCCGGTGCGTCGACGTGGTCAGGCGGCGGCGCCATCACCCAGACGGGGATGAGCGCGGCGCCGAGCAGGACGGGCAGCCCCCAGCGCAGTTTCATCTGGCGTTCCTTCGGTTGTGTCGGACGAATCCTCCAAGCGAGCGGTACGGCACCTCGTCGGCGAGCCCCGCGTGCACCCCGAGCATCTGCTCGATGGTCCGGCGCCACGGATAGCGCTCGGCCCTCGCGCGAGCGGCGGCGCGCAGGTCGGGGCCGAGCCGCGGCAGCAGCGACTCGACGGCGTCGGCAAGCGCCGCCGGGTTCGGATCACCGGATGCGCCGCTTGTGACGTCGACGAGTTCGTGGGCGCCACCGCGGTTGGAAGTGACCACCGGGGTGCCACAGGCCAGGGCCTCGAGAACGGCCAGGCCGAAGGTCTCGGCCGGGCACACCGAGAGGGAGATGTCGGCGGCGGCGATCCGCCGTGCCACCTCGTCGCGGCCGGCGACGAAGCCCTGGAAGAAGACCGGCGCGTCTCCCGCCGCCCTCTGCAGCTCCGCCCGGTCGGGGCCGGTGCCATAGAGGTCGAGGCGCACCCTGTGCCCGCGCCGGTGCAGTTCGACGACCGTCTCGACGGCCAACTGGGGGCTCTTCTCGTGCGAGAGGCGTCCGACGTAGCAGAACTTGAGCACGCCGTCGTCCACCGGCTCCCCCACCCGGGGATTGAAGGTCTCGAGGTCGACGCCGAGCGGGACCAGTTCGAGCTCCGCTCCCGTGTTGTCGAACTCGTCTGCCGCGAACCGGCTGGTCACCACGACGGTGTCGAAGGCATTGGCGAGCCGACGGTTCAGGCCACCGACCACCGCTTCCACGCCGAACGAGCGCCTGGCCCACATGGCGAGCATGTCGGAGAGCCGCTCATGGCTGAACAGGACCGAGCCGACGCTGCGCTTCTGTGCCCACCTCGCCGCAGGCGAGAGGGTCCACTTGTCGGAGACCTCGATGCTGGTGGGGCGGAACCGGTCGAGCACATCGAGCACGCGCCACGGCTGGAAGATCATCCGGTACTGGTCGGTGACCTTCGGGGCCCTCACCGAGACGAGGATGCCCGCCTCGGTCTCGACGATCTCGTCGCGGGCGCCCGGCGAGACGAAGATGCGCGTGTGCCCGGCGTCGACATATCCCTTGCCGAGGGTCTCGATGACGACCTTCATGCCGCCCGAGGTGGGGCCGACGAAGTTGGCCAACTGGGCGATCCGCATGGGCCCATTCAACCAGAGCCCGGAACGTGGCGCCGGGGGCGGAGCCGCCCTCCCCACCCCCGACACGTCTGTGTTCGCCCGGTCACTCCCGCTGCTTGGCGAGCACCGCCCGCTGCAGCAGGACGAAGATCAGCAGGATGCCGCCGGTGATGATCGTGGTGGCCTCGGGGGGCACGCTGCCGTCACGGGTGATCAGCACATTCATCAGGCCGAGCACAAGGGCGCCGACCACGGAACCGAGCACATAGCCGACGCCGCCGGTCAGCAGCGTGCCGCCGATCACGGTCGCCGCGATCGCATCCAGCTCCCAGCCGACGCCCGTGATGTTCTGCGCGATGCCGAGCCGCGTGGTGTAGACCCACTGCGGCCACACCGGCGAGAAGGCCGCTGATCACGTAGACCCACATCTTCGTCGCGTGCACCGGCAGGCCCATCAGCGCGGCGGACTGCTCCGAGCCGCCGATGGCGTAGACGGTGCGCCCCATCCTGGTGCGGGCGAGCATGAACACCGCGACGATGACGACGACGACGGCGATGAGGACGCCTGGGGTGATCACGAGGTCGTTGACCTTCGGCCCGTCGATCAGTTTCCACCGCGTCGCGAGCACCCGGATCGAGCTCTCGTCGGGTAGCCGCTCGGGAACCGTCGAGAGCATCGAGGCGAGGGCCCTCGCGAGGAACATCATCGAGAGGGTGGCGATGAACGGCTGTACGTTGAAGTACTGGATCAGGATCCCCGAGAAGAGCCCGAACAGGCCTCCGACGGCGATCATCAACACGATCACAAGCCACCCGTTCCACCCGGCGTTGATCAGCATCACGCCTGCCACCGAGGTGAAGGCGATGACGGCGCCGACCGAGAGGTCGATGCCGCCTGTGATGATCACGAAGGTGAGGCCGACGGCGAGGATGATCAGGTGGGCGTTGTTGATCAGCAGGTTGGAGGCCGTGTTCATCTGGACGATGCGGCCGTAGGCCACCTCGCCGTAGATGATCATCCCGACAAAGATCACGAACGCCGCGAGCATCGGGAGCAGGTCGAGGCGGAGCTTCGCCCGCTCGAGGAGCGAGCCCCGCTCGATACGTGCGTTGGTTGCGACGCTCATGCTGCGGCCACCTCTTCCTTCTGCTGGGCGGTGGGTGCTGCCGGGGCCGACCTCCGCTTGAATGCGCTGCGGATCCGGTCCGACTGGAGCAGACACAGCACCACGATCACGATGGCGTTGAAGGCCGGGGTCGCGGAGGACGAGACGCCGAGGAACACGACGGTCTTGTCGAGGGTGGCGATCAGCAGCGCGCCGATGGTGGCCCCCGTGATGTTGAACTTGCCTCCGGCGAGGGAGGTGCCGCCGATCACAACCGCGAGGATCGCGTCCATCTCGAGTTGGTCACCGGTGCGGGAGACGTCGACGGTCATCACGCTTGCGGTCGCGAAGATGCCAGCGATCCCCGCCATCAGGGCGCTGATCGCGTAGACGGCGAGCAGCAGACCGCGTCGGTTGACACCCACGATCCGGTCGCTGAGGCGCACGACCTCCTCCAGTTCGGACGAGATGAACACAACGCTCACACCCTCCGAGGCGAGTTCGAGCACCCGCTCCTGGATCTCGGCCTTCGCCCCGATGTCGATGCCGCGGGTGGACTCGTCGAGGATCAGGATCTGCGGCCTTGTCGCGAGCCAGCGACCGAGCAGCACCTTCTGCTGGTTGCCACCCGAGAGCTTGCTGATCGGCAGCTCGGGGTCGGTGGGGCGCACGTAGAGCTCGGAGATGTACTTCGCGACGATCTCGTCGGTCTCCTTACGTGGCAGCGGGCGCGCCCAGCCACGCTTGGCCTGGACACCGAGAATGATGTTCTCGCGCACGCTCAGGTCGCGGATGATGCCCTCGTCGCGCCTGTTCTCGGAGGAGAAGGCGATGCGGTGCCTCAGCCCCGCGGCGGGCGTCTTGACGTCGACGGCGGTGCCCTCGAGTTCGACCGACCCTGTCTCGGGCCGGTCGGCGCCGTAGACGAGCCGCGAACAGGATCGCGACGCCCTCGTCGCGCAGCCTGCGCATCACGGTGAACAACTGTTCCACCTCGGCCGAGTCGAGGCTGGAGGTGGGCTCGTCGAGGATCAGCACCTTCGCGTTGGTGACCATGGAGCGGCTGATCGCGACCAACTGCTGCGCCGCGAGGGAGAGCGACTTGAGCGGCGCCCTCGGGTTCAGGTGCCCGAGACCCTACTTCTGCAGCGCCTCGCGCGCCTGTTCGTGGGTGGCCCTCCAGTTGATGCCGAGCAGGCGGTCATGGACTGGTCGTCCGAGCGAAGGCTCACGGAGGTGACGGAATAGTCTTCGGCTCCGGCGGCCAGCTCGATCCCGCGCAGAGTGCTGCTCGGACCCCATGCCGTCGACGCCTCGACGAGCACCCCGATGCGGCGATTGCGTTGCGTAGCGAGGGCCCGGGCGGCGCTGTTGGGCCGGTAGTTGAGTTCCTCGATCACCTGCAGCACGCGCTGGCGCGTGTCTGGACGGATGTTCGGGTGATTTTTGAGGACGCGCGAAACGGTCATGTGGGACACGCCCGCGACCGAGGCCACGTGCCGGATGTTCGGTCGCTCGGGCGGGTTATCTGTCACCTTCGCCTCCTCCAAGGGGAAGCATAGCGCCGCGCGTCGCGGTGACTCAGTCGAGAAGTGTGCGGTCGGAGAGGCTGGCGCCCTTGATCTTGGAGAACTCCTCCAGCAGGGCCTCGGCAGTGATGGAACGCTTGGCCGCCTCGTCGACCTCGAGCACGATGCGCCCCTCGTGCATCATGATCAGCCGGTTGCCCAGCTCGATCGCCTGGTGCATGTTGTGCGTGACCATGAGTGCGGTCAGGTTGTGCCGGGCGACGGCCTCCCCCGTCAGCCGGGTGATCAGCTCGGCGCGCGAAGGGTCGAGGGCCGCCGTGTGCTCGTCGAGCAGCAGGATGGAGGGCTGCGCGTAGGTGGCCATCAGCAGGCTGAGCGCCTGGCGCTGCCCACCCGAGAGCATGCCGACGCGCATCTGGAGCCGATTCTCGAGTCCGAGTTCGAGCGTGGCGAGCGCCTCCCGGTACACTTCGCGACCGGCGCGCGTGACCGCCATGCCGAGCCCGCGGCCCTGCCCGCGGCGGAAGGCGATGGCGAGGTTCTCCTCGATGGTCAGGTGCGGGGACGTGCCCGCCATCGGGTCCTGGAAGACACGGGCGACCCAGGCGGCGCGCTTGTGTTCCGGGGACTTCGTCACGTCCTTGCCGTCGATGACGACGCAGCCGCCGTCGGTCGGGTAGCGCCCCGAGATGACGTTGAGCATGGTGGACTTGCCCGCCCCGTTGGAACCGATCACCGTGACGAAGTCGCCCTCGTTGAGCGTGAGGCTCAGCTGGTCGAGGGCCACCCGCTCGTTGACGGTGCCTGGGAAGAAGCGCTTGGTCACCTGGTCGAGGCTGAGCATCTACTTGGCTCCTTCTGCGATCGCGTTGGCCTGCCTGCGGCGGATCCGGATCCGCTTCAGCGGGCCCCACTGCGGCAGCACGAGGGCGAGCACGACGAGGACCGCCGAGATCAGCTTCATGTCGTTGGGGTTGAAGCCCACCGAGATCGCCGCCTGGATGACGCCGCGGTAGATGATCGAGCCGAGCGCGGCAGCGACGACGGCCTGCCACACCGCCGTCATGCCGAAGATGGCCTGGCCGACGATCACGGAGGCGAGACCCGCCACGATCAGGCCGATGCCCATGGAGATGTCGGCGAAGCCGCTGTACTGGGCGACCAGCGTTCCGCAGAAGGCGACGAGACCGTTGGAGATCATCAGGCCGACGATCTTCGTCAAGCCTGTGTTGATGCCCTGCGAACGGGCCATCAGCTCGTTGTCGCCAGTGGCACGCAGCGCGACGCCGTACTGGGTGCCGAGGAACCAGTAGACCAGCGCGCACACCACCGCGACGGCGAGCGCGAAGAAGGCCACCGAGACCCAGGTGCCGAGCAGCCCGTCCGCCCGCAGGCCGCTGAAGAGAGTCTCCTGGCGCAGCAGCGGCACGTTGGCCTTGTTGCCCATGATCCGCAGGTTGATCGAGTACAACGCGATCTGCGTGATGATGCCTGCCAGGAGGGGGTTGATCTTGCCCCACACGTGGAGCAGGCCGGTCACGGCGCCGGCGATCATGCCGGCGACCGTGCCCGCGATCATCGCAACCCACACCGGGATGCCCGACACGATCATGATGGCGCAGGTGGCCGCCCCGGTCGTGAACGAGCCGTCCACCGTCAGGTCCGGGAAGTCGAGGACCCGGTACGTGAGGTAGACGCCCAACGCCATCACGGCGTAGAGGAGTCCCAGTTCGAGTGCGATCGTCATGTGTGGTCTTTCTAGAACTGCTTGGTCGCGCGGGAGACGATGCCCTCCGCGAGCGTGAAGCCCTGCTTCTCGGCAGCGGCCGGGTTGACGAAGAGGTCGAACTCCTTCTGGGTCTCGACCGGGAACTCGGAGGCCTGCGCGCCCTCGAGCAGCTTCAGCATGATGGCGGCGGCGTCCTTGCCCTGCTGGGTGTAGTTCACCGAGAGGCCGGCTGCCGCGCCACGCTCCATGGTCGACTCGTCCGAGGCGAACACCGGGGTCTTCTTCTGCTCAGCGATCTGGATCAGCGACTCCGCGGCCGAGACGACCGTGTTGTCGGTGGGGATCAGGTAGGCGTCGACGTCGAGCGACTCGGCCGCCTGGGAGACCTCGGACGAGTTGGTGACAGTTGCGCCCTTGACCTCGAGGCCGAGCTCGCTTGCGGCCTTCTCGGCCTCGCTGAACTGCACCTCGGAGTTGACCTCGCCCGAGGAGTAGACGATGCCGACGGTCTTGGCCTCCGGCAGGGCCTCCTTGATCAGCTCGAGCTGCTCCTTCATCGGGTTCAGGTCGGAGACCCCGGTGACGTTGGCGTCGGGGGCGTCCCACGAGGGGACGAGCCCGGCGGCGACGGGATCGGTGACCGCGCCGAAGACGATCGGCTTGTCCTGGATCACGTTGGCCAGCGCCTGGGCCGTGGGCGTGGCGATGGCGAGGTAGCCGTCGTTGTCCGAGGAGGCGAAGCCGTTGGCGATGTTGGTCAGCGTCGACTGGTCACCCTGGGCGTTCTGCTCGTCGTAGACGACCTCGACGCCCGCCTCCTCGAGGGCCTCCTTGAACCCGGCGGCGACGGCGTCGAGCGCGGGATGGGTCTGGATCAGGGCGATGCCGATCTTGTAGGACTTGTCCCCGCCCTGCGCATCACCGCTTGCCCCGGCGTCGGGGCTTGAGGTTCCGGTGGCGGCGTTGCCACCGCAGGCGGTGAGGGCAAGGGCGGCGAGAGCGCCGATGGCGACGGCCTTGAGCTTCATGCTGATTCTCCTTGAGCGGGGTTGGCGGTGACAGCCTAGGTTCTCGGGGCGGGCGCGAGGCGCGCCGTCCACGGGTCAGTACGTCTTCGCCGCCTGCTCGACGACCGTGCCGGGGATCTCCACACCCATCCGCTCCGCGGCCTCCGGGTTGACCGCGAGCTCGAGGCCCTCCTGGAGCTGGACGGGCGTCGTCGCCGGGTCGCCGCCCTCGAGGATGTCGACGATGATGCCTGCGGTCTGGATCCCCTGCGCCTTGTAGTCGGTCGCCAGGGCCGCCGCGGCGCCTCGCTCGACGGAGTCGGCATCGGAGGTGACGAGCAGCCGACCGTTGGCCTCTGCGACCTGGATCATGGACTCGATGGCCGACACGACGGTGTTGTCCACGAGCACGAAGTAGGCGTCGACGTCGAGGGACTCTGCCGCCTGCTGCACCTCGGACGAGTTCGTGACGGTGGCGGTCTTCACCTCGATGCCCAGCTCGCTGCCCGCCTCGATCGCGCGCTCGGCCTGGACCTGGGCGTTGACCTCGGCCGACGAGTAGACGATGCCGACGGTCATTACGTCGGGAAGGATGTCCTTGATCACGGCGAGCTGCTGGTCGGTCGGCAGCTGATCGCTCGTGCCTGTGACGTTGCCACCTGGCGCCTCCATCGACTCGACGAGGCCGGCGGCGACTGGGTCGGTGACGGAGGCGAAGACGATGGGGCGCTTCTGCTCGACCTGGGCGAGCGCCTGCGCGGGCGGGGTGGCGATGGCCACGAAGAGGTCGTTGTCGGAGCTTGCGTAGGTGTTGGCGATGTTGACGAGCGTCGCCTGATCGCCCTGCGGGTTCTGCAGGTCGATGGTGAGGTTGTCGCCCTCCGTATAGCCGGCCTCGGCGAGCCCTTCGACGATGCCCTCGTAGACGAGGTCGAGCGACGGGTGCGAGACGATGGTCACGGCCCCGATCTTCACGTCCCGCTTGCCGTTGTCTGCGGGGGCGCTGGTTTCGGTGGGGCTCTGGGCCCCGCAGGCTGCCACGGACAGGGCAACCGCGACCACGGCGCCCGTCACGAATCGACGCAACATCTCACACTTCCTTCTCACGGGTGGTCCCCAACTCTAGTGCCGTGCCCGCGGGCTGGTTCTCCACCTGCCCGGCACCGGACACAGAAAAACGGACCCCCGTTTCCGGGGGTCCGTCCTTCTCAGGTCACTTGGACTCTTCGGTCTCCTCGACCGTCTCGTCCGCCTTGGCCTCATCGGCCTGCTCGGCCTTCGTCTCGTCGGCCTTTGGCTCCTCGACCTTCTCAGCCTGGGCCTTCTCGGGCTTCGGCTCGGCCTTGGCCGGCTTGGCCTTGGGGCTCACGGCCTCGGTGATGATCTCGATCACGGCCATGGGGGCGTTGTCGCCCTTGCGGGGGCCGATCTTGGTGATGCGGGTGTAGCCACCCTCACGACCCTCGAGCGTCGGGGCGATCTCGTCGAACAGCTTCTTGACGAGCTTGTCCTTGGCCTTCACGCGCTCACCCTCGACCTGCTTGACCTCGAAGAGGGTGGCGAGGACGAGACGGCGAGCGTGCAGGTCGCCGCGCTTGGCCTTGGTGAGCACCTTCTCGGCGAAGGGCTGCACGCGGCGGGCCTTCGTCTCGGTGGTGGTGATCCGGCCGTGCTCGATGAGCTGGCTGGTCAGGTTGCGCAGGATGATGCGCTCGTGGGTCGGGCTACCGCCCAGACGAGCGCCCTTGGTTGGCTTGGGCATGAGTGTTGATCTCCGTGGGTGTTAAGAGTGCGGTGGGCGGTCAGTACTGCTCGGTCTCGGCGAAGTCCGTGTCGTCGGAATCCTCGTCGTAACGCTCGATCGCCTGCAGCGGGTCGAAGCCCGGGTGCGAGTCGCGCAGGGCGAGGCCGAGGCCCGCGAGGGTCTCCTTGACCTCGTCGATCGACTTGGAGCCGAAGTTGCGAATGTCGAGCAGGTCCTCTTCGCTGCGGGCGACGAGCTCACCCACGGTGTGGATGCCCTCACGCTTGAGGCAGTTGTAGGAACGCACCGACAGCTCGAGGTCCTCGACGGGAAGGTTCAGCGACTCGGCGATCTGCTCGTCCACCGGGGACGGGCCGATCTCGATGCCCTCAGCGTCGACGTTGAGCTCGCGGGCGAGCCCGAAGAGCTCGACCAGCGTGCGACCGGCCGAAGCGACGGCGTCGCGGGGGGCGATCGACGGCTTGGTCTCGACGTCGATGATCAGACGGTCGAAGTCGGTGCGCTGCGCGACACGGGTGGCCTCGACCTTGTAGGTGACCTTCAGCACGGGCGAGTAGATCGAGTCGACCGGGATGCGGCCGATCTCGGCGTCGGGGTTCTTGTTCTGAACGCTCGACACGTAACCGCGGCCGCGCTCGACCACCAGTTCCATCTCCAGCTTGCCGTTGTCGTTGAGGGTCGCGATGTGCAGCTCCGGGTTGTGGATCTCCACACCGGCCGGGGGCTGGATGTCACCGGCGGTGACCGCGCCGGCGCCAGCCTTGCGCAGGTACATCACCACGGGCTCGTCCTCCTCGGACGACAGAACGAGGCCCTTCAGGTTGAGGATGATCTCGGTGACGTCCTCGACGACGCCCTCCAGGGTGGAGAACTCGTGCTGGTTGCCCTCGATCTTGATGCTGGTCACTGCAGCGCCCGGGATGGACGACAGCAGGGTGCGACGCAGCGAGTTGCCAAGCGTGTAGCCGAAGCCCGGCTCCAGCGGCTCGATGATGAACCGCGAACGGAAGTCGGAGACGACCTCCTCGGAGAGGGTCGGGCGCTGTGCGATGAGCATGAACTTTCCTTCCCGCGCCAACCGCTATTTGATGACGCGAATGTGAGGTGACGGCCGCGTGGGTGCGGCCGCCGGATGTCGCGGGGCAGACACTGCCCGCCCCGCGACCTCGGTGGATTACTTCGAGTAGAGCTCGACGATCATCTGCTCCTGGACGTCGATCGCGATCTGCTCGCGGACGGGGAGCTGGTGCACGAGGATGCGCATCCGGTTCGGACGGGCCTCGAGCCAAGCGGGGACCGCACGCTCGCCGTGGGTCTCACGGGCGATCACGAACGGCGTCATGTTCATCGACTTCTCGGCGACGTCGATGATGTCGTGAGCACGCACCCGGTAGGAGGGGATGTTCACGCGCTGACCGTTGACGAGGAAGTGGCCGTGCACGACGAGCTGACGGGCCTGGCGACGCGTGGCGGCGAATCCTGCGCGGTAGACCACGTTGTCGAGACGGGACTCGAGGATCTGCAGCAGATGGTCACCGGTCTTGCCCGGTGAGCGGTCGGCCTCTTCGTAGTAGCGACGGAACTGCTTCTCGAGCACGCCGTACGCGTAGCGAGCCTTCTGCTTCTCCTTGAGCTGCAGCGAGTATTCGGAGTCCTTCGTGCGGCCGCGGCCGTGCACACCCGGGGGGTACGGACGGCGCTCGAAGGCCTTGTCGTTGCCGACGAGGTCGGTCCCGAGACGACGGGACTTCTTGGTCATTGGGCCGGTGTAACGAGCCATGGTTCTAGTCCTTTCCTATCCCGGCGATCAGACGCGACGGCGCTTGGGCGGGCGGGTGCCGTTGTGGGGCACGGGGGTGACGTCCGAGATGGCGCCGACCTCGAGGCCGACAGCGCCCAGCGAACGGATCGCGGTCTCACGGCCGGAGCCGGGACCCTTGACAAACACGTCGACGCGCTTCATGCCGTGCTCCATGGCGCGGCGACCAGCGGCCTCGGCGGCCATCTGGGCAGCGAACGGGGTCGACTTGCGGGAGCCCTTGAAACCGACGGTGCCGGCAGAGGCCCACGAGATCACCGCACCGGAGGGATCGGTGATCGAGATGATGGTGTTGTTGAAGGTGCTCTTGATGTGCGCCTGGCCGACGAGCACATTCTTCTTCTCCTTGCGGCGCACCTTGGTCTTGGCGGCCGCCTTGCGGCTTGCAGTAGCCATAAAGTCTTTCTCCTTGAGTCCTTAAGAGGCGCTCACCCGAGGGTCAGCGTGCCTTCTTCTTGCCAGCGACGGCCTTCTTCTTGCCCTTGCGGGTGCGCGCGTTGGTACGCGTGCGCTGACCACGGACCGGGAGACCACTGCGGTGGCGACGGCCCTGGTAGCAGCCGATCTCGACCTTGCGGCGGATGTCGGCGGCAACGGAGCGACGGAGGTCACCCTCGATCTCGTAGTTGCCCACGATGTGGTCGCGCAGCGCGACGAGCTGGTCGTCGGTGAGCTGGTGGACTCGAAGATCGCCGCTCACTCCGGTGGCGGCGAGGGTCTCGGCGGCGCGGGTCTTGCCCATGCCGAAAATGTAGGTGAGTGCAACCTCAAGGCGCTTGTCGCGCGGGAGGTCAACACCAACGAGGCGTGCCATCAGGCGGTACCTTTCCATGTATGTCGGTCCTGGCTCTCTGAGCCCGGTCTTGGACCGCGAAGGTGTGTGGCGTGACGCGTCCCCGCCGCCTGTGGCACCGCTCTTCGGGTGCCGACGGGGCCTTGGCCTTCGTCCAAGGGTGGAACTCCCTCACGGGAGCCTTGCTGTCACGTTGCTTCAGTTGTGTCGGCGGGGCGGGGACCAGACCCTTTCCGCAATGATCTGCAAACGCCTTGGCAGGCGCAGCCGGGGATCAGCCCTGACGCTGCTTGTGCCGCGGGTTCTCGCAGATCACCATCACACGACCGTGCCGGCGGATGACCTTGCACTTGTCGCAGATCGTCTTGACGCTCGGCTGAACCTTCATTCGAGCAACCTTTCAATCGGCGACTGGGAGCACGCTGAGGGGCGCCCCAATCGGATGGTGAGTGGCCGACCGTGTGTCGAGCGCACGCGAGCGCGCCCGCACATAGGCGACCGAGGGTCAACTCTACGCGAGGCGACGCCAGATCACCAAACCCCGTTCGCTAGCGGAGGGCGAGCGAGAACACGGCGAGGTGGTACCTGCCGCCTGGTCGGAACCGGGAAGGGTGAGCGTCGCGATCGTGCGGGTCGGATCGGCCGGGATCTCGTGGAGGTAGACGTAGGTCGTCCGGTTGATCCGGGTCCCGTTTCCGAAGTTGTGGTGGGATCGCTGATCCGGAACTCCTCCGACGTGCCGTGGGTGTAGGCCACCCGCCCCGTTCCCGAGGCCGGTCCCAGGGCGCCTGTCGTCAGGAGGCCCACCGCCTCCGCCGCGGCGTCGACCCGGATCGTCTGCCCGTCGGCCAGCAGCGCATGGGGGCCGTCCTCGTCCGGTCTGGCGAACTGGAACCCGCCCCGTTCGACGGTGCCGCCTGGTTCGACACCCTGAGCGGTGAGTGCCCAGCTCTTCTGGGTGCCACCCGTCGGGTACCCGTCGGTGCCGATGTGGAAGCGCGGCCCCGAGAACCAGGTCAGGAATTCGTCCAGCAGCTCCTTCGTCCGGCCGAAGGTCTCCTGCTTCGTGACGTTGACCGTGAAGGTGTTGACGCCTCCCATCGCCGCACACTCCCAGCCGAGCTCCGGCCAGTAGGCGGTCAGGACCGTCGCGCGTCCTGACCGGTCGTTCTCGGGCAGGATCTCGATGCCGTAGCGGGCGGCCTCCGCCTCGATCCGCGCGATGTCGTCCTTCGTATAGGACTCCTCGGGCGCCAGCCCTGCGAACTTGGGGCTGTCGAGGCGGAACCCGTTCCACCCGGTGAGGTGCAGATGCAGGGTGTCGAACTTCAGCCACACCATCTCGCGGATCAGCTGCTCCGATCTTGGGGACCGGGTGAGAGTAGGCACGAATTTCGCCGTGAAACACGACAGATACCGTTGTCGCGCAGCAAAAAGCGCGCCCCTCCCCTCTCGGGATGGGCGCGCCGGCGGGTGCCTCGTCTGTTACTTGTGACGGTAGACGATGCGGCCGCGGGTCAGGTCGTAGGGCGACAGCTCGACGACGACGCGGTCGGCAGGCAGGATGCGGATGTAGTGCTGACGCATCTTGCCGCTGATCGTGGTGAGGACCTTGTGGCCGTTGGCCAGCTCCACGCGGAACATCGCGTTGGGCAGGGCCTCGACCACGGTGCCCTCGAGCTCGAGGGCTCCTTCTTTCTTCGCCATGTACTCTCATTCTTTCTCGCTCCGGCGGGCGCCGGATGATACTCCAATCGTCCATTTTACGCTTGTTCAGCGCCCGAGCCAAATGGCCGACGACACTCATACATAGTCCCCGCGAACGAAGGGGCCGTACCTCACATACTTTTCCCCGGGAAACAGTGACCGGCCACGATGGGGTGTGGAGGTTGGAGAGAAGCTGTCGATGGCAGCCCGAGTCGAGATCACGAAGAAGTACGCCAAGGCCTATGCCGCGGCCCCGAAGAAGGGCAAGTCCCAGATCCTCGACCACGTGGTCGAGATCACCGGCTGGAACCGTGACCATGCCCGCCAGCAGTTGGTGGCCCGGTTGAAACAGGCCCCGGGACGGGCCACCGCGACGGTCGCGGTGATCGATCGGCGCAAGACCAAGGCGTGTAAGTACTCCTACGACGCCAGGCTGATCCTGCAGCGGGTATGGGCGGCCTCGGGGGGCAGCTGCGGGCAGTACCTCGCCGCATCCATGAGCGATCTGATCGATGCGATGGAAGCCGAAGGCGAACTGGTGCCTAGCCAGGACCGTTACAGCGCCGAGGTCAGGGCCGAGCTGGAATCGATGTCGGCGGCCACGATCGACCGGTACCTCGCACCGGCGCGGGCGAAGGACCCGATCCGAGGAAAGACCGCCACCAAGCCCGGCAGCCTGCTACGAAACTCGATCACCGTGCGTAAAGCCGGTGACGAGGTCGAAGCCGAACCCGGGTTCTTCGAAGTCGACACCGTGGCCCACTGCGGCCCCACGCTGAAGGGCGAGTTCGCCCGCAGCGTGAACTTCACCGACATGCACACCGGCTGGAGCTTCACCTACTCCATCCGCAACAACGCCCACCTCCACATCCGGACCGCGTTCGACCACTTCATCGCCCAGGTCCCGTTCGCGGTCACCGGGATCGATTGTGACAACGGCTCGGAGTTCATCAACCACGACCTGATCGGCTGGGCCGGCCAACGAGAGGTGTTCTTCACCCGGTCGCGGCCTTACAAGAAAAACGATCAAGCCACCATCGAATCGAAGAACAACCACCTCGTGCGCCGCTACGGCTTCTACCACCGCTACGACACCGCCACCGAACTCGCGTTACTCAACCAGCTATGGCCGCTGGTCAACGACCGGCTCAACTTCTTCACCCCCACGAAGAAACCCGAAGGCTGGGCCACCGACACCGTAGGGCGCCGCAAACGCCTCTACGACAAGCCACGCTCCCCCTACCAGAGGCTCCTGGCCGCCGGGGTCCTCAACCCCGCCCAGGAAACAGAACTAGCCGCCTACAAGGCCACCCTCAAACCCGTCGCAATGCAACGACGCATCACCGAGATCCAACAGGAGCTCACCCGACTCGCAGGCCGAAAGACAGCCCGTCTCGAACAACACATCGCATGGAAGGCACCCGACCCCGCCGGCCTCAAAACCCGGGCCAGCTAACCCTTGTTTTCGCGGGGAAAAATATCTGAGGTAAGGCCTACCATTTCGCGGGGACTTGACAGTGAGGTACCACGACGGCGGCTCCCGCAGGCCGCCTCCACCCGATCCGAGCGAGGCTCTAGCCTGAGCGCATGAGCTACTTCGCCGTGCACTACCGCTACGTCCAGGACGCCGACGCGCTCGATCTCGTGCGCCCCCGTCACCGTGAGTACCTCGCCTCCCTTGTCGGGGACACCCTCGTGGCGAGCGGCCCCTACCCGGAGGCGGCGGTGCCGAGCGCCCTGCTGATCTTCAACGCGGAGAGCAGGGACCGGATCGTCGGCCAACTCAACGCCGACCCCTTCTGGCGGGAGGGGCTGATCGCCGAGCGCGTCATCGAACCGTGGAACCCGGTGATCGGCTCCCTGGCCTGACTCAGGCCGTGACGATCCTCAGCGTGGTCACGTCCCTGAGGTCCCCGGCGCTGACCGCCACCCCGGGCTCGCGGTAGGGATTGCTGAGCGGCCGCGTGTCGAGCGGCCGGCCGTCGGCCTCCACCGCTGTCACGCCGTGACCGAGCGGTCCTGTCTCGATCTCGAGCCGGAGCCGGTCTCCGAGCACGGGTACCGTCGCCTCGAGCCGCCCGAGGCCCGGGTCGATCACCGGGTCGATCTCGACCTCGACGCCAGCGTGGCGCAGGCCGAGCATCCGCTGGGTCAGCACCTCGAGGAACAGACCCGGCCCCGACGAGTAGACGCGCCAGCCCCCTTCGAGCGCGACCTCGCCTGAGCGGACACGGTCGTAGTGCGCGGCCGCCTCGTAGCGGTCGGCGAACGCCGCGTCGGAGCTCGACGCATAGGTGTTGGACTGGCGCGGCGCGGCGCTCGGCACCAGCTGATCGACGCCGACGGGAACGGCGAGCGCGAGCGCACGCAGCAGCTCCACGCCATCGCCGTGCCTCGCGAGGGCCTCGGCGTAGCGCAGGTGGGCGTGCATGTACATCAGGCCGATCTCGCGACCGAAGAAGCTCGCCGCCTCGGCCCGTTGGAAGGTCCGCATCGGTCCCCCGCGGTAGGCAACGGGACGGTCGAACAGGCGGACCCCGTCCGGCCCGGTGAGGTGCTCGGCGATCAGGGCCAGGTGGTCACGCGCCTCGTCGGGGGTGAGCAGATCCCCGGAGATGGCGTGGATCATGGGCAGCACCGAGTAGGTCAGCCCCGTGGAACGGTCGCGGGGATGGATCAACGGCGAGAAGTCGCCAGCATCGTCGACCACGGCGTACCCGGCGAGGACACCGTCGATCAGGAGGTGCCTGCGCAGGTCGGCCGCCGTCGCCTCGGCGAGCGCGCCTGCCCGCTCCCCCTCGGAAGATCCGCCGCCGAGCCCCGACGCGAGCCGGGTCAGCGCCTCGTTCTGCAGGACCGCCGTCCAGGTGGAGACCATCGCGTCGGCCAATTGAGGATCGGCTGGCTGCAGCGAGTCATTCCAGTCCCCATGCCCGTACGCGGGAAGCGCCGTCCCCGCGACGAGGGTCGCCTCGATCGCGTCGAGCGCCCGGGCCACATGGGCGGTCACGGTGCCCGTCGATCCGGGCACCCCGTCCCCGGTGAACGGGACCAGCTCGTCGAGCACCGTGCGGTCGCCCGTCGCCTCCAGGTACTGCCCGAGGGCGAGCAGCGGCCAGTAGACGACGTCGCCATGCGAGTCGGTCACGACGTCGCGCCGGAAGCCGGGAAGGAAGTCGAAGGCCTGGGGCCAGTCTCCGCGCTCGTGCTGTGCGCGGAAGACGGTGAGCAGCAACTCGCGCCAGGCGTCGTGCTCACCCCAGGCCCGCAGCAGGCCGATCGGGCCCTGGGCGACGTCGCGGGTTCCCCAGGCCCCTCCTGTGTGCTGCTCCAGGCCCCTCGGCGAGAGGTAGTGCACGAGCGCGTCGTGGGCGAACCAGGCGAGCATCGCGTCGATCCTGGAGACCAGCTCGGCCGACCCACCCTCGGCGCCGACGCTCAGCGCCTCGCGCGCCGATTCCCAACCCGGCCCGCGCCGGGCAGGCGTCCCCGCCCCCGCCGTCCTCGGGCGCAGCCTGAGCCGCCAGTGATTGGTAGCCGCGACGCGCACGGTGAGGACCGGCTCGCCGCGGGTCTCCCCGTCGGAGAAGAGGGCCTCGTCACCCGCGACCCGCGCCCCATCCGGCGGCTCGACCTCGAGCCAGGAGCCGCTCGCTGCGGCGAGCGCGGCCGGGGGCGCCGTGACGCTCACCTCGCTGCCCGACACCTCGACGACACCGAGCTGTCCGGGCGCGCCGTGCCAGTCGAAGGCCAGAATCACGAGGGCGGGCACGGGGTCCCCCTGGAGAGTGGCCACCTCGACGTCGACCGATCCGTCCGGTCGTGGTCCACGCGTGTGCACCCGGACCATCCGCTCTGCCAGGGCGTAGAACCAGGTGGCCGAGTCCAGGTCTGACAGCCATCCGGACGGCGTGCCGAGCAGTTGCCAGCCCGCGCCGACGTCGACGGCGATCCGCAGACCGTGGATCCGTCCGATGCCGAGCGGGGTCTCGGGCGCGGCGAGGATCCTCCCGAGTGCGGCGTGGCCGTGCGTCAGGTGGGAGCAGAAACCGCCGTCCATCCAGACGGTGCACGTCACGTCGGCAGCGTCCGGGGTGAGCCGACCGAAGGGCCTCAGGATCTGGCCGTGGGGTCGCAGCACGGCGCGCTGCTTGGCCGCCGTGACGAGGTGCGCGCCGCCCCCGGTGAACCACGCCACGTCCTCACCGTCGGTGCGCTCGACGTGATGACGTGCCCCTGGAACGAGCCGCTCGAGCTCATCGGACGTGAGGTCCCGCGCCACGACGGGCGGGGCTCCCCGACCGACGAGGCTCGCCGGATCCTGGGTGACGATCTGGCGCGGCTCCCCGGAGGGGGTGAGGCCGTCGGCGAGTGCGGCGTCGGCCTGGCTGGTCGCCTCGGGATGATCCTCGACGAGGAGCACGAAGCAGCCGCCGCGCCAACTCTCGCCCGGGCCGAGCCGGACCGTTGCGCTCTGCAGGATGGCGGCCGCATGCTCTCCCTGGAGTCGGCGGCTCGGCAGGTCGCGGCGAAGCCCCGGCCAAGCTGCACCCTCGGCCAGTCCACGTCCGGTGAGCTGGGTCACGTCGGTTGCCCAGCCGCTCGCGCCGGTCCAGGAGCCGACCAGCGCCCACGGGTTCGTCTTCCCCGGCAGGTTCTGGCGCACGGCGACCGCGGTGCCGCGCTCCCCCAGGTCGACGGGGGTCAGGTCGAGGTACTGGCTCGGATACAGCCGGTTGGCGGCGAGCACCTCGTCGGGCGTGAGTGCCGGGTCCTCCACGAACACGAGGTCGAAGACCGCATCGTCGCTTGCCTCGTTCGTGACGATCACCTCCGTCGACCAACCCTCGCGGCCCTCGAGTCCGGTGCGCAGCAGTCGCCAGGCCAGTTGACCGACCTTTCCCGCCGGTGTGCCGCTCAGCACGTTGGGTTCCCATCCGTCGGGCAGTCGCAGCCGCAGCCACACGCCGGCCACCTTGTCCTCAAGCAGGCTCGCCGGATGCAGCAGTGCAGTCGTGGTGCTCATCGCCAAACTGTAAGCGCTTACCTTTGAGGAGTGCAATGATCTGGACGAGAGCGCAATAGGCTCGGGGAACCTTCCCGTCACCACGGGGGGCACAGAGAGGAATGCCGCAGACATGGCCCGCAGACACACGATCTATGAGGTCGCCGCGGCCGCGGGCGTCTCCATCGCGACCGTCTCACGGGTGCTCACCAAGCCCGATGTCGTCTCCCCCGCGACAAGGGAGAAGGTCATGCTGGCCGTCGAAGAGTTGAGCTACGTCCCGACAGGCGCGGCGCGCTCACTTGCCGCTCGAAGCAACGAGGCGTTCGGTCTCGCCCTTCCGGAACTCGGGGGCCCCTACTACGCGGAACTGCTCAGCGGGTTCGAGGCGGCTGCGGCCGAGCGCGGCGCCAGCGTCATGGTGGTCCTCACCCGCGGCAAGGCTCACGCGGACAAGGCGGTCCGACGGCTGGCCGGCCGGGTCGACGCCCTCGCCGTCATGGGCGGGGTCGAGATCTCCGAGTCAACCCTCGAGACGCTGCGCAGGAAGGTCCCGCTCGTGGTCATCGCAGGCGGTGCGACAGAGGAGTCCTTCTCCACGGAGAACGTGGCGAGCGCCCGCGAACTCACCGGACATCTGCTCGACGAACACTCCCGCACGGCGCTGCGCTTCGTCGGCGACCCCGAAAGGGCCCCGGACGTCGATGAACGGCACCGGGGATTCGTCGCCGCCCACGCCGACCGGGGGCTCGAGCCCGCGCCCCCCATCCGCTGCGAGACCCTCGAGTCGGAGGGCGAGCGCATCGCCGACGCCGTCCTTGCCTGCGAGCTGGCCGCCGACGCCCTGGTCTGCGCGAACGACGAACTGGCCCTGGCACTGCAGCGCACGCTCATGCGGGGCGGCCTCTCCGTCCCTGAAGACGTCTCCGTCACGGGCTGGGACGACATGATGGCGGCCCGCTACGTGACGCCCGGCCTCACCACCGTCCGCCAGCCCGTGCGCGAACTCGGCGCGCTTGTCGTCCAGCGGATCGAACAGCTGCTCGGCGGCGACGGGGCCTCGACGCTCGAGCGACGCCTCCCCACGACGGTCGTGCTGCGACAGTCGTGCGGCTGCGCCTGAGAGGCGGATCCGGCAGAACCCTTGCGCTTGATCCCTGCGCACTGTACGGTCCCATGTAAGCGCTTACGTAAGCGCATACACGACCGGTCGAGGCTCAATGGCGTCCCTCAGGTGCGAAGGCATCCGGAAATCGCGACGGGGCTCTGACCAGACTTTCAGGAGGAGAGACCATGCGTCTGAGTCACAAGTTGGTCGCGCTGGCGGCCGGAACCGCACTTGTTCTCACCGGGTGCGGTCGCGACGAGGGCACCCCGGGCGATAACGGTGGCAGCCCCGCCGGGGAGGCAGTCAACACCGCGGCTGCCAAGGGCACCCTCGAGGTGTGGGCGATGGGTGCCGAGGGCGAGAAGCTGCCCGAACTCGTCAAGGAGTTCACCGCTGCGCACCCGGACATCAAGGTCAACGTGACCCCCGTCCCCTGGGACTCGGCTCACGACAAGTTCGTCAACTCGATCACCGCGGGCACGACGCCCGACGTGGCGATGGTCGGCACCACCTGGATGGGCGAGTTCGTCGGCATGGACGCCCTCGACCCGACCCCCAGCTCGATCAAGCTCGACGGGTTCTTCCCGGGCGCGGTCGACACCACCATGGTCGACGGCACCTCCTACGCCGTCCCGTGGTACGTCGAGACCCGCATGGCCTACTACCGCACAGACGTCGCGGACAAGGCGGGAGTCACCGAGGTGCCGACCGACCAGGCCGGCTTCAAGGACATGGCCGCGAAGATGAAGCAGCAGGAGGGTTCCAAGTGGGGCATCAGCCTGCAGCCCGGCCGCACCGGATCCTGGCAGACCGTGCTGCCCTTCGCCTGGTCGAGGGGCGCGGAGATCGCGAGCGACGACGCCTACACGTTCGACACCCCCGAGATGGTGGCGGCGGTCGACTACTACGGGTCCTACTTCAAGGACGGCATCGCCGACCCGAACCCGCCGGAGGGCCAGACCGAGGCCGACTTCGTCAGCGGGGCCGTCCCGATGTTCATCTCCGGCCCGTGGATGATGAGCCTCGTCGAGGATCTGGCGGCCGAGGACGGCGACGACGCCTTCGCAGACAAGTACGACGTCGCCCCGATCCCCACCGCCAACGGCGCCGAGTCGGCCTCCTTCCTCGGCGGCTCGAACCTTGCCGTGTTCAAGGACACCGAGAGCCGCGACGCGGCCTGGACGCTCGTCGAATGGCTGAGCCAGCCCGAGACCCAGATCACGTGGTACGGCCTGACCAGCGACCTTCCCTCACTGCAGGCCGCCTGGGACGACGACACCCTCGCGAAGGACGAGAAGCTCGCCAAGTTCGGCGTCGCCCTCAAGACGGCGAAGGTGCCCCCGACGTTCCCCAGCTTCGAGCAGGTCATCGAGTCCTTCGACAACGAGATCGAGAAGGTCGCCAAGCAGGGACTCTCCGGGGCTGAGGCCATGAAGGCCGTCCAGGCGCAGGCCGACTCGATCGGCACCGGACAGTAACCATGTCCACGCCTACTGCGGCCACGACGCCGCAGGAGGCAGCCGTCCCCACCCGAACCTCCCGTACCGGCGGCGCCCGGCTGGAGGAACGGGCGGGGTGGCTGCTCACCCTGCCCTTCCTCCTGCTGTTCGTCGTGTTCACGGCATGGCCCGTGATCCAGTCGGTGTTCTTCTCCTTCACCGACATCAGGAACAAGGACCTGCGCACCCCGTTCGCGGTGGACTTCGTCTGGTTCGAGCAGTACGCAAAGGCCTTCGCCGATCCGATCTTCCGTCAGGCTGCCTTCAACACCGGCTACTTCGTGGTGGTCGGCGTCCCGCTCACCATCATCGTCGCGCTGGCCGCCGCGATCGCGCTCAACAGCGGGATCTCGCGCTTCCGCGCCTTCTTCCGGCTCGGCTTCTACACGCCGGTGATCACCTCGATCGTCGCGGTGGCTGTCGTGTGGCGCTTCCTGCTCCACCCCGACAGCGGCCTGGTCAACACGGTCCTCGGCTGGGTCGGGATCGACGGGCCGAACTGGCTCGGCTCGACCACCTGGTCGATGCCCTCGCTGATCGCGATGGCGGTGTGGCGCAACTTCGGCACAGGCATGATCATCTTCCTCGCCGGCCTGCAGGCGGTTCCCACCCAGCTGCTCGAGGCGTCCGCGATCGACGGGGCGAACGCCTGGCAGCGCTTCCTCAACGTGGTGCTTCCGATCATCCGCCCGACCGTGCTGTTCGTCATGGTGACCACCACCATCGGCTACCTGCAGTTCTTCGAGGAGCCGTTCGTGATGACGAAGGGCGGCCCGCTCAACTCGACCATCTCGGCCTCGATGTACACCTACCAGCAGTTCAGCTTCGGCAACTACGGGTTCGCGGCCGCGCTCAGCTACCTGATCTTCATCGTGATCGCGATCATCACCGCGATCCAGTTCAAGTTCCTGTCGGAGAAGGGGGACTGAGCCATGTTCCAGGACAACGGACTGCGCCGCCGCTGGTGGCTGTACCTCATCCTGAGCGTCGCGCTGATCGTCGTGGTGACGCCCTTCGTGTGGATGGTGCTCGGCGCGTTCAAGACCAGTTCGGAACTGCGGAAGGTGCCGCCGACGTGGCTTCCTGAGAATCCGACGCTCGAGAACTTCACCTCCCTGTTCAGCAGGCTCTCCTTCGACACCTACTTCCTCAACTCGACCCTCGTGGCCGTCGCGGTGACCGTTGGCAACCTGCTGTTCTGTTCGATGGTCGGCTACGCGCTCGCCATGCTGAACTTCCGGGGGAAGAAGCTCGTCTTCGGCCTGATCATGGCGACCCTGATGATTCCAGGCGTCGTCACCTTCGTTCCCCTGTTCGTGCTGGTGGCCAACATGGGGCTGGTCAACACCCTCCCCGGCCTGATCCTGCCGTTCCTCGTCGGCCCCTTCGGCGTGTTCCTGATGCGGCAGTTCATCATGGGGCTGCCGAAGGACCTCGTCGAGGCGGCGAGGATCGACGGCGCGGGAGAACTGAAGATCTTCGCCCGGATCATCCTGCCCCTGCTCGGCCCGGCGATGGCGACGCTCGGCATCCTGACCTTCCTCGGCAGCTGGAACAACTTCCTGTGGCCGCTTGTGGTCGCGCAGACCAACGACACCTACACCCTTCCTGTCGCCCTCGCCCTCTACTCGACGGGGCAGAACCAGACCGAGTACGGGCTCCTGATGGCAGGCGCGACCGTCGTCGTGCTTCCGGTGCTCGTGGTCTTCCTGATTTTCCAGCGGCGCTTCATCCAGGGAATCGCCACCACAGGAATCAAGTAACCCTGCCAGAAGGAGGCAGCATGTCCAGCCCATTCCAGATCAGCAGAAGAACCGCGCTCGCAGGCGGCGTCACCGCCGCGGCGCTTGCGAGCCTTCCGGGGTTCGCCTCGGCCGACCCACGCCACCCCGTTCCGGTACCGGAGGGGACCGACCGCGCAACGCTCATGCGGTGGGCGAAGGACACGTGGCGCTCGATGGTCGCGATGACCGATCCCCGCACCGGGCTCATCTCCGACAACATCACGGGCGATCTCAGGACCAACGCCCACTACACCTCCCCCACCAACCTGGGCGGCTACCTGTGGAGCACGCTCGTCGCGCGCGACCTCAGGATCATCACGCCCGGGGAGGCGAACAACCGGATCCGGCAGACGCTGCGGACTCTCCGCACGATGGAACACCACGACGGTGCGGGCATGTTCTTCAACTGGTACGACCCGCGCGACGGATCCGTCGTGCACGAGTGGCCCGACGACGGCAACCCGGTCGTGCCGTTCGTCAGCAGCATCGACGCCGCCTGGCTCGGCGCCGCGCTGCTCGTCGTCCGCAACGGTGACCGTGGCACCTCGAAGCTGGCGGGCGAACTGTTCGCCAGGATGCGCTTCGACGTCTTCGCCGACCCGACCTTCTCCAAGCCCTATCTCAACTACGGCGGCTACTACCTTGAGGAGCCGACGAGGCTGACCAGCCCTCCCCCGACGATCGCGCGCGACCTGATCGGCGAGGGCCGCGAGGTCTGGTACACCCGCGACCACCACTACGACACGATCGTCTCCGAGACGAGGATCACCACCTACCTCGGTATCGCGAAGCGCCAGATCCCGCCGGAGTCGTACTACCAGGCGTGGCGCACCTTCCCGCCGGACTGGGACTGGCAGGAGTCCATCCCTGTCGGCGAATGGCACACCTATCTCGGGGTCGACGTCTACGAGGGCGCCTACGACTACCTCGGCCGCCTGACGGTGCCGGGCTGGGGCGGCTCGATGTTCGAGGAGCTGATGCCGAACGTGTTCGTCCCCGAGGAGGACTGGGCGCCGAACTCGTGGGGCAGGAATCATCCCCGCCACGTCGCGGTGCAGCGGGAGCACGGCCTCCGGGAGTACGGCTACTGGGGCTTCTCCCCGGCCAGCCATCCGGCGGGAGGGTACAGCGAGTGGGGCGTCGACGCGCTCGGCCTGAACCCCGAGGGCTACTTCTCCGACGTCGAGCGCACGGACTACAGCGCCCGCACGAACCCCGATCCGGTCTTCGGTGACGGCGTCGTGACGCCGCACGCGGCCTTCCTCGCGATGATGCACGATCCCGCAGGGTCGTTCACCAACCTCGCGAAGATCGAACGGGACTTCGACGCCTACGGACCGGGAGGCTTCTACGACGCCGTCGCCACCGGCTCCGGACAGGTCGCCCGAAGGCACCTGTCGCTCGATCAGGCGATGATCCTCGGTGCCCTCGGCAACGTCCTCACGGGCGGGAACCTGCGGCGCTACTTCGTCAAGGGCGAGGTCGAGGCGCACCTGCGCCACGTCATCGAGCCAGAGGAGTTCGCCCCCGTCGGCTGATCGGATCCCGGGCCGGTGGAACCTCGCCACCGGCCCGGGCACCCTGCCACCGTCGGGCCCGGACGCCCCGGAGCCCGCCACCTTCCACGATTGGATCCGCCGTGCTCACCCAGCGCATCACACCCGACGGCCTCGCCTACCGCGACCTCAACGGCAACTCCCGGCTCGACCCCTACGAGGATCCCCGCCTCGACGTCGACGAACGGGTCTCCGACCTGATCGGCAGGCTCAGCCTGCCCGAGAAGATCGGCCTGATGTTCCACACCGTCATCGAGGCCGGAGCGGACGGATCGGTGCTCGCCGGGCCGGGCGCCATCTCCAAGTCCGGGACGGCCGAGGTCGTCACCTCGAAGCTGCTCAACCACTTCAACGTGCACCACCTCGGGGAGCCACGCGCGGCGGCGCGATGGTACAACGCCGTCCAGGCGCTGGCGGAGACGACACCGCACGGCATCCCCGTCACGATCTCGAGCGATCCGCGGCATTCCTTCGCCGAGAACGCGGGCGCCAGCTTCTCCGCGGGCAGCTTCTCCCAGTGGCCCGAGATGCTGGGGCTCGCGGCCCTGCGCGACCCGGGCCTCGTGCGACGCTTCGCCGACACCGCGCGCCGCGAGTACCTCGCCGTCGGCATCCGGGCCGCGCTCCACCCGACGCTGGATCTGGCGACCGAACCCCGGTGGGCGAGGCAGGCACAGACCTTCGGCCAGGACCCCGCCCTCGTCGCCGAGCTCGGCACCGCCTACATCGAGGGCATGCAGGGTCCATGCCTGGGTCGCGACTCCGTCGCCTGCACCGCCA